>JBPYFK010000077.1:0-33372 GCA_051984675.1 Pseudonocardiaceae bacterium | reverse complement strand
GTTCGATCCGCCCGGTACCCAGCAGCGAATAGTCCACATTGTACTGATTGGCGGGTTCGAGATCGCGGTAGCCCTTGCGCGCCGCCTGCTCGAAACTGTCCCGGAAAGCCAGGAACTCCAGCTCGGTCCCCACGTACGCGGTCAGGCCCAGCTCGGCGAGCCGGTCGAGCTGCCGCCGGAGTACCTGCCGGGGCGACTGCGGGACGGGATGGCCGGACTCCCACAGGACGTCGCACAGCACCAGGGCAGTCGCTTCGTGCCACGGGACGATCCGCAGGGTTCCCAGGTCGGGACGGAGGACGAAGTCGCCGTATCCGGTTTCCCAGGACGACATCGCGTATCCGTCCACAGTGTTCATCTCGACGTCAACAGCCAGGAGGTAGCTGCATGCGTCGGTCCCGTGCGCGAGGACCTCCTCCAGGAAATAGCGCGCCGAGCAGCGCTTGCCCTGGAGCCGACCTTGCATGTCGGTCATCGCGACCAGGACGGTGTCGATCCGCCCCGACTCGACCAGGCGCCGCAAGCCGTCGACACTCAGCGCTTCCCCGCTGGGAACTGATGGGTTCTCGTCCACCGGCCTCTCCTTCGACTGGCGTGTGCACCGGACAACCCGCGCAGCATTGGACCATTCATAGACCTTTGACGCCACATGGAAGCAGCAGACCGACCCGGTGTCAACGACCCATGAAGGCGTGATGACAAGACGACAGAGGCGGACGAACACGTCCGAACGAAAGGAACTAGTTCATACCTTTTGAGCTATCCGCACCGCTGCGAGTCAGACCAGCCGGTGGGCGGCGTGCTGGAGTGCCTCCAGCAGGACGGCGTGCAGCGGGTGACGCTCGCTGCCCCGACGCAGCGCGGCGAACACGCTGCGTCGCGGGCTGCCGTACGCGGGCCGGGAGACGATGTCAGCGGGCATGGCGTTCGCCGCCCCGCAGGCCGAAGGCGGGGGTGCGGTCAGGGCTGACCGCGGCACCAGCGCCACCCCCGCCCCGGCGGCGACCAGTGCGATCACCGCCCGGAAGTCATCGGAGAGGTGGTGCGTGTGCGGTTCGAACCCCGCATGCTCGCACGCCAGCAGCAGCACGTCGTGGCAGGGATTGCCGGGCCAGGGCGTGATCCAGGATTCCTCCGCCAGATCCGCCAGCGGCACGGGCTCGGGCGAAGCGGTCGCCAGCCGGTGGCTGGCGGGCAGCACGATGTCGAACGGTTCGGAGAACAGCGGCATCCGAACCACCCGTTCGTCAGAGTCCCGCGGCGCGCCACGGTAGTCCATCGCGACAGCGACATCCGCCTCGCCGGAGAGCAGCATCGGCACGCTAGCGTGGCCCTCAACGTCACGCACCCGCACGTCCACCCGAGGCGCCGTGGCGGCTAGCTCCGCGATGGCGGGCGCGACCAGCATGGTGATCCCGGTGGCGAAGGCGGCCACGGTGACCTCACCCGCCGCGCCCGAAGCGCACGCGGCGAGGTCGGCCTGTGCGCGTTCGAGTTGCGCCGCCACCACACCCGCGTGGGACGCGAGAACCTCGCCGGCCGCGGTCAGCCGCACTGCCCGGCCGCGCCGGTCCAGCAGCTGCTGGCCCACCTCGGCCTCCAGTGAGGCGAGCTGCTGCGACACCGCCGACGGCGTGAGGTACAGGCTCTTCGCGGCGGCCGTCACCGTGCGGTGATCAGCCAGGGCGCGCAGCACTCGGAGCCGTCGGGGGTCGATCACGAGCGCACATCCTGGCAGCCGGCGAACTGCGCTGTAAAGCTGCACTGAAAAAGCTTTCGAGAAATCGTCGATGGACTTAACGACCGTCGATCACCGACATTGAGCGGCATGAAAGCGTTGGTGACCGACGCCGCGACTCCCGGGCTACGGCTGACCGAGGTGCCCGAGCCGGAGGTCGACAGCGACGAGGTGCTGATCCGGGTCCTGCGCACCGGGATCTGCGGCACCGATCTGCACATCGACGCCTGGGACGGGTGGGCGGCGCGGACCGTGCCGGCGCCGCTGGTCGTCGGGCACGAGTTCGTGGGCGAGGTCGTCCAGGCCGGGCCGGGCGTGCACGGTGTCGACCTCGGCAGCCTGGTCAGCGGCGAGGGCCACCTGGTCTGCGGAACCTGCCGCAACTGCATGGCGGGGCGCCGGCACCTGTGCATTCGGACCACCGGGCTGGGCGTGCACACCGATGGCGCGTTCGCCGAGTACGTCGCCCTGTCGGCGTCCAACGTCTGGGTGCACCAGCAGCCCGTGGAACTCGACGTGGCGGCGGTCTTCGATCCGTTCGGCAACGCCGTGCACACCGCGCTGAGCTTCCCCGTGCTCGGGGAAGACGTGCTGATCACCGGCGCTGGCCCGATCGGGATCATGGCCGCGGCGGTCGCCCGGCACGCGGGTGCGCGCAACGTGGTGATCACGGATGTCAGCGACTACCGGCTGGCGCTGGCGCGTGCGGTCGACGTCAGCCTGGCCGTGGACGTCCGCACCACCACCATCCGGCAGGCGCAGCGCCAACTCGGGATGCGCGAGGGATTCGACGTCGGGCTGGAGATGTCCGGCCGCCCCGAGGCGCTCCGGGACATGATCGACAACATGACCCACGGTGGGCGGATCGCCGCGCTGGGACTGCCCACCTCGCCGGTGCCGCTGGAGGTGTCCCGGATCGTGACCCGGATGCTGACCATCAAGGGGATCTACGGCCGGGAGATGTACGAGACCTGGTACGCGATGTCGGCGCTGCTGCAAAGCGGCCTGGACATCCGACCGGTGATCACCGACCGGTTCGGTTACGCCCAGCACGAGGACGCGTTCGCCGCCGCGCGTTCCGGGGACTGCGGAAAGGTCGTCATCGACTGGACCCGTCCGGTTGCCCCTGAGACGTCCCCCTGAGACGTTTCCCCGGCGTTGAACTGTCCACTGAGGAGGGTCGAGGAGGCACCATGTTCGACAGCATCCGCGAAGATCTACGCGCGCAGCTGGGCGGAATCCGCGAGTCCGGGCTGTACAAGGAAGAGCGTGTCCTGGGCAGCGCGCAGGCGGCTGGCATCCAGGTCGGCGGCGCCGAACTGCTGAACTTCTGCGCGAACAACTACCTCGGGCTGGCCGACCATCCCGACGTCATCGCGGCCGCCAAGGAGGCGATGGACCGTTGGGGCTTCGGCATGGCGTCGGTCCGGTTCATCTGCGGAACCCAGGGACCGCACAAGGAGTTGGAACGCCGGCTTTCGGGGTTCCTGCGCACCGAGGACACCATCCTGTACAGCTCGTGTTTCGACGCCAACGGCGGTGTGTTCGAGACGCTGCTGTCCGACCGTGATGCGGTGATCTCCGACGAGCTCAACCATGCCAGCATCATCGACGGTATCCGCCTGTGCAAGGCCCGCCGGATGCGGTACGCCAACCGGGACATGGGAGAGCTGGAACGGCGCCTCAAGGAAGCCGCCGACGCGCGATACCGGCTGGTGGTCACCGACGGCGTGTTCTCCATGGACGGGTACGTCGCCCCGCTCGACGAGATCTGCGAACTCGCCCAGCGCCACCAGGCACTGGTCATGGTGGATGACTCGCACGCGGTCGGGTTCGTCGGCGAGCACGGTCGCGGTACGCCCGAGCTGTTCGGTGTCGCGGACAAGGTGGATATCCTGACCGGCACGCTCGGCAAGGCGCTCGGCGGCGCCAGCGGCGGCTACGTCGGCGGGCGGGCGGAAATCGTCGAGCTGCTGCGCCAGCGTTCCCGACCGTACCTGTTCTCCAACTCCCTGGCGCCCGCGATCGTCGGCGCTTCGTTGAAGGTGCTGGACCTTCTGTCCACAACGGACAGCCAACGTCGGCGGCTATGGGAGAACACGCGGCTGTTCCGTTCCCGGATGATCGAGCACGGTTTCGACGTGCTGCCCGGAGAGCACCCGATCGTCCCTGTCATGATCGGGGATGCCGCGCTGGCCGCACGCATGGCGGACGCGTTGGTAGCCAAGGGAATCTACGTGATCCCGTTTTCCTACCCGGTGGTGCCGGAAGGCAAGGCCCGGATTCGCGTGCAGCTGTCAGCCGCGCACAAGGCAGAGGATGTCGAGCTGGCCGCCCGCTCGTTCGCCGAGGTCCGCGACACGTTGACCGCCCAGGCGGTCACGAGGCTGGCTGCCGGCCACAATGAGAGGCTCGTCAAGAACGGACGTTGGGCCGATTAGGGGCCACGATGGACTTGTTGACCACTCCCTCGCCTGAAGGCGAGGGATTCCCCTTCCGGCTCGCGCCGGAAGGTTCCTGCTTCACAACCGGTCGCCCCGTCCGGGAGGACTCCCGTTGAGGTCTCACACCAGCTCCACAGGCCGACACCGCCAGCCCGGCGGCCACGATGTTGCGGGCCGCGTTGACGTCCCGGTCGTGCCGGGCGCCGCAGCCTTGACACGTCCAATCCCGAACGTTCAGCGGCAGACTCTCGGTAAGCTTGCCGCAGTCGGAACACGTCTTGGACGAGGGGAACCAACGGTCGATCACGACCAAATCCCGCCCGTACCACGCACACTTGTACTCCAGCATCGACCGCAGTTCCGACCACGCGGCATCGCTGATCGCGCGCGACAGACTCCGGTTTCTCACCATGCCTCGCACATTGAGGTCTTCGATCACGACCGTTTGGTTGTCACGGACGAGTCGAGTAGTGACCTTGTGCAGGTTGTCCCGCCTGCGGTCGCTGATCCGCGCGTGCACGCCGGCGACGGCAAGGCGAGCCTTGTCCCTGTTCGCGGAACCCTTCTGCTTGCGTGCCAGATTCCGCTGCGCGCGGGCCAGCTTGGCACGGTCCCGCTTCTCGTGTTTCGAGTTGGTGACCTTCTCGCCGGTCGACAACGTCACCAGCGACGTCAACCCGGCATCGACGCCCACGGCCTGATCAGTGGGCTCGTGATGCTCGATGCTGGTTTCCACCAGCATGGACACGAACCACCGGTCCGCGCTGTCACGGGAGACCGTGACCGTGGTCGGCTCCGCACCCTCGGGAAGGGGACGCGACCACACGATATTCAGCGGCTTGGACATCTTGGCCAGCGTCAACTGCCCGCCGCGGTACTTGAACCCGGACCTGGTGTATTCCGCCGAGGCCTTCGAGCGCTTACGGGACTTGAATCGCGGGTACGCCGCACGCTTGTCAAAAAAGCTCGTGAACGCACCCTGAAGGTGCCGCAAGCACTGCTGCAACGGAACCGACGACACCTCACCAAGAAACGCCAACTCCTCCGAGCGTTTCCACTCGGTCAGCATTGCCGACGTTTCGTTGTAGTTCACCCGTCGTTGCTCGGTGAACCACGCGCGAGTCCTCGCGTCCAACGCGAGGTTGTACACCTTGCGGACGCACCCGAACGTGCGCAGCAACTCTCCTCGCTGCGCATCGGAGGGATAGAAGCGGTACTTATACGCCCGCTTCACCTGCGTCCGAGTCACAGCTCACATGATATCAGGCTAGTTTGTAAGCAGCGATCTCGCGTGGTCACCGAAGAACACTCGGGGTCTGCTCCTCCCCGTCCTGAAGGCCGGGGTATCCGCAGATTGGATTGCTCATGAACTACGCGCTCAACACCGGAACGCTGTGGGTCGCTGGCTCGCCGGCGATCTCGACGCAGGACAGTCCATCGGTGCGGGCCGGAGTTCCACGCAGGCGTGCCGCGCCGTCCTGCGCAAGCTCGGCACACCGGACGGGACGCCCGTCGACCAGCAGCGGCGCCACTTTCTCCGAGCCGGCGGTGTAGGCGAGCAGGTCGCGCGGAACACTGCCGTCTTCGAGCCGGACGTTCGCGGTCGGTGGCGTCAGCTCCACGAGACGGTAGCGGCGACCACGTCCCTCGCAACGGTCGAGCACGCGACGCTGGTCCGCAGTCGCCAGCCACACCGTGTGCTCCTCGACGATGCCCGGAGCCGCCGCGAGCACCGCGGGACGCTGGCCGTCCCGCTTGCGATAGCCGGCGGACCACACCGCCGCCAACCCCTTGCAGCGCGCGCGCAGAACCACGACCGGCCCGCGCAATCCGAGGTTTTCCCGCAACCACGTGATCTTCTCCGGGCAGGCGTTGGAACCGTACGCCAGTACCGGCCACCGCTGCCGCAGCCCGGCGACGCCCTGGTATCCCAACCAGCGGTCAAGGTCGATCGGGTCACTGCCGAGCACACTCCAACCGGACGGGTGGGTGCGGTCTGGCTGAACCGCGTAGCCGACCCCGTCGAGATGCACGAACGAGCACGCCGGGCGCGCCCCGGGGTAGGGATCTTCGGGGTATTCGCGGTCCAGGAACGTCCAGGTGCACTGCTGGTTCAGGGCAGTCATTGGTCGTTGACCCTGGCCGATGACCACCCGAAAGCGCTGCGACCGCGATCACATTCCAGTGGATTTACCGGGTGATATCACCCGCACGCACTATGACGGGCGTCACATCCCTGATTCGCTCAGTCGGGCGACTGCGCCCGGTCACTGAGGTTGCGCATCACAGCATCGAGCGAGGTCGCGAGCGTCCGGCGAGCCTCGTGGTCGAGGCCGTTGAGCGCCACCGCCCCCAGTTCGCGGACCGCGTCCGCGGCGCGCTCGACCATCTCGGTCCCCTCGACGGTCAGGTGATGGCGCACCGTCCGCCCGGTGCCCTGGCGCCGCTCGATCAGTCCCGCTTCCTGCATGCGTTCGGCGATCAACCCGAGCGCCTGCGGGGTCTGGAACGTCCGGGCCGCCAGTTCCGCCCCGGACGCGCCAGGATGGTCCCGGATGGTGACCAGTACCACCCAGCGCCCGGCGTTCAACCCCAGCGGAGCCAGCGCCGCGTCCGTCGCCTGCGCGTAGAGGTGCTGTACGAGCTTGATGCGGAAGAACAGATGCTCCTGGCCGCTGGAGTCAGCTGTCGCCAACCGCGCCATGGCCAGCTCAAGCCGATCACCTTCGACATCCACGACCGCGATCACGCTCCTTGACCGAACCGATCAGATCACGCTCACCTTAAGGACTCTCTGCGGCATGCGGTCGCGTAGGTGGTCGATCAGGAATGCTCCACACTCGTTCTCTCCTGGCCCAAGTGGTGGGCGAGCAGCCGCAGCAGGTGCTGGATGTCGACCGGTTTGGTCACGTGATCCGTGGCACCGGCGGCGAGGCTGCGCTCGCGGTCGCCCTTCATCGCTTTCGCGGTGACGGTGATGATCGGCAGCTCCTCATAGTCCGGCATCGTGCGGATCGCCGCGATGGCGGCAGTGCCGTCGAGTTCGGGCATCATTAGGTCCATCAGCACCGCCTGGATGTCGTCGTGGTGCCGCAACGCGCGCAACCCAGCCAGACCGTTGTCCGCGTGCAGCACGCTCAGGCCCTGCCGTTCGAGCAGGGTCGTCAACGCATACACCCCGCGGACGTCGTCATCGACGATGAGTACCTTCTCACCATCGAAACGAGGTGCCTCGGTAGCGGTTCCCCGAGCCGCTTCGGCAGCGGCGGAAGCCCGCGGCGAGTCGGGAACCTCCGCATCCACCAGCGGCGCTTCTTCGGCCGGTGCCAGCACCTCCTCGCGTTCGGACTCCAGCTGCCACCCCTCGTCGAGAAGGTCACCGGCCGCTTCGTCCATGCCGCTGACCTCGTCGCTGACCTCGTCGTTGACCTCGTCGTCGTAGCGGGTCGCCGATGCCACGGTCGTCTCCGGCTCGTACTGTTGCACGTCGATCGGGAGGTAGAGGGTGAAGGTACTGCCCTGGCCCTGCTCGCTGTTCACGGTCAACTCACCGCCGAGCAGCGCCGCCAGCTCCCGGCTGATGGACAGCCCCAGCCCGGTGCCCCCGTGCTTGCGCGCGACCGTCCCGTCGACCTGCTGGAACGCCTCGAAAATGACGGACAGCTTGTCCTCCGGGATACCGATCCCGGAGTCCTGCACGACAAACGCGAGGCACTGCCCGGACGGGCGACCCGGGTCGGTCAGCTCGTCGGAGGACGCGGGACGGATGTCCAGCCGCACGCTGCCCTCGTCGGTGAACTTGATCGCGTTGGACAGCAGGTTGCGCAGCACCTGCTCCAGCCGGCTCTTGTCGGTCTCGATGGTGGCGGGGCAGGACGGCGTGACGACGACCGCGAACTCCAGTCCCTTCTCGTCCGCCAGCGGTTCGTACAGCGATGCGAGGTGCCGGGCCAGCTCGCCCAGCTCCACATCCACCGGCAGCAGCCCCATGTGCCCGGATTCCACTTTGGACAGATCGAGCACGTCGTTGATCAGCTGCAGCAGGTCGCTGCTGGCGGAGTGGATGGTGTTGGCGAGTTCGACCTGCTGGGACGTCAGGTTGCCGTCGGTGTTGTCCGCGAGCAGTTTCGCCAGCAGCAGCGCGCTGTTGAGCGGGGTGCGCAGCTCGTGCGACATGTTGGCCAGGAACTCCGACTTGTACTTCGACGCCAGCGACAGCTGGCGCGCCCGCTCCTCCAGCTCCTGCCGGGCACGCTCGATCTCGATGTTCTTGACCTCGATGTCCCGGTTCCGGCTGGCCAGCAGCGCCGCCTTCTCCTCCAGCTCGGTGTTGGACAGCCGCAGCTCCTCCTGCTGCCGCTGGAGCTGCTCGGAGCGTGCCTGCAACTCGTGGGCCAAGTGCTGGGACTCGGTGAGCAGCTCCTCGGTACGGGAGTTGGCCAGGATCGTGTTGACGTTCACCCCGATCGTCTCCCTGAGCTGTTCGAGCAGGTCCCGGTGGGCCTGGGTGAACTGGTTGACCGAAGCCAGCTCTAGGACGCCCAGCACCTGGTCCTCGAACAGCACCGGAAGCACGATGACGTTCACCGACTGCGTGGCACCCAAACCGGACGAGACGCGGATGTACCCGTTCGGGGCACCCTGCATCAGGATCGTTTCCCGGTCCCGCGCGGCCTGGCCGACCAGCGACTCCCCGAGCCGGAACCGTGCTGCGGAGCCGGTCTCGACGCTGTCCACCCCGTAGGTGGCCGTGCGCTCCAGCGCGACCGTGCCGTCGTCTTCGGTCTGGGCGAGGAAGAACGCGCCGTACTGGCCGGAGACCAGCGGCACGAGCTCGCTCATGATCAGTGAACCGAGCGCGTTGAGGTCGTGCTGGCCCTGCATCAACCCGGAGATGCGGGCGAGGTTGGTCTTCAGCCAGTCCTGCTCCTCGTTGGTCCGCGTGGTCTCCTTCAGGTTCTCGATCATCTGGTTGATGTTGTCCTTGAGCTCGGCCACCTCACCGGAGGCTTCGACGGTGATCTGCCGGGTGAGGTCGCCGTTGGTGACCGCGGTGGCCACCGCCGCGATGGCCCGGACCTGCGTGGTCAGGTTGCTGGCGAGGTGGTTGACGCGGGCGGTGAGCCGCTCCCACGTGCCGGAGACGCCGACAACCTCGGCCTGGCCGCCGAGCTTGCCCTCGGTGCCCACCTCCCTGGCCACCCGGGTGACCTCGTCGGCGAACGCCGACAGCCGGTCCACCATCGTGTTGATCGTCGTCTTCAGCTCCAGGATCTCGCCCCGGGCGTCGACGTCGATCTTGGTGGACAGGTCGCCGTTGGCGACCGACGTGGTGACCTGGGCGATGTTGCGCACCTGGCTGGTCAGGTTGCGGGCCATCAGGTTGACGTTCTCGGTGAGGTCCTTCCACGTGCCGGCCACGTTCGGGACGTGCGCCTGGCCGCCGAGGATGCCGTCGGTGCCCACCTCGCGGGCGACGCGAGTGACCTCGTCGGCGAACGCCCGCAGTGTGTCGACCATCTGGTTGATGGTGGCCGCGAGCGCCGCGACCTCGCCCTTCGCCTCGACGGTGATCTTCTTCGACAGGTCGCCACCGGCGACCGCGGTCGCCACTGTGGCGATGCTGCGGACCTGGCTGGTCAGGTTGTCCGCCATCAGGTTGACGTTGTCGGTGAGGTCCCGCCAGGTACCCGCCACCCCGTAGACGCGCGCCTGGCCGCCGAGCTTGCCCTCGGTGCCCACCTCGCGGGACACCCGCGTGACCTCGTCGGCGAACGCCGACAGCCGGTCCACCATCGTGTTGATCGTGTTCTTCAGTTCCAGGATCTCGCCGGTGGCGTGCACGTCGATCTTCTGCGTCAGGTCGCCGCTGGCCACCGCCGTCGCGACCTGCGCGATGTTGCGCATCTGCGCGGTGAGGTTGTCGGCCATGAAGTTGACCGAGTCGACCACGTCGCGCCACGTGCCGGTCGCGCCCGGCACGTCCGCCTGGCCCCCCAGCCGCCCCTCACTGGCCACCTCGCGGGACACCCGGGTCACTTCGGACGCGAACTGCCAGAGCTGGTCCAGCAGGCCGTTCACGGTCCCGCTCAGCCAGGCGAGCTCGCCCGGCCAGGTCCGCCTGCCCTGCTGCGGCATCCGCTGCGACAGGTCGCCGGCCGCGACGGCGGACAGCACCCGGCTGAGTTCGCTCACCGGCCCGAGCAGCCCTTCCAGCAGGCCGTTGACCGAGTGCGCCGCCAGCTCCCAGCCGCTGCCGGGCGGCCCGGACATCGGCAGGCCCTCGCTCGGCCACTCCCCGCGGCCGACCGCGTCCGACAGCTCGACCAGCCCTCCGACCAGGGCCTGGTCCCGCTCCGCCAGCTCGTTGAACACGGTGGCCACCTCCGCCGCTACGCCGTCACCACTGATGATCAGGCGCCGGCGGAAGTTGCCGTCGCGGAGGTCCTTCAACGCCGTCAACACCCGTTCGAGCGTCGCTTCCTCCGCCGTCCGTGCACGACCCGTCACCGGCGGGGTGGGTGCGGCAGCAACCTGCCGCTGGTCTGGAAACATCACGCCTCCTGGGCAGGACCACGGTGAGACGCCTGGGCCGCTGCGGACATCGCTCCCCCATGCCCGGGAGTCCATCCCCGGTCACGTGCGGTTTCGCGAGTCGCGGTCCATCCGTATCTCGGCTGCCAGCACGGCTGCCTGACTGCGACGCTTCATGTCGAGCTTGGCCAGCAGTTGCGAAACGTAGTTCTTGACCGTCTTCTCGGCGAGGAACATGCGCTCGCCGATCTGCCGGTTGGTCAGACCCTCACCGATCAGCTCCAGCACTTCCCGCTCACGCTCGGTGAGCACGCGCAGCGGGTCGTCCTGCTCCTGCTGCCTGCGCAGCCAGGCCAGCATCGCCGAGGTCTCCTTGGCGTTGAGCAGGGACTCGCCGGCGCCGGCGGTGCGGATCGACTTGACCAGCTCGTCGCCCACCACTCCCTTGAGCACGAACCCGGCGGCGCCGGCCAGGATGGCGTCCATCAACGCGTCCCGGTCGTCGAACGACGTCAGCATGAGGCAGCGCAGCTCGGGCATCCGGGACCGCAGCTCCCGGCAGAGCTCGACGCCGTTGCCGTCGGGAAGGCGGACATCCAACACCGCGACGTCCGGCGCCTTCTCCGGCACCCAGACCAGCGCCTCCGCGACCGAACCGGCCTCGCCGACGACGTCGAGGTCAGCCTGCGTCTTCAGGAGGGACGCGATGCCCCACCGGATCACCTCGTGATCATCCACGACGAATACTTTTGTCGTCATATCGACCGCCTGCCATCACCACGGTCCGGGGCCCATCACTGTCATCGGGGCTATCCCCAGCATAGGTGTCAAAAACAGCATAAGTGTCAGAAACCCTGGCACCAGCACCTGACGACGGTCGAGTCCATTGTGGAACTCGACCGTTTCCCAATCAGGCGGGCGGGTTCAGATCAAGCCGGCTCATCATCCACGAGAGACAGCGCTTGCGACGGGCACAGGGCGACCGCCTCGCGCACCGCGTCGGCGACCGGCCCGTCCACGGTCTCGGTCCGCAGGACCACGGTTCCGTCGTCGTCGTTCTGGTCGAACACCGAGGGTTCGGTCAGCACACACTGCCCCGCACCCACGCAGCGCTCGGTATCAGCCCGGATTCGCATGTCATACCCCCACGTCGTGTGGTTACCAGGTCACCGGAAGCTCGTAGAGTCCGTAAACGTTCGCGTCGTCCTTGAAGGGGAGCTGGTCGACCGGGCGTGCGAGCCGCAAGCCCGGCAGACGCCGGAACAACGTGTCGAAGACGATCTGGAGTTCCATCCGCGCCAGGTTCTGCCCGAGGCACTGGTGCGGACCGAATCCGAAAGCGACGTGCTGCCGGGCACCCCGCTCGACGTCGAGATCGTCGGCGTGATCGAAGACCTCCGGGTCACGGTTGGCGGCCGGACCGAGCGCGATCACGCCCTCGCCGGCGCGGATCAGCACCCCTCCCACCTCGACGTCTTCCAGCGCCATCCGGGCGGTCACACCTTCCACGATGCTGAAGTAGCGCAACAGCTCCTCGACGGCCGGCAAGGTCTTCGACGGGTCCGAGACGATGACGTCGAGCTGATCCGGGTTCTCCAGCAGGCCCACCGTGCCCAACGAGATCATGTTGGCCGTGGTCTCGTGCCCGGCGATCAGCAGCAGCACCGCCAGACTCACCAGTTCGTCGTGGTCGACCGTGCCGCTCTCCCGCTGCTTGACGATCTGCCGGCCGATCAGATCATCGCCGGGCTCCCGTTCCTTGCGCGTGACGAGATCGTCCAAATAGGATCGAATGTCCGTGATCGCCCCGACCCGTTCCTCGACGCTGGTGCTGCGGCGGACCATCTTCGAGGTCCGGGTCTGGAAGTACTCGTGATCCGCATAGGGAACCCCGAGCAGCTCGCAGATCACCAGCGAGGGCACCGGAAGCGAGAACTCCCGCACGAGGTCGACCGGGCGCGGGAGGGTCAGCATCGTGTCGATGCAGTCGTCCACGATCTCCTGGATGCGCGGGCGCAGTGCCTCCATCCGCCGGACGGTGAACTCCCCGAGCACCGCGCGCCGCGCCTGGGTGTGTTCCGGCGGGTCCATCGAGATCAACGCTGGCCGCAGGGCGGGAACGGCCTGCGCCTGCCCGGGCACGAGCCGGGGGAAGCCCTCGCGCCTGCGGTCTGAGCTGAACCGCGGGTCACCGAGGACCGCGCGCACGTCCGCATGACGCGTCACCAGCCACGCTGTACCGCCGCCGAGCGTCCGCACGCGCGCCACCGGATGCTCGGCGCGTAACTGGCCGTACTCGGCAGGCGGGTCGAACGGGCACGTACGCGCGATCGGAAACGTCGGGTGCTCGTGCTGGTCGTGGACGACGGCGTCAGTCATGGCGAACCCCATTGCGGAAGCGACTCAACGGCACGGATCTGGAGGACTATCTTCCGGTTATCCTTGACGGTACCGAAACGGAAGGACGACGTCCAGTTATTTGCATGCGAGAATCACGCCGTCCAGACAGCGTTGTGGATCGAGGCAGGCAGCAGTGACGGCCGAGCGGGCGAGCGCGGAAACTACAGGTGGCACGGCGCCGACCCCGGGGACCACCCGGTTGCGGGCGGACGCCCGCCGCAACCGCGACCAGATCATCGCGGCGGCGACAGCGATCTTCGCCGAGCAGGGCACCGAAGTACCGATGGAGGAGATCGCCCGCGCGGCCGGCGTCGGAGTCGGCACCCTCTACCGGCGGTTCCCCGACCGGGAGTCGCTGATCCGGGCGGTCGCCGTCGAGAACTTCCGAATGGTGCTCGACAACGCCCGCGCGGCGGCCGAGGAGGAGCCGGACGCGTGGCAGGCGCTCACCCGGTTCCTCCACCTCGGAACCGGCCTGCGACTGACCGTCCAGCTGGCCGTGCACTCCGCGCGAGCGCAAGGCGTGCTTGCCGAAGACGAGGACGCCTTGCGGATCCGGCAGGAGTTGATCGGGCTGCTGGACCGCCTGGTGGCGGCGGCTCAGGCCGAGGGCACGTTGCGCTCGGACATCGGCGCGGGGGACATCGCGCTCATCCTGTCGCTGCTGCTCCGCCCGCTGCCCCCGATTTCCCACGAGCTGGCGGCCGCGGCCCCGGACCGCTACCTCTCACTCGTGCTCGACGGCCTCCGCACCCCGCTGCCGAGCCCTCTGCCAGGTCGGCGGGTGAACTCCACCGATCTCCGGTGGCGCGGTGACCGAGGCGACGAGTAGACCGCGTCCGGGCCAGATCTGACTCTGGGCAGGTCTGACTCGGGGCAGGTCTGACTCGGGGCAGGTCTTACTCGGGGCTCACTCTGGCGTGCGCGGGGGAAGGTCACTGATCAGCGGAACATCTCGGCCAATCTTGCCGACCTTGGCGGCGCCGCCCGGCGAACCCAGATCCTCGAAGAAGTCCGCGTTGGCCCGGGTGTACTCGGTCCACTCATCGGGCACGTCGTCCTCGTAGTAGATGGCTTCCACCGGGCAGACGGGCTCGCACGCCGCGCAGTCGATGCATTCGTCGGGGTGGATGTAGAGCATGCGGCTGCCCTCGTAGATGCAGTCGACCGGGCATTCATCGATGCAGGACCTGTCCAGCACGTCGACGCAGGGCTCGGTGATCACATAGGTCATACCCAGGTGTTACCCATCCCCTGGTCATCCCATGCCCGGACGCGGGAACCCAGGACAAATAACCGCTGGCAGGGTGACCAGACACTTCGTCATGATCGGCGGTCGACAGACCGCAAGCTGAAGGAGCGGGCATTGAGTCGAGTAGTGGTCATCAGCGGCGGCGGGACCGGAATCGGTCGCGCGACCGCGGAGAGCTTCGCCCGGGAGGGCGAGCGGATCGTGCTCCTCGGGCGACGCCCCGAAGTGCTGGCCCGAACCGCCAAGGAGATCAACGCCACGACGCCGGACGCAGCGGTGTCGTTCCATCCTGCCGATCTGACCGATCCAGACCAGGTCGGCCGAGTCCGCGATCGGATCGCCAGCGAGTACGGCCGGGTGGATGTGCTGGTGAACAACGCAGGCGGAAACGCGCTGCGCAACGGCACGGTGGACACCCAGGAGCTGGCCGGCACGGCAAGGGCATGGACGGCGAACTTCGAAGCGAACGTGCTCACCGCCGTGCTGCTGACGGAATCACTGCGGGAGTTGCTCCCGCCTTCCGGCGGTCGCGTGGTGCTGATCGGATCGATCGCCGCCTATCGCCCGCGCGCCTCCTACGGGGCCGCCAAGGCCGCGGTCGCGTCCTACGTGGTCACCCTGGCCGAAGAACTCGGTCCAGCGGGCACCACGGTCAACGTCGTAGCACCCGGATACATCCCGGACACCGAGTTCTTCGGCACCGGGCTTTCCGAGGAGGCACACCAGGCGATGGTGGCGCAGACCGTCACCAAACGGGTCGGTACTCCGCAGGACGTCGCTCACACGATCAGGTGGTTGGCGGCCCCGGAATCCGCCCACGTGACCGGTCAGGTGATTCACGTGGACGGGGGTGCCGAGCGCGCCCGCTGACCGTTGCGCATACCGGATGAGACCTGCTCAGCCGCCGGGTCGCGCAGCCGTCATAATCCAGGACGGAACCGCAGGTCGAGCTTGGCAGCGAGATGGGGAACAAGATCGGCACCGAGCAGCCGGCACAACCGGCGCGGCGACCACGGCGGGTGGGCTCCTGGTCCCGCCTGTGGTCCAGCCGGACCGCGTGGGCGCCGATCTGGATGTCGCGGGTGGTGTGGTTCCTCGGTGCTGTGACCGTGGTCAGCGCTCTCGTACCCAGCTGGCGCCATCGGACCCAGGTCGTCATCGAACTCCTGCCCCCGTTCGCCCCGGCGGTGGCCACGGGGGCGGCGCTGGCCACCGGGTTCGCGCTGGTCTGGGTCGCGAAGGGGCTACGGCGTCGCAAGCACCGCGCTTGGGTGGTGGCGGTGGCCCTGTCCGGCAGCGCCACCGCGTTGCACGTGATCAAGGGCCTGGACTACGAGGAAGCCGCGCTGGCCGGGCTCGTCCTGGTCGGGTTGCTGCTCACCGCGCCGGCCTTCAAGGCCGCCGCCGATCCGGTGTCCCGGCGCACGGCGTGGCTCGCCGTCGTCGCGGTCCCGGCCTGCGGGCTGCTGGCCGGGACCGCCTTCCTCGCGATCCGGCGGCACGACCTGGTCGGCCACCCCAGGCTGCTGGCCCTGATCGGCGAGGCCGCCGCCGGGCTCGCCGGCCTCCCCGGCCCGCTCGACTACCGATCCCCGTACCTGGAGGCACGCTCCGAGTTGGTCCTCGGCGTACTCGGCCTCATCGCCTTGCTGACGCTGCTGGCAGCGCTGCTGCGCGCTGGAGGGGCCCCGCCGGTGCACTCGGCGGACGCGGCCCGAAGGGTGCGAGAGCTGCTGGACGCGCACGGTGACCAGGACTCGCTCGGGTATTTCGCGCTGCGCGATGACAAGTCGCTGGTCTTCTCGCCTACCGGCAAGTCCGCGATCGCCTACCGCGTCGTCGGCGGGGTCTGCCTCGCTTCCGGCGACCCCCTCGGCGATGTCGAGGCATGGCCCGGCGCCATCCAGTCCTGGCTGGAGCAGGCAAGGGAGCACGCCTGGGTACCAGGCGTGCTGGCCGCCAGTGAGCGTGGTGCCAAGGTCTTTCACCGGTACGGATTCGATGCGCTGGAGCTCGGGGACGAGGCCATTGTGGACGTTGACGAGTTCACGCTCGCCGGTCGCGAGATGCGCACGGTTCGCCAGGCCGTCCACCGCATCGAGCGTGCCGGCACCACGGCCCAGGTCGCCCGTCTCGGCGATCTCGACGCGCGGGAGATCGACCGCGTCCGGGATCTCGCGGCAGCGTGGCGGGACGGCAGTACCGAACGCGGCTTCTCGATGGCGCTGGGGCGTTTCGGCGAGCCCGACGACGGGCGATGCGTGCTGGTCCGCGCGTTCGACGCCGACGGCCGAATGCACGGTCTGCTGCATCTGGTGCCCTGGGGGGATTCGGGCCTGTCGCTGGATCTCATGCGCCGGGACCGGGAATCGGACAACGGGCTGACCGAGTTCATGATCACCAAGCTGATCAGCGCGGCACCCGCGCTCGGAGTCGAGCACATCTCGCTCAATTTCGCCGTTTTCCGCTCGGTGTTCGCGCGCGGCGAGCGGATCGGCGCCGGGCCGGTGCTGCGACTGTGGCGGCGCGCCTTGCTGGAGGCGTCCCGGTTCTGGCAGATCGAGTCGCTGTACCGGTCGAACGCCAAGTACCGCCCACGCTGGGAGCCGCGCTTCGTCTGCTTCGACTCCGCCCGCGACCTGCCGCGAATCGGTCTGTCCGCACTCCAGGCGGAAGCGTTCCTCACCCGACCCTGGTGGTTGGGAGGCGAGCACCGCGCGCTCGGATAACGAGCGGCGCGATGACCGGTACGCGCCAGGAATCACGCTCCGAACGCACTCTCTTGTCGAACGGTTCGTTTCGTACCACTTCCAGGTATTTCCGCCCACAGCGGCACTGCGGAGCCCTAAGGTTGAGCGCAACTGGGCGGTGCGCGCAATTCGTCATGCTCTGGAGGAAACGATCGTGCTGCGAAACGGACCGATCGGTCCGGGCCCGCTGCTGCCTGTGTCGGTGACTGACCAGGCCGGCACGCGCAGCGGATTCGAGTCCTACCTGCTGGTCACGGTCCTGGCCGTGGCGACCGCGGGATCGCTTGGCGGGATGGTGTTATGGCGGCGGCGAAGCCGTCCCTCGGCATTCCGTCGCACCCTCTGGTTCGTCCCGGTCGCGCTGCTGCTCGGCACAGCTGGCGCGGCGCTGAACAGCTATGTGGGATACGTACGTTCACTGGCCGACCTCGATCGCCTGGTAGAGATCGCCAGTGGCGGCAACGTCGCCGACGATGCGCCCGCTGCCATCAGCGGCCTCCCCAACCGCGACGGCGTTCCGCACGGCACTCCGTCCGCCGTGCGCGTGGTGGATCTGTCGGTGCCCGACCGCGCACTGCGTATCCCGTCAGGACGGACACGGGTGCTCCTACCGCCCGGCTACGACGATCCGAGACAAGCCGGCCGGCGCTATCCCGTGGTGTACCTGGTGCACGGCTACCCCAGCGGCGGACCCGATGACTGGCTCAGCGGTGGCGGGGCGATTCAGACGCTGGAAACGCTGGTCAACTCGCACACCGCAGCCCCGATGATCGTGGTCGCGGTGGACGGGACCGCTGGTCAGGGCACCGACTGGGAATGCCTGAACGTCCCGCACGGGCCGCAGCTGGAGACCTACCTGACGCGAACCGTCCTACACGCGGTCGACACCCGCTTCCGTACCCTGCCCGACCGCGGCGACCGCGCGGTCGGAGGGATGAGCGGCGGCGGTTTCTGCGCCCTCAACCTCGGGTTGCGCAACCAGGAATGGTATTCGGAGATCATTTCCACGGAGACCGAGGACAGTCCCGGAAGCGCGGGCGTGGAGCTACTGGGTGCCGGCACGCCGTCGCTTCGTGCCAACACACCGCACGACTACCTACCCACGATGCGGTTCCGCTTCCCCATGGCGGTGATGTTGCACGCCGGCCTCCTGGCCAAGACCGACGTGCGAGGCGCGCAGTGGATCGCGCAGCAGCTCGCCGCGCACGGGCAGAAAGTCGCGGTCCGCGTGGAACCGGGCGAATGGCACACCTGGCGCACCGCCCGGATCGCCCTGCCCTACCTGCTGGACTTCGCGGCTGAGAATTTCACCGGCACCCGGGGTGCCGCCGCGCCGCCGGGCGCCCGCTAGCGTGGCAGCTGTGCAGGGTTTCGTCCTCGACAGCGTCACGGTCCGCAACGGTTCGACACCGCTGCTCGACGGGATCGATGGCCAGCTCGACGCCGGTCAGTGCACGGCGATCGTCGGTGCGAGCGGTTCTGGCAAGTCGACCCTGCTGCGGTTGCTGAACCGGCTGAGTGAGCCGAGTTCCGGTCGCGTACTGCTCGACGGGGTTCCGCTGGCCGAGCTGGACGTGCTCCAACTGCGCCGGAGGGTGGCGCTGATCGCACAGCAGCCCGTTCTCCTGACCGACCGCCTGGCGGACGAACTGCGAGTGGGCCGCGCGGACCTGACCGACCAGCGCGCCGCCGAGCTGCTGGGTCGGGTCGGGCTCCCGGCGGAATTCGCACGGCGCCGTACCAGCGAACTGTCCGGCGGAGAAGCGCAACGGGTGTGCCTAGCACGCGCCCTGGCCGTCGAGCCGCAGGTGCTGCTGCTGGACGAGCCCACCTCGGCGCTCGACGGCGTGAACGCCTCCCTGATCGTCGAACTCGCCCGCGACCACGTGCGTGGTGGCGGCACGGCCGTGCTGGTCAGCCACGACCTCGACATCGTGCGCAGCGCTGCGCAACAGGTCCTGGTCCTCGAGCATGGCCGCCTTGTGGCGGCCGGGCGGCCGGACGAAGTCGACTACCTTAGGACGCTGTGAGCACTGGTCTCAACGTTCCGAGTTGGAGTGGCGTCGCCGCGTCGCTGCTGCTGGTCGGGTTGGCCGCAGCGGTTGCCTTCCACCAACGGCTGCATCTCACACGGGAACTGGTCGTCGCCGCCGCCCGCGCCGGCGCACAGCTGGTGGCAGTCGGGGCGGTGCTGGTGCTGCTGTTCGGTCACACCGGCCTGCCGGGCGCGCTCGGCTGGGTAGTGCTCATGATCGTCATCGCGGGTCAGGTCGCTGGACGCCGGGGGCGTGGGCTGCCCCGGGCGCAGTGGACGGCGACCGCCGGCGTCGCGGTCGGCAGCGCGGTCACGCTCGGCACGCTCATCGCGTTCGCGGTGATCTCCACCGAACCCCGGGTCGTCGTCCCGGTCGGTGGCATGATCGTCTCTGGTGCCATGCAGGCGACCGGCCTCGCGCTGCGGCGGCTGCGCGAAGACGCCGAGGCCGCCCGGCCAGCGATCGAGGCCCGGCTGTCGCTCGGGCTGCCCGCCCGCGAGGCGTTCCTGCCCCACCAGCGTTCGGCGTTGCGCACCGCGCTCCTCCCGACCATCGACTCCACCAAGGTGGTCGGCCTTATCAGCCTTCCCGGCGCGATGACCGGGCTCATCCTGGCCGGAATCGACCCGCTGACCGCGATCCGCTACCAGATCGTCGTCATGTACATGCTGCTCGCCGCCACGGCGATCGCGGCCCTGACCACCACCCGACTCGCCGAGCACGCCCTGTTCGACCAGGCGCACCGGCTCGTCCCCCTTAGCCCGAATTCGCGCGCCGTGCAAGGAAACGTCTGATTCGGAACAGAAAGGGCGAGGCGGCGTACTAATGTATGCGCGTGTCCGCGTTTCGTTCTGCCATTTGTCATTTTTGGGCGCGCGACGGCATTCGGCTGGGCTATCGCGAACTGGGCACGGGCCGACCGCTCGTGCTGATCCATGGATATCTCTCCACGGCCGACTCCTGGATGAGATACGGGGTGGCCGCGAGAATCGCGGCGCACGGGTATCGAGTGATCATGCCCGACCTGCGCGGCCACGGTGACAGCGCCAAACCGCACGACGCCTCCGCTTACCCGCCCGATGTCCTGGTTGACGACGGACTCGCGCTCATCGACGAGCTCAACCTCACCGACTACGACCTTGGCGGTTACTCGCTGGGTGGGCGGGTCGCCGCCCGAATGCTGGTCCGTGGCGCCACCCCCGCCCACGCGATCGTGGCGGGGACCGGTCTGGACGGGATCGTCAGTACCACCAGGCGGGGCGGTTGGTACCGCCACCTTCTCACCCACCTCGGGATGTTCGAGCCCGACTCCAAAGAAGCGGAGGTTGAATTCTACCTCCGGCAAGCCAACGGCGATCCGATGGCACTGCTGCACGTCCTGGACACCGTCGTCCGCACAACGCGGGAGGAACTCTCGCGAATCCACACGCCGACGCTGGTACTGACAGGCGCCGACGAGCACGACACCGGCGAGACACTGGCCGACGTTCTCCCCTTCGGCCAGTTCGCCACCGTGCCAGGTGGTCATGGCGACGCGCCCGGCAACCCGGAGTTCGCCAAGCGGATCGTCGAATTCCTCGCCTGACGCACGCCCCCGCGCCTGGCCGAGACCGCTAAGAGCGCGCGACGCATGCCTTGCCCCGCTCCCCGTGTGACGTGTAGGACTCCATGCTTCGCCGGTGCACCGGTATCAGCCCCAGGAGAGCGGCCACCAGCAGTCCCACACCCGAAGTCCCGATGGCCGCACCCGTGACGTCGGTGAAGTAGTGCACCGCGAGGATGACTCGCGCTGAAGCCGTAATGACTACCAGCAGCGCGGCCACGGCGAGCACAGAGACCCACCAGCGGCGCGCCAGCCACAGCGTAAGCAGCACTCCCGCCACCCCGACGGCGGTCACGGCGGTGACATGCCCCGAGGGATAGGAATAGCCGGGGTGCGCCCGCGGGCGGACACGGCGAAAGATGCCCTTGACCTCGACTTCCGCGCAACAGGCGGCCAGAATGGCCATGACCTTGCCGATCAGCACCGCGAGGTCCCCGCGCTTCCGCACGAGCACCCAGATCAGCCCCACGACCAGCGCGGCGAACACGAAATACGGGAGATCGGGGTTGAGCACGGTACAGACCGCGTTCGCGAGGTACCCCAGTGCGCCATGCCGCTGACCAGCCACATCGTGCCGGACGTCCTCGTCGATGCCCGGCGCTCGGCGGTGCACAGCCCAGCCAAGGACCAGCATCGTCGCCACCAATACGGCGCCGATGGCAGCAATGACCACACGCCACGGCTGGGGCCTGCGGGGCGTGTGGTTGTCTCTGTGATCCATGGCGTCGAGGTGTAGTGAGTTCGCCTGAAAGACACCTGAGATAGGACTCTGGTCAACCTGTGACATCCGGTTACCGCGCTCAGCCACCTGTTTGGGCTATGGTCACGCCGTCGTTGCGCGTAAGGAGGAATGCCCGGTGAACCGCAGGGGTGTGGCCGTGGTGGCGGTGGTGGTCGGCGCCGTGGCCGTGTTCTGGATGGTGCGCGACCCGATCGGCGCTGCCGAAGTCGTCCGCCAGGGCTGGTCGATGCTCACACAGGCAGTAGGCGCGGTGATCACCGGCCTGGGCACGTTCGTCCGGCACCTGTTCCGAGGGTGAGCCGCGCGAATCTGACGAAGTTAACTTTATTGGCGTTAACTTTCTCCACGAGTCTGGTATATCGTTTCAGTCGCGGCGGGCCGTACCCCCGCGTCCTTGCAAAGCAGGCATGATGTTGCCTATGTCGTCCGCATCGAAGAAGCACAGCCCCCGGTCCCTGCGGCAGCAGAAGATCATCGATCACGTGGTCACCAGCGGCTCCGCCAGCGCCAACGAGCTCGCGAGCCTGACCGGGGTCAGCTTGATGACGGTGCACCGCGACATCGACGACCTGGTCTCCCGCGGTCTGCTGCGCAAGTACCACGGTGGCGTGTCCGCCCAGCCGTCGACCGTGTTCGAGAGCAGCTCCGACTTCCGCCTGCACACCCACACCCGGGAGAAGGACGCCCTCGCCGACGAGGCGCTGAAGTTCATCACGCCCGGGATGTCGGTCATGCTCGACGACTCCACCACCGCACTCGCCCTGGCCAGACAACTGGTGGACGTCGGGCCGCTGACCATCGTCACCAATTACCGCCAGGTCGAGGAGACCCTGCGGGAAGCGCCGGACATCCGGCTGATCGGCATCGGTGGGGAGTACTCCCGCACCCACGACTCCTACCTGGGCCTGCCCTGCCAAGAAATGGTCAGCAGCTTCTCGGTGGACATCGTGTTCCTGTCCACCTCGGCGATGAACGCGCACATGACCTACCACCAGGAGCAGGAGATCGTGCTGGTCAAGCGCGCGATGCTGAACACCGCGACCACCAAGGTCCTGATGATGGACTCCAGCAAGGTGGACCGCACCGCCCTGCACCGGTTCGCACCGGTCAGCGCGTTCGACCACGTGCTGCTCGCCGGCACCTTCGACCCGGAGATCGTCGAGGCCATGCGGGAGCACACCGACGTCCGGCTGGCCGCGGTCGAGTAGCGAGGGCCAGCACAGCAACACCGAACACTCGGGCGCCTCGCCGGCGCGGCAGCACGCGGCGGGGCGTCCGAGTGCTGCGCGTCACCCCAGCGAACGCGAATGCTTCTCGCAAAGATATCGGATTAACGTCTTGAAAGTTAATACGACCATCATGCATGCTAATTCTCACCGTCGACTGTGTTACAGGTTACGTCGGCAGCAGCCCCCTCCCGCGCACCACTTCGCGGTGGACCCCAGCGGGAGCGAACCACGTGCGAGACGGAGACACAGATGTCCCAGCAGCAGTCCCCACCGGCAGCCTCCGGGCACACCAGACCAGCCAGCAGGCTCGACCGCATCGGCATCCCCGCGGAGTTGTTCTGGGGATTCGTCGCCGTCCTGATCTTCATGATCGGTGACGGCGTGGAGACCACCTACCTGTCGGACTACCTGCAGCAACCGCAAGGTGGCGGTCTCCCCGGCGCGGTGGCGTCCTTCGCCACCGTCACCCTCTACGGCATCGCCGTCATGATCGCCGCCTGGTTCTCCGGCACCCTGTCCGCGATCTGGGGACCGAGGCGGGTCATGTGGCTCGGCGGCGTCTGGTGGATCGCCTTCGAAGCCCTCTTCCTGTTCGTGGCCATTCCCTCGCACAGCGCCGTGGCCATCGTGACCGTCTACGGCATCCGCGGCTTCGCCTACCCGCTGTTCGCCTTCTCGTTCCTGGCCTGGGCACAGGTTGCCAGCCCGACGCACATGCGCGGCTCGGTCGCCGGCTGGTTCTGGTTCGCCTTCACCGGCGGGCTGCCCACCCTCGGCGCCGCCATCGCGGCTCTGGCCATCGGCCCGCTGGGCATGACCCTCTACGGGACCCTCGTGCTGTCGCTGGTCCTGGTGACCGTCGGCGTGCTCATCGGCTCCTTCGGCGTCCGGGAGCGCCACGGCCTGCAGCCCATCGCGGATGAGACCGTGGCCAACCCGCGCAGCATCAAGCGGCTCTTCGAAGGTGTGGACATCCTCTGGCGGGACCGCCGCACGCTGGCCGGTGGGCTGGTCCGCATCGTCAACACCGCTCCGCAGTACGGGTTCTTCGCCATGTTCCCGTTCACCTTCGGCCCCGCCGCGCTCGGCGGCGGCTTCCTCAGCGCCGCCCAGGTCTCCGCCCTGTCGGCCATCGCCTACGGCGCCAACATCGCGGCCAACCTCTTCTTCGGCGTCTTCGGTGACTACTTCGGCTGGCGCCGCACCGTGACCTGGTTCGGCTGCGTCGGCTGCGCCCTGGCCACACCGCTGTGGTACTTCGGCGCCATGGCCGCCCACACGTTCGCGGCCACCGCCGCCTTCGGCGTCATCTACGGCATCCTCCTGGCCGGCTTCGTGCCGCTGTCGGCGCTGATGCCGTCCATGGTCGCGGCCAAGGACAAGGGCGCCGCGCTGGCCGTGCTCAACTTCGGCGCCGGTGCCGCCGCCTTCGTCGGCCCCATGGTCGTCACCGTGCTCTACCCGCTGGTGGGCGGTTCCGGGGTCGCGATCGCGTTCAGCGCCCTCTACATCGCGGTCGCCTTCCTGACGCTGAGCATCAAGGACTCCTGCGACCCGGGTGAGCAGAAGAAGGCACTCGCGCGGGAAACCGTTGAAGCAGTGGGAACATCCGCATAACGATTCGGTACCGTTGCCCAACATGCTGCTCGCCCGCGCTGGAAGCGCGGGCGAGCAGCATGAGCACGATGTCTACTGTGGACGTTGGCGGGTTTGGTCCAAGCGGGGCCGCCGCGCCGATGCGCCGGTCCCCGGGGTGGGCCTTGCCGCGGGACGGCCAGCCGGGGTGCGCCGCTGCGGCGCCGCCGGCCGCTGGCCACCGCGAGCGGCCGACCTCTCACGTTGCGCCGCTGGTTGGCGCTGCGGGCGCGGGCGGGGTTCGGACAGCCGGTCGGGTTCCTCATCCCGGGGCCGGTTGACCCACGAGTCGAAGACCACGATCCCGATCGCCACCAGCGCGAACGCGATTCCCAGCTCGGGAATGCTGCCGAAGGCCAACCAGATGGCGACAATAAGAATGGGCACCACAGGGAGCCACACGAAGGGATCAATCCGCCCGAACTTCCCAGACGTGGACGTGGACCCGTCCGCATACCGCGCCATCGACTTGCTCGCTTCCACTCTCTGCTCGTCGTCCCATCTCGACTGTCGGTGCAGACGCAGCGCCGTTACGTCGTGGTGCTGATCTCACCAAGATGGTCCTGATGTCCGCCGGTTGACTTGGCGTCTGCCGAAGCTAGGCTTGCCTGGCTCGGTCGGCTCCCGGGCCACGCGAGCCGCTTCGGCGCACGCACCCGCAAACTACACATGCCGGGTGACGGGTGGGGATCGAGGCGGAGCTCCTTAATTTCGCCGACGCGCCGCTTTCGGGATGGGGTGAACCATGAACTGGGTCGACCTGCTGGTGGTACTGCTCGCGGTCCAGGCCGTCATCACCGGCGCACGTCAGGGCCTGGTGGCCTCCCTGTTCTCCTTCCTCGGCGTGATCGGTGGTGCGGTGCTCGGGCTGCGGCTGACGCCGCTGCTGCTCCAGCGCGTTGACGATCCGACGCTCAAGCTCGTGTTCGGTGTCACAGTCGTCGTGCTGCTGGCGGTCCTCGGGGAGACCGTGGGCATGTGGGCCGGACGTGAGCTGCGCTACCGGATCGTCCGGGTCCAGCTCACCGGAATCGACAACACGCTCGGCGCGGTGCTGCACGGCATCGCCCTGTTCATGGTGGCCTGGCTGGTGGCGCTGCCCCTGACCTCGGCGTCCGCCCTGCCGGGCCTGGCCTCGGCGATCACGAACTCCCGGGTGCTCGGCACGGTCAACGCGCTCATGCCCCCCGAAGCACGGAAGCTTCCCGACGAGCTGCGCATGATGCTCGGCGAGAGCGGGCTCCCGCAGGCCCTGGACCCGTTCACGCAGACGCCGATCGCGGCCACCCCGCCACCAGACAGCGCTCTGGAGGCGAGCCCGGTCGTGCGGCGGGCGCACGGCAGCGTGCTCAAGATCCGCGGTCAGGCGCCCTCGTGCTCCCGCGCGCTGGAGGGCTCGGGCTTCGTGATCGCCCCGAACCGGGTGCTCACCAACGCGCACGTGGTGGCCGGCACCGACCGGGTGAGCGTCGAGACCAGCAGCGGCCAGCTCGCCGCCACCGTCGTGCTGTTCGACCCCGAAACCGACCTCGCGGTGCTGTCGGTGCCCGACCTGCCGGCGCCCCCGCTGCACTTCTCGCGCGCGGGTGAGCATTCCGGCGACGACGTCGTCGCCCTGGGCTACCCGCTCAACGGCCCGTACACGGCGTCGGCCGGGCGGGTGCGCGAACGCATCAACCTGCGCGGACCGGACATCTACGACTCCAACACCGTGACCCGCGACGTCTACACCATGCGCGGGCAGGTACGCAGCGGGAACTCCGGCGGCCCGCTGATCGACCCGCAGGGCGACGTGGTGGGGGTCGTGTTCGGTGCCGCCGTCGACGACACGGACACCGGTTTCTCGCTGACCGCCGACCAGGCGGCGGCCGACGCCGACCAGGCGCCGTCGCTGAGCACCCCGGTTTCCACCGGCGAGTGCACCCAGTGATGACGGGCACCCAGTGATGACGGGCACCCAGTGACGTGTCAGTGACGGAAGCCGTCGCGGTCGGGATGCTGCGGTAGCCGTGCGGCCAGCTGCCCGAGCTGTTCGACCTCGCGGTGCAGGTCAGCGAGGAACAGGTTCGCGAGATCCGTCCCGAAGCCGTTGCGCACCACCACTCGGAGGACGGCCTGGTCCTCCATGTTGCGCGGGAAGGTGTAGGCGGGCACCTGCCAGCCTCGCTTGCGCAGGCCGTCCGAGATGTCGAAGACGGTGTAGTTCGTGACCTCCGGCTCCAGCGTGAACGTGACCACCGGCAGTTCCCGGCCGTGCGTGAGGATCGTGAACGGCCCCACCTTGGCGATCCGTTCGGCCAGGTGGGAAGCCACGTCCCGGCAGCTCTGCTGGATGGTGCGGTATCCCGACCGGCCGAGCCGGATGAACTGGTAGTACTGCGCGATCACCTGCGCGCCGGGCCGGGAGAAGTTCAGCGCGAACGTGGGCATGCTGCCGCCGAGGTAGTTGACGTGGAAGATCAACTCCTCCGGCAGCGCCTCCTCGTCCCGCCAGATGATCCAGCCCACGCCCGGGTAGACGAGCCCGAACTTGTGCCCCGAGGAGTTGATCGACGCGACGCGTGGCAGCCGGAAGTCCCAGACGAGATCCTCGTCCAGGAACGGTGCGACGAAACCCCCGGAAGCGGCGTCCACGTGCACCGGGATGTCCGGCCCCGCCGGGTCGGCCGCGAGACGGTCGAGCGCCTCGCTGATCTCCTGGACGGGCTCGTAGCTGCCGTCCTGGGTCGAGCCCAGCACCGCGACGACCCCGATGGTGTTCTCGTCACACAGCGGGAGCGCCGACTCCGCGGTCAGGTGGCGGCGATCCGGCTCCATCGGGGCATAGCGCGGTTCGACGTCCCAGTACTCGCAGAACTTCTCCCAGCACACCTGGACGTTGACGCCGGTGACGAGGTTCGGCCGCTCGGTCGGCAGGCCGGCGGCTTTGCGGCGGGCGCGCCAGCGGCGCAACAACGCCAGCCCCGCCAGCATGCACGCTTCGCTCGAACCGGTCGTGGAGCATCCGACAGCCTCGCCGGCGGCGGGCGCGTTCCACAGGTCGGCGAGGATGTTCACGCAGCGTCGCTCCAGCTCGGCGGTCTGCGGGTACTCATCCTTGTCGATCATGTTCTTGTCGGTCGCCAGCGCCATCAGGTCGCTGGCCTCCGGCTCCATCCACGTGGTCACGAACGTCGCCAGGTTCAGCCGAGAGCTACCGTCCAGCAGCAGCTCGTTACGCACCAGCTGCTGCGCCGCCCGGGGGTCCATCTCGCTGGCGGGAAGCCGTAGCCGGGAAACCTCCGGGGACAGCGGGTCTGGCGTCAGCGGCGCGGCCTGGTGTCCGTTGGCTTCGTGACCGTGCAATGGCATCCGGCTCTCCCTGCAAGCGACTCTCGGTGAAACCACCCGAGCGTGGTTGGGCCGGCGCCACACTAGCATCGCGTGACGCGCGGAAAGCCCGTTTCAGCAGGGTTGTCCGCATCGCCGACCAGCCGTTGACGTAGCCTCGGCACAGGAGGGAATGCATGCGACAGCGCACTTCCCGGTGGCTTGCCGGGACCCGACAAGGCCGCCGTTGGCTGCTGGTCGCCCCGCTGCTGGGTGTCCTGCTGGTCACCGGCTGCAGCCGGGAGTTCACGAACTCGTCCAGCCAGCACGGGCCGAGCATGAGCGCCTCGCTCAGCGACGTCCAGGACAAGATCGGGCTGTTGCAGCACGACCGCTGCTTCACCGGCGATCCGCACCGGGTGTTCTCGGGTTGTGGTGGCCGCTACCTGACGGAGGTCCGCAATATCGCGCTCGCCGCGCGGGACCAGGCCGCCAAGAGGCCAGCGGCGGCGGCTCCCGTGAACGAGGTCGCCACCACCCTGCAGAACGGGGTCAACAGCTTCAACGGGCACGCCTGCGATACGACGACTCCGTCCGATCCTGGTCGCTGTGCCGCTGATCTTCAGGCGATCAACGCCGGGCTGAGCCAGCTCAGCGGTGCGCTGCGCTCGATCGGGAACTAATCCGGTCGCTGGCCCTTCGCTTTGTCGCGTATTTTGCCGAAGGTGAGCAACGAGCGAGTACTGGTGACGGGAAGCGCCGGGCATCTCGGTGAAGCGCTCGTCCGCTTTCTCCGCACCCAAGGGCGCGATGTGGTGGGAATCGACGTGCTCGACTCGCCGTTCACCACCGTCGTCGGGTCGATCTCGGACCGAAACCTCGTCCGCAAGAGTCTCGTCGGCGTGGACGCGGTCCTACACGCGGCGACGCTGCACAAGCCACACGTCGGCTCGCACGACCGGCAGGCGTTCGTGGACACGAACGTCACGGGCACGCTGACGCTGGCTGAGGAGGCTGCCGCGTCCGGCGTACGGAGTTTCGTGTTCACCAGTACGACAAGCGCTTTCGGACGGGCGCTCAGCCCGGTTCCGGGCGCGCCCGGGGCGTGGATCACCGAAGACGTAGCTCCGGTTCCGAAGAACATCTACGGTGTGACCAAGACAGCGGCCGAGGACGTGTGCGAACTCGTCCACCGAGCTCGCGGACTGCCCATCGTCATCCTGCGCACTTCCCGCTTCTTTCCCGAATCAGACGATCGGGACGAGATTCGCGCGGAATACCGTGATCCGAATGTCAAGGCGAACGAGTACCTCTACCGCCGTGTCGATCTCCAAGACGTGGTCGACGCCCATCTGCTCGCCGCGGCCAAGGCGCCTTCGCTCGGTTTCGCGAAGTACATTGTCAGCGCGACGACTCCCTTCACCCAAGACGACCTCCCCGAGCTGCGGGCAGACGCTCCTTCCGTAGTGCGCCGGCACTTCCCGGACCAGGCGGAGGAATACGCGCGGCGAGGCTGGAAGATGTTCCCCGAGATCGACCGCGTGTATGTCAATGCGCGTGCCCGCGCCGAACTCGGGTGGGAACCGCACTACGACTTCCGCCGCGTGCTGGACTCACTGAAGGCCGACGAAGACCCGCGTAGCCCGCTGGCCCGAGCTGTCGGGGTCAAGGGCTACCACGCGGTCCCGACCGACGTCTACACCGTCCACTAAGGACGATGTCGATGGTTCGGGCCCGTGCGGGCCGCCGCCGGTGAGCCCATGGCTCGCCTCGACTACGTCCCTGGCCTGGACCACGCCCGCGCCGACCTCACGGCACTAGTCACCGACGCCTCCCTCCGCCGGTCAGCGCACGAGTTCTCAGTCAGCGCGCGAGTTCTTTGGTGATCCGCTCCAGCATGAACTTCGACGAGTCGACGGCGCGTTCCTCCCACGCGAACACGCACGCGGTCGCGATGCCGTCGAAGTTCAGCTCCCGCAGCGTGCCGAAGAACGCATCCCAGTCGACCTCGCCTTGCCCGACGTCAAGGTGCTGGTGGATGCGTGCGGGCGTGCCGGGCGGGTTGAGGATGTAGCGCAGCCCGGAGGAGCCCTTGTGGTTGAAGGTGTCCGCGATGTGCACGTGCGCGAGCTTGTCTCCCGCATACCGCAGCATCGCGGGAATGTCCGCACCCGGGTCGTCGCCGGAGAGGTGGAACGTGTGCGGGGCGCAGTACAAGTAGTTCACCCACGGCTTGTTGATCGCCCGGACCAGATCCACGGCCGGGGTGTTGACCTCGCAGAAGTCATCGGGGTGCGCCTCCAGGTTCAGCGCGACGCCCTCCCGCTCGAACACCGGCAGCAGGTCCTCCATCGAGCGCCAGAACGCCGCCTCGCTCTCGGCCGGACGTTCGGGCCTGCCGTTGAACTCGGAGTTCATCTGCCGACAGCCCAACTCGGCGGTGATCTCGATCATCCGCTTCCAGTACCGCACAGCGGCCTGGCGTTCGGTTTCGTCGGGGCCCGACCACCGGTACAGCGGGAGCACGCTGGCCAACCGCACACCCGTCTCCCGGAGCGCGTCCTTGAACTCGACGACCTTCTCGTCGTCGGCACGCGGGTGCAGGAAGAACGGCATGAAATCGTCGCGCGGCGACAGTTCGATGTACTCGTAGCCGATGTCGGCGACCGTGCGCACCATCTGCCGCACGGGGAGCTTGCGCAGCATGAAGGGGTCGAGGGCGATCTTCATCGGGTCTCTCCTCCATACAGACTCGGCCGGTCCTTCAGATCAACGTGCACGACTCGCCCGCTGTGCAGAGCCTCGACGGCGGCACCGCTGATCACGGTGGCCGCATAACCATCCCATGTAGACGGTCCACTGGTGACACCTTCAGCCACCGAGTCCACCCAGCCCTGGAACTCCGCGTCGAACGCGTCGACGAAGCGTTCCTTCCAATCCTGCGGGACTGCCGCACGCAAGCTGCCGGCGGACCGGACACCCACCCGGGCCGGGTCGGGCAGGCGTACGGTCCCGGTCTCGCCCACCACCTCGCACTGGATGTCGTAGCCGTACTGGCAGTTGACGAAGACCTCCACGTCGATCCGCGCCCCCGTGGCGGTTTCGAACAGGAGGATCTGCGGGTCCTGCAGGTGCTCGAACCGCTTGCTGGTGCGCTTCGGCGTGACCACCTGAACCGACACGATCTCGTCGTCGAGCAGCCAGCGCAGCGTGTCGATCTCGTGCACCGCCGTGTCCTGCGCTTCCATCGCCGAGTGGTAGGACTCCGGCACCGTCGCGTTGCGGTGCGCGCAGTGCGCCATCAGCGGCGTGCCGATCTCGCCGGCGTCGATGACCTTCTTCATCTGCCGGTACCCGGTGTCGTAGCGGCGCATGAAGCCCACCTGCACCAGGCGCGCGCCGTACGCGCGTTCCGCTTCGACGATGCGCAGGCAGTCCTCGACCTCGGTGGCCAGGGGCTTCTCGCAGAACACCGGCTTGCCCGCGCCGACCGCGGCCAGCACGTGCTCCGCGTGCGTCGGCCCCCACGAGGTCACCAGCACAGCGTCCACTTCGGACGCTGCGATCACGTCGCCGCCGGAGGGCAGCGCCCGCGCGCCGACTCCGGCCGCCACGCTCTCAGCCCTGGCACCGTCGATGTCGGTGACCGCGACGACCTCCGCTCCGGTCACCACCTGGGTCAGCCGGCGGATGTGGTCCTGGCCGATCATCCCGGCCCCGATCACTCCCACGCGCACAGACATCGTGGGATCTCCTCTCTACGTCACAGCTCTCGTCGTCACCGGGTCTCGGGGCGTCGGGTACCGCTCAGCCCGCAGCGGGCCAGGTATTCGCGGGTGCGGACGGCGATGGGCAGCGGCACATCCGGCGCGCACGGATAGAGATCCTGCTCCACGATCACGAACAGCTCACTATCCAAAGCAGACACGGCATCGATGACCTCGGCCGGGTTGGGCACACCCGCCGGCGGCTCCACACACACGCCCCGCTTGACCGCCTCACCAAACGACAGCCCCTCCGCCGCAACCTCAGCAAGCACACCCGGGTCCATCTGCTTGATATGCACATACCCGATACGCTCGCCGAACCGGCGGATCAGATCGACAGTGTCACCCCCGCCATAGGCCACATGCCCGGTGTCCAGACACAGATTCGCGTACCGCGAATCGGTCTCCTGCAGAAACCGCTCGATCTCCGACTGGGTCTGAATATGACTGTCGGCATGCGAGTGCAGACACAACCGCACCCCGTAGTCCTCCAGCAGGATCCTGCCCAACTCATTGGCCGCCCGACCCACCCCGGCCCACTGCTCACCGGTCAGCGTCGGCTCCTCGGTGTAGGCCCCGGTCTTCTCATCCCGATACATCGCGGGAATGAACACCAGGTGGTGCGCACCCGCGGCCGCGGTCAACTCCGCCACCTTGCGCACCGCCGCCACCATCTCGTCCCACTCGTGCGGCCGGTGCAACGCACCAAAGGTCGTACCCCCGGAGACCCGCAGCCCCCGCGCACCGACCTCCTCAGCCAACCGCTGCGGATCAGTGGGCAGGTAGCCGGGCGGACCCAGCTCCAACCACTCATACCCCGCCTGGACCAACTCATCCAGAAACCGCGTATACGACACCTGGTGCTCGTCGGAGGGAAACCACACGCCCCACGAGTCCGGCGCGGACCCAAGGCAGAGATTGCCCGCCACCGTGCGGGCGACCGTGGGCTGCGACGCCTGTCATGAATGAACCTCCCGGGTCATGGACGAACCCCCGCGCGACAAGGGAACGACCGGGGTCGGGTGCTCTAGCGCGCTCTACTAGAGCGCTCTAGGTTGGGTACTATGCTTCCGGTCACATTCAAATGTCAAGACGTTCTATCAATTTATCCGTGGGGCAATACATGAGCAGGCGCGATGCGGGCGATCGACAGGACGCTGTGCGTTGCCCTTGCCCCACCGGGCCGGGCACGGAACTGTTGTCCATGCCCACCCGCACAGCAAGAGGGGTCAGATGCGGAACGCCAACCTGGTCACGATCACTCGGTACGCGAGCCTGGCCTCGGGCGGGGTGTTCGCCGGGCTCGCGCTGACAGTGCTCTTCGTCGAACTGGCGATGCGGCGGCTGAACGGTCCCGACTACGTGCGGATGCGGCAGGCCGAGTTCGACCTCTTCACCTGGCTCGCCGGGACGATCGGCGTGGTGACGCTCGCCGCCGTGCTCATGCTCGTCGTCGTCACGCGCCGGGCACGCAGCCCCGCGTTCCGGCCCGCGGTGATCGCGCTCGTGCTGGTCCTGGTGACACTCGCAATCTCGGTGGTGGTCAACGGGCCCATCAATGTCGAGCAGTTCGGCTGGAACCCGGCACTCCCCCCGCCGGACTGGGCGAGCGTCCGCGACCGATGGCAAGTCGCGCACGGCATGCGGACCCTCGCGGCCCTGATCATCCTGGGCCACATCATCGGCGCCGACATCTCCCTCGCCGCGGCCAGGAATCACCGAATGGGCGAATACGTCAGCGGCGAAGACTATGGGCCGCGGTAAAGAGAGGAACCTTGGTGGCCGTCAGCGACAGGGCTCGGCGCAATTCATGACGAGTTGTTGCGGTCGACGTAGCAGGCGACCGATCCCGATCAAAGGGCTGACGCTGCGACTGCTCGAACTGTGCGGGTGCCGACGGCTCACGATTCGCGGCTGCGCGCGATCCACCCGA
>JBPYFK010000076.1:0-18456 GCA_051984675.1 Pseudonocardiaceae bacterium | reverse complement strand
CCCGTCCGAGCAGGGGCACGGCCTCGGCAAGGCGCTCACGCTGGTCGGCCTGCAGCACCTGCGCGCCGGCGGCCTGGCGTCGGTGCTGCTGTACGTCGACGAGGAGAACACGCCGGCGATCCGGCTCTACAGCGACCTGGGCTTCACCCGCTGGGACGTGGACGTCATGTTCACCGCGCCCGAGCCGGACCCGGCTGCTGCCGCCGAGGGCGCCGCACCCCCGCGTTGATCTTGAGCAGATCACCCCGCGCCGCGGCGCGTCGCCGGTGTGTTGCTCAAGATCGACGGGATGGGAGCGATACCAGCGCCGTTCACCCGGCAGTGCCACCATAGGGCGATGGACGACCTGGCCACCGCGACGACGGACGAGGCCGAGGCGGTGCCGGCGACGGGGGACCCGGACGCCGAACCGCTGCCGGCCGACCGCTTCCTGGACCGCGAGCTGAGCTGGCTGGCGTTCAACCAGCGCGTCCTCGAGCTCGCCCAGGACACCAGCCAGCCGCTGCTGGAGCGGGCCAAGTTCCTGGCCATCTACGCCAGCAACCTCGACGAGTTCTACATGGTCCGCGTGGCCGGCCTGAAGCGGCGCATCGCCACCGGCATCGCCGTCCGCGCCGCGAGCGGTGGCCTGCCCCGCGAGGTGCACGACGCGATCCTGGCCCGCAGCCGCGAGCAGATGGCCGAGCACGCGCGCTGCTTCGGCGACGACGTGCGCCCGGCGCTGGCCAAGGAGGGCATCGAGATCCTGCGCTGGGACGAGCTCACCCCGCAGGAGCAGGCCGAGAGCGGGCGGTTCTTCGATGACCGCATCTTCCCGGTGCTGACGCCGCTGGCCGTCGACCCGGCGCACCCGTTCCCGTACATCTCCGGGCTCTCGCTCAACCTGGCGGTCGTCGTGCGCAACCCGACGACCGGCACCGAGCACTTCGCCCGCGTCAAGGTGCCGCCGAACCTGTCCCGGTTCCACGCGGTCGCCGAGCAGCGCTTCGTGCCGCTCGAGGAGGTCATCGCGGCGCACCTGGACACGCTGTTCCCCGGCATGCAGGTGCTGCAGCACCACAGCTTCCGGGTCACCCGCAACGAGGACGTCGAGGTCGAGGAGGACGACGCCGAGAACCTCCTCAAGGCCCTCGAGAAGGAGCTCGTGCGCCGCCGCTTCGGCCCGGCCGTGCGCCTGGAGGTGGCCGAGGGGATCAGCCCGCACGTGCTGGACCTGCTCATGCGCGAGCTGCAGGTGGGGGAGAAGGACGTCTTCCACCTGCCCGCCCCGCTGGACCTCACCGGCCTGGACCTCGTGCACGACCTGGACCGGCCCAGCCTGAAGTACCCCAAGTTCGTCCCCGTCACGGCGCAGGGCCTGGCGGAGGTCGAGTCGGCCAACCCGACGGACTTCTTCAGCGCCATCCGCCAGCAGGACATCCTCCTGCACCACCCCTACGACTCGTTCTCGACGTCGGTGCAGCAGTTCATCGCCCAGGCCGCGGCGGACCCGCACGTGCTGGCCATCAAGCAGACGCTGTACCGCACCTCCGGTGACTCCCCGATCGTGAACGCCCTGATCAACGCCGCCGAGGCGGGAAAGCAGGTGGTGGCGCTGGTGGAGCTGAAGGCGCGGTTCGACGAGCAGGCCAACATCCAGTGGGCGCGCACCCTGGAACGCTCCGGGGTACACGTCGTTTACGGCCTCGTAGGGCTGAAGACGCACTGCAAGACCGCGCTGGTGGTGCGGCAGGAGGGCTCAACGATCCGCCGCTACGTGCACATCGGCACCGGCAACTACAACCCGAAGACCGCGCGCTACTACGAGGACCTCGGGCTGCTGACCGCCGCACCGGGCGTGGGCGCGGACCTCACCGACCTGTTCAACGTGCTCACCGGCTACGCCCGGCACGGCAGCTACCGCGAGATCCTGGTGTCCCCGCACGGCATCCGCCGGGGCATCGTGGAACGCGTCGAGGGGGAGCTGGCCCGCGCGCAGGCCGGCGAGCCCTGCGGTATCCGCATGAAACTGAACTCGCTGGTGGACGAGCAGGTCATCGACGCGCTGTACCGGGCGTCGATCGCCGGTGTGCCGATCCACATCGTGGTGCGCGGGATCTGCTCGTTGAAGGCCGGCGTGGACGGTCTCAGCGAGAACATCGAGGTCCGCTCGATCCTGGGACGTTTCCTGGAGCATTCCCGCGTGTTCCACTTCGTCGGCGCGGGCGAGCACTGGATCGGCAGCGCGGACATGATGCACCGCAACCTGGACCGCCGGATCGAAACCCAGGTGCGGGTCACCGATCCCAAGCTCACCAGGCAGTTGGACGAGCTGTTCGACTCGTTGCTGAACCCCTCCACGCGCTGCTGGGTGCTCAACGCGAAGGGGGACTGGGAGGCGTCCCCGCGCAGCGGCGAGCAGGTCCGGGACCACCAGACCGAACTGCTGCGGCAGCACGGTGCGCAGGTCTGAACCTCTGTCCCTCGGCGGCGCCAGATGGTGTCATCACCAGGAGTTGTCCCAGGCGAGCGGAGCACAACAGTGGACACAGCCCAGACACCTTCGAGCCCTTCAGCCGACGCTTCGATCGTGCGCGCCGCCGGTGCCGTCCTCTGGCGGAGACGTCCCGACAGGCGCACCGCGGCGGACGCGCCTGTCGAAGTTCCTCCCGTCGAGGTCGCCGTGGTGCACCGCCCGCGCTACGACGACTGGTCGTTGCCGAAAGGCAAGGTCGACCCCGGTGAGACACTCGCCGCGACCGCTGTCCGGGAAGTCGCCGAGGAAACCGGCTTCGCCTGCGTGCTGGGCACATTCCTGGGCCAGGTGCGGTACCCCGTGCCCGGCGCGACGAAGGTGGTCGACTACTTCGCCGCCCGATGCGGGGAAGGTTCGTTCCAGCCCAACCACGAGGTCGACCAGCTGCGCTGGCTACCGCTGGCCCAAGCGCGCGAGTGCCTCAGCCGTCCCGGTGACGTCGGCATCCTGGACGCGTTCGGCGTCCTGCCGGCGGATGTCGGCACGGTGCTGCTCGTGCGGCACGCCAAGGCCGGCAAGCGCTCCGACTGGGACGGCGACGACGACCTGCGGCCGTTGAGCAAGGCCGGCTGGCAACAGGAAGAGGCGTTGCGCGGCTGGCTTCCGCATTTCGGCCCCGAACGGGTGCACTCCGCTCCTCGCCTGCGCTGCGAGCAGACCGTCGCCGCCGTGGCCGGGCACCTCGGCGTCGACATCGTCCCGGAGCCGTTGCTTTCCGAACCCGCCTACCTGCAGGACCCGGAAGCGGGAGTGGCCCGCCTGCTGGAAATCGCCTCGCGGCCGGGTACCGCACTGGTGTCCAGTCAGGGCGAGGTCATCCCGGATCTCGTCGGACGCCTGGCCGCCGCCGCTGGCGTGCGCCCACGCCGGCTGCCCGAAGGCATCCCGAACGTGCCTGACGACACCGGCATGCCTAACGACACCGGCGCACCCGACGACACAGGCACGCCTGATGCCGCCGACATCGCCGGAGCTGATGGCAGCCTCCCGAGCCGGAAAGGCAGCGTGTGGACGTTGACGTTCCGGCAGGACCGGAACCCCGACAGCGGTGGTGACCCAGTCGTGCTGGTCGCCGCCGACTACGTTCCCGATCCCTCACCCGTCACGGCATAAACACGCGCCGAGCGGGTGGCGCGGCCCGAAGTTTCGGGGATCAGCGCCACCCGCTCACATCGGCAGTCATCCACTCGTCGCCGGATCGGCGAGCGCTCACTTCTTCGTGCTCTTGCGAGTCGTTGCCGACTTCCGGGTCGCGGGACGAGCGGTCTTCGAGGCGGTCGTCGCCTTCTTGGCGGTGGTCGCCGCCTTGCCACGGGTGGTCGCGGGCTTGGCGGTGGTCGCCTTCTTGGCGGTCGTGGCCGCCCGGCCACGCGTGGTGGCGGCCTTGGTGGTGGTGGCCTTCGCCCGCGTCGTGGCGGCGCGGGTCGTGGTGGCCTTCGCCCGCGTCGTGGCTGCGCGGGTCGTGGTGCCCCGCGACGGAGCCGCCGCCTTCGCGGCACCCGCGGTCTTGCGGGCCGCGCCCACGCGCGGCAGCTTCCGCTGCCCGCCCACGACTTCCTTGAACTGGGTACCCGCGCGGAACGCGGGAACGTTGGTCTTCTTCACCTTGACCGTCTCGCCCGTACGCGGGTTGCGAGCGGTCCGCGCGGCACGGGCGCGCTTCTCGAACACGCCAAAGCCGGTGATGTTGACCTTTTCGCCCTTGTTCACGTTGCGGACGATGATGTCGGTGACACCCTCCACCGCGTCCGTAGCGGTCTTCTTGTCTCCCAGGCGCTCCGCCAGCGCCTCAATCAGTTGGGCCTTGTTCACTTCAGTCCCTCCCAGGACAACAACGGCCCCGTCGGGCCGACTCAAGACCCACGGTAAATCCCCGAAGAAACAAATGCCATTCCGCCACGCCCTTTTTTTCGTTGGGGCGCGGGCTAATGTCAGGGTCCTAAGAGGGGGTGGGCGGTAGCTTCACGCCCCGTTCAGCGACCCCGGATAGATCGCATTTGGCTTGATATGAAAGGAAAAATGCGATCCACCCGGGGTCTTGCGAGTCAGCTCGCGGGGGCCGGCAGGGTGGTCGGTTTGAACTCCGGCCGGTCCCTCTCGAAAGTGTCGATTCTCTCGGCCTCGCGCAGCGTCAGCGCGATGTCGTCGAGACCTTCCAGCAACCGCCAGCGGGTGTAGTCGTCGATCTCGAACGGCACGGTGAGGTCCTTGGCGCTCACGGTCCGCTGCTGCAGATCCACCGTCACCGCCGTGCCGGGCTCGTTCTCCAGCAGCTTCCACAGCAGCTCCACATCGGACTGCTCGCAGCGGGCCGCCACCAGCCCCTGCTTGCCGGAGTTACCGCGGAAGATGTCGGCGAACCGGGAGGAGATGACCACCCGAAACCCGTAGTCCTTCAGCGCCCACACGGCGTGCTCGCGGGACGATCCGGTACCGAAATCGGGACCGGCCACCAAGACGCTGCCGTTGCGGAATGGCTCCTGGTTGAGCACGAAGTTCTCGTCGGCCCGCCAGGCGCTGAACAGGGCGTCCTCGAATCCGGTACGCGATACCCGCTTGAGGTAGACGGCCGGGATGATCTGGTCGGTGTCCACGTTGGACCGGCGCAGGGGAACGCCGACCCCGGTGTGCGTGGTGAACGGTTCCATAACTGCTTCTCCAAGACTCGATATAGGGCTCGACAGTGGGCTCGATCGTGGGTTACCGATGTCCGTAACTGGGTGTCCGGGACTTTGGCGGGCTCGCTCTAGTCCAGGTCTTCGGGCGAGGACAGCGTGCCGCGCACGGCGGTCGCAGCGGCCACCAGCGGGGAAACCAGGTGGGTCCGTCCGCCCTTGCCCTGCCGCCCCTCGAAGTTGCGGTTCGAGGTGGAGGCGCTGCGCTCGCCCGGCGCGAGCTGGTCCGGGTTCATGCCCAGGCACATCGAACAACCAGCCGAACGCCATTCCGCACCGGCGGCGGTGAAAACCTCGTTCAGCCCTTCGGCCTCCGCCTGCAGCCGCACCTTCATCGAGCCCGGCACCACGAGCATCCGCAGCTCGCTGGAAACCTTGCGGTCCCGGAGGATCTCCGCCGCCGCGCGCAGGTCCTCGATCCGGCCGTTGGTGCAGGAGCCCAGAAAGACCGTGTCCACCTTGATCTCGCGCAGCGGTGTCCCGCCTTCCAGCCCCATGTAGGCCAGCGCCTTCTCGGTGGCGTACCGCTCGTCCTCGTCGGCGATCCGCTCCGGGTCGGGAACGCGCTCGCCCAGCGGAAGCCCCTGGCCGGGGTTGGTGCCCCACGTGACGTACGGCGTGAGCTCGTCGGCGTTGATGGTGACTTCCGCGTCGAACTCGGCGTCGTCGTCGGTACGCAACGTCTTCCAGTACTCGACGGCGGCGTCCCACTGCGCGCCCCGCGGCGCGTGCGGGCGCCCGCGCAGGTACTCGAACGTCGTCGTGTCCGGCGCGACCATGCCAGCCCGCGCGCCCGCCTCGATGGACATGTTGCACATGGTCATCCGGGCTTCCATGGACATCCGCTCGACGGCGCTGCCCCGGTACTCCAGCACGTAGCCCTGACCGCCGCCGGTGCCGATCTTGGCGATCACCGCCAGGATCACGTCCTTGCTCGTCACGCCCGGCCGCAGGCTGCCCTCGATGTTCACGGCCATCGTCTTGAACGGCCGCAGTGGCAGGGTCTGGGTGGCCAGCACGTGTTCCACCTCGGACGTGCCGATGCCGAAGGCCAGCGCCCCGAAGGCGCCGTGCGTGGACGTGTGGCTGTCGCCGCACACCACGGTCAGGCCAGGCTGGGTGAGCCCCAGCTGCGGTCCCACGACGTGCACGATGCCCTGCTCGGCGTCGCCCATGGGGTGCAGGCGGACACCGAACTCCGCACAGTTGCGCCGCAGGGTCTCCACCTGGGTGCGCGACACCGGATCGGCGATCGGCAGATCGACGCCGGTGGTGGGCACGTTGTGGTCCTCGGTGGCGATCGTCAGGTCCGGGCGGCGCACCTTCCGGTCGGCCAGCCGCAGCCCCTCGAACGCCTGCGGGCTGGTGACCTCGTGCACCAGGTGGAGGTCGATGTAGAGGAGGTCGGGCTCGTAGCCGCTGCCACGGCGCACGACGTGCGCCTCCCAGACCTTCTCCGCGAGCGTCTTACCCATCGCTGCTCCCGATACGAGTGGGACCCGGATTCCAGTCGAAACCCGAGTGGGAAATGAACTTGGTAACCGTGTCCTCTTGTGCGAATTATGCGAATCCACGTGTGCGAACTGGGTCTCACAAGTGGACTTCCCAGATGCCGGGAAGTTAGTATCGCGACGTGGGACAGTCTAGCGGTATCGGAGTACTGGACAAGGCAGTGGCCGTGCTACAGGCGACAGCCGAGGAACCTTGTGGCCTCGCGGAGCTGTGCGGGCGCACCGGCCTACCCCGGGCGACCGCCCACCGGCTGGCGGTCGGCCTGGAGGTGCATCGGCTACTGCGCCGCGGCTCGGATGGGCGCTGGCGGCCGGGTGCCGCGCTGGCCGAGCTCGCTGGCAACGCCACCGATCCGCTCCTGGAGGCCGCCGCGGCGGTGCTGCCCAAGCTCCGGGACGCTACCGGCGAAAGCGTCCAACTCTACCGGCGGGACGGCATTCAGCGGCTGTGTGTGGCCACTGCGGAGCCGCCCAGTGGCCTGCGCGACACGGTCCCGGTCGGCGCGACGCTGCCGATGTCGGCCGGATCGGGCGCGAAGGTGCTCACGGCGTGGGCCGACCCGGCCACCCAGCGCGCTGTGCTGGCGGACGCGGTCTTCGGCGAGCGCACGCTGCTGGAGGTTCGGCGGCGGGGCTGGGCGCAGAGCGTCGCCGAGCGCGAGTCCGGGGTCGCGAGCGTGTCCGCGCCGGTACGGGACGCCAATGACTCGGTGATCGCGGCTATCTCGGTGTCCGGGCCGATCGACCGCATGGGCCGGCGGCCGGGTTCGCGGTGGGCCGCCGATCTCCTCTCGGCCGCCGAGGCGTTGCAGAACCGCCTGTAGACCCCGACGACAGCGACGACCTACGCCAACGGCCGACCGCGACAGCGGCGGAGACCAGTCGTCCTTTTTGGATACTGCGTTCTTCGGCTACCGACCGCACCTCGCCCGCTACGCGGCGGCTACACGGCGTTGATTCTCGCGGCGGCCCGCAGCGTGGCCGGGGAGATCCTCGCCAGCAGGCGCCCGACTCGGGCCTCAGCCGTCACCGGCACCACGGCCCGATTCCGGCGCACAGCGCGCAGGATCTCCCGCGCCACGCCCTCCGGCCCGAAGTTCCGGCGGGCGTAGAGCTTGCTGACGCTGTCCTGCTTGCGCTTCTGCTGCTCGGCCGACAGCCCGGAAAAGGTAGTCGTCCTGGTGATGTTGGTGTTCACCAGTCCCGGGCAGATCGTGGAAACGCCGACACCGTAGCCGGCAAGCTCGGCGCGCAGGCAGTCGGAAAGCATGAATACCGCCGCCTTGCTGGTGGAATACGCCGTCAGCACCTTGGTCGGCAGGTAGGCAGCAGCCGAGGACACGTTCACGATGTGCCCGCCCTCGCGGCGTTCGGCCATCAGCTTCCCGAACGCCTGGCAGCCGTAGATCACGCCCCACAGGTTGACATCCAGCACCCGCTCCCATTCCTCGGTCGCCGTCGCGAGGAAGGTGCCGGAGTGCCCGATGCCGGCGTTGTTCACCACGATGTCGGGAATCCCGTGGTACTCGGCGACATCGGCGGCGAACTTCGCCACCGCGTGCTCGTCGGTGACGTCCACACCGTAGGCGTGGGCGTTCGGGCCGAGCAGTTCGGCGAGCTCGGCGGTCCGCTCGGCGGAGGCGAGATCGACATCGGACGCGACGACCTCGGCACCCCGCTCGGCGAAAGCCAGCGCCGTCGCCCGCCCGATTCCGCTGCCCGCCCCGGTGATCACCACGAGATGGCCGACGAACGGCTGGGTCTGCCTTGGCGAGGATGCGACGCGCGACCGGATCAGCCCCCGCGCCGCGGACCGGCCGGAGACGTGGTCCGCGAGCTCGGTGACCATCCGCGCGATCTGCGTTCCGTCGCGCAGCAACGCGGACCAGTGACCGGCTGGGATCTTCCGCCGCCACAGGCGGGAAACCCAGCGTTCGAGCCCTTCCGTCAACGCCGGCGACACGTAGTGGTCCCGCTCGGGAACGATGACTTGAACCGGCACCAGCGTGCTGCGCTGCCCGGGACGCCGCAGTCGCGAGCGCATGTTCTCGCGGTACAGCGCGATTCCGCGCACCGCGTCCCCCGCGACCGTCCTGGACGGATGACCGATGCGGCGCGGAACGCCTTCCGCCCGCTCCAGAATCCGCCCCCAGCGCTTGGCCAGTCCCAGGCGCCACACCAGCGGCGCCAGCGCCGGGAGCTGGAAGGCCAGGATGTACCAGGAGCGGGCCTGCTGCGCCAGAAGCTGCTTGAGACGGCGCGGTGTGGGCCGGCGCAGCCGGTCCCGCATCCAGTGTCCGACGTGGTCCAGGCATGGGCCGGAAATCGACGTGAAGGACGCGATCCGCTTCTCCGCGCCCGGTTCGGTGACCGCCTCCCACGACTGGATCGAACCCCAGTCGTGCGCCACGAGGTGCACCGGCGCGGCCGGACTCACCGCGTCCGCAACGGCGTGCAGGTCGGCCGCGAGCCGATCCAGCCGGTATTCCCGCTGGCCGCGGGGAGCGTCGGAGCCCCCACTTCCCCGCACGTCGTAGCGAACGACGTGGAACCTCTCAGCCAGCGCCGCCGCGACGTCGTCCCACACCGTATGCGTGTCCGGGTACCCGTGCACGAGCAGCACCGTCGGCGCGGACGGGTCACCCTGCTCGAACACCGCCAGCCGGACGTCGCCAGACCTGACGGTACGCGTCGATGTGATCGTGCGACCCTGCGTGATCATGCCACTGCGCCTTTCCGGCCGGGGCTGGCGAACGTCCACTTCGGACTCCCCAGTCCTACTCGCGAGTAGGTTAGCGTCCCCGCAGCGCACCCACAAGAGCCAACCCGGTGACACCGCCGGCGGCCGGCACTCCACCCGGAAATCATCCACAAAGGACAACGCGGACAGCCGGGAGCGGAGAAAGCAGTGGGCCGGTGCGTTCCGCACCGGCCCACTGCTCGACCCGCATAAAGCAGGTTCTTGGTAGTCCCGACGGGATTTGAACCCGCGCTACCGCCTTGAGAGGGCGGCGTCCTAGGCCGCTAGACGACGGGACCCTGCTGGTACCAATGTTAGCGGAAACCCGGTACGGCACCGCGCACCGGGCTTTCCCCGCGTAGCCCCGACGGGATTTGAACCCGCGCTACCGCCTTGAGAGGGCGGCGTCCTAGGCCGCTAGACGACGGGGCCATTGAACCAGTGAGGACCAGATCTCGATTCCGCGTGAAACGCAGTGGATCTGATCGCTGGGGTACCAGGACTCGAACCTAGACTAACTGAACCAGAATCAGTCGTGCTGCCGATTACACCATACCCCACCGGCCGGCGCGGCCAGCTCCTTCGCGCAACCGAAGTCAGCTACCGAAGTGCTGCCCACCTGCCGTTAAGAATATTAGCCCACCGCCTGCGGCTGCCAAAAACGGCCCCCCGGTCCGTGGCGCCGCCGCAGGTGAGTGGCGGTCAGGCTCCCCAGGCCGGGTGCCAGGGGAGCACCATCCGCAACAGCGTCTGGGATAACGGGGTTCAGGAGAAGCATTCGGGGTTCACGACAACGGGGGTTCACGACAACGGGGGTTCACGACAATGGGGGTTCAGGACAAGCGGGGAGGTTCAGGACAAGCGGGGAGGGTTCAGGATTGGCGGGCGCCGACCAGAGACTGCACGGCGCGCTGCTCCGGCAGCCACCCCCGCCGCGCGGATCGGGTCGGCATCGGCAGTTCACAGGCCAGCAGGGCTGCCAGCTCGTCCAGGCTCGTGATCATCGACACGCCGGGGGGAACCGGGAGGTCCGCACCGTTGCGGTTCAGCCACACCCCGTGCAGACCGGCCCGGATCGCCCCCTCGGCGTCGAGATCCAACCGGTCACCGACGTGCACCACCTCGCTCGGCCGCAGCCCCAGTGCGGCGCAGGCGGTGTGGAAGATCGCCGGGTCCGGCTTCGCGGACCCGACCTCCTCGGAAATGATCAGCTCGTCGAACGCGTCCGCGAGGCCGACGGACGCGATCTTCTTGCGCTGGTAGCCGCCGGGCGTGTTGCTGATCACGGCGAGGCGCAGGCCACTGGCGCGCAGCCACCGCAGGCACGGCTCGGCGTCGGCGAACAGGCTCCAGGACCGTTGCATGGCGGCCATCCGCCGTTGCTCGCGTGCGGCCACCTCGTCGTCGCCGAGCTCCTCGCCGAACGCGGCGAAGAAGGCGCGGGTGCGTTCCCGGCACATCATCTCGAAGTCGATCTCACCGGCGACGAACCGGGCGTAGTGCTGGTCGCTGGTGCGGCGCCAGACCGGCCAGGCGGCGTCGTTGCCGACCAAGGCTTTCAGTCCCAACCGCATGGACCGCACGCTGTCCACCAGCGTGTCGTCAATGTCCAGGCAGACAGCCTTGATCTGTTCCAGTTTCCCGGGCGTATGAATGTCGAGCGCGGATGTCACCCCGCGAGGCTAGGCGCTTACCAGTCGTGTTCGTGTCGGCCAACGCGGTGATAATCAGGCTCTGGCACGGTTTAGTGCGATCGCGAACGATGGGCCGTTCCACTTCGGGACGTCCTGTGTGGACGCGTGTAACCAGCGGAAACGCCCGGCTGCCCCCTGGAAAACGTTCCCAGGGGGCAGCCGGGGGCCGACGTCTAGGCCAGCGCGTTGCGCAGTCGCCGCATGCAGCGTTCGCGGCCGAGCAGTTCCATCGACTCGTACAGCGGCGGCGAGACGGTCCGGCCGGTGACCGCCACCCGCACTGGCGCGAAGGCCTTGCGCGGCTTGATCCCGAGTCCCTCCACGACGGCCTCCTTCAGCGCGCTCTCGATGGACCCGGCCGTCCACTCCGGTAGCGAGTCCAGCGCGTCGATCGCCGCCTGGAGCACCGGCTTGGCGTCCTCGCCGAGTGCTTTGGCCGCCGCCTCCGGCTCGGGGGCGAAACCGTCCCCTACGAACAGAAACCCCATCATGCCCACCGCGTCGGAGAGCACCACCAACCGCTCCTGCACCAGCGGCGCGGCGGCTTTCACGACGGCGATCTGCTCGTCCGAGGGCTGCTCGGGCAGGACCCCGCCGTCCACCAGGTACGGCACTATCCGGCGAACGAAGTCGTCCGGCGCCAGCGTCCGCAGGTGCGCGGAGTTGATCGCTTCCGCCTTCCGCTGGTCGAACCGCGCCGGGTTCGAGCTGACCCGTCCGATGTCGAACGCCTCGACCATCTCGTCCAGGGTGAACACGTCGCGGTCCTCGGCGATGGACCAGCCCAGCAGGGCGAGGTAATTCAGCAGTCCTTCCGGCAGGAACCCGCGTTCGCGGTGGTGGAACAGGTTGGCCTGCGGGTCACGTTTGGAAAGCTTCTTGTTGCCCTCCCCCATGACGAACGGCAGGTGCCCGAACTCCGGGGTGAAGTCGGTGACCCCGATGCGCTGCAGCGCCTCGTAGAGCGCGATCTGCCGGGGCGTGGACGACAGCAGGTCCTCACCGCGAAGCACGTGCGTGATGCGCATCAGCGCGTCGTCGACCGGGTTGGTCAGGGTGTAGAGCGGATCGCCGTTGCCGCGCACCAGCACCGGGTCCGGCACGCTGCCGGCCGGGAAGCTGACGTCGCCGCGAACGAGGTCGGTGAAGGTGACGTCCCGGTCGGGCATCCTCAGCCGCAGCACCGGAGCGCGCCCCTGCTCGCGGAACGCGGTCTTCTGCTCCTCGGTCAGGTCACGGTCGGAGTTGTCGTAGCCGAGCTTGGGGTCGCGGCCGGCGTCCCGGTGGCGCTGCTCGATCTCCTCCGCCGTGGCGAAGGATTCGTAGAGCTCGCCGGCGGCGAGCAGGCGCCGCGCGACGTCGTCGTAGATCTCCCGGCGCTCGCTCTGCCGGTACGGCCCGTACGGGCCGCCGACCTCCGGCCCCTCGTCCCAGTCGAGCCCCAACCAGCGCAGCGCGTCCAGCAGTGCGCGGTAGGACTCTTCGCTGTCCCGGGTCACGTCGGTGTCCTCGATGCGGAACACCAGTTTGCCGCCGTGGTGGCGGGCGAAAACCCAGTTGTACAGCGCGGTGCGGATCAGGCCGACGTGCGGCGTACCGGTGGGCGACGGGCAGAACCGGGCGCGGACACCGGTCGCCGAGTTGCTCGCTGGGGTGACATCTGGCGTGCTCATGACGTGTTCAGCCTATCCACTGGGGTAAGCCTGTTGACCGGCGAGTCCGGGAAGAGCATCATGGAGTTATTCAACATCGGTTGAATTAATTCGCGAGGGGGTTGGTCATGGAGCGCACGACTTGCTGCGTCGTCGGTGGCGGGCCGGCGGGAATGGTCCTCGGGCTGCTGCTGGCCCGCTGCGGTGTCGACGTCACCGTGCTGGAGAAGCACGGCGATTTCCTGCGGGACTTCCGCGGGGACACCGTGCATCCCTCCACCATGTCGCTCCTGGACGATCTCGGACTCGCGGAGCGGTTCGCGAAGCTGCCCCAGCGGCGCCTGCTGCAAGTACAGGTGCCGGTTGGCCCGGCCGGTGAGCTGCTCCGGCTCGCCGACTTCCAGCTACTGCCGATCAAGTACAACTACGTTGCGATGGTCCCGCAGTGGGACCTGCTCGACCTGCTCGCCGACGCGGCCAGCCCGGAACCCACCTTCACGCTGCGGATGAACACCGAGGCGACCGGGCTGATCCGGGAGAACGGCCGGGTGAACGGGGTGCACTACCGGACGGCCGACGGGCAGACCGGCCAGCTGCGCGCGACGATCACCGTCGCCTGCGACGGCCGGGGGTCGGAGGTGCGCGAGATCCCCGAGCTTGGCCTGCGGGACTTCCCGTGCCCCATCGACGCCTGGTGGTTCCGGCTGCCCCGCCAGGAATCCGACCCCGAAGGCGGCTTCGGCGCGCTCGGCAACCGCAGCTTCATCGCCATGATGGACCGTGGCGACTACTGGCAGTGCGCCTCGCTGATCCCCAAAGCGGCCGACGCCGAACTCCGCGCCGAGGGGCTGCCGGTGTTCATGGATCGCGTGGCCACGCTCATCCCCTGGCTACGCGACCGGCTCGACGCCCTGCGGTCGTGGGACGAGGTGAAGCTGCTCGACGTCCGGTTGGACCGTCTGCGCCGCTGGCACCTGCCCGGCCTGCTGTGCCTCGGCGACGCCGCGCACGCGATGTCGCCGGTCGGCGGCATCGGCATCAACCTCGCCGTGCAGGACGCGGTGGCCGCGGCCCGCATCCTCGCCGGCCCGCTGCGCGACGGCACCGTCAGCCGCGAGCACGTCGCCCGCATCCAGCGTCGCCGCTGGCCGACCACCGTGCTCACGCAGGGACTGCAGCGCACGATCCACAACAACGTGATCGAGCCGGCGCTGAACGGGCAGATCGACCTGATCCACAACCCGACCCCCCTGCCGCTGCGCGTGCTGTCCCGGCTCCCGTGGATGCGGCGCATCCCGCCGTACTTCCTCGCCTACGGCGCTCTGCGCGAGCGACCCCCGGTCGCCGCCATGCGGTAAGCCACTCCATCCAGCGGCGTCAGCCGCTTTCACGACCCACCAACCAGCTACTTGGCCTGTACGGGGTTGGTCAGGGTGCCCAATCCCCCGACGGAGACGGACACCTTCTGGCCGTCCCGCATCGGCCCCACTCCGGCCGGCGTGCCGGTGAGGATCACGTCACCGGGCAGCAGCGTCATCACCCGCGAGATCCACGACACCAGCGCCGGGACGTCGTGCAGCAGGTGGGAGGTCCGGGACTCCTGCTTGACCTCGCCGTCGAGTTCGGTGCGGATCTCCAGGTCGCCAGGATCGACGTCGGTGTCGATCCACGGTCCGAGCGGGCAGAACGTGTCGTAGCCCTTGGCGCGCGTCCACTGCCCGTCCGCCTGCTGCTGGTCGCGGGCGGTCACGTCGTTGGCGACGGTGTAGCCGAGCACGACCTCCGCGCCCCGCGCCTCGGGCACGTCCTTGCACGGCTGCCCGATCACCGCGGCCAGCTCGCCCTCGTAGTCCACCCGCTCGGCGTTCGGCGGCAACTTGATCGGCACGTTCGGGCCGATCACCGAGGTGGACGGCTTCATGAAGATCACCGGGTTCTTCGGTGGCTCACTGCCCATCTCGCTGGCGTGTGCCGCGTAGTTCTTGCCCACGCACACGACCTTCGTCGGCAGGATCGGTGCCAGCAGCCGAACCTCGGACATCGGCCACCTGCGCCCGGTGAAGCTCGGCGAGCCGAACGGGTGCTCCCGGATCTCGACGGCCAACACCTTCTCCGCGGGCGCGTCCGGGTCCGGTTCCAGCGATGCGAACGAGACACCTTCACGGTGAGCGACACGTGCCAGGCGCACGGCGAAAGACCTCCCAGAGCAGCGACGACCAGTGGCCGGTCAGCGGCCATTCCAAGGCGGCCACCTCGAAAGCGGCCGATCCGAAAGCAGCCGATTCGAAAGTGGCCGATTCAAGAGTGGACTGTCACGACGGGAACAGCGTATACACCAGCCGCGCTGTTCCCGTTCCCGCAGGGCGGCTATTCGCGTTCCCGCAGCGCCTTGAACGCGAGCGCGTCGCACAGCGCCAGCCAGCTCGCCTCGACGATGTTGCCGTGCACGCCGACGGTGGTCCACTCGCGCTCGCCGTCGCTGGACTCGATCAGCACCCGCGTCACGGCGTCCGTGCCGGGCGAGTCGACGAGGATGCGCACCTTGTAGTCGACCAGCTCGACGTCCTTCACCCACGGCAGGTGCGGCGCGAGCGCCTCGCGCAGCGCGGCGTCGAGGGCATTGACCGGACCGTTGCCCTGGGCGGTGGCGATCACCCGCTGCTCGGCCACGTGCACGCGGACCGTCGCCTCGGACACGACGTGCCCGTCCGCTTGGTGGTCCAGAACCACCCGGTAGGACTCCAGGTGGAACGGGGTCTCGACGCCCCCGGAGTCGCCGCCGGTGTCGGCCACCTCACGGCGTAGCAGCAGCTCCAGCGAGGCGTCCGCGGCCTCGAACGACCAGCCGCGCGCCTCCAGCTCCTTGACCCGCCGCACGGCGCCGGTGACCGCCTCCGGCGACTCGCTGAGGTCCACCCCCAGCTCGGCGCCCTTGAGCTCCAGGCTGGCACGGCCTGCCATCTCGGTGACCAGCACCCGCATCTGGTTGCCCACAGTGGACGGGTCCATGTGGTTGTACAGCTCGGGGTCCACCTTGATCGCGCTGGCGTGCAGGCCAGCCTTGTGCGCGAACGCCGAGGTCCCGACGTACGCCTGGTGCGTGTCTGGCGCGATGTTGGCGAGCTCGGCCAGGGCATGCGACACCCGGGTCAGCTCGGCGAGCCTGCCGTCCGGCAGCACCGGCATGTCCAGCTTCGCCGCCAGGTTCCCCAGCACGGCGAACAGGTCGGCGTTGCCGGCACGCTCGCCGTAGCCGTTGGCCGTGCACTGCACGTGCGTGGCACCGGCCTGAGCAGCGGTGATGGTGTTGGCGACGGCGCAGCTGGTGTCGTCCTGGCAGTGGATGCCCACCCGGAACCCGGTGCGCTCGATCACCGCCGCGACCGTCTCGGCCAGCTGAGTGGGCAGCTGGCCACCGTTGGTGTCACATAGCACGGCCACATCCGCGCCCGCCGTCACCGCGGAGTCCAGCACGCGCAGCGCGGTGTCCGGGCAGTAGGCGTAGCCGTCAAAGAAGTGTTCGGCGTCGAGGAACACCCGCCGCCCCTCGCCGACGAGGTAACGCACGGTGTCGGACACCATCGCGCACGCCTCGGCGACGTCGGTGCGCAGCGCGCGCTCGATGTGCCGACGGTCGGACTTCGCGACCAGCGTGACCACCGGCGCGCGGGAGTCCACCAACGCTCGGACCTGCGGGTCTTCGTGCGCCGCCGCTCCGGCCCGCCGGGTCGAGCCGAACGCGACCAGCGCCGCGTGGTGCAACTCCAGCTCCCCGCTGGTGGCGCGGTGGAAGAACTCGGTGTCCTTCGGCATCGCGCCTGGCCAACCGCCCTCGATGAACCCGACTCCGAGCGAGTCCAGCAGCCGCGCGACCGCGAGCTTGTTGGTCACCGAGTAGGAAATGCCCTCGCGCTGGGCGCCGTCGCGCAGCGTCGTGTCGTAGACGTGGAAGTCGTCGCCGAGCGGGGTTCCTGCCGGGCTGGTCCGATTCGCTGTGCCGGTGGGAGTCACTGCGTTCTCCTGTCGGTCTTCGACGGTCGCGGGAAGCGGCCGGTTGGTGGTGTGCCGCGCGCACAAAAAAGACCCCCCGCGAATGCGAGAGGTCGGCGCGCCGGGAACTGCGGAGTTCCTACCCGGCGCGCTTGCCAATAATGATCAGGCTGCGCTGCGTCACGTCCGCCATCCTGCCATAGTCCGCATCAAGACCAACACCTGGGCCAGCACGCTCAGCGTGTGAACACCACCACGGCGCTCTCGCGGTCGCCGGCGGACCGCGAGAGCAACCAGCGGTCAGGGCTGCGGAGCCACTTCCCGGGAGGACACCAGCGCCGCCAGGCGGTCGCCGATGGCGTAGGTCGCGCCCGGCGCCGAGTGGTCCCGGGTGGCCAGGTCGAACGCCACGGCGGCCTCGACGCGGCGGGCGGCCTCGCACTGGCCGAGGTGGTCCAGCATCAGCGCGAGCGAGAGCACCGCCGCCGTCGGGTCCGCGATCCCCTGCCCGGCGATGTCCGGGGCGCTGCCGTGCACCGGCTCGAACATGCTCGGGTTGCGCTTGGTGGCGTCGATGTTGCCGCTGGCGGCGAGCCCGATACCGCCGGTGACAGCGGCGGCGAGGTCGGTGATGATGTCGCCGAAGAGGTTGTCGGTGACGATCACGTCGAACCGGGATGGGTCGGTGACCAGGTGGATCGTCGCCGCGTCCACATGCTGGTAGTTGACCGTGACGTCCGGGTGCTGCAGTGACACCTCTTCGACCACGCGGGACCACAACGAGCCGGCGTGGGTGAGGACGTTGGTCTTGTGCACCAGGGTCAGGTGCTTGCGTGGCCGGTTCTCCGCGCGGGCGAACGCGTCCCGCACCACCCGCTCGACGCCGAACGCCGTGTTGAGGCTGACCTCGGTGGCGATCTCGTGGACGGTGTCCTTGCGCAGCAGACCACCGTTGCCCGCGTAGGGGCCTTCGGTGCCCTCCCGGACCACGATCATGTCGATCTCGCCCGGGTCGGCCACCGGGCTCTTCACGCCCGGGTACAGCCGCGCCGGTCGGAGGTTCACGTGGTGGTCGAGCTCGAAGCGCAGGCGCAGCAGGAGACCGCGTTCGAGGATGCCGCTGGGCACCGACGGGTCGCCGACCGCGCCGAGCAGGATCGCGTCGTGCCCGCGGATTTCCTCGAGCACCGCGTCAGGAAGCGTCTCCCCGGTGCGGTGCCAGCGCCGCGCGCCAAGGTCGTAGTCAGTGACGTCGAAGGTGGCGTCGGGCGCGGCCGCCCGCAGCACCTTCAGCGCCTCGGCCGTCACCTCGGGGCCGATGCCGTCGCCGCCGACGACGGCGAGCCGATAAGTTGATCCCATGCGTGAACCCTAATCCTCGCTGTCCGACAGCCAGCTCATCAGCGGGCGGAGCTTGGCGCCCACCTGCTCGATCTGCTCAGACTGCTCCGCCTCGCGGCGCTTGAGGAAGTTGGGCTTGCCAGAGTCGAACTCTTCGACCAGCTCGCGGGTGAAGGTACCGTCCTGGACCTCGGCCAGGATCTTTCGCATCTCCTCACGGGTCGAGTTGTTGATCAGCCTCGGGCCGCGGGTGTACCCGCCGAATTCGGCGGTGTCGGACACCGACCAGTACATCTTGGAGATGCCGCCCTCGTACATCAGGTCGACGATCAGCTTCA
>JBPYFK010000075.1:0-5317 GCA_051984675.1 Pseudonocardiaceae bacterium | reverse complement strand
TCCTGGGCGCACGCACCATCGAACAACTCGACGACAACCTCGCCGCCACCGACATCCGCCTCTCCAACCAGGAAACCCGCCTGCTGGATGAAGCCAGCGACCCCGACACCGCCGACTACCCCTACGGCATCGACGGCATCGGACAACGCAGCCGCAAACTCAGCGGAGGACGGTGACGCAGGACTTGCCGCCGGTGGGGAGTTGTCCATGAGCCAGGGCATTGATGCTGGTCAGCGGCGCGGGGTGGCCAGAGAGATCTCGACACCACCAACGGGCGCTTGACGTCAACTGTCGACCGATACGCGCGGTAGGAGGAGTCGTAGTGTGGCGCCGCCATTGTCCCCGTTGTGCGCGGACACCGAGCCTCCGTGCCGGTGCGCGATCTCGCTGACCAAGGCGAGGCCGAGGCCGTAGCGGCGCGGACTGGAGTCGGTGGTGAGCCGGGAACCGGACGCGAAACGATCGAAGATCTTCGACATCATTAGCGGGTCGATACCGGCGCCGTCGTCGGTCACGTCCAGCGCGACCCGCGTGCCCTGAGCTAGCAGCGAGATCCGAACCTGGCTGCGTGCATGCCGAATCCCGTTGTCCAGCAAGGCGTTCAGTGCCCGACGCAGCGCTGCTTCGAACCCGCTCACGACGAACGGGCCCTCGCCCAGGTCGGCATGCACGGTGACCTGTTGCTCTTCCGCCCTCGGTTGGACGGCGTCCACTTCTTGTCTGACCAGGTCACCGAGCACGATCGGCCGTGTCTGTGGGGTCTCACGGGGGTCCGCTGCCAGCAGCAGATCCTCCAGGATCGAGGTCAGCCGGTTCGCGTCCGACACCAGACCGTCCACATCGGCCTCCGCGGCGGCCGGATCGCCGGACCGGGCCAGCTTGCGCCGCAGCATCTGGGCCCGGGTGCTCAACAGGGTCAGAGGCGTGCGCAGCTCGTGACTCGCGTCGGCGACGAAACGCCGTTGCAGCGCAAGGGCCTGCGCCAGGGGCGCGACCGCTCGGCGCCCCATCCACACGCCGGCGGCGGCAGCGACGACGAGTCCGACCACCCCAGACAAGAGGAGTGCGTAGATCAGACGATCCCGCTGGATCTGCGGATCGTGCAGGCTCAGCACGGCCTGCACGACGCTGTCGTTCGTCCGCCACTCCGTGCGCACCGCGTATTCCCGGCCCGCGATCGAGATGTCTTGCGACCGGGTCAGATGGTCCTGCGCGGTGCGCTGCAGCATCTCCCGTTCGGGGAGGCCGGCGGGAATGCGAGACGTCACGTGCTGCTCGCCGGAACCGCCTTGCATCACCAGCCACATACCTTTGGGTGGGTCATTGACGTCGTCAGCTCTGGCGAGCACAGTCGCCAATTGCTCGTCTTCGGACCGGTGCTGCGTATACACCAGAGCGAGCACGGCGATGCTCGTCAGCACGACAACCGTGGTAGCCACGGCAGCCGCGGTCTGCAGGCCGATCCGCAGTGCCGCCCGCCGAATCATCGCCTCGTCGGCACTGTCGGGTCGCGCGGTCACGGGACGCGTCCCAACTGGTAGCCGCGACCCCGTACGGTTTCCACGACGTGCTTGCCAAGCTTGCGACGCAGGTAGTGCACATACGTGTCGACGACCACTTCGCTTGCCGCGCTGTCAAAGACGAGCTCCAGCAGATCCGCTCGGGCAAACACCCGCGACGGCCGGGATGCCAGGACCGCCAGCAGTGCGCACTCCCGTTCCGAGAGGCGTACCGGCGTCGGCTCGGTGTCGATCGCCACCAGGCGGGTGTCCAGATCGAGCTGCCCGCCCGGCACCGGGACGGACCGCGCCACATCAACGTGGCGCCGGCGCAGCGCCCGCAGCCGGGCCAGCAGCTCGTCGATGTCGAACGGCTTGGGCAGGTAGTCCTCGGCTCCCGCGTCGAGCCCGACGACCCGATCCGCGGGGTTGGCCAGCGCGGACAGCACCAGCGTCGGCGTGACAACGCCCTTGCCCCGAAGGCGGGTGAGCAGGTCGAGTCCCTCGACGGCGGGCAGACCGCGGTCGAGCACGATCACGTCGTAGGAACGCGTCAGCCCGAAATGCAGCCCGCGCTGGCCGTCGAGTGCCGCGTCCACCGCGTAGCCCTCGTCGGAAAGCAACGTCGTCAGCATCCCGGACAGTTGTGGATCGTCCTCCACGAGCAGCAAGCGTGGACCCGCATCGTCGGTTCCCTCCATGGCGTCTCTGCCCATGCGCCCTTCTCCATCAATCAGGGGTCGGCTTGGACACGTGACGGATGCGGCTTCGCCGCCTACCTGATGATTCTTCCACCGTGACCACGGTGAGCCTTCCAATCTACGTGGGCACGCACCCACAATGGACACACAAGGGACGGATGGGACGGAAGTGCACGCTCACGCCAAGTCGAGTTCGGGGCTGCGGTGGACGCGGCGGTCGGCATCTACGGCGAACACCAGGCACTCCGGTTGATCGGCCGCCCACCGGATACCGTCTCGGCCCATCGCGAACGCCGAGGTGGAGACGGCGTCCGCGGTGACCAGATCCGGCGCGACCACCGTCAGGCTCACCAGATCCCGGGCCGCACCCCCGGTACGACCGTCGACGATGTGAGCACCGCGCTCGTAGGTGCCGGACGTGGCGACCGCGCAGTCACGAGCGTTGATCACCGCGCACACGCGATGCGGTTGATCGGGATGGCGAATTCCCACGCGCCACGGCTCGCCCTGCCCGCCAGCGGCGCACGAGGCACCCGCACCCGAGTCGGGCCGGACACCGGGCCCCGGGCGAGACGAGGAGAAGGCCACCACATCTCCACCGGCATTGAGGCAGAACCGGGACGAGCCCGCATCACGCAGCATCCGGCCGGCACGCTCGACGGCCCACCCCTTGACGACGCCGCAAGGATCGAAGTGGTGCCCGGGCAGCCACGCTTGGAAAGCCCCTCCACTGCGCCGCTCGTATTCCCCGCACAGCGCCAGGATTTCGGCGAGTTCCGGGCTGAGTTGCCTCGGTAGGATCTCGCCTCGGTCCAGGTGGCACACCTCACTGTCGGTGCGGAAGGGGCTGAATCGCCGATCCACCTCGTGCAACCACGCGAACGCCTCGCGGGCGGCTACCTCCACCGCGGGCGAGGCGTACGGTACGTCGAGCGAGATCGGCAAGCCCATGACGTGCTCGACGTGGCGGAGCCGGTTCGCGATGACCTTGACCATGCTCACCTCGCCCCGTCGAGAGCGGCCTGCAGCGACTGCTCATACGCCTCGCTGGTGGCCGTGGCGCCCGAGACCGTGTCGATGTGAGCGCTCTGCGCCTGTAACGCCTCCTGCTTCAAGGTGGGCTCGGCCTCGGCGGCGATGCGTTGGCTGTGCCGGTCGCCGGGCTCGGTGATCAGCTGGACATCCACGATCTTGCTACCGGACAGGGTCGCTTGCACCTGGTACGGACCGAACTCGGTCTGCACGACCGGGCCGTCGACGGTTTTCTGACCGTCGGAACCCGAGCTTGTTACGGGCGGCGTGGTGGTGGTCGAGGAGTTCGACTGCGCCGGCGCGGCGACGTGGACTCCCCCGCTGGCCTGCGTGGCGGAACCGGGGTGGTACCGCCACACCGGGATCAGGCCCGCGATGGTGAGAGCGATGGCGGCTATGACTCGTCGCATCCGAAGGGCTCCTCTCTCAGGCCGCGAAGGCGAAGCGTTCGGTATGGCATTGGGCGGCAGGAACCCCGAGGCGCCGCAACGTGTGCATGACCGCCTTGGTCATTCGCGGTGGACCACAGAGGAAAACGTCACGATCGAGCACGTCCGGCACCATGTCCTTGAGGTGGCGTGGGCCCATGATCGGGCCGAACGGGCCGGTGCCGGTGGGGGGACCGGTCACGACGTGAAGCCGGGCGCCGCTTGCATCCGCCAGTTGCCGCAGTTCCCCAGCGAGCACGGCTTCCTCGGGCGTGTTCACCCGGTACACGACGACGACGTCCCTCGTACCGGTCCGGGCCAGCTCTTCGAAGAGCGCGCGAACCGGGGTCACTCCGACGCCGCCACCGATCAGCAGCACGCCGGGCCGGCTGCGCCTCTCGGCGGTGAACGCGCCGTACGGGCCCTCCGCAAGCACGCGAGTGCCGGGGCGGATGCCGCGCAACGCCGCGCTGCCGTCGCCAAGCGCCTTGACCGTGATCCGCAGCGTCTGCCCATCCGGCATCGCCGACAACGAGTACGGGTGCGCTTCGTGCCAGTACCGCCGGGTGAGGAAGCGCCACAGGAAGAACTGCCCCGCGCGGGCTGGTAGCCGCTCCAGCTGCCGGCCACTGACGTAGACCGACACCACCTCGGGACTCTCTGGCACCACGGCGACAACGTGCAGCCTGTGCCGCAAGCTCCTCCACGCGGGAATGAGGAACCGGAACACCAGCACGGCAGCAAGAGCGGTTCCGTACAGCAACCACCAGTACAACGTGCCGATGCGCGAGTCGACGAAATCACGCCCAACAGTCACCTGGTGCAAGAACCCCAGAACGACCGCGAGATACGCGTAGAGATGAACGAAATGCCACGTTTCGTAATGCATCCTGCGGCGCGCTGCTTTAGCCGACGTCACCGCGACCACCACAAGGATCGCCAGCCCGACTGTGGCCTTCAACACATCTTGTGTGTTGAACAGCAGGTCGCCGAATTCGGCCACCGGCGAACTGTTGCCCTGGGCGGCGTAGCCGAGCGTGATGAACACCAGGTGCACGAGCAAGAGCCACAGAACCCAGAAGCCCGTCCACCGGTGCCACAGCGTGAGGCGGTCCATCCCCAGCCGCCGTTCCAGCCACGGTATCCGGGCGATCAACACCAGTTGGAGAACCAGGGCAACCGCCCCGTACAGGCCGGCCAGCCGGCCGAGCGCGGTGAGCAGGCTCCCAGGGGCGCTGAAGTTGCCCACCCCGCCACCGAGGATGAACAAGTCCGTCGCCCACGCGACGTTCAGTGCCAGCAGACCGCAAAGCCACCACCGCGCGCTGGACGTCCTGACTACCTGTTGGGCAAGCACAACTTCAAGTGTCGAGAAGGTCTCTGAGAGGAACCTTGGAACCAGCAGCTTTGTTGCTGTGAGCGCCTGGTCCGGCACGCGGGAAGCGGTCCTAGTCGGCTCGCTCGGTCGCCGGGTGGTCGGCGAGGGCGAAGTAGTTCTCCTCTTCCTGGATGAAGTGCAGCCGGAGCACTTGTGCAGGCCGTAGAGGCAGGCCAGCAGGTCGTCGACCTGCTCCGGGCGCAACTGTCCGTCGGGTTCGGCGAGGTCGAGGTGGGCGGCGATGCGGTTGCTCAGGCGTTCGATCTCGGCGTGCATGCG
>JBPYFK010000074.1:0-2977 GCA_051984675.1 Pseudonocardiaceae bacterium | reverse complement strand
CGCGATGGAGATTCACGTGCACCTGGCTGCGGCGTATGCGAGGGAGCCGTGGGTCGAGCACTTCGAGTGGCTTGACCCATTGTTCAACGAGCACCTCGAGATCAAGGGCGGCCGCATGCACATCTCGCCCCGCCCCGGCCTCGGCGTGACGATCAGCGACCGCGCCCGCGCCTGGACCGTCGCGGAACACGAGGTAAGCGCGTAAGGGCACGCATTCTTCCAGCACACGGAACCCCGTGTCGCCAGGCAAAGTATCTTCTTCACCGAACTCGCGCCCCCTGCGAGCGGAAATTGGCGAGTTGGGTGAGGTGACGGTCACGACTGTGAAGTCGCTCATCGAGGCCGCCAGGCGCCTTCACCTGATCTCCAATCGGTGGAAGCCCCGGCCTTCAGGACTCTGTTGCCCAATTCGACACCCTGTGTTTGCCGGTGGTGGCGGTAGGTGCAAGATCACTGCGATCCCTGGCAAGTCGATCTTCGTAGGCGGGTGTGTGGTGTCGTTGCAGCCTCGTCCGTGGCCTGATGTCCCGGAGGCCGGGTTGGTCGCCGGGGCAGTTGGCGCTGATCTCGGTGTTGCAGTTCGCCGAGAATCTCACCGATCGGCAGGCCGCGGACGCGGTGCGCGGGCGGATCGACTGGAAATACTGCCTGGGCTTGGAGCTGGAGGATCCAGGGTTCGATCACACCGTGCTCACCGGGTTTCGGGCCCGGCTGGTCGAGCACGGCCTGGAAGAAAGGGTTCTGGATCTGCTGCTGGCTCGGTTGACGGAGTTGGGCCTGGTCAAAGCTGGGGGACGGGCTCGCACCGACTCCACGCACGTGGTGGCGGCGGTCCGTGCACTCAACCGGATTGAGTTCGCAGCCGAGACGGTGCGGGCTGCGGTGGAGGCGCTGGCGGCTGCCGCCCCAGACTGGCTGGCGCAGGTGATCCAGGCGGACTGGGTGCAACGCTACGGCGCGCGGGCGGATGCCTACCGGATGCCCCAAGGCACCCAGGCCCGCGCCGAACTCGCGGTCACCATCGGATGCGATGGCTTCCACCTGCTGCAGGCGGCGTATGCGCCGCACTCACCGGCCTGGCTGCGTGAGCTCCCCGCGGTGGAGTTCTTACGCGCCGCGTGGGTACAGCAGTACCACCGTACGGTCAGCGACGCGGGAACGGAGGTGTCATGGCGGGAGAGCAAGGATCTCCCGCCGGGCAGAGCCAGACTGGCCTCTCCTTATGACGTCGACGCCCGTTACGGGGTCAAACGCGGCTCGGGTTGGACCGGCTACAAGATCCACCTGACCGAGACCTGCGACGATCCGAGCCAGTCCCACCTTCCGCATGTGATCACCAACGTCGAGACCACCGATGCCACGGTCGCCGACCAAGAGGTCACCCCCGTGGTCCACGAGCATCTGACACGTCGTGGTCTGTTGCCCGGCGAGCACGCCGTGGACGCTGGTTACACCTCCGCCGAACTCATCCTCGCCTCCCGGAATGACTGCGGTGTGAACCTCATCGGTCCGCTCAGCGCCAACACCTCGTGGCAAGCCACCGACACTGACGCGTTCGACCTCAGCCACTTCACCATCGACTGGGACCACGAACAGGTCACCTGCCCCAACGGGGCGGTCAGCAGCAGTTGGCGCACAGAGAAAGCCAGGGGCAAGGACGTGCTAAAAGTGGACTTCCGTAAGTCTGACTGCACACCATGCCCGCTGCGCGCTCGATGCACCTCCTCGAAATCCAACGCCCGCAAACTCACCCTGCGGTTACGTGAGCGACACGAGGCGCTCGAACGCGTCCGCGTCGAGCAAAGCACTGATGCCTGGACGCAGCTCTACAACGTCCGCGCCGGGGTGGAAGGCACCATCCACCAAGCCATTGCCGCCACTGGTCTGCGCCGATCCCGCTACCTGGGCCTGCCCAAAACCCACCTCGCAGCTGTCCTCACCGCTACGGCGCTTAACCTCATCCGGCTGAACGCGTGGTGGACCGGCACACCCCTGGGCGGCACCAGAACCTCCCACCTCGCCGCACTCAATTTCGAACTCACCGCATGATCAAAAATTGGGCAACAGAGTCCTTTAGGGCCGGGAGGAAGTCAAAAGCCGATCCCTGACTTCGAACAGAGGCAGGTCGAGGATGCCTGTACCGCCGAGCCGTCACGGACACTCATTAGCGCGGCGGTGACACGGAGCTGTGACGCGATGTTGGGCGAGCAAACAGGCCGCCCGGATATCGAAGGCGACTGGATTGCGAACGCCCCAGGCTTCAGCGAATTCCCCTCGATCATCGAAGACGTCGAAGGATACGATAAGAAAGTCACGTTGACTGCGATCGAACCGATTCGCGACACCACGCAAGCAGAACTGGACACCGTCCTGCAACAGGCGGCCGACGCCGGTGAGGCGTTCGGCTCGTCCCGCCAGCGCGGCGGGCCCGGCAGCTCATCGCCGTCGCCGACGCACTCGACGCCGCCGACAAGGAGCTGGTGCCGCTGGCCATGTCTGAGACGAACCTGTTCGAGGGCAGGTTGACCGGGGAGCTCAAGCGCACCACCTTCCAGCTGCGCCTGTTCGCCGAGGTCCACGACGACGGCTCCTACCTGCGGGTCACGTTCGATCGAGCGGACCCGGACTTCGCGCTCGGTCCCAAGCCGGACCTGCGGCGCATGCTGCTGCCGGTCGGTCCGGTGCTGGTGTTCGCCGCGAGCAACTTCCCGTTCGCGTTCTCCGTCGCCGGTGGCGACACCGCCTCGGCGCTCGCAGCTGGGTGCCCGGTCGTACTCAAAGCCCACCCCGGTCACCCGCAGCTGTCCGTTCGCACCGGCGCAATCGTCGCCGAGGCGCTGCGCTCGCACGGCGCACCGGTCGTCTGCTGTTCAACGGCTGGCCGACCGGCGTCGCGGTCTCCCCGGCCATGCAGCACGGCGGTCCGTACCCGGCGACGACGGACACTCGGTTCACCTCGGTCGGCACCGCCGCGATC
>JBPYFK010000073.1:0-22220 GCA_051984675.1 Pseudonocardiaceae bacterium | reverse complement strand
GGACCGGAACGGACGGACCTCTGGTGTGCCAGTTGTCCTGCCAAGGGCACGGCTGGTTGGCTATGTTCGGAAGGGATAACCGCTGAAAGCATCTAAGCGGGAAGCCTGTTCCTAGATGAGGTCTCCCACCGGCTTGACCGGGTAAGGCCCCCAGTAGACGACTGGGTTGATAGGCCGGACGTGTAAGCCTGGCAACAGGCTCAGCGGACCGGTACTAATCGGCCGAGGGCTTGCTCACATCGCGGCGTTCACTGTGGAGTTCTCGAGGTGCGCTCCTCCTTTCTGGGCGCCTATGCGGGTTCGATGTATCCCGCTGGGCGCTTTCTGCGTTTCGGAGGTGAGGTGCATGCTGCCCCAGCCGTGCGTGCTGCTGAAGCATGGCGAACTGGTGCTCAAAGGCCGTAACCGTGGGGTGTTTGAGCAGCATCTGCTGGACAGCTTGCGGCTGGCGATCGGGCCTTCCCTTCGGGTTCGGCGGCGTGACGGACTGTTCGTGGGATCCGCCGACATGTCCCAGGAGGCATTGGTGCGGCGGGCGTGCGAGGTCATCGGGCTCAGCATGGTCCAGCCGGCACTGCGGGTAGAGAAGACGCCGGAGGGGGCCGCGACCGCTGCGGTGCGGATGCTCGGCGCGCGTTTCGGTGCAGCTGGCTCGACCCGGCACAGCTTCGCGATTCGAGCGCGGCGGCGGAACAAGGGTTTCCCGCTGACGTCGGAACAGCTCGCCGCGCATGTCGGGCAGGCGGTGTGCGACGAGTTCGGCTGGCCGGTCGATCTCGACCGGCCCGAGGTCGAGGTCGCTGTGGAGGTGGACCGGCACGAGATCTTCGTGTCCGTGGAGAAGCACCCCGGGCAGGGCGGTCTGCCGGTCGGAGCAAGCGGCCACGCGCTGGCCCTGCTCTCCGGCGGTTTCGACTCGCCGGTGGCCGCCTACCGGGCCATGCGGCGGGGGCTGCGCTGCGACTTCGTGCATTTCACCGGCGCGCCCTACACCGGCCCGTCGTCGACGTACAAGGCGTATGCCCTGGTCCGCCAGCTCAACCGGTTCCAGGGAGGGGCGCGGTTGCATGTCGTGCCGATCGGGCACGCGCAACGGCAGCTCGCCACCGCCGGCGCCGGCAGGTTCCAGATTGTCGCGCAACGCAGGCTCATCGTGCGAGCCGCCAGCGTGCTCGCCGGCCGGTTGGGTGCGAAAGCCCTGGTGACCGGGGACAGCCTGGGGCAGGTGTCGAGTCAGACGCTGGCGAACCTGGCCACCACCGACCAGGCGGCGAAGTTGCCCGTGCTGCGCCCGCTGCTGGGGTGGGACAAAGCGGAGATCATCGCCGAAGCCGAGCGGATCGGCACCGGCGAGATCTCCGTTCTGCCGGATGAGGACTGCTGCAAGCTGATCACGCCACCGCACGTCGCCACCCGGACGACGACCGCGCAGCTCGCCACCCTCGAACGCCGGATCGAGCTGGACGAACTCGTCGAGAAGCTGCTCACCAACGTGCAGGTTCTCGGCTTGGATGACTCGGTCGACTCGGTCGACGACGCTGTCCCGGCCTCCTAGACGCGGCCGCTCACGCCGGCGGCGTTTCACCCTGGCTGTGCGGGATCTTCTGGGCGGGAACCACGCCGAGTTTGCCGCTCTGGAAGTCCTGCATCGCCTGCGCGACCTCTTCCTTGGTGTTCATCACGAACGGCCCGTAGTGCGCGACGGGTTCGCGGATGGGCTGCCCGCCCAGCAGCAGGATCTCCAGGTTCGGCTCCGCCACCGGCTGGTTCGTCGCGGCGGCGACGGTCAGCGCCTCGCCGGGGCCGAACACGGCGAGCTGTCCTTTGTGGATCGGGCGGCGCTCGGTACCGACCGTGCCGTTGCCGGCGAGCACGTACGCCAGCGCATTGAAGTGCGCCGGCCACGGCAACCGCAGTTCGGCGCCGGGGTTGACCGTGGCGTGGCTGAGGAGGATCGGCGTGAACGTCGAGCCGGGGCCGCTGTGCCCGGCGACGTCACCTGCGATGAGCCGAACCAGCGCGCCACCGTCGGCCGACGACAGCAGGGTGGTCTGCTGCGCGCCGATGTCCTGGTAGCGCGGTGGGTTGAACTTGTTGGCACGCGGGAGGTTGACCCACAGCTGGAAGCCGTGGAACAGCCCGCCGGAGACCACCAGGTGTTCCGGGGGCGCTTCGATGTGCAGAATGCCACCGCCTGCGGTCATCCACTGGGTGTCTCCGTTGGTGATCGTCCCGCCGCCACCGTTGGAGTCGGCGTGCTCGATGATCCCGTCGATCATGTAGGTGACTGTCTCGAAGCCCCGGTGGGGGTGCCACGGCGTGCCCTTCGGCTCGCCGGGCGCGTATTCGACCTCGCCCATCTGGTCCATGTGGATGAACGGGTCCAGCTCGGTCAGCGACACCCCGGCGAACGCGCGACGCACGGGGAAGCCCTCGCCCTCGTACCCGCTGGGTGCCGTCGTCACCGAACGAACGGGGCGGTCACTGACGGTAACCGGATCGGGTGCCGCGATGCGGGGCAGAGTCAGGGTGTCGGTGGTGATGGCAGGCATGGCGCACGCCCCCTGTCGAGTTGAGTGGTCGGCCGGACACTTTGTTGAAGGTTCAACTAACGGTCCTGGAACGCCACGAAACGCGCGGAAATTCCGGCGCTGCCTGGAAGCCTACGAGGGGTCGAGCCCGGTGTGAACCAGCCGACATCCGCACCCGGCCGGCGGAGCACCCGGCGTGCTCCAGCCGGCCGTGGCCGCTCCCCGGGGTCAGTAACCGCCGGAGTGGTGCTGGATCTGTTCCATCCGGTTGGCGTTGTGCTGCGCCTGGTAGACGTTGACGCCGATATTGCCGGCGAGCGCCAGTACACCGAGCACGATGAACACGATCACCAGCGCACGCCCGCCGCTGGTGAGCGCCAGCGGGCGGGTGCCCTGGGTGTCCTGGCTGGTCGCGGTCCCGGGGTCACCGAACACGTGCTTCGGGTAGGACGAGGTCAGCATCATGGCCCACGCCGAGAACCGGAAGCTGTAGCGAAGTACCGCGGCGGTCGCGCCGAACACCGGTGTCGGCGTCCGGCCGGTGATCAGCACGGACAGCCACAGGAAGAACGAGCACGCGAACCAGCCGTAGTTGAGCACGTACTGGACCAGCGCGGCCGGGATGGCCAGGATGAAGCGGAACAGCACGGCGGCGCGGTTCAGCCGGCCGGAGTGCACCTCGACTCGCACCGGGTAGTCCGGCGCGTTGAAGCTGAACGGCGGGTAGGCGTCCACGAGCAGATTGGCGTACGCCCCGATCCGTGTCATATATCCGAGGTAACCGGTGAGAAAGCGTTCCGACCAGGCTGGCAGGCGACCCATGAACAGCGCGCCGAACCAGCTCACGAACATGACGAAAACGGCCGCGAGCGCGATAAAGAACGCCACGAGGTACTGCGGGATCAGCAGTATGAGCCGAAACAGCACGGTCAGCCGGTTCTGTGGACCGGGACCGTCCACCTCCAGCTCAGGTAAGAATGCCCCGTGCTGGGGCGGGTAATTTGTCGCCATCTGACGACCTCCGGTTGTGGATATGACGTATTTTCCTGCCGAATGACAGGCCAGACGCTAAGCGGTTCCGCGGACGCAAGAGGGCAAAATGACCAAACTGATACGTGTGCTTCGCGTCATGGCCCTGTCCGTATCCGGTATGGCCCTGTCCGTATCCCGCATGACTCCGTCCGTATCCGGTCATGCTCCAGGACGCGCCCGCCTGGTCACGACATTCGGGACGTTTCCGGGTCGGGCAGCGTGTTGCATCGATTTATTCAACCGATTGAATGGGTTAGTGTTCTCCGGCCGGATCAGGTGAATGGAGGTAGAAGCAGTGCTGAGTGGGCGCAGGCGTGATCGACGAGGCCGTCGCGAACTCACGATTCTGGGTAGCCTGGCGGCGGTGCTGATGCTTTCCGCTGTCGCCGGGGTGGCCTGGGCTTATCCGCGGAACGCGGCCAGCGGGGCCGGCGGGTTCACCCACCCCCCGGTCGGTCACGTGTGGACGATCATGCTGGAGAACAAGTCCTACGAGGCGACCTTCACCGGCCTGAACCAGAACGACTACCTGTGGAAGACGCTGCCGAGCTACGGCCTGCTGATGCGCCAGTACTACGGCACCGGCCACTTCAGCCAGGACAACTACCTCAGCGCGATCGCCGGGCAGGCGCCGACGCCTGACACCCAGGAAGACTGCCCGCAGTACAAGGACGTGCAGCCCGGCACACCCGCCGCGGACGGCCAGATCAACGCCTCGTCCGGGTGCGTGTACCCGAAGTCCGTGCCGACCCTGTTCAACCAGCTGGACGCGGCCAGGGTGCCGTGGAAGGCGTACATGCAGGACATGGGCAACAACCCCACCCGCGACAACCCCTACCAGTGCGGGATTCCCGGGAACCCCGCCGGTGGCGGCGTGCCCGCCCCGGGAAGCGCGACGCCAGCCGACCAGTACGTGCCCAAGCACAACCCCGCGGCGTGGTTCCACGCGGTGACCGACAACCCGGCGGACTGCCGCAACGTCGTGCCGCTGGACGGCCTGGCGGGCAACGCCGGGCACCCGCCGCTCAGCGGTCTGGAACAGGATCTCAAGAGCGAGGCGACCACCCCGCGATTCAACTGGATCACACCGAACAACTGCTCGGACGCGCACGACGCGACCTGCAAGGGTGACAATCTCTCGGGCGATCCGAACAACCACCAGGGTGGCCTGTACTCGGCCGACCTGTTCCTGAAGAGGTACATCCCGATGATCATGGCGTCGCCAGCATTCCAGCACGACGGCATGATCCAGATCATCTTCGACGAGGGCTTCCCGCCGTACAAGATGTACGGGAACTCGATCGCGGACTACAAGGGCAACGCGGACCCGAGCCTGAACAACCCGAACGACGTCGCGCAGTCGATCGTGGCCTGCTGCAACGAGCTTCCCGGCCCGAACACGCCCCAGCCCGGCCACCAGGCGTTCGGTCAGGACACCACGCCGGGTGGTGGTATCACCGGTTCGGTGGTCATCAGCCGGTTCGTCAAGCCGGGGTCAGTCAGCGACCAGCCCTACAACCACTACAGCTGGCTGCGCAGCATGGAGGACCTGTTCGGCCTCGACACCGGCGGCGCCGATGCCAAGGGGCATCTCGGTTTCGCCGCCGCCGACGGCCTCCGACCGTTCGGCAACGACGTGTACAACAACCCATCCGGGCGGGCTCTGCCGCCGGTGAAGCCGGATGACATGCGCGAGGTCTACCCGGCGACCGCCGGGGGCGTGAATGCGACCACGCGTCCGGTCTACCAGCGTGTCGAAAGCAAGCTGACCCCATGACGGCAGCGAAAGGGCGAACGGCGAAAACCCCGCTCCCGACCCGACTGCTCGCGACCCGACTGCTTGGGTCCGCACTGATCGCCGGGCTGGTGCTGACCGGTTGCGCGAGCCAGCCGGCCAGTGCACCGGGTGAACAGACCGCCGACACGGTGCACCGGCTGGGCAGCGTGCCCGTGCCCACCGCCGAGCCGGGGCCGCCCGCGCCGGTACCGGCTTCGGTTGGGAACCCGCAGCTGCTCGAGATGGGCGCTCCACTGCGGGTGTCCCTGCCGGGCGGGGGGAACGCGCTGATCACGACGTCCGGTCCGGCCGAGGATCTGGCGCCGGTGCACACACCGGACGACCCGGTGCCCGGGGTGATCACGATCACCGCGATCCCGAGCGCGGGCTCCGTCCAGCTCTCCGCCGCCGACCTGTCGTCGCGGGACGAGCACGGCACGGACATCCCGCTCACCCCGGTCGGGCCGGGGACGGTGACCGCGGCTGCCGGGCAGCCGGCCATCCTGCGCGTGTCCGGCCTGTTCCACGACGGGCAGGCCCAGATCAACTGGCAGCAGGGTGGTCACGTCGTGGGCATGTGGGACTTCTCCATCGAGAACGACTGACCTCACGACGACGACCGGGTAACCGTTTGTCGATTTTGGACGCACGCGACCGCGCGGGGCGGTAGGTTGGCGGCCTGGTTGAGTCAGTCAGACGTAAGAGGTCGGTAAACCGGTGGGCCCTGATACGTCCGTCGTCGGCTGCGTTGGCGTCCTCACCCTCGGCACGCGTGGCGCGGCCGGTCCGGGCGAGGTCCTGGTGAAGATCCGCGGTGGGTCGGAGACATACCTCGCGTGGTCCCGCGAGCGGCTGCCCAAGGGCGAGACGGTGCTGGTCGTCGACTCACATGGTTCTCGGGCGGTGGATGTCGTCGCGTGGTCCGGTCCTGCCACCTCCCCTGAACACGAATGAGGAGAGACGCGATGTTTGGCTACCGAGTTCCCGCGCCCGATCAGGCGATGTTGATTTCCGGGGGCAAGAGTCGGGGAAGTGGGACGCCGTTCCGGGTGGTGACCGGTCACGGCACGTTCGTGATGCCCTTCTTTCGCAAGGTCCGCTTCCTGTCGCTGGCCCTACACGAGGCCGAGGTCACCGAGACCTGCGTGTCGAAACAGGGCATCACGCTGAACGTGCGGGCGGTGATCGCCTTCAAGGTCGGTAATGACAACGAGAGCATCGTCAACGCCGCGCAGCGGTTCCTGTCCGAGCAGGGCCAGATGTCCGTGCTCACCGGCCGCATCTTCTCCGGGCACCTGCGCTCGATCATCGGCTCGATGACAGTCGAGGAGATCGTGCGGGAACGGCAGAAGCTGGCCACCGAGGTCCTGGACGGGTCCAAGGCGGAGATGGCCACGATCGGGCTGACTGTGGATTCGCTGCAGATCCAGTCGATCGACGACATGAAGCTCGGGTACATCGACGCGATGGCCGCGCCACACAACGCGGCCATCCAGCAGGAGGCGCAGATCGCGCAGGCGCGGGCCGACCAGGCTGCCGCCGAGGCAGAGCAGGAGTCCCAGCGCAAACAGGCCGAGTACGAGCGGCAGACGTCGATCGTCCAGGCCCAGTACCGGGCCGAGGTGGACCGCGCGCAGGCCGAGGCTTCGCAGGCCGGTCCGTTGGCGCAGGCGCAGGCCCAGCGCGAGGTCATCGCCGCGCAGACCGAGTTGGCGCAGCGCGAAGCCCAGCTGCGCCAGCAACAGCTCGTCTCCGAGGTCGTCAAGCCCGCCGAGGCCGAGGCGGACCGAGTGCGCATCCTGGCCGAAGCCGACGCGGAGAAGATGAAGATCCAGGCCGAGGCCGCCGCGTCGCACAACGGTGTCGCGTTGGACCAGATGCTGATCGGCCAGTTGCCGGAGATCGTCAAGGAGGCGGCGAAGGGGATCAGCGGCGCCAACCTGAACATCCTCAACGGCACGGACGGGCTCGGCGAGACCGCGTCCGGCCTGGTGAGCCAGGGCTTGGCGATCCTGGACTCGGTACGTCAGGGCCTCGGCACCACGAACCAGAACCGTGCCGGCGACCAGCCGTCGCGCGACGGCGTCCCGAGCACGGACGGCGTGGTCGCGCCGCGCCGACCCAACTAGGCACGCTGCGGGAGCGTGGCGAGTCGCGACGCGATCTCGGCCGGAGCGGGCATCGAGGCCATCTCGGAACGGACCTCGACCGCAGCCGCGCGGGCTGCTTCGTCGTCCACCAGCCGCTCGATGTCCGCGGCCGTGATCGAGCCTGGATCGCCGATCCGACCGACTCCTCTGGCCCGGACCGCCTCGGCGCTGTAGTACTGATCAGCGCCGTGCGGGAGGACGAGCTGCGGAATGCCGGCGTCGAGGGCGGTGAGGGTGGTTCCCGCGCCGCCGTGGTGCATCGCGCCGGCGCAGGTGCGCAGCAGGGCGCCCCACGGAACCCACTGCTGGCAGATACGGACATTGCTGGGAAGAGCGTCGAGTTCGGAGGTGTCGACCCCACCGAGCGCCAGCACCACTTCCGCGTCGACTTCGGCGGCAGCGGCGAGCAGGCCGGACAACCCAGCGAGGCCGGACAGGTGGGGCAACGCCGTGCCCAGGGTGACCGCGATCCTGGGCCGACTCGGTGGTGTTCGTAGCCAGTCCGGCAGCACGCCCCCGCCGTTGTAAGGGACGTAGCGCATCGGCCAGGTTTGTGTACCGGCCTGGTCGTTCGGGGGTGAGGTGGTCATGCTCGGCGGCGTGACTGACAGCCGGACGTCCGGTGGTACAGGGCGCGCCCCGTACCGCTGGTAGGAGTCGCGCATCGCGTCGCGCAGGAGTTCGGCCACCCTGCCGGTCGACCCGAACCCGATTCCGTGCTCCACCACCGGCACGCCCAGTTTCGCGGCGACCAGCGGGCCGGCGCCCTGCAGCGGTGTCGAGATCACCAGGTCCGGCTGCCATTCGGTGCCGACGCTCATCGTGGCGTCGACAGTCACCTCGGACACCTTCGCGAACAGCGGCGCCGGCCACGTCGGATCGGTTCGCGCCGCTGGCGAGCGCGGTCGCTGCCCGTCGCCGACGAACTGCTTGAAGATCTGGGCGAAGTCCACACCCGGCGCGGTGTCCACCACTGGCATTCCCGCTGCGGCGGCCGCGTCGAGATGCCCGCCGAGCGCATAGAGGGCCTCGTGCCCGGCCGCCCGGAACGCGTGCGCCGTGGTGACTGTGGGAAAGAGGTGTCCGATCCCAGGTGAGGTCACGAACAGTACGCGCATGCGGTCCTCCTGCCCCGGCCATATCTCGGCCGGGTGATTATCAACACGACCATACCGCGCTGATCGTGCTGTATTTTGCTCTGTATGTCTGATTCGGTTCAGCTCGCGCCAGCCCAGGCTTTTCAGACTCTGCTTGACGGGAACCACAGGTTCGTGGCCGGTGAACGGCTGCACCCGAACCAGGATGCCGACCGGCGGGCGGCACTCGCGTCAGGCCAGCGGCCCTTCGCGGTGCTGTTTGGTTGCTCGGACTCCCGGCTGGCCGCGGAGATCATCTTCGATCAGGGTCTCGGGGACCTGTTCGTGGTGCGGACCGCCGGGCACGTCATCGGCGAGGAGGTGCTCGGCAGCGTCGAGTACGGCGTCGGTGTGCTGGGTGCTCCGCTGGTCGTGGTGCTGGGGCACGACTCGTGCGGCGCGGTGACCGCTGCCAAGAACGCCTGGGAGCAGGGCGTGACACCGTCGGGCTACGTGCGTGATCTCGTGGAACGCGTGACGCCCAGTGTGTCCGCCGCCCGCGTCGCCGGCGTGACCGAAGTCGACGGCATCGTGGATGAGCACGTGCGGCACACCATCGACTTCCTGGTGGAGCGGTCGGCGGTGTTGGCGGACGCGGTTTCGGCGAACCGCTGTGCGGTGGCGGGACTGTCCTACCGGCTCGCGGACGGCTCGGTGCGGTTGGTGGGCAGCCAGGGGGTGCTGACGTGACGGTGCGCCGATCGTCTACATTGGACTGACTGCTCAGCGCGTCCTCGACCGGTGGCGCCGGGCGTTTGGACTGATCGCCGATCACCTGCTGGTATCGCCCGGATGAAACAGTGGTTAATATCCCGCTCGGCTCTGTGTCTTCAGCGATAAACGGTGTTAAGAACGGCGCGTGACACCTACCCGTAGGCAGTTCCTGGCGGGAACAGCGACCGTGGCGCTCGCGTCGAGCCTGACGGATCGCGCGGCGGCGTCGCCTGCGCCCGCGCTGCCGGCGCCCGAGGCGTCCGGTATCGATCACATCGTCGTGGTGATGATGGAAAACCGTTCGTTCGACCACTACCTGGGGTGGTTGCCAGGAGCGGAGGGGAAGCAGGAAGGGCTGGTCTACCGCGACCGGTTCAACGTCGCGCATCGGACGTATCACCTGCAGACCACGCAGGGGTGTGGTCATCCCGATCCCGACCACTCCTTCGAGGGTGGCCGGGTCGAGTACAACGACGGTGCGTGCGATGGCTGGTTGCGTGCCGGCGAGAACGACGAGTTCGCGATCGGGTACTACACCCAGCAGGATCTCGCGTTCTACGGGCAGGCGGCGCCGTACTGGACTGTGTGCGACCACTATTTCTCGGCGATCATGGCCGAGACGTATCCGAACCGGTTTTACCAGCACGCGGCGCAGACCGACCGGATTCACAATTCCACGACGATTTCGACGCTGCCAACGATCTGGGACCGGCTGGCGGCGGCCGGGTTGCGCGGGCGCTATTACTACTACGACGTTCCGTTCACCGCGTTGTGGGGCACGAAGTACACCAGCATCAGTGCGCCGTACGGGGACTTTCTCGCGGACTGCGCGGCTGGCAACCTGCCCGAGCTGGCGTTCGTCGACCCGAAGTTCCTCGACGAGGACAGCGGCACCTCCGCCGATGATCACCCGCACGCCGACATCCGGGCCGGCCAGTCCTTCCTCAACCAGGTCTACGACGCCGTCACGTCCAGCCCGGCCTGGGGACGAACCCTGCTCGTGATCAACTATGACGAGTGGGGCGGCTTCTTCGATCACGTGCCCCCGGCCGTTGCCCCGGATGCCAACCCGGCGTGGGGGTTGCGTGGGTTCCGCACGCCGTGCGTGGTCATCTCGCCGCGTGCGCGGCGGGGCTATGTCGCAGGCGACGTCTACGACCACACGTCGGTGCTGAAAGCCGTGGAGTGGCGGTGGAATCTCGCGCCGCTGACCGCGCGCGACAGCGCGGCGCGCAACATCGCGGAGGTACTGGACTTCGTCAACCCGCCGAATCTTTCCGCGCCACGCTGGGAGGTTCCGCAAGTCGTGGGGGCACCGTGCGCAGCGGGCTCGTCCGCCGACTATGAACAGTGGTATGCATTACGGGATCTGGCTGTCTCGTCCGGGTGGAGGTTGCCGTGAAGGTTCGTCGACCGCGATTACTCGCCTGCGTGACCGGTCTCGCGCTGGTGATCGCGTTGTTCGTCGGTTTCCCCTCGGACAAGCCGGAACGTGCCCAAGCGGCGCCGTACCTGCCGCAGGTGGGCCACGTCTTCGTGATCAACCTGGAGAACAAGGGGTTCGACGAGACCTGGGGTGCGGGGTCGCAGGCGCCCTATCTGAGCCAGACTTTGCGCAGCCAGGGGAATCTGCTGTCGCAGTACTACGGAATTGGCCACAACAGCCTGGACAACTACATCGCAGAGATCTCCGGCCAAGGTCCGAACGGCGACACCCAGGCGGACTGCCAGGTTTACAACCAGTTCAACCAGGTCGGAACGACCGCACCGGGTCAGGCCGTTGGTCAGGGCTGCGTGTATCCGGCGGCGGTGCCCACGCTGGCCGGTCAGCTCTCCGCCGCGGGCAAGACCTGGAAGGGCTACATGGAGGACATGGGTACTCCGTGTCGTCATCCACAGATCGGTGCAATGGACGACACGCAGAAGGCGCGGGTGGGCGACCAGTACGCGGCCCGGCACAACCCGTTCGTCTACTTCGATTCGATCATCAACTCGCCGGCCTGCGGGAACGACGTTGACCTGGGCGCACTGCCGACTGATCTCCAGCAGGTGGGGAGCACTCCGAACCTTTCCTACATCACGCCGAATCTGTGCCATGACGGGCATGACTCGCCGTGCGTTGACGGGCAACCCGGCGGTCTGGTTTCGGCGGATGCGTGGTTGCGGCAGTGGGTGCCGGTGATCACGTCGTCTCCGGCGTTCCAGCAGGACGGGATGCTGATCATCACCTTCGACGAGTCGGACGGTCCCGAGCAGGATTCGTCCGCGTGCTGCGGTGAAGGGCCGGGGCCGAACACGCCTTCTCCCGGCATCACCGGTCTTGGCGGGGGTCGGGTCGGAGCGCTCGTGCTGTCGAAGTACGTCAAGCCGAACAGCTTCAGCAGCACCGCGTACAACCACTACTCGCTGCTGGCGAGCGTGGAGGACCTGTTCGGCTTGCCGCACCTCGGGTATGCCGACGACCCGAACCTGCCGCGCTTCGGAACCGACGTGTACAACGGCTGATCGGTTAATCCTGGCTGGCGTGGGTGTCGCAGTGGACGCGGCGCGCCTCCGGGACCGACTGCCGGACCGCGGTCTCGACTTCCCGCGCCACGGCGTCGGCTTCCGACAGCGGTAGCGCCGGATTCAGGTGGGCCTCGATGTGCAGGTGGAACGTGCGTCCGGACCAGCGACCGGACGCCGTCGCCGCCCGCACCCCGTCGACGGTGCCGGCCGCGCCTTCGGCGGTGTCGAGGTGGTCCGGGTCGACGCCGTCAGTGAGGTGCCGCATCAGTTCCCTCGTGACGTCGTAGCCGACGTGCACGATGAACAGCGTCACGGCGAAGCCGGCGATCGGGTCGCCCCACGGGAACCCGGCGGCGACCAGCACCAAGCCGACCAGCGCGCCGAGCGAGGACAGGGCGTCCAGCCAGGAGTGCTGGGCGTCGGCGAGCAGCGTCGCCGAGCCGATCCTGCGACCGATGCGGCGCTTGTAGATCGCGACCAGCTGGTTGCCAGCGATCCCGAGGACGGCGCCGACGATGCCGACGCCGATCTGGTGGGTCGGGGTCTGGTGGATCAGCTTGTGGTAGCTCTCCCACCCGGCGAAGACCGCGCTGGCCCAGATCACCAGGGCCACGCCGAGACCGGCGAGATCCTCGGCCCGGTCGTAGCCGTAGGGGTGGCTGCGCGACGCGGGCCGGCGGGAGACCCAGAAGCCGAGGAAGACCACCGCCGACGTGGAGACGTCGGCCAGGTTGTGGAAGGCGTCGCCCAGGAGCGCGACGGAGCCGGTGAACAGCGCGATGCCCAGTTCGACCACGCCGGTGGCGGCCAGACCGATCGCGGAGACGGTCACGGCCCGGTTCGCGGCTGCGCGGTCCGCGGTGTCCCGGTCATGGTCGTGCTCGGGTTGGTGCTGGTGAGAGGCGTGCGTATGCATCATCACGGCCTCACCATACCTGATCACATGAATAGGTACTCAGATGTTCACCGCTGCTAATGTTGCCGTGTGGGGCATCGCATCCAGGACGGCAGGGAAGGTCGTGGACCAGCGCGGATCGACGCGGAGTCGGCCAAGGCGATCGCCGCGACCATCCAGGCTCTGGCCACTCCGAGCCGGCTGCTGATCCTGGGGCGCCTGCGCGAGGGCGCGTGCTCGGTGAGTGCCCTGGCCGACGCGGTAGGCATGGAGCAGTCCGCGGTGTCCCACCAGCTGCGCATGTTGCGACATCTCGGCCTGGTTGCCGGCGAGCGCAATGGCCGCAGCGTTATCTACAAGCTGTTCGACACGCACGTCGCGGCGCTGCTGGACGAAGCGGTGTATCACATCGAGCACCGGCGGCTGGGCTGGAGCGACCGGGCCGTCGCCGGCGCCGACGTTCAGGGTGCCGAAGTTCAGGGTGCCGAAGTTCAGGGTGCCGAAGTTCCGGTCATCGACGACGCTTGAGCGGTTGATCCTGTCGTTCGCGTGCTCGGGAGGGCAGCGATGCCGGAGCAGCCCGCCGGGTGTGCCGGAGTCGACGTCGGTGGCACGTTCACCGACGTTGTCGTACACCAGAATCGGCCGAAGGCGGTCAAAGTCCCGACGACGCCGGAGAACCAGGCCGAGGGAGTGCAGCGGGGAGTCGCCGAAGGCTGGCCCGGTGGCGTGCTGCGGCTGCTCCCGCACGGCAGCACCACGGCCACCAACGCGGTGCTCGAACGCAAGATCGCCCGCACCGTGTTCGTGACCACCGGCGGGTTCCGGGACGTGCTGGACATCGCACGCCAGGACCGGCCGGCGCTGTACGACCTGTCGGTCACCCGCCCCGAGCCGCTCGTCCCGCGTGATCGGGTCGTCACCGTCGCCGAGCGGACCAGCACGAGTGGCGAGCCAGTCGTCGCGCTCACCGACGCGGAAATCGACCGGGTGGTGCGGGAGGTCGAGCGCCTCGCACCGGAGTCGATCGCGGTCAGCCTGCTGTTCTCCTATGCCGGCCCCGAGCATGAACGGCGGCTGTGCGCCGCTCTGGAGCGGCTCGGCGTGCCGATCACTCGCTCGCACACCTTGCTGCCGGAGTTCCGCGAGTTCGAGCGCGCGTCGACATGCGTGCTCAACGCCGCGATCGAACCGGTGATGCGGCGGTACCTGGCCAATCTCAGCGAGCGCGTGCCCGAGCCGACGATCACCGTGATGACCTCGGGCGGCGGAACGGCCGGCATCGAGTTCGCCGCGTCCGCGCCGGTGCACACGTTGCTGTCCGGGCCGGCGGCGGGCGTGGTCGCGGCTGGCGCGGTGGCGCGCTCGGCCGGATTCCAGGACGCGATCGCCTTCGACATGGGCGGGACGTCGACGGACGTGTGCCCGATCCGTGCTGGCCAGCCGGAAGTGTCGACGTCGTCCGAGGTCGCCGGGCTGCCGTTTCGCACCCCAGCGGTCGGGATTCACACCGTCGGCGCGGGCGGCGGATCGGTCGCGTGGGTCGACGCGGGAGGCGCGCTGCGCGTGGGGCCGCAGTCGGCCGGCGCCGACCCTGGACCGGCGTGCTACGGGCTGGGCGGCGACGCTCCTACGGTCACCGACGCGCATTGCGCGCTCGGCCACCTCGACCCGGGCCGCCAGCTCGGCGGTGGCCTGCGGCTCGATGTCGATGCCGCGCGGGACACGGTCGGCGCGCTGCCGGCATCGGCCGGCGGGGCGCACGGCATCCTGCTGGTCGTGCGGGCGACCATGGCCCGCGCCCTGCGCAAGGTCAGCACCGAGCGGGGCGTGGACCCTTCGGGGCTAGCCCTGGTGGCTTACGGGGGCGCTGGGCCGCTGCACGCGACCGCGCTGGCGCGCGAACTCGGGTGCCCGGCGGTGGTGGTACCACCGGCACCCGGTGTGCTCAGCGCGCTCGGACTGCTGCTCGCGCCCGCGCGCTACGAGGCGTCCCGGACCGTGATGGCCGACGCCGGAGACGACCTCGTGCGGACCTGGGCGGAACTGGAATCCGAAGCCCGCGACGAGCTGGTGCACCAGGGCGTGGAGAGCGACATCGCCCTGACGAGGGTCGCTGATGCGCGGTACGAGGGTCAGTCCCACGAGCTTCGAATCACCGTCGGTGACGACGCCGACCTGGCGAACCTGCTGCATCGCGCGCATGAGCGGGCCTACGGGTATGCCATGCGGGACGAGCGGGTCCGCGTCGTCACGCTCCGGGTCGTGGCGCGAGGCGAGCCGGTGCTCGCCGAGCCACCCGGGGACTGGGACCAGGGCGAACCCGAACCTGAGCGGTCCCGCGAGATCGGCATCGCGGGTCGGGCCGTACACGCTCGGGTCCTCTCCCGCGCGGGACTGGCACCCGGCGACCGGGTGACCGGGCCGGCGTTGATCGAGCAGTCGGACACCACCACCCTGCTCGCGGAGGGGGAGGCCGCGGTCATCGACGGCGCCGCCAACCTCGTCGTCCGGCGGGAGGCGGGTGATCCCTGGTGAGCGAGCTGTCCGCCGTCGAGCTGGAAGTCTTCCGGCACGCGCTGGCCGGGGTGGCCGAAGAGATGGGCGTGGCCCTGCGGCGGGCCGCGTACTCGCCCAACATCAAGGAGCGCGCCGACTGCTCGGCGGCTGTGTTCGACCCGGAGGGCGACATGGTCGCCCAGGCTGAGCACATTCCCGTGCACCTGGGGTCCATGCCCGCCAGCGTGCGGGCGATTCTCGACACCTACGGCGAGCTCGAACCGGGCGAGCAGGTGTGCGTGAACGACCCGTACCTGGGTGGCACGCACCTGCCGGACCTCACGATCGTCGCAGCGGTCGGTGGCGGCTCCGGCCACCTGCTCGGGTACGTCGCCAACCGCGCGCATCACGCGGACGTCGGCGGAGCGGCGCCGGGGTCGATGCCAGCCAGCGCCACGGACATCGCGATGGAGGGCATTCGCATCCCACCGATCCGGGTCGCGGACGCGTCCGGGCAGCGCGCCGACGTGGTGCGGTTGATCGCGGCGAACTCGCGGACACCGGCCGAGCGCCGGGGTGACCTGCGCGCGCAGTTCGCGGCCAACCATGTCGGGACGCGCCGGCTGCGCGAGCTCGCCGATCGGGTCGGCGCGCGGCGGTCGCGGGAGGTGATGGCGGCGGTCTGCGACTACTCCGACCGCCGGGTCCGGGCCGCCGTCCGGGAGATCCCGGACGGGACCTACCGGAACGAGGATGTTCTTGAAATCGGTGCGGGGGTCACGATCCGCGCGGCCGTGACGATCGCCGGGGACGAGGTCACGGTCGACTTCGACGGCACCGACGCCCAGGTCCCGGTGAACTGCAACGCGGTGTTCGCGGTAACGCTGTCCTCGTCGATGTTCGTGCTTCGGATGCTGACGGACCCGGACGCGCCCCCCAACGCCGGCTGCTACCGCTGCCTGCGCGTCCGCGCGCCCGAAGGCAGCGTCGTCCATCCGACGTTCCCGGCGCCGACGGCCGCCGGCAACGTGGAGACCAGCCAGCGGATCGTGGACGTGCTGCTCGGGGCTTTCGCGCGGGCGATCCCCGACCGGGTGCCCGCCGCGAGCCAGGGCACGATGAACAACCTGCTCATCGGCGCGGCCGGTGATCACCCGTTCAGCTACTACGAGACACTGGGTGGCGGCGAGGGCGGAACGCCTGCCCGGCGTGGCATGTCCGGGGTGCACACGGGGATGACCAACACCCAGAACACGCCGGCCGAGGCGGTGGAGCTCGACTACCCGCTGCGGGTATGGCGGTACGAGCTGCGGCCGTTGTCGGGCGGCGCCGGCCGGTACCCGGGCGGCGACGGCCTGGTGCGGGAGATCGAAGCCCTGGCCGACTGCACGGTCACCGTGCAGTCCGAACGCCGTGCGCGCGCCCCATGGGGCGCCAGCGGCGGTCACCCCGCAGCCGTGGGCCGGAACGTGCTCATCCGCGCGGACGGGTCGGAGCAGGAGCTGCCGAGCAAGGGCACCTGGTCGCTGCGCCGAGGTGACCGCGTGCGTATCGAAACGCCTGGTGGCGGGGGTTGGGGAGCCCCGGCCGGCGGGTGATCCGGGACGTTCGCAACTGCCAGCTCCCGGGGCGCGGAGATACCATAAGGGTTTCGCGGGGGGCGGCGATCCTGATGACGCAGTACTACCTCGCCGGCGAGCTGTCGGTGCGCCTGGCTCAGTTGCAGACCGTTGCCCTGGACGAGGAGTCCAGGCGAAACGTCGACGTGTTGCGGCGACAGGCCGAGACGGTGCCCCTGACGCAGCTGGGCGCGGTCGCGGCCCGGGCGCTCGAACTCACCGACACGTTGTGCTGGAAGTCGGTGGCGCAGGGAGACATCGCCATGTTCGACCGGGAAGCGGCCGTGTCCGCCGAGCTGTTCGAGTTCAGCGTCTGCGCCGGCTTGCTCGGCGATCAGGCGGGAGGTTGAGCAGATGACCACGGAGCAGCACCCACAGGTCTCCGCTGCCGATGCGCAGCGGGCGGCCTCGCAGGTTTCCGAGGCGGAAATCGCCGTGCACTGGCGCGAGGAGGAGTACTACCCGCCGCCGGCGAAGTTCATCGGTCAGTCCAACGCGTCCGACCCAGACATCTTCGAGCGGTTCAGCGAGCGGAACTTTCCCGAATGCTTCAAGGAATATGCCGATCTGCTGAGCTGGGACGCCTACTGGCACACCACATTGGACACCAGCAATCCGCCGTTCTGGGTGTGGTTCGCCGGTGGGCGGCTGAACGCCTGCTACAACTGCGTGGATCGGCACCTGCCGGCGCAGCGCAACAAGGCGGCGTTTATCTGGGTTCCTGAGCCGGAAGGCGAGGACACCGAGACGATCACGTATCAGGAGCTGTACCGCCGGGTGAACGAGTTCGCCGCGCTGCTGCGGGACTTCTGCGGCGTGCGGGCGGGCGACCGGGTCACCTTCCACCTGCCCATGGTGCCCGAGCTGCCGGTGGCGATGTTCGCCTGTGCCCGGCTGGGTGCGATCCATTCCGAGGTCTTCGGCGGGTTCAGCGGAGCGGCCTGCGGGGAGCGGATCGTCGACTCGGGCAGCCGGGTCCTGGTGACGATGGACGGCTACTACCGCAACGGGGAGTTCGTCGACCACAAGGCCAAGGCGGACGAGGCGGTCGACACGGCCCGCCGACAGGGCCACGAGGTGGAGAAAGTGCTGGTCTGGCGACGCTATCCGGGACGGTACGGCTCGCAGCACCCGATGGTCGCCGGCAGGGACTTCTACGTCGACGAGCTGCTGACCGACTACCGGGGGCAGGAGGTCGAACCCGTTTCCATGCCGGCGGAAGCGCCGCTGTTCCTGATGTACACCAGTGGCACGACCGCGCAGCCCAAGGGATGCCAGCACAGTACGGGTGGTTACCTGGCGTACGTGGCCGGCACGTCGAAGTACTACCAGGACATCCACCCTGAGGACACGTACTGGTGCTGCGCGGACATCGGGTGGATCACCGGCCACTCCTACATCGTGTACGGGCCGCTGGCCCTGGGAACCACGAGTGTGCTCTACGAAGGTGCCCCGACCTACCCGGACGCCGGTCGGGTCTGGCGGATCGCCGAGCGGCTCGGGGTGAACATCTTCCACACCGCGCCGACAACGATCCGCACGCTGCGCAAGCTCGGCCCGCACGAGCCGGACCGGTACAGGTACCACTTCAAGCACATGACCACGGTGGGAGAGCCGATCGAGCCCGAGGTCTGGCGCTGGTACCACGACACCGTCGGCAAGGGCGAGGCGGTCGTCGTCGACACCTGGTGGCAGACCGAGAACGGTGGCTTCCTGGGCAGCACGCTTCCGGCGTTGCAGGACATGAAGCCGGGCAGCTGCGGACCGGGGGTGTTGGGAATCTACCCGGTGATCTACGACGAGGACGGCAACGTCGTCGAGGCCGGCAGCGGGCGGGCCGGCAACATCTGCATCCGCAACCCGTGGCCGGGGATCTTCCAGACCATCTGGGGCCAGCCGGAACGGTTCGTCGAGACGTACTACACGAAGTACTGCACGGATCGCACCAGCACGGACTGGCGGGACTGGCCGTACTTCGCCGGTGACGGCGCGGTGCAGGCCGCGGATGGCTACTTCCGCATCCTCGGGCGGGTTGACGACGTGATCAACGTGTCCGGCCACCGGCTGGGCACCAAGGAGCTGGAGTCCGCCAGCTTGACCGTCGACGAGATCGCCGAGGCCGCCGCGGTTCCCGTGGTCGACGAGTTGCGCGGCCGGGCGGTCGAGATGTACCTCTCGCTCAGGCCCGGGGTGCGGGCCAGCGAGGACATCGCGAGCAAGGTCTCCCAGGCGATCGAGCGGGAGATCGGCAAGATCGCGCGGCCGAAGAACGTCTGGATCGTCAGCGACATGCCCAAGACCCGCTCCGGGAAGATCATGCGTCGGGTGATCGCGGGCATCTCCAACTTCGCGGACGTGGGTGATGTGTCCACATTGGCCAATCCCGAGGTCGTCGACGACATCCGGCACCGGATTCAGAGTGAGAAGCTCGCACACGGAGAAGTCCCGCGACAGCTCACCCCGCAGGAGGCCGACGAAATCCGATCCTTCGGACCTGCGGAGTAAGCGGGCCGCGCGGGCTTGGCGGTTCAGGCGACCAGCGCGTGCAGGACGCTGAATCCCAGCAGCGCGGCCCCCACACCCGCGAACACGCTGACGACCACGTTGATCGAGGCGTAGAAGTAGGCACGGTCCTCGATGAGCCGGACCGTTTCGTAACCGAACGTGCTGTAGGTCGTGAGCGCTCCGCAGAACCCGGTGCCCAGCAAGACGAAGACCGCTTCGGGCAAGGCCGTTCCGGCGCCGGCCAGCGCGCCGAGCACCAGGCTTCCCGCGACGTTGACGATGAGCGTGCCCCAGGGAAACACCGTGTCATGGCGGGTCTGCACCGCGCGGTCGGCCAGGTAGCGCAGGGGTGCTCCGACGATCGCGCCGAGGAAGACGAGGATGGCGGTCACCAGCGCTCTCCCTTCCGCTTCGTGCTGGCCGTGGCGGTGAGCAGCCGGGTCAGCCAGGCGCCCGCGATCACCGCCAGCAGCGCGCAGAGCAGCGTGCCGGCGAGATATCCGAACGCGAGCACGACGGAATCCGGCCTGAGCAGGTTTCGGAATTCCACGGCGTAGGTCGAAAACGTGGTGAACCCGCCCAGCACGCCGACGCCGAGGAAGGGCCGGAGCAGCCGGTGTGCTGACCACACCTCGGTGATCAGCACCATCAGCACGCCAATGAGGGCACACCCGATGACGTTGGTCAGGAACGTCCCCCAAGGGAACTGCCCGGGCATGGTCGGCAGCACCTGGGCCATCCCGTAGCGGGCCAGCGAGCCGATCCCGCCACCGAGGGCGATCACCGCCAGCACTGTCCCATCCGACCGTGCGACGCGTCGCCGCGGTCGAACGCTGAGGTTGGTATCGGCTTCGATCGCCTCATCCACGTCGATGCCGCTGCGCATAGGGTCTCCTACCAGATCCGACAAGATCATCAGGATAGGTAGGGACCGTCGGTGGCCGACATGCCACGGTTCTTCCGCGGTCACGGATGTGACTGGCACCGGAAGCGGCGAGCCCCACCGCCGCGTCGGCCCAGCCTAGCCAACCTGGTGGGCTCACGCGTGCGAGTGGTGCCACAGGGCGCCTGTGTCGCTGGCCACAGTGGTGGCGGCAGGTCAGTCGGGAAGGCTCCCGGTGATGGCGAAGTCCAGGCGGCGAGCGACGGAGACGGTCTGGTCCGCGAACCGCTCGTAGAACCGGGCCAGCAGCGCCACGTTGATCGCGACCGGCACGCCATACGGCCAGGACGGGCGCATGAGCTCGGTCATCAGGCGGCGGTGCAACGCGTCGACCTTCTCGTCGGCGGAATTGAGCTCGCTGAACGCGGTGTGCGTGGCGTCGGCGAGCAGATCCCGAAGGTGTTCGGCCATGGTGACCGTCGAGTAGCCCAGCTCGGAGAACAGCTCGGTCAGCGACGGCGGAACCGCGGGTCGAGGATGCGTGCGGCGGACGATCTCGGCGACGTGTCGGGCCAGGTCGCCCATGCGCTCGATCTTGTCCGCGCAGTAGATGGACACCAGCACCGAGCGAAGCTCGCTGGCCACCGGCGCTTGGAGGGCGAGCAGGGACTGTGCGGTCTCTTCGCACTGGTTGCGGGACAGGTCCAGTTCGGTGTCCTCGGTCAGGACCTCCTCAGCGGCGGTCAGGTCGGCCTCCAGCAGGGCGCGGGTGGCCAGCCGCATCTGGTCCGCCGCCTGGCCGCAGAGCGCGGAGAGCTGCTTGTTGAGCTGCTGCAGTTCGCTGTGGAACTTCTCCCGCATGATCCGAGGCTAGATCCGCTACCGGCCGGGCGCATCGGTACCTGACCAGGTCGTCACCGGTTCGAACGACCACGCGAGGGCCGGGAGCGAACCGTTGCTCCCGGCCCTCGCCAATGATCGTGCTCCCGGGTCAGCCGCCGCTGTAGTGGCGGCACCAGCGGTAGCTCAACAGGCAGGAACTCACCGTCACGGCGACCAGCATCGTGACGTAGTGGCGGGTCACCCTGCTCTTGTCAGGCACATGGCTCCTCTCTCCTACGCCGGATTGCTTGCGTCTGCCATGTCGGCAAGGAGAGCGGAGGATGTTACCCAGTTCACACTGACGTATTAATGGCAGAGTCGGATGTCCACCGATCGGCGGAGCCGAGGACGTGTGGGCCGCTGGGCCACGTCAGGGGCATGGATGCCTGCCAGACACGCTGCTGCCCCCGCCAGCGGAACCCGCTGTGGCGGACGGCGTCGACGGTGTCCCGCGCTGTGTGGCACCCACCCAGCAGGCGGGGCCATCCCGCCAGGTCGACCGCCCGCTGGACCAGCCGGCCCGGCCGGTTGCTGGCCAGTACGTGCTCGTAGACGCGCAGCTCACCGCCCTCGCGTAAGACCCGGCGTGCCTCGGCGAGGACGGCGGCCGGGTCGTCCACCGAGCACAGCACCTCGCAGCACACGACGACATCGGCCCAGCCAGTGTCGACGGGCAGCGCCTCGGCCCGGCCGTCGAGCACGCGGATCGGGAACCGCTGGACGGCGGCGACCGGTTCGGCATGCGCACGCGAGCGCAGGTCGGGCTCGACCGCGATCAGCTCGGTCGTGGACTCGGGGTAGCGGGGGAAGAGCTTCCCCCGCCCGCACCCGATCTCGACCACGCGTCCGGTCACACCGGCGAGGAGCTTCGCGAGGTGAGCTGCCAGGGCCGGGTCCGGTCGAGCCTCGGCTCGACGCAACAGCCAGCGCTGCACAGCGGTCATGAGCCGGCCCCTCCCGGCGGTGGCTCAGTTCGGTCGCCCGACCGGCGTCCCAGCCTGCTGGACCGCGTAGCCGGTGTACGTATTCTGGCCGCCCAGGTCCGGCGCGTCATGCGAATAAGCGATGTGCGCGTAACCGTTCTGGTCG
>JBPYFK010000072.1:0-42068 GCA_051984675.1 Pseudonocardiaceae bacterium | reverse complement strand
GTCGCTGCGCCGGGACTGGCCGACGGCTGGCAATACGCGGTTCGCCGCGGCGTTCATGACCCGCATCGCGAGGACGTAAAGCGGCTCCGCGTAGCGCTGCAGGAGGTGGATCGCATGGACGTCGATGCTGGTGTAGACCCAGTACCTGTTACGTCGCACGCCCCGCAAGATGGACTTGGCGGCCTGCTCGGGTGTGACTGCCCGCTTGCGGAACCGGGCGTGCGCGCGGTGGAAAGCGGCGCCGGTCTTGTCGACGCCAGCGATGCGGATGGTGTCGGTCAACAGGAACCAGGGTGTGCTGGGAGCACTAAGGTGATTGGCCCTATCCGGCCTATACACCTTCAGTTATTCGTCCACACTGGACATTGGGCCACCGCTATGTCCAACGGACCGATGATCTGCGTCAGGTCGGAGGGTTCGAGGTGCGTGCTCGGGGACGCGAGCGAGGAGGAACCGTTCAACGTGCGCCATTGGCGTGCCGAACCAGGCGAAGGCGTGTTGAACGAGCACCTGCCGATCGACGACGGCCTCGCCGGGCAGACCGGTTTCTTCGGTGAACTCGCGGCGCGCACCTGTCAGCGGCGACTCGGCATGCTTCAGTCCGCCGCCTTCGGGTGGCCCGGCAGGCAACCAACGAAAGGCAGCGGCACCGTGAGGCCGGGTCGCGCTAGCGCCTCGGAGTGGCTGAGAGCCACGCGTGCAGGTAGCCCTGTGCCAGCAGGCCCGCACGGTGTACATCTCGGGTCGTTCTCCTGGTTTCACTCTATCGAGTGAGCGCCGCCTCACGTGCATGCCGCGGTGTCCGCGCTTGAGTGTCCAGGGCACATGCTCGGTGAGACTCTTCTGCTTGTCCTCGTGGGCGCACCAGCCTCGGTCGACGTGCGGCTGTATTGGAGTGGAACGACACTAAAGGGGGCCACCAGGAGCATGACTCGGCTCTGGTCGTCGGCGAGTGCCTTGGGGGGTTGATCGCGACTGTGACGAGTCTGGGGCCGACCGACGTGTTGGGTCTGTGGGGTACGCCCACGGGTTGAGCTTCGCCGGTCGCGGACGGTCAGCTTCGCTCTGATCACCCTACTTGGGGCGTTTCGCCCGCGAGGTCGCCACCGTGTTGGTGCGGACAGCATCGGCGGCTCGGACTCGGCTGGCGGACGAGAGGAGCAACGTGATGGGAAAGCACCGTCGAAGGCGCTGGTTCGTCGCCCTGGTCGCGGCTTTGAGTGCGCTGGCGCTCATCCTGGCGGGCTGCGGTGGGCGGCAAGCCTCGACCGGCACGGGGCAGCAGTCCCGCACGATCAACATCGGCTACATTTCCTGGGACGAGAACGTCGCTAACGCACACCTGTTCAAGGTCTTGCTCGAGCGGCGGGGCTACCGGGTGAATCTGGTCCAGTTGGATGCAGGCCCCATGTATGCCGGTCTCGCTCAGGGCAGCGTTGACTTGTTCCAGGATGCGTGGCTGCCTTCCACGCACGGTGACTACTGGAACCAGTACAAGAGCCGGCTGCAGGACCTGGGGATCTGGTATAACCAGGCCACGCTGAATTTGGCCGTTCCCAACTACGTCACCGGCTTGAACTCGATCGGTGACCTGAAGGGCCGGGGGGCGGAGTTCAACGGCACGATCACCGGGATTGACCCAGGTGCTGGGGAGACTCGGATCGTCAAGAACAACGTGATCCCGGCGTACGGCCTCGCGCCCGAGTTCCAGTTGAGTACGTCGTCGTCGACGGCGATGCTGGCGTCGCTGGAGAAGGCCTATGCTGCGCGTCAACCCATCGTGGTGACGTTGTGGCACCCGCACTGGGCGTACGCGCGGTACCAGTTGAAGGACTTGGCCGACCCGAAGGGAGCGTTGGGAGCTCCTGAGCAGTTGCACAGCATTGGCCGGCAGAACTTCACCCGGGACTTCCCCGACGTGACCGCCATGGTCAGGAAGTTCCACCTCACTGACCAGCAACTGTCGTCGCTGGAGAACGCAGTGGTCCAAGCGCCCAAGGGGCAGGAGGACAACGCGGCACGCCAGTGGGCTGACGCGAACCCACAGGTCGTGGGGGCTTTCGCCAACCCGTAACGGGAGACTGAAAGCACCGTCGTGGTCCCTTGCTCGCCACGACGGTGCCTTCCCAGACCGGACACGTCCGCAGTCCCACGTGTCCGGAACTTGCTACCAGCCTCAGGCTGGACACCAACCTGCGGCACGGTCCAGGGACTATGTTCCCTGACCCGTGGCTTGGGCGCGCGTCGACGCGCGGCCACATCGCGGCTGCCGCCACGGAAGATCAGAGAGTGGGGATCTCGCGCAGGCGCGCCAGTGCGGGAGCGGTGGAGTGGGGGAGCACCGTGGAGGGTTCGTGCCCGTGCTCCACTACGACTTCGACTTCGTCGGCGAACCGGTAGGGGCGATGGTCCAGAATAGACCCGATGAGCTTGCGCAGGCGGGACACTTCCGCACGCACAGTGATCGTCCGGGTGGGATCGTCGAAGAGGTCGGAGGCGAGTTCGACGGCCGTTCGTCCACGGCGGTAGCGTGCCAGGATGAACAGGATCTCCGCGTGCCGGGGGCTGAGGGAGTGCGTCCAGGTGCCGCTTTCGCGGTGAATGGTCAGTCGGGGCCGGGTCGGCCGCCGAAGATCGAGAGTCGCGCGCAGCGGAGCGGAGGTTTCCCCTTCCGAGGGGCGCACGAGGAAGCCCCCCGGCAAGGGTTCGAGCGTGCATGGACCGAACGCCGGTAGCCAGATCCGTTGACCGTTGGGTGTATCCGGAAGAAGTACGCGGTCGACCGGGGAGAGTCCGACCGAGGCGGCGACCCAACCATGCGGGTCGGTGACCAGGGCGCTGCCCTTGATTCTGGCCAGCAGCGGCGCCGCGATGCACCGAAGCCGTTCCAGGTCTGCGAGGTGGGCTTGGCGCAACTGTGCTTCCGCCAGGCGGGCGGCCGTGTCCACCAGGGCCAACGTGCTCGGATGGGCGGTGGCGGCGGGTCCGCTGACGTCGACCACGCCGAGAACCCACCCGTCGCGCGGGTTGCGGATGGGTGCGGCGGAGCAGACCCAGGGGTGGTGGGTGCGGACGTAGTGCTCGGCGGAGTACACCTGCAGCGGGCGGCACGCGACCAGGGCCGTACCGATCGCGTTGGTGCCGACGGCGGTCTCAGCCCAGGACGCCCCCTCGAAGAATCCGAGCCGGTCAGCCCGCGCGCGGACGGCATCGCTGCCTTCGCGCCACAGTACCCGCCCCTCGGCGTCGGTGATGACCATGATGTGCGCGGCGTCGTCTGCGATGCTGACCAGCCCGCGGCGCAATGTGGTCAATGCGGCCTCGGTGAGGCCGCAGGTGTCTCTGCGGTGCTCGACGTCGTTGCGGGAGATCGCGGGGCTCACCGCTCCGTGGTCCGGGTCCACGCCCTGGTTGCGGACGCGAAGCCAGGATTCTTTGATCACGCGGCGCGGGTGCGCACGCGGTTTCTGCCCGGCCAGGGTGGCTTCGCGAGCGTGAGCGAGCAGCCGGGCGTGCTCACGCGGGTCGGTCCCGGAAGGAACCGCGATATCAAGGTGATCGGTGGCCACACGGCACTCCTGCCGGTCATCTCCGTTGAAGACCACAGGCGGCTGGCGCGCTGGGATCGCACCACCCGCTCTGCCACGCAGCGGGTCCACGAGCACTCTCATCTTGCGACCGGCATGCGGCGCGGCAAACCCTTCTTCGACGACTTGACCGATCGAGACTTGGGGGCCTATCCGTTGGTGTCCTGGCGGCCGCAACGCAGTGATCGGGCACAGCTAGACGGAACGACGGTGCGCCTCGGGGTGACCAGCGTTCTAGTGCTGGAATGCAACCTTTTGCAACGACTGTGCCAGGTCGCATCGGTCGTGTTGACTGGCTCACACGCCAGATGAGGTGACGGAATCGACTCGCGCGCCTTGAGGAGGTAGTTCGTGAGCCAGACGGTGGAACGCACCGACGCCATGGCCCGGGTGGGCGCCTGGGTATCCGAGTTCGAGCGTGCTCTTCAGACACACGATGTGGAACAGGCTGTGTCGCTGTTCGCTGACACAAGCTACTGGCGCGACCTCGTCGCGTTCACCTGGAACGTCAAGACGGTCGAGGGCAGGGCCGAGATCGCGGACATGCTGGGTGCGACCCTTGAACGAATAAAGCCCGGCAGATTCTCGGTTACCGGTGAGCCTACCGAGACCGATGGACTTATCGAGGCGTGGCTGTCGTTTGAGACCGAGGTCGGCCGCGGTACCGGGCACGTACGCCTGGCCGACGGCAAGGCATGGACGCTGCTTACGACGCTGGACGAGCTCAAAGGCCACGAGGAGTGGATGAACCAACGGCGACCGAAGGGCGTCCAGCACGGCGTTGACCCGAACCGCGTGACGTGGCGGGAGGAGCGGGAGAAGGAAGCTCGCGAGCTGGGCTACACCCGCCAGCCCGATGTCGTCATCGTCGGCGGTGGTCAGGGCGGCATCGCACTCGGCGCCCGTCTGCGCCAGCTCGGCGTCGCGACGATCATCGTCGAGCGCAACGAGCGCCCCGGTGACTCGTGGCGCAACCGGTACAAGTCGCTGGCCCTGCACGATCCGGTGTGGTACGACCACCTGCCCTATCTCAAGTTCCCGGACAACTGGCCGATCTTCTCGCCGAAGGACAAGATCGGCGACTGGTTGGAGATGTACACCAAGGTCATGGAGCTCAACTACTGGGGCTCGACGACTGCCCTCAGCGCGAAGTACGACGACGATGCCGAGCGGTGGGAGCTGGTCGTCGACCGCGCCGGTGAGCAGGTGACGTTGCGGCCGAGTCAGCTGGTGCTCGCGCTCGGGGTGTCCGGCAAGCCGAACGTGCCGTCGCTTCCTGGGCAGGAGAGGTTCCTCGGCGATCAGCACCACTCGTCGCAGCATCCCGGCCCGGATGCCTACGCAGGCAAGAACGTGGTGGTCATCGGCTCCAACAACTCCGCGCATGACATCTGTGCCGCGCTGTGGGAGCACGGCGCGAACGTGACCATGGTGCAACGCTCGTCGACCCATGTCGTGCGCTCGGACTCGCTGATGCAGCACGCTCTTCGCCCGCTGTACTCCGAAGAGGCGGTGGCATCCGGTATCGACACCAGAACCGCGGACCTAACGTTCGCGTCGCTGCCGTACCGGATCTTGAACCAGTTCCAGAAACCTGCTTTCGACGCCATCCGGGAAGAGGACGCCGGCTTCTACCGGCGGCTGGAGGAAGCCGGCTTCAGTCTGGACTTCGGCGATGACGACTCGGGGCTGTTCATGAAGTATCTGCGGCGCGGATCCGGCTACTATATCGACGTGGGCGCGTCCGAACTGGTCGCCAACGGGGACATCAAGCTCGCCCGGGGTCAGGTGGCCGCGTTGACGGAGTACGAGGTGGTGCTGGAGGACGACACCCGACTCGAGGCTGACCTCGTCGTCTATGCCACTGGATACGGGTCGATGAACGGTCTTGCCGCGGACATAGTTGGCCAGGAGGTCGCGGACAAGGTCGGTAAGGTGTGGGGCTTGGGCTCGAACACCACCAAGGATCCGGGCCCATGGGAAGGCGAGGAACGCAACATGTGGAAGCCCACCCAGCAGAAGGGCCTGTGGTTCCACGGCGGCAACCTGCACCAGTCGCGGCACTATTCGCTATACCTGGCGCTGCAGCTCAAGGCTCGCGCCGAGGGCATTCCCACTCCGGTGTACGGCCTGCAAGAAGTCCACCACAAATCGTGAGTATGCGAGCCGCCCGGCGGGGCCGTCCGGCTCGGCCGGGCGGCGCAGCCGCACTGGGGTTGCGCTTCTCTCAAACCCATACGGGCATCGGGCCAAGATATGGCGTTCTGTTCGCCTTCTCTGTCTGGTTGGTGAACGTTGCGAGTTCTGTTGCGACCTCGTGAAATGTGCTTGGTGGTCAGTTCGGCTGCGGTTGCGTCGGCGCCTTAATTGACGGCGCCGCCACTCACGTGCCCCGCTGGGCCGTTGTCGTACCTGAGGCGGCAGCGGCCAGCCTGCGGGTTGCCAGTTCGGCGAGGAGGGCGGCGCCTTCGGGGAGGACCGCGTCGTCGAACTCCGCCCGCGGCGAGTGGTTGCCAGGGGCTCGGGTGTGGTCGCGGTCCGGCGGGCAGGCACCGACCATCACCATCGCACCTGGTACCGCTTCGATGACGCGGGAAAAGTCCTCCGCAGCCGGTTGCGGGTGCGGGAGTTCCGTGAAGCGGTTCTCGCCCATAGTGTCCGCGACGGTGTCGGCCACGAACGCCGCCTCGTCCGGGTTGTTCACGGTGACCGGATACATTTCCTCGAATTCCGCGTCGATGCCGAGACCGTGCGCTCCGGCGATTCCCCGACACACCGCGACCACGCCGTCGCGCATGCGCGCCAGGCTTTCCGGCGAGAAACACCGTACGGTGGCGTCGAAACTGGCCATGTCCGGGATGATGTTTTCCTTGGTGCCTGCGTGAATCGAACCCACGGTCAGCACCACCGGGTCGAACACGTCGAAGGAACGGGTGACAAAGGTCTGCAACGCCAACACGATCTCGCAGGCCACGGGGACGGGGTCCTTGGCCTTGAACGGCTGTGACCCGTGGCCCCCTGATCCTTGGACGGTGACCCGCAGGTTGTTGGACGAGGCCAGCAACGGCCCGCCCCTGGTGCCGAACACGCCGAGGGGTAGCCGGTCGGACGCCACGTGCAGCGCATACGCGGCGATCGGCCGCCGGCCAGCGGCGTCGAGCAGTCCCTCGGCCAGCATCAACCGCGCGCCGTCGTGGCCCTCCTCCCCAGGTTGGAACATGAACACCACGTCACCGGCAAGATCGGCGCGCCGCGCGCACAGCATGCGGGCAACGGCGGCCAGCATCGTGGTGTGCATGTCATGCCCGCAGGCGTGCATCATTCCATCCACTGTGGACCGGTAGGGAAGGTCGCCTTGCTCCTGCAGCGGCAGGGCATCCATGTCGCCGCGCAGGAGCACGGTCGCGCCAGGGTTGGCCCCGCGCAGCACCGCGGTCACCGAGGTGAGCTTGTCCCCTCTGTGGACCTCCAGTGGCAACCCTTCCAGCGCGGCAAGCACCTTTTGCTGGGTGCGGGGCAGGGACAGCCCGACTTCGGGTTCGGCGTGCAGCGAGTGTCGGAGGGCCACCATGTCCTCGCGCAGTGCGAGCGCATCCTCAAGCAGGGACAACGGGCTCACCCGCCGCAGCAGCCGACTCGATCGACGTCCGGTCGACCACTCGTACGCCGTCTTTCCACACCTCGCGGATGTTGCCCGTCAGCGCGTCCAGGTCGTAGGCGTCGCCGCCCACCACGACCAGGTCGGCACGATATCCGGGCGCGAGCCTGCCCAGCTCGTCGCCGTAGCCGAGCAACGTCGCCGCCGACGACGTCGTCGCCGCCAGCACCTCGGCCGGGCTCATCCCGCACGCCGCCATCAGCGGGAGTTCCTCCAGGTTGGTGCCGTGCGGGCCCACACCGCTGTCGGTGCCCATCGCGATGCGCACCCCGGCCGCGGCTGCCCGGCACACCGATTCGGCGTGAACCGTGGCCACGTCCTCGGCCTTGCGAATCACGACCTCCGGTAACGCCGCCCCCGCCTTGCCCGCGCGGATGACGGCGACCGGCGCGACAAGGGTTGGGACCAGCCAGGTCTGGTGCTCCAGCATCAGGTCGATCGCCTCGTCGTCGAGGTAGATTCCGTGCTCGATGGAGCGGATGCCGGCGCGGATGGCATTCTTGACGCCCTCGGTGCCCTGAGCGTGCGCCATCACGTATCGGCCCTGCATGGCCGCCTCGGTGACGAGCACGTCCAGCTCCGCCGGGGTGAACTGGGAATGCCGGGGATCGTCGCCCGGCGACAGTACGCCGCCGGTTGTGTGCACCTTGAGTACCTCGGCACCCGCCCTGATCAACGTGCGGGCCGTGCGGCGCATCTCGTCGGGCCCGTCGACCAGCGCATGCGGCCTGCCAGGGTGAGGAAGGGATAAAGGCACGCAGTGTCCCGACGGCAGCCAGCCGTCGCCATGCCCGCCGGTCTGGGTAATCGCGTTGACTGAGATCTGCATCCGCGGGCCCGGGATCAGGCCGTCCTCGACGGCCCGCTTGATACCGAGATCGGCTCCCGCGGCGTCGCGCACCGTGGTGATGCCGATGTCGAGGGTGCGTCGCAGGTTCTGCGCCGCCTCGTAGAACTGGTAGGAGAATGGCCGGTGCAGCCGGTGCAGCACGTTGATCTCGGACACGGTGACGTGCACGTGGCAGTCGAACATGCCGGGCAGCACCGTGGCACCGGCGCAGTCCACGACCTCGTCGCCGTCGAGCCCGGTACCGATGTCGGCGATCAGGCCGCCGTCGACCGCGACGTCGGCGGGTGACGGGTCGGCACCGGTCCCGTCGAAAACCCGCCCGCCAGCGAAGACCGTCCGTGTCACGCCACGCCTCCCGCTGTGGGCTGCAATTCCGGCTGCTCTGCTGGGGCCCGTCCCGCCGCCCGTTCGACCGCTGCCGACAGGACGAGGACCACGATGTTCACGCCGAGGCCGACAAGACCGACGTTGAACGTTCCGAACATCTTGGGCGCCCAGAAGGTCAGCAGGATGACCACGACTTCACCGGCGACCAGCGCGATAGTCACCGGAACCTTGCTGACCAGCTTGCGGCGGAAGAAGCCCAGCGCGTTGGCCGGGGCGAGCTGAGCGGTTCCGTTGAAGGTCAACAGCAGCAGGTTGGCGAGCAGGTCGGGCCGGAACAGGGCCAGCAGCAAGGCAAGCCCGCTGGCGACTACTACGGTGCCGTGGTTCACCCAGAACTGGCCGCGGTCGGTGCGTACTCGCACGATGTTGCGGGCCACCGAGGAGGAGATGCCCACCAGGATTCCCGCCGCGGGCACCATCGCGGTGGCGATCGCTCCGACCACGATCACCCCGACCAACCACGGCGGAAGCGTCTGCTTGGTCAGAGAAAGCAGGATTCCGTTGGAGTCGCTGTTCTTCGGCTGCGTGAGCACGGCGGCGAAGCCGATGATCATCGGGAACATCAACACCAGCTCGTACAGGGGCAGCCAGGTGTAGTTGCGCCGCAACACTTCCGGGTTGCGCGCGGACATCACACCGGGCCAGGTGTGCGGCAGGCACAGGAAAGCGACACCGATCGCGCTGATCAGCATGCTGGTGATGAACCACGTGGTGTTGTGGCTTCCGGCATGCACGGTCAGCAGCGACGGGTGCAGCGCGGCCACTCGGTGGAACACGCCGGAAATGCCGCCGGCGACGGAAACCGGTACCACGATGATCAGCAGCACCAGCACGATCAGCATGATCGCGTCCTTGAAGTACGCGGTGGCCGCGACGCCGCGCAGACCGGCCCACAGCACGAACGCCACCACCAGCAGGCAACCGATCACCATGCTCACCGCGCTGGACGTGGCACTCCCCGTCGTCAGCTTGACGATCAGGCCGAGCCCGGTGATCTGCAATTGCAGGTAGGGCAGCACGAAGACGACGCCGAGGATCGCGGACACGGTGCCCAGCGCCTTGCTGTCGTACCGGTCCTCCATGAAGTCGCCCTGGGTCAGGTAACCGCGCTGCCTACCCATCGTCCAGATCCGCTTGGCCATGAAGAACAACACCACATAGCCCATCGGTACGTAGGGCAGCGCATACATCCCGGCGACGCCGCCGCTGAAGGCCAAGCCGGCGAGCCCGAGGAAGGTGAACGTGGTGAACACCTCGCCGGCCTGCAGGAACCACATGGTGACCGCACCGAACCGGCGACCTCCCACGGTCCACTCGGTCATGTCCGCTGCCGGCCTGCGCCGTCCGACAAAGCCGAGCACACCGATCAGGACGATGCCCGCGAAAGCGATGATCAGGACCGTGCTCATTGTTCGTCCTCCTCCCGGGCGTTGGCCATCATCCGCGACGAGAGCAGGAAGGCCGGGGTGAGCAGGACGCACCACAATCCGCCCCACACGAACATCGCCGGCAACCCGAACCACAAGGTGGTGGTGTTGACGAACGGGAGAAACGGCATGAGCACCATCGCCAGAACGGGCAACAGGGGTGGCAGGTAATACGAACGCATCGCGCCTCCCATGAGTTGGGTGTTGAGCGGGTCGCGCTTCAGTGGTTCCCCGCGCCGCTACGTGGCTCGCGCCTGCCTGCGGAGGGCGAGTTCGGCGAGCAGCGTGGCACCGTCGGCGAGCACACTGTCGTCGAAGGTGGCCATCGGTGAGTGGTTGTAGGGTGCGGTGCTCGGGTCGTCCGAACGGCAGGCGCCGAGGAAGACGTAGGCTCCCGGGATCTCGTTCAGCACGCGGGAAAAGTCCTCCGAGCCCGTCAGCGGATTGTCCATCAGGTGGTACCGGTGCTCGCCGAAGAGCTCGCGCACGGTGTCGGCGAGGAAGTCGTGCTCGAAATCGTTGTTGGCAGTCAACGGGTATTCGGCCTCGAAGCTCACCTCCACCCGCAACCCGTGTGCGGTGGCGATGTTCTGGCACAGCTGCACCGCGGTCTTGGCGACCCGCTCGGCGGCTTCCGCGGAGAAGGAGCGAACGGTGGCTTCGAAAGTCGCATCGTCCGGGATGACGTTGCGCCGGGTCCCAGCGTGGAAGCAGCCGACGGTGATCACGACCGGGTCGAAGACGTCGAAGCGCCGGGTCACCATGGTCTGCAGCGCGGTGACCATCTCGCAGGCCGCGGGCACCGGGTCCAGCGACCGGAACGGGGCCGAGCCGTGGCCGCCCTTGCCGACCACCCGCACCTCCAACGCGCCGGAGGCGGCCATGAGCGGACCCGGCCTGGCCGCGAACACCCCGTTGGGCTCGACCGCCGAAAAAACGTGCAGCCCGTACGCCGCGTCGATCGGCCGCCCAGCCGAGTTGAGCAGGCCCTCCTCAAGCATGTGGCCCGCGCCGTCCCAGCCCTCCTCACCGGGCTGGAACATGAAGACGATGTCCCCGGCCAGCGTCTCCTTCCTCGCGGCGAGCAGGCGAGCCGTACCCACCAGACCGGCGGTGTGCAGGTCATGGCCGCAGGCGTGCATGGCCCCGTCCTGGCGCGAACCGAAGGGCTCGCCGGACCGCTCGGTGACCGGCAACGCGTCCATGTCACCGCGCAACAGCACCACCGGTCCCGGCTTCCCGCCACGAAGCACCGCGGTGATCGACGAAAGACCGGTTCCGGTACTGATCTCCAGCGGTAGGCCGTCCAGGGCGGTAAGCACCTTTTCCTGCGTCCTGGGCAGGTCAAGGCCGATCTCCGGGATCTGGTGCAGTTCCCGCCGCAACGCCACCAGGTCGTCCTGCATCGCCTTCGCATCGTCGCGCAGAGTCATGTGGTTCCCATCTCACATCACGGTGTGCGTGACCGGTTCCAGACATAATGCGAACGACGAGCACCATCAGCCCGGATATCGCAAGAAACGTGCATGAACAGCCTCCGACAGGAAGAATCCGCCACGCTGGCCGGCGCAACAGCAGGTTTCGATCGCGACAACGCGGGGCGTGGGATGGGCACCCCGCCGGCCCCAGACGCACCCGTCGGGAAACCGCTCAACGAGACTGACCTTGCACTGGTCAACGCGCTGCAGATCAACCCAAGAGCGCCGTGGTCGCTGATCGGCCAAGCGCTGGGGATCGGCGCGACCACGGCGGTCCGGCGATGGCAGCGACTGGTGGACCAGGGCAGCGCATGGATGTCGGCCTATCCCGGCCGTGAGCTCGCCCGCCGCCTGGGGCTGGCGTTCGTGCAGGTCACCTGCGAGCCCGGCAGGCAGATCGAGGTGGCTCAGGCCATGGCGGCCGACCCGCACGTGCCGACCGTCGACTACGTCGCGGGCAACTACGACCTCTTCGCGCACGTCGTCGCACCAGGGCTGAGCGAAGTATCCGATTACGTCGTGCATCAATTGTCCCTGGTGCCCGGCGTCGCCCAGGCGCGCACAGTGGTCTCGCCCAGGTTGTTCAGCGAGGGCAGTCGATGGCAGGTGCAGGCGATTTCGCGGGGACAGAAGGAAACCCTCCGCGCCAGATCGCCACAACCGGCGCCGACGACGTCGTTCACCGCGCTGGACCGCGCGCTGCTGCTCGCTCTCGGCGAGAACGGCCGCGCACCCTTCAGCGAACTGGGCCCACGGCTCGGCGTCAGCGCGAGCACAGTGCGCCGCCACGTCGACAGCCTCCTCGCCGCCGGGATGCTGCGGCTGCGCTGTGAGGTCGCCAGGGCGCATTCTCCCGCCCCTGTCACCGTGCTGCTGTCGCTGCGAGTGCCTCCCGATCAGGTAGAGGCGACCGCGCGATGGCTCGGCCTGTTACCGGAAGTGCGCATGTGCGCGGCGATCAGCGGGTCTGCCAACCTGTTGCTTGTCGCCTGGCTTGCCTCACCCGGCGACGCGGTGGCGTTGGAGAGCACGTTGGTGACCAAGCTGCCCAGGCTGGAGATCACCGATCGGGCCGTGGTGCTGCGCCCGATCAAGTTGATGGGTCACCTTCTCGACAAAGCCGGCCGCTCGGCGAGCCGCGTCCCACTGGACTTCTGGGCCCCCATCGGCCCGTTTGGTACGGAAACCCGGGACTGACAGCGCCATTGGTTCGAGGAACCCCACGGCTCGCGGTAGCTGTCCGGCTGCGCCACCTGTTCGGGTTCCGCGCCGGCTGGTTCCACTACGGCAGGTCGACTCGGTCCGCACTGCCGAAGTGGACCTTCGTGCTCCGGGACGTCCCATGCTCATGTGTGATGCCCTGGCCACCAGTTCCAGCGGCCGAGCAAGGCTGCGGCGGAGGGAACGAGCAGGGTGCGCACCACGAACGTGTCCAGCAGCAGGCCAGTGGCGATGGTGAAGCCGTTTTCAGCGAGGCCGATCAGCGGTGCCGGGATGAAGGCGACGAAGCTACTGGCGAAGATGAGCCCAGCTGAGGTGATGACCGCACCAGTGGCGGCGACCGCCCGAGCGATTTCGGCCCGTCCGGTATGTCCCTGCTCGCGGATGCGGGACGCCAGCAGAATGTTGTAATCCGCGCCGACCGCGACCAGCAGCACGAAACTCATGATCGGGACGCTCCATTCGATGGGCTGGTGCAGCGCGTCCTGCCAAACCAGCGTGGTGATGCCCATGGTCGCGGCATAGGACAGGACCACAGAGGCCAACAGGTACAGGGGCGCTATCAGGGCCCGGAGCGTGATCACGAGAATCAGCAGTACCGCCAGCAGCACGATAGGAACGACGAGGGCACTGTCCGCGTTCACGGCGTTGCTGAGGTCGTCTCCGAAGGCAGCGGCGCCGGTGGACATGATGCGGACGTTGTCCAGGGGCGTGCCCCGGACGGCGAGGCTTGTCGTGTCGACAGCCTGGTGCAGCCGCTGCAGGCCGGCTGGTTGCAGGGGTGGGCTGTTGCCGAGGACGAGCATGCGTGCGATGTGGCCGTCGGGGGAGAGGTATTGGTCGCGGGCGAGGGCGAACCGCGGGTCGTCGATGGCGCGGTTGGGCAGGAAGACCCCGGCAGTGCCGGCGCTGCCAGTGCTCTCGCCTGCGTCGTGAAGGTGGGTGCCAGCCTGGTCGAGTCCGTGGCCGAGATCGCCGGTGGCGGCGATGAGTTGATCGAGATGCGGCGCTAGTTGCGCGGTGCCGTCAGCGAGTTGGGAAGCTCCACCGGCGAGCTGCCCGAGCCGTGATTGAAAGGTCTGTTCACCGTCGGCGAGGCGGCCGAGCCCTTGGTGTGCCTGAAGGAGGCCGTCGTGGAGCTGGCGGAGCCCGTTGCCGAGGGTGGTGTTGCCGTCGGCGAGCGTTTGGGCACCATGTGCGGCCTGCTGCAGGCCGGGGAGGAGTTGGTCGTGCTGGGCGCGGTAGATCACATCTAGCGCGTCGCGGGATTGGTGGCAGATCGGATCGGCGGTGCACACGGTGTCGCCGGCTAAGGCTTGGTCGATCTGCCCGAGGCCGCTGATGGCTTGAGCTGTCTGATCATGGGCGGTGGTCAGGGCTGCGGCGAGCACGTGGGCGCCGCTCGCGAGCTGGCTGGAGCCGTCGGCGGCCCGCATCGTGTGGCCAGCGGCGGTATCCAGGCCCTGTTGCTCGGCGTGGAGGCCGTTGAGGAACAGGTCGACGGCCTGGGTCGCCTGTTGCGACCCACCGGCAAGCGCGTCGGCACCGCGGGCGAGGCTGTCTGTTCCGCCGGAGAGTCTGGTAAGCCCGGGCTGCTGCTCGGCGAGGTCGTGGCCGGTGTGGGTGAGCTGGTTGCCGATGTCGCCGAGTTGTCCGGCGAGACTGGCCTGGGGCAGTGCCGTGCCCAGCGGCTGGGTCACGCTGCGCACGGCGGTGACGCCCGGCGTCCTCGCGACGGTACGGGTGACCTGGTCGAGTACCGCGAGATCGCGGGGGTTGCGCAGGTCATGGTCGGCGACCAGCAAAAGGTAGTCGGGTAGCAGTTCGTTGCGCGGGAAGTGCGCATTCAGCGCCGTGTAGCCCTGGTTGCTGTCGGTGGAGGCCGGCTGCATGGCGCTTTCATCGAGACTGACCCGCAGGGTGGGAAACGCCGCCGCCAAGGCCGACAACGACAGCACGCCCACGGCCAGGGTGCGAGCCGGGCGCCGTGCCACAACGGTGCCTGCGCGGGTCCACCATCCGTGCGCGGATTGCCGTGCGGGCGCGGCGGCTCGGTGGCCGAAGAGCGCCAGCAGCGCGGGGGTCAATGTGCCGCCAACGAGCGCGCTGATCCCGGCCGCCAACGCGATCGCTGGACCGGTCGCGTGAAAGAGGGCCAACTGCGCGAGAACCATGGCGCAGCTGGCGATGATGATGGTGCCGGCCGAGGCGGTGAGGACCGCTCGCAGGCGACTGATGGCCTGACCGGCTGCGGCCGTTGGCGTGAGTCCGGTAGCAAGATGCTCCTGGTACCGGCTGATGACGAACACGCTGTAGTCCGTACCGGCGCCCAAGGCGACGGCCATGAGGAAGGCGTCGGTATAGGTCGACACCGGCATGCCGTGTGTTCCGGCCAACGCGACGACTCCGCGGGCGCACAAGACGCCGACACCGATCGTGATCAACGGGATCAGCACGGTGGCCACCCGTCGATAGATCAACAGCAGGATGAGCACGATTGCCGCGAAGGCCAGCAGGGTGCTTTGGGCCAGGCTGGCCAGGAGTGCATCGTTGAGATCGGCGACCATGGCCGCGTCGCCGGTGACGTGCGTGTTCAGCCCGGGTGGCGGCTTCGTGGCCTGCACGGTGGTCCGCAACCAATGGACGTCCTCGATGGCCTGCGCGGTGCCCAGCTCGTCGCGCAGCCCCACCGGGATGTAGGTGGCCTGCCCATCGGCGCTGCGCAACGCCTGACGCTCCTGCGGATGCGAGGCATACTCCTGAACCTCGACCGCCCGGCTTCCGGCAGCGTGCAGCCTCTGGGTGAGCTGGTTGTAGAAGACCTCGTCGGCGGCAGTCAGCCCTCGCGAATGCTCCAGCACCACGAAAACGAACGATCGTGCCTGGCCCGTCCCGAAGGCCTGATCCATAGTTCGCAGCCCGCGTTGCATCGGCGCATCCGATGGCAGAAACGGCGTGCTGTGGTCTGTGATCACCTGCTCCAAGCGCGGCCCGAACACGCCCAGCAGCGTCGCTAGCACCACCCAAGCCGCCACCACCGATTTGGGATAGCGCCACAGTCCTCGCGGTCGCAGCGCCGTGCGCCCCGAGTTTCGCGTCGGTGATGGCGTTCGCCGGCGAGTCCTCCACACGAACGCGGACGATAGAGCCAACCTCAGTGTTTAGACAATGGGTCTAAACTCACGAGTAGCAATCTGGATGGAGGCACTGTATCCAACCCCGGCGCGAGAAGATGAGCCCATGCGTCCGACCAGCCACCAACCACCGCAGGCGGCTCGGGCCGGCGAGACCGCTGCGGCTGTTCCAACAGGCTCGACCAGCGCCGGCCTACGAGCGCGAAGCGTCCCCCGGTCGCTGGCCACCCGGCTGTACCGCGCGGCCGAGCCGATCGCCGAACGCGGTCTCGATCAGACAACGATGGAGGACATTGCCACCGCCAGCGGTGTAGCCAAGGCGACGCTGTACTACCACTTCGCCGGCAAGGAAGACATTCTTGCGTTCTTGCTCGGGGAGATGCTCCGCCTCGTACGCGACGCGGTCGCCTGCGCCATGGCCACGCCCGGCACCGCACGCCAGCGACTGGCCGATATCGTGCACGCACAACTGTCGGTCATGTTCGCGCATCCAGCGATCTGCCAGACACTCGTTGGCGACCTCGGCCGAGCAGGCCGCATCCCCGAAATCGCCCACGCCATCCGCGCTGCATTCCACATACCCGTCGAACAGCTGATCGTCGAAGGGGCCAGCGACGGCACTCTGCGCCCCACGATCGACCCCGCGACCGCGTCGTCCGTCCTCTTCGGGGCTGTTACGGTCACCGGACTCACTCACCTGATCGACCGCGACGGGGCATCCGCCGCCGAAGTCGCCGAGAATGTGCTCGGCATGGTGCTCACGGGTATAGGGCCCCACTGATGACGGGCGTGTCAGGAGAAGGGCATGCTCACCGCGGAGCTCTCGCTCTTGATCAGAGACCGGCGCCGGTAGTGGCCGTAGGTTGCGCCCCTTCGGCGGCGGGTTCCCGGCCCGGCGGCCCGAACAGGAAGCCGAGCTTGTCCCGGAAACGCGTGGCGGAGCGGACGTTGCGCAGCACCTCGGCGAACGCGTCGTATTCGAGTTTGATGACGTTGTAGGTCTCTACCGGCTTGGTCAAGCCGTAGGTCGGACGCTGCATTTCCTCCTGGAACGTGCCGAACAATCGGTCGAAGATGATGAGGATGCCGCCGTAGTTCTTGTCCAGGTACTCGGGGTCCGAGCCGTGGTGCACGCGGTGGTGCGAGGGCGTGTTGAACACGAACTCGACCGGTCGCGGCAGCTTGTCGACCAGCTCGGTGTGCACGAAGAACTGGTAGATCAGGTTCCATGAGAACGCCACGTACAGCGCCCACGGTGCGAACCCGAGGAGGGGCAGCGGCAGCCAGAAGAAGAACTCGAACCACGGGTTCCACTTCTGCCGCAGAGCGGTGGTGAAGTTCATGTATTCACTGGAGTGATGCGACTGGTGCGCAGCCCACCCGATGTTGGTCCGGTGCACGAACCGGTGGTTGCAGTAGTAGCAGAAGTCCAACCCTACGATCAGCAACACCCAGAACCACCATGTGTCGGTAGGCAGGTGCCACGGCGCCAGGTATGTGTAGAGCGCGCTGTAGACGAAGAATGTGCTGACCTTGAACACGGTGAGGAAGAGCAGCGAACCCAGTCCCATGGTGAGGCTGGCGCGCGCGTCCCTGACCGAGTAACCGGTGGCGTTGTCGTCGTGGTCGAGCCACTTCAGCGCTGCTAGTTCGATGAGGATGCTCAACACGAAGAAGGGCGCCGCGTAGGTGACGGGGTTCTGCATCGGGTCCAGCAAGTCCGACATGAAACTCCTCCGGTGATGTGACTTCAGAGTAAGTTACCACCAAGTCAATTCCGCCCGCTATACTGCGGACGTGGTCAACGTTGGAACCAAGGGTGTCGCTCGACCGGAACGTGAACGGCAGATCGTCGACACCGCGGGCCGCGTGTTCGCCGAACACGGCTACGCCGGAACGTCCCTGGTCACCGTCGCCGAGAAGGCCGGTATCTCCAAGCCCCTGATCTACAACTACTTCGGTTCCAAGGAAGGGCTGTTCGCCGCCTGCCTGACCTGCGCGGGCGATGTGCTCGTCGAGGTCATTGAGCGCACCGCCCGGCTCGGTCTGGTCGGCCAGCAGCGCGCCATCGTCACCCTGGACCAGTTCTTCGCCGCTCTCGAACCCCAGCCCTGGATGTGGCGGGTGTTCCGCGACCCCACCCTGCCCGCCACGCCCGAGATCATCGCGAAGCACAGGCACTACGAGCAGCGTATGCAGGCCGTGGCTGTCGACGGCGTGCGCGAACTGCTCCACCTGGCCGGCAACGACGACGCGCTTGACGCCTCGGCGATGACCGCGGCGTGGCTCAACGTCTTTGACGCGTTGGTGAACTGGTGGATCGACCACCCCAGCGAGTCCCGGTCGAGCATGACCGCGCGCACCATCCGCCTGTTTAGCGCGGTCTTTGGACCGATGGAAGTCGACCCCTTTGCCGGCCCCGGGTTGGAGCCGTGAGGGTCAGCGGTCCCATTCCATATGACCGGAACCGCGGGGGACGAGCACCGTGCGGTAGGAGCCGGGTGTTTCGGACATGTGCACCTGATCGGTGACGCCCTGGTAGCGGCCCAGCGGCGTCTGTGCGGTGAAGGTTTCGGGGTCCAGGTAGGAATGTTCCTCGCCGTGGCCGGCGGTCTGCGTGGCGTAGGTCTTGTCGAAGACGCCCATGCTGAGGATCCACAGGGCCGCTCGGGTTAGTGAGACGTGCACCCGGTAACTGCCGCCCTCCGCGGCGCGGCGGGCCAAGGCTTCGACGATGCCTGCGGTCAGCAACCAGGACACGATGTAGTCGTTGACCACGAGGATTGGCGGCAAGGCCGGGCGTTGGCCATCCCCTTCGAGATGCATCATGCCCACCAAGGCCCCGGCTGTCTGGTCGAATCCCACTCTGTTCGCCCACGGACCCACTTCACCGTTCAGAGAGGCGGTGGCGTGGATGATTCCCGGCCGGGCGTGCGCGGCCTGGTGCGCGGAGAGCCCGATCCGGTCGAGGTAGCCCGGCCGTCGGTTGGCGTAGAAGACGTCCGCTCCCGCGAGCAGATGGTGGATGCGCCGGATTCCGTCGGCCGCGAAGGGTTCGACGGTGGCCGATCGGACACCGATATTCGCGCTGATGTAGGTGACGTCGTGCTCAAGCTCGTCCGGCCGCCACAGGTTGAGCACGTCGGCGCCATGCAGCGCCAGCGCTCGCCCTACACCCGCGCCGGCGATCACGTGTCCCATGCCCAAAGCGCGGAGTCCGGAAAGCGGTTGACCACCGCAGGCAGGAAGGGGCTCGGGATCACTGTCGCCGACCTTGGTGATCTCGATCAAGGGCAGCTCTGCGAGCACGTCGCGGTAGTGCGGTTCCACCAGCAAGTCCGCGGTGGTACGCAGCATCGGTACGACAACACCGGTGGTCTCCGCGGCAGCCTCCAGGTCGCGGGCATTCCAGCGGGCGATGGCCGCAGCCACGGCGTCGACGTCGTCGGCGACACCCAGCAGTTTCTGGGTCGCGACCTTGATCTTCGGATACGGGTTGAGCGGCATCACCCATCGGTCGTCGGCCGTGCGGTAGAACCGGAAGCCCAGCGCCTGTGTGGGATTGGCCGGTGCGGCGCCGGGATAGCCGTTGAGCAACTCCCATTTCCGGTCATAAAACGGGCACAGGCGATGGGGCGTGACTCGCAGGTCGACCGCGATGTCCTGACCGGCGCCTCCGCGCAGCTGCCACAGCTTGGCGATCGCGGCTGACTTGGCGGCAAGGGCGATCGCCGAGGCTGCGCCGAGCCGCAGCGTGCTGGGCACGACGGGGTCTGCCCCCTGGAAGCGGATCGTTCCGCCCGTGTCGGCTGGGCGCATCCCGATCCCGGACAGGAGTGCGGCGAGTTCGGCGTGTGGGTCGAAGGCGTCGTCGGTAGCCGGATTCGCCACCGCCTTCGCTACCCGGTCAGTCAGCGACATCGGTGCCCTTTCCTGTGTTCAGCAGGTCTTCGGGGATCAGAACGTGCTTGGCTCGCAGGTACTCCCCGACGGCCTTGCCGACCTGATCAACGCGCGGGTTCGACGAACCGCCAGTGCCGAGTAGCCCACGCAGGACGAAGTGCACGGCACGTAGGTGGGGGAACTCGTGGCGCACGATGTCGAGATCCTTGACCTCCGGCATCAGCCGTCGTAGCTCGGCGGTGGACAGGAACTGCCGCAACCAGGGCCATGCCTCGGGGGCGGTGACCCAGATTCCGACGTTGCTGTTGCCGCCTTTGTCGCCACTGCGGGCATAGACGATCGTGCCGAGCGGCGCGTGGCAGACCCGGTCAGCCAGTGGCATGTCGGCGGGTTCCGGGTGAACCGGTTGGTTGCTGACCTCGGTCTGCACCGATGGCGTGATTTCCACGCTGCGGCCGTCGTGGAGCACCGCCCGGTGAGCGACGACCTTCATGGGTAGCAGAGCGGGCCAGTAGTCGATGCGGGGTCGCGGCTTGTGCCGCCACGTGGCCGCACCGTCGTGGAAGAAACCAGGGATGCTCTGGAGATACAGGCTGCCGAGCCGACGCGGCAGGTCGAGCTGCCGAAGCGGCTCAATGTCACGCGATGCGGCCAGCACCCGCAGGGCCACGGTCGCGTCCCACTGCGTATCAGGATCGGTGGCGGCCGTGCCGATCCGTGTGATGTCAAGTTCGACGCCTTCGGGAAGGTCGCGGCCGATCTGGGCACGCAACAGGTCGACCTTCTCGTCGACGTTCGGAGCGGTGACGAACACCGTGTTGACCACCGTGTATCCGATCTGGCCGAACACCGCGACCTTCGTGGTCGGTGGGGGCGGCGACCCGCTCGCCGCGGAGATCGCGACGCGATCTGGACCGACCGCCGCCAACCGCACATCCTCCAAGTCGACGGTGACGTCCGGGTTGAGATACCGAGGGCCCTGGATCTCGTAGACGATCTGAGCGGTGACCGTGTCGACCGTGACCGCCCCGCCGTCCCGGGCATGCTTCGTGATCACGCTTGTCCCGTCCGAAGCGACCTCGGCGATCGGGAAGCCGGGAACCAGCATGGCCGGAATGGTGGTGAAGCCGGAGAAATTCCCGCCGACCGCCTGGGGACCGCACTCGATGACGTGCCCCGCAAGTACCGCGCCGGCGAGAGCGTCCCAGTCGGCCCGGCTCCACGCGTGCCACCAGGCCGCTGCCCCGGCTGTCAGGGAAGCGTCGGTGACTCGGCCACAGATCACGATGTCCGTGCCTTCGGCCAGCGCCGCGGTGATTCCCCAGCCACCGAGGTAGGCGTTCGCCGCGATCGGCCGCACCCCCCAAGACGACAGCGGCTCGCCGGTGTCCAGGTTGGTCAAGCTGTACCCGGCATCCTGGAGCTCGGCCAGCCGCGACACCACGTTGTCGCCCTCGACGTGGGCGACTGTCAGCTCCAGACCGGCGTCAACAATCTGCCTACGGATCACCTCGGCGAGGGCCGCGGGGTGGAACCCGCCCGCGTTGGTCACCACCTTCGTACCGCGCTGGGCGATGGTGCCCAGGTGGGGCCGGATCTGGTCGACGAAGTACTCGACGTAGCCCCGTGCGGGGTCCTGCTGATAGCGGGCGGACAGCGCTGCCAGCGTGACCTCCGCGAGATAATCGCCGACCAACACGTCCACCTGGTCCCCGGCCAGCGCCTCGTCGACGGCCGTGTACCGGTCGCCGAGATAGCCGGAGAAGTTCGCGATACGGATCGGTCGACCGCCCATCCTTGGCACCTCGCTGTCGTCGTTCGGATCGGCGTCCGTGCGCCGGGGCCCGGCACTCGACGCTAGAGCGGACGCGACCAGGAGGCCACGACCAATCGGCGAACGTGGACGTGACCGCAGCGGTCATGTGACAGTGCCAGCTACCGTAAGCGGGTGGAGATGCTGCACCTGCGGTATTTCGTGGCGGTCGCCGACGAGCTCAGCTTCACCCGGGCCGCGGCGCGCCTGCACATGGCCACCTCACCGCTGAGCCGCCGCATCAAGGATCTCGAAGGCGACCTGGGCACGCCGTTGTTCGTCCGCGGCCACCACCGGATTCAGCTCACCGCCGCAGGGGAGGCCCTCCTCCCTCGCGCACGCGAGATCCTGGACCGATTCGACGAACTGCCGCATCTCGTCCGCGACAGCACCAGCCACCTCACGCGGACGGCTGTCCTCGGTATCGCGCCCGACGTCTCCCGCGAACTCCACACTGAGATCATGCGCGCCATCACCGCCGACCACCCCGATATCACTGTGCGGTTGCAACCAGCGAGTACCGGTCCTCTGGTGCAGTCGTTGCAGGCTGGCCAACTCGACCTCGCTCTGGTACATGGCCTGTCGCTAAGCTGGGAGTTGCCCTCAGGGTGGCGTCGCGCCTCATCAGTGATTGCACTGGTGAGGCGACATCGTGCATGAGGAGCTCGTGATGGTCGCGGATCTCGCCGGGCATGGGGCATGGCTGGTGCACGCTTTGGGAAGCTCACCGAATCCCTTGCGGCGCCGGGTGGACCGGCTCTCGGCGGCGTTGATTGTGCTGGTGCTGCTGGTCGCCGCATTAGCCGTTCCTGGGTCGGCCGCGCTCGGGCTTCTGCTGCACGCCCGAGAATCAGGGAAGGCAGCAACTGCCGCCGCAGCGGCGCACCCGGTGGCTGCCGTGGTGCTCACTGACCCGCAGACCCAACAGATCGGACCGCAGATCGTCCACTTCACTGCACCCGTGGCGTGGACCGATACCGGAGGCTTACCGCGGACTGCGGTGATCGAGGTCCCCGAGCACAGTGTGCGTGGACAGCCGGTCACCATCTGGATCGACCTCGGCGGCGATCTCACCGCACCACCCGCATCTACCGTGATGATCAAGGTGTTGGCCGCGGGGTTAGCCTTCTGGGCATTGGGGTTGATCGAACTGCTGTGCGTGGTGGCGCTCGCCTGTATCTACCACGCGGCCGCGTGGCACGCCCAACGTGCCTGGCAGCGGGAATGGGACTCAATGCCCGACCCCTGGGGGCCACAGCCCTGACGCGAACGCATGGGGTGGTCCGCTGGCGGCGGTGGCCTTGGGTCGCTGTGGTGGGGTGGTCGCGACGTGATTAATCCAAATCGGATGTCCGGGTCACGTTAACGCGGCCTATCGGGGTTCATTGGATGCGGCATGGGCGAGTTGCGCGGCGCGTTGCTGCTCGCTAGGTGTCCATGGGGGAGCGGACAGGCCATGCTGTCCCGCGTACTGTGCTGGGCCAGGTTCCTGCCACCCGTCAAGCAGTTCGTCGTTGGGGCAGTAGATTTCCACACCGAGCGGATGGCAGACGTCTGCGGGGTCTCCGGCGTTCGGACCCCACAGTGGAACTGACAGGTCGCCGCCGGGACACGTGGACAACGCGCAGAGCAGGTCGATCTCGGCGAAGAACTCGAAGTAGTCACCGCGTCGAGCCGGGCATGCCTTCATGAAGTATTGGTCGTGTTCATTGAGCCCTGTGCATTGGAAGATGTTGAGCACATCGTGCACATCGGCCTCGGCCAGCCCGTAGGGCAGTACGGCGCGCGTCAGGTTCGAGTGACAGTGGTAGTCGAAGTCCTCGCCGGTCAGCATGCGGTTGACGTAGGGGTCGCACCGGGTGCCGAGCAGATCGTGCACGCGCCCACCCTCGACGTCGGTGCCGTAGCCGGCGAGGCTGTCATCGGTGATCGTCAGAAGCGGACGCAGGTAGGGCAGTGTCGACCACAGTCGGTCGTAGGTGCTGACGTGCGCGCGCTGAAGCTGCCGGGTGCGCGAGGCCCACAGGTGCTCGCGCGGATTGTGTCGGTTCCAGACGTTGAAGTCTCCGACCTGCGGACCCTCCACGGTGACGATCCGGCATAGTTTTCCTGCGGGCACCTCCCATGCCTGTCCTGACCGCACCGGAATCTGGAAACTCCTCTGCAGCTCAGCGTGGCTTCTGGCGACCGCCAGCCCTGCATAGAACGCCGCGTCCACCGTCAGCGGTCCGCTCTCACTCGCTTGATAAGCCGCTCCGGTCACCAGCGCGAGTCTAGGTCGGCATGCGAACCGAAGGGAAGGTCGAGACATGCCGTTGCCACGCGAGAGGTTCGTGGTTGGTGACTCGGCCACCCAAGTGTGTCCCCGGCCATTCAGATGGAACAGTGGCAACGAAACCGGTGCGTCGTAGCTGGCCACGGTCGCGGAGGCGGGCTGTGTTCGCGGTGGAGGAGAGTGTCAGCTCAATCCCGACGAGCACTGTGTTGAGCCCGATCGTGTGGGGCTCGGCGATGACAGTACAGCACGGATCGTCGCTGTCGCGACCAAAGCCACCGCCGTGACAAGCGTCCGATGACCACTTTCGCCACACGTCCTAGCCGATCTGACGTTGAGCGATACCGAATCGACCGAGTCGCCAGTACGGTCGTTGTGCGTGCGAACAGGGACCAGTCGTCGCCCGGGTCAACTTCGAGGTCGCACTCGTGGCCTGCCACCTGCTTGGCTCATCGGTTCTGACGTCCTGACCTCCGTGTTCGTGCGCGCCGCACAACCACGATCCTGCCCTTCGTGTGCCGCACCCATGGTCCCGAAGGGTGCGCCTTCTTAGCGTGACGGCACGATCGGGCCACTTTGACCCCGTGCCTGCTGGAGCAAAGGAGCCCCATGGGAGCCATCAATCCGGTCCTTCCTGATCTGGACTACGAAGGCTGGCGTGGTCAGGACCGCATGACCCGCACCAAACCCATGGTCCAGCATTGGGCCACCAACGGGTTCGGCACACCGGACGCCGTCTACGTCCTCTACATCCTCAAGATCGGACTCTACCTACTCGGCGCGATGGTGTTCGCGGCCATGACACCGGGCATAGGGCCCTTGAGTGACGTCGGCTCGTGGTGGGCCGAACCGGTCGTGTACCAAAAACTGGTCGTCTGGACGATCCTGTTCGAGGTATTGGGGTTGGGTTGCGGCTTTGGCCCCCTCACGATGCGGTTTATCCCTCCGATTGGCGCGTTTCTGCATTGGTTGCGGCCGGGAACCGTCCGGATGCCGCCCTGGCCGGGAAAGGTACCGCTCACCGAGGGCACCAGACGGGGCGTTCTTGACTGTGTGTTGTACGCCGGTGTACTCGCCTCTGCCCTGTGGGCCCTGCTCTCGCCGGCCACCCGAGATCTGGGTGGCCTGGACGGGCACGTGGGCCTGCTCGCCCCGTACCGGTTCCTCCCGTTGCTCATTCTGCTTCCGCTGATCGGTCTGCGCGACAAGATGATCTTCCTTGCCGCCCGATCCGAGGTCTACTTGACCGCCGTGGTGGCGTTCCTGCTCCCTGGGCTTGACATGATCGTCGCAGCGAAGATCATCATGTTGCTGATCTGGTGGGGAGCGGCGACCTCCAAACTCAACCGGCACTTTCCGCACGTCGTGCAAGTCATGATGAGCAACAATCCACTGCTTCGAAGCAAGTGGCTCAAGAAGAAGCTGCACAAGGACTACCCGCACGACATCCGGCCTTCGCGCGTGTGCTCGATGCTGGCTCACGGTGGCATGGTCGTCGAGTACTCGGTGCCGCTGGCCTTGTTCGCCTCTCGTGGCGGTCCGGTCACCACGATCGCCGCGATCATCATGGTGCTGTTCCATCTCAACATCCTCACCAGCATCCCGATGGGCGTACCGCTGGAGTGGAACGTCTACATGATGTTCGGCATCACGTTCCTGTTCGTGCACAACGCACCTGTCGGCATCAGCGACGTCACGCATCCACTGCCGGTCGCCCTGCTCGCAGGCGCGTTGGTAGCGGGAATCGTCATCGGCAATGCGTTTCCGCGCAAGGTCTCCTTCCTGATCGGTATGCGCTATTACGCCGGCAACTGGGACACGTCGATGTGGTGTCTCAAGCCGAGCGCGATCGACAAGATCGAGAACTGCGTGCCCAAGTCGGCCTCGCTCCCACGCGCGCAGCTCGCGAGGTTGTACGGCGATGAGGTTGCCGATCTGCTCCTGCACAAGGGTTACGCGTTCCGGGCGATGCACACGCACGGACGGGCGTTGTTCGGGCTCATCCCACGCGCCTGCGGCGACGACCACGAAACCGCCTACATGCCCCTTGACGGCGAGTTCATCGCCGGCGCTGCCCTGGGATGGAACTTCGGCGACGGCCACCTGCACAACGAGCAACTCATCGATGCGCTGCACCGGCGTTGCCAGTTCGAGGCGGGCGAAGTTCGCGTCATCGTGCTCGATGGCCAGCCGATCCAGCGGCAAGACCAAGAGTACCGGTTGGTCGATGCGGCCACCGGCGAGTTCGAACGTGGCCACGTGACCGTCTCGAGCATGCTGGAACGTCAACCCTGGAGTGGGGAAATCCCAGTACGGCTCGACCCGGGTGCGGCGGCGAAGTCGGATGTGGAGATCGTATGAATCACGAGGCAAGCCCGCCCGGCCGTCGGACAGATCAGGACATGAGGTAACCGACAGTTCAGCCGGCGAGTTCGTGATCAACGTTCCCAACCTCGTGCGCGCCGCTCTCGGCTGTGGCCAGGAGACCGCGCAAGTGCTCATCGACGGGTGGTCGCAGACCTGCGGCGTCGGGAGATTCGACGGAGACGGGTACTTGATCACAGTCGACTGGATTAGAGACCTGATCATCCGATGCGGCAAGAACCTGTACCCTAAGGAGATCGAGAACGTGCTCCGCGGCCACACGAACGCGTCGGAAACGGCCGCCGTCGGCGCTCCTTTTCATGTGCTGGGCGGTGTACCCGGCGCCTACGTGACACGTGCCAAGATCGACGAACGTGCCTTAAGGGCCACATGAGCACCGCCACCGTGGTCGGCAGCGGGCCGAACGGACTAGCAGCCGCGGTCGCGCTCGCACGCGAGGGTGTGGATGTCACCGTGCTCGAGGGGGCGGATGAGATCGGCGGCGGCACCCGTTCGGTCGAGGCACTCGCGCCAGGGCTGATCCATGACCAATGCTCGGCGACCCACCCCATGGCGGTGGGCTCGCCGTTCCTGCGGAGCCTCGACCTGGAACGCTACGGACTGCGGTGGCTTCTTCCGGAGATCGACTGCGTCCACCCTCTGGAGGACGAGCGTGCCGCCGCCCTGTACCGTTCCGTGGAGGACACCGCAGCCGAACTGGGACCCGACGCGACTCGTTGGCGCGCATTGTTCCACCGCAATGTCCGGCAGTACGACGTGCTTGCCGAGGACATCCTCCAGCCGCTGATTCACTTTCCGCGTCACCCGGTCCATCTCGCCCGATTCGGGCTCGCGGCCCTGCCACCCGCCACAGCGTTGGCGAAGGTGTTCCGGACCGCGGAGGCCAAGGCCCTGTTCGGGGGCGTCGCCGCGCATGCGTTCCAGCCACTGCATCGACCTTTGGCCTCGGCAATCGGCATGGGGATCCTCACCGCGGGCCACCGCTACGGCTGGGCAGTCGCCGCCGGCGGATCCCAGTCGATCACCAACGCCCTGGCAGCGCTCCTCCAGGACCTCGGTGGCACGATCGAGACGGGGACCTGGGTGACGTCCCTGTCCGAACTGCCTCCCAGCGATGTGACGATTTTCGACACGTCGCCGAGCGCTGTCGCCGATATCCTCGGCGACTCTGGACCGCGACGAACGATCCGAGCCTACCGGCGGTTCCGGCACGGGCCCGGCGCGTTCAAGGTTGACTTTGCTGTCCGTGAGGGTGTGCCCTGGCTCGTGGAAGCGGCCAGACATGCTGGCACCGTGCACCTCGGTGGACCGTTCGACGAGATCGTCCAGGCGGAACGCGAAATATCCGCCGGGCGGATGCCCGACCGACCGTTCGTGCTCGTCGGTCAGCAGTACCTCGCCGACCCGAGCAGATCGTCCGGAAACGTTCATCCACTATGGACCTACGCGCACGTGCCGCACGGTTACACCGGTGACGCGACACAAGCCATCATCCGACAGATCGAACGCTTCGCACCCGGCTTTCGAGACGTGATCGTGGACTTCCGCATCCGCTCGACCACCCAGGTAGCCGCCCACAACCCGAACTTCGTCGGCGGTGACATCCTCACGGGCGCCAAGAACATCCCCCAGCTCGTGGCCGGGCCGCGCCTTACGCTTCGGCCCTACGACATCGGGGCTCCGGGAATGTACCTCTGCTCTGCGGCGACACCACCCGGCCCCGGAGCACACGGCCTGTGCGGAGCCAACGCTGCCGCAGCAGCACTGTCCTACCTGCGCACCCGGTGAAACGTCGACGCAAGGCCACACGTCATACCCGTGCCGTACGACAGCGTGCCAACGCGGCCTGGGTCCGCACACTGTCGTAGCGCTTGCCCGTCGTGCTGGCGTCGCTTCCTTCCTGCTCTGTTGCGTGCTGATGTCCCGGCCGCCACGTTCGGTAGTTGCTGGGTGCGCAGGATCGAGCCGCACACCGACGTACGACTTGAACCGCGTCGCGAGCGCGATGCGGCTCGACCGGCAGCGGATGTCGCGCAGCGCGGCTCGGGATCGTTTCGGATTCGCCGAACTCGATGTGGAACACGTTATAGTTTTGCTCCGCTGATCTGCAGTGCCAGTTCCGTGCGTGTGGCAGAGAGGGAGCGTGACCAGTGGTGTCCCAGAGCGAAAGATCATCAGAGACGGATGACGGCATGCGAATCCGGTTGCAGAACATCCGGGAGGGAGTGGTGGCCTGGGGTGAGCATGGCGCCGGCACTCCCAAGACCATCCTGCTCGGCTATCTCGCCAAGGGACTGGCCTTCATCGCGCTAGCAGTGCTGGTCACGGCACTGACGACACCACAGCTCGGCGGACTCGGGCACTTCGGCGCGTGGTGGAACGAGCCCGTGTTCTTCCAGAAGACCGTCGTGTGGGCGCTGCTCTTCGAGGTCGTGGGCTTCGGGTGCAGTTCAGGGCCGTTGACCCAGCGATACCGGCCGCTGATGGGGGGCGCGCTGTACTGGCTGCGGACTGGCACGATGCGGTTGCCGTTATGGCCGAAGGTGATTCCGGGTACCGCCGGCACGGTCAGAACCCCGGTGGACGTCGCGCTCTACGCGGTCGTGCTGGCGTCGGCGATCTGGCCGCTGTGCATGCCGGGCATGACCGCCGGCGGCGTAATCACCCTGCAGCAGTGGGTGTTCATTCCGCTGGCCGTGGCGCTTCCGCTGCTTGGGCTACGGGACAAGACGATTTTCCTCGCTGCGCGGGCGGAACACTACTGGGTGCTCGTGTTGGTGATGCTCTTCCCGCTACCCGGCCAGCTCATGGGCGCGAGGCTGCTCACCATCCTGATCTGGTGGGGAGCGGCGTTCTCCAAACTGAACCGGCATTTCCCGTCCGTTGTCACGGTGATGCTGAGCAACTCGCCGATGCACCGGTCGAAGCGATTCCGCCGCAAGCTCTATCGGGACTTCCCGCGGGATATGCGTCCGTCCTGGGTGTCGGCGTCGCACGCGCACATCGGGACCGCCGTCGAGTTCGCCGCGCCCTTCGTGCTCCTGGTCTCGCATGGGACGGCGACCCTGGTCGCGGCGGTCATCATGGTGCTCTTCCACTTGAACATCATCGCCATGTTCCCGATGGGCGTGCCGTTCGAGTGGAACGCCATGATGATCTTCTCCGCGATCGTGCTGTTCGCCGGCCACAGCGACCTGACGCTGGGCACCCCGATCCCGTCGCTCATGGCGGCGATCATCGCGTGTTCGGCTCTGCTCGTGCTCGCGGGCAACCTGTGGCCAAGCAAGGTCTCGTTCCTGGTCTCGATGAGGTACTACGCCGGAAACTGGGCCACCAGCATGTGGTGCTTCCGCGGAGACAGCGAGGATCGGATCGACGCCGAGATCACCAAGGTCGCCCCAACCGTGCGCAGCCAGCTCGTCGAGCGTTACGGCGCGGACCACATCGACCAGATCGCCGCCAGGCAGCCCGTCTTCCGCGCGATGCATGTGCAGGGACGGGCGTTGAACGGCTTACTGCCGCGCGCATTGGACGATCCGGGGGAGTACCGGATCCTCGATGGCGAGATCTTCGCGAACCCGTTGCTGGGATGGAATTTCGGCGAGGGGCACCTGCATCACCAGCAACTCCTGGACGCGGTGCGGCAACGATGCCGGTTCGAGCCCGGAGAGCTCCGGGTGATCATGCTGGAATCGCAGCCCATCCATCGGCAGCGGCAACATTACCGGATCGTCGATGCCGCGACGGGCCTGCTGGAGGAGGGCTACGTGGCGATTCGGGACATGGCCGCGTGCCAACCCTGGCTCAGTCAGGACAATCCGGCCATTCCCGTGCAGGTGCTGCGTCGTGAGCAACCCTGATACCCACCTGGCCGAACAGTCCTGTCACCCGAATTGAGCGGCTGCGTTGATCTCGACAAGGACGAGCGCGCTGGACTCTTGGGCGTGCTAAGGGCGTGTCACGATGGCGCGCTGGGTGCGGGTGTCGTGCTCGTGCGGTGGTCAGAACACGACGTCGGCCAGGCGGTCGACCTCGGCGAGATCGGCGACCGTGGGGGTGAACACGACCTCGTTCATGCCGATGTCGGCGAAGGCGTCGACGATGGCACGGATCTGGTCCGGGGTTCGCACGGCTTGCTCGGCGATGGCCCGGCCGTGGTCGCCGGCATAGGCGTAGTACGACCGCAGGTAGCGGTCCGACTCACCGGCGCTCCGCTTGTCGGTGGAGAAGTAGGCCAGCCCCAGCAGTCGAGGCTCGCCGTGGCGACCGGCCTCGCGCCAGGCCTCACGAACGGCCCGCACCATCGGCTCCGCCCGCCGGGGACCACCGCCAGCGCCGGTCCATCCCGCGCCCCAGCGCACGGTGCGTCGAACTGCCCGCCGGCTGTGGCCGCCGACAAGCACCGGAATGTCCTGGTGGTCGGGTGGCGGCGGAGCCACTGGACGCGTTTCGCCCGGAAAGTCGCCTTTGGCGACCGGCTCCCCACGCCATGCACGATGCAGGTACTCCAGTTGCCGGTCGAAGGCGCTGCCGCGGGTTGTGAAGTCCCGTTCAGCCGGCTCGTAGTCCGACGACCGGGCACCCACGCCCAGACCGAGGGTGAGGCGGCCGCTGGAGAGCTGGTCCAGCGTCATGGTGATCTTGGCGAGCACCGCGTCGGGATAGGTGGGGGCCAGCACGGCGTTGGTCACCAGGCCGATCCGTGAGGTCGCGCCAGCGACAGCAGCCAACGCGGTGAGCGAGTCATAGGAGGGATAGCCGACCCGACCGACGGTCGACACGAAGGAGAAGCCGCGCCGTTCGGCCTGGCGTGCCCAGTCGAGCATGAGCGCGCCATTCGTGCCGGGAACCGTGTTCGGCAGACCTATCCCGATACGCATCCCGTTGCTCCTTTCGCCGAGAGCGCCGAGCCCGCCAGGCGCTGGACGGGCGGCGGGGTGGTTCGCCGCAACCGGAGGCGCACGGTACGCCATTCGTGGGTTCTGGGTCGGCCAGGCCGATGGCTCGGGTCGTCCTCACATAGGTCGGCGGCTACCACCACATGATGTGGGGTCGTGAATACGCGCGATTGGGTGGGTTTCGTCGTCAGTCGGCCTGGTCGCCTTGTTCGCGCCCGTGGCCTCCTGCTCGGGTATCCCACATGACCACTCGATCGGAAGCGTGGCCGCAGGAGCTGCGGTTAGACCTGGTGGCTGACATACGCCGGATGGTGGTCCTGGCAGGCAAGGACGAACGGGCCTCCATAGCGCTGTTTCACTTGCTCGTTGACGCCTACGGCCTGGGTCTTGCGCTGGTGGGCACGGCGCTGGCCGCCGCCCCGGACACAGAGCAGGACAACGCGGATCTGAGGGCAAGCGGGGAGCAAGACTGGCCTCACACAGCTTGCCGCAGTCGAACTGAGCGGGTGATTCCGGATGTCAGCAGGGAGTGCGTCATGGCGTCTGGCTATGTGCGGGCGCTGCAGTGCACGCTGGACCGCCTCGATGGTCTGGCTGTCGATCCTGTCCGGACCGGGCGATTGCGCAGTCAGTTGTGGCACGTGATGGTCCAGCTCGAGCAGATCGCAGGATTGCAGGCCCCTTCGGAGGAGCCGTTGTCCGCCTCAGGCAGCCGTTCCAGCTAGTAGCGCGACGAAGGATGATCTTCGCGACCCTGGAGGGTCTTTCAGCTCGAGGAGCAGGTGATTAGATTGGGAGCACGTCAATCGACTCGCCGGGTGTTGGTGATGGCAGTGGCGGTGCAGAAGCCTATAGGTCCTGCTGTGTCGTGCACCGCGCAGGTGGCGACGCCGATGCCGTCGTCGCTGACGTGTCCGGTCGCCTCCAGCCCGATCGCCTCACTCAGCGGCAAGCGGCTCAGCGTCAGTGTGTAGTCGGCGTTGATGTATTCCAGATTGTGCGTGCCCTTGTTGGATAGGGGGCTGGCGAAGTCTCCCGCCATCGCCGCGCGGACCAGCGGCGACATTGGCTCGCCCGCGATTAGGTCGTGCTTGTCCCGCAACCAGACGCGGCGCCGCCGCGCCACCGTCCAGTCCTCGATGGGCTTGCCGTCGTCGCCGAGCATCCACAGATCGAACGGCGGCATCCAACCGGATGTGCGTATCGGTGCCGAGGCGAGCTCGTCCGGTGACGGAGCATCCCAGGGCGGCGTTCCTGGCACGGTCTCGGACGGCCCGCCGCTGCACCGCAACAGAACCGCGCTCGCGCGGGCTACCGGTGTGCCGGCGGCGAAAACGGTGGCGTCCGCGACGCGGATCCGACGGCCGTCTCGCACCAGGCTGGTCGCTGCGTGCACCGGCACCATGCGGGTGTTGCGGAACAGGTCCACCGTCAGACGTGCGAAGCGGAAGTCCTCGCCGGCGTGGTCGCGTTCCAGGGCGCGCGCAAGCAGCCCGCCCAGCACACGACCGTGCAGCATGTCCGGCGCCCACGGACCGCTCGCGTGTGGGGCGGGCACCAGGCACTCCCCGTCGAGGGAGAAGAATGCCTCACCACCCGATCCGCTCATCGTCTCTCCGTCCCGTCCCGATCCGGTCTCGTCACAGCTTCGGCCGGTGCCTGTCGGTGTAGGCCCACGGCCGGACCCGTTCGACCTCCCTACCCAACCGGAACACGGTGGCGTCGTCGTAGCTGTGTCCGACGATCTGCACTCCGGTCGGTACGCCGTTGGCGGCATGCCCGCTCGGCACGGCGAGCACTGGGCACCGGTTGTTGATGTTGAATGGGATGGTCAGCATCGCGTCAGTGAAGCGGGCGAACCGGTGACCGTCCACTGTGATCTCGCCGATCAGGTCGTCCCCGGCGGGGAACGCGGGAATCGCCGCGGTTGGGCACAGGAGGGCGTCGAAACCCGCCATGGCCTCGGCGAGCTCGCGCTGCATGCGGGTTTCGATGCGCAGCCCTTCGACGAAACTTGTTCGCTCTGGAACCTTGGCCATCCAGTCGGCGAAGGCACTGGTGTATGGGGCGATCGCATCGCGGTGGCCTTCGACGACCTCACACACCGTCGCGCCGAAGATCGTCCCGAAGTGCGCCGCAGTGGCGGTGGCCACCTTCTCCCGCGACCAAGGCAGCTCGATTTCCTCGACAGCGACCTCGGCCTGCTCCAGCGCCGCTGCCACCGCCCGGGTGTTGCGTTCGATCTCCGGGTCGACGTCGTAGTCGCCGAGGCGAATGCACAGCGCGACCCGCATCCCGGCGGCGGGCTTGAACTCGGTCGGGAGTGGGACCCGGGGCCGCAGCGAGCTGTGGTCACGGGTGTCGGGTCCGATGAGCGCATTGGCGAACAGCACGGTGTCGTCCACGGTGCGGGCCATCGGACCGTCGCTACGGTAGAAATCCATCGACAGCGGAGGCATCCCGGCAATCCGGCCGTACGGGGCCTTGAACCCGACAGTGCCGGTGAACGACGCCGGAATGCGGATGGAACCCCCGATATCCGAGGCCGTGGCCAGCACGGTCATGCCGGCAGCCAGGGCAGCGCCGGAACCTCCCGAGGAACCACCCGGCGTGTAGTCGAGGTTCCAAGGATTGCGCGTGACGCCCCACATCGGCGTGTGCGTGAACGCGGTGATGCTGAACTCCGGTGTGGTGGTGCGGGCGTGGATGATGCCGCCGGCGGCCTGGACGCGGTCGATCACCGGGGCATTCTCAGCGGCCACAGCGTCCTTGTTGATCAGGGATCCCTCGGTCAGGGAGCGGCCGGCGATCGCGTGCTTTTCCTTGGCGGCGATGGGGATCCCCTCAAGAGAGCGAGGTGCGGGCCCCTGTGCCAGGTAGCGCGCCTCGGCCTGCCTGGCCTGGTCGAATGCCTCGTCGAGTAGCTGCTCGGTGAACGCGTTCACCTGGGGTCCGATCTGCTCGGCACGTTCGATGAGCGCCTGCAGCAATTCCACCGGGGACAGCTCGCGCCGGTGGAACAACGCGCGGGCTTCGGTCGCGCTGAGATAGGTCAGGTCTGCCATGGCACCCTCCGGTTCAGTCGCGTAGTCCGGCGAACCGCGAATCTTTCCGGCCACCGAGCGAAAGTCGACGGTGTTGTACCCATAGTCCACAAGAGACACGCGGTGGCTGACGCGACCTGACCTTGCTTACCAGCAGCGTACGCGGCTCGGCCAGGACCGTCACCCGTGTGGCCGAGGTGGTTGCGCAGCGTTGCCATCATTCGTCCTTAATGGACAGTTATCAGGCCGGCGGGGCGTCAACGGCGCGGTTGGATCGGTTCAGGGGTGCCGCGTCTTGACGCAGCGGCACGAGACGTCTGTAATGAGCGTCACGTACCGACCAGTCGGTGTGTGTTTCTGGCTGCGCGAGCTCTTGGTCGTGGCGGAGCAGATCACCGCGATGCCGCACGACAAAACCCGCGCCGTTACTTCAGGTGAAGGGGTGAGTCCGATGCCGGTGGAACCGCATCCGCGTGGCGCCGCGCCTTTTGACACTTCCGGTGTCGTGCGCGACGACAACGACGTCGCGCACTACGCCGACCTTGCCCCGTCGCTGGTCGCGATGCTGCGCTCGGTGGTCGACTGCTACCCCGACCACGAGGCGCTGGTGGAGGTCGGCGGGGACCGGCTGACCTACCGGCAGCTGTGGGACCGCGCGTCCCGAGTTGCCGGCGGGTTACGTAACGCAGGTGTCGGTCGCGGTGATCGGGTGGCCAACGTGCTGTACGCCGGGGTCGACTGGGTTCTCGGGTTCCTGGGGACGCTGCTGGCCGGTGCGGTTTCGGTCCCGGTGAACATCCGCTTCGCGCAACCCGAGATCGATTACGTCTTATCCGACTCCGGTGCCACGTACGTGCTGCGTCCCGGCGACGACCTGCCGGACGGCGCGCCGTCCCACGTCGATGATCTGGTGTTGGACGATCTTGCCGCGATCTTCTACACCAGCGGCACAACAGGGTTCCCGAAGGGGGCGATGACCACCCACGAGAACTTCCTGTCCAATGTGGAAACCGCGATCCGCGTCATCGGGATTGATCGGCGGGAGGGGCCGACACTGCGAAACCTCGTGTCGGTGCCGCTGTTCCACGTAACCGGTTGCAACAGCCAGCTGCTGGTCCAGTTGGCACTTGGCGGCACGACTGTGGTGCTCCCCACTTTCGATGTCGAGATGTTTCTCCGCACCATCGTGGACGAGCGCATCAACGTGCTGACGACGGTCCCCGCGATCTATGCACTCGCGCTGGCGCACTCGGAATTCGACACGCTGGATCTTAAGGCGGTACGCAGCCTCGCCTACGGAGGTGCGCCCATCGCACCGGCTTTGGTGGATCGGATCAAGGGCGCGTTCCCCAACGCTCGGGTGGGCAATGGTTTCGGGTTGACCGAGACGTCGTCCATCGCGACCTACCTGCCGCACGAATGGGCGGGCGAGCACGCCGACTCGGTCGGTTTCGCCGCCCCCGTTGTGGACTTGGCGGTGAACGAGCCCGATGCTCGCACCGGTGTCGGTGAACTGCTTGTACGCGGCCCGAACGTCGTTGCCGGATACTGGAACAAGCCGGACGCGACTGCTACCACGTTCGTGGATGGGTGGCTGTACACCGGCGATCTGGCCCGCATCGACGATCACGGCCTGGTGTATGTCGTCGACCGGGCCAAGGACGTGATCAACCGTGGCGGCGAGAACGTGTACTCGGTCGAGGTCGAGAACGCCTTGGCGGGTGTACCAGGCGTCGCGGAGGTTGCGGTGGTCGGCGTGGCAGACGATGTGATGGGGGAGAAGGTCGGTGCTGTCGTCGTCCCGGCCCCCGGGACCGACTTCGCCCCGCAATCCGCGCTGCCGTACCTGCGTGACCGGCTGGCCAACTTCAAGATCCCGCAGTTCTTCGCCGTCAGTACCGAGCCACTGCCCCGCAACCCCGGAGGCAAGCTGCTCAAACGGCGGCTCCGGGACCAGACCACGGAGTGGATCGGTCCGGTCTGGGGACGGTGAGCGGGCCGAGAAGACGCCCTGACGTGCGTCGACTGCCAGGTGGATTTCCGGTACCCCGCACCCTGCTGGGCCCGGAAGATCTCGTCCCCAGCGGATTCACACACGCCCCTTCGTGCCGGGATGATTGCTGACACGCAACCAGATCGTGGCAGACCGTCCGGTCGGTCTGGACGGGGGGAACCTGGCAGGCGAGACTGGACGCTACTGCGGCTGCGGAGCGCTACCGCAGCCCGGAGGCCCGCGGGCCAGGTGCGTGGAGGAAGCGTGGATGACAGCGTTCTGACCGAGGTCGCTGACGGTGTGGCCGTCATGACGATCAACCGACCCGGCCGGGTCGCGGCCAACGGGCCGCTGGCGATTCGCGTGACCAAGCAGATCGTGTCCGGCGCCGTGCGGTGGACTGATGCCGAGGCGTTCCGCGAGCAGGCGACGCTGGTCGACCCGGTGTTCCGCTCCGCGGATGCCCAAGAGGGCGCGGGGGCATTCGCCGAGAAGCGCAAGCCGGTCTGGCGGGGTGAGTGAGCTGGTGGTGCGTGACGGTGAGGAGGCGATGCGCCAGCGGCGTCGCGCGGTGCGTGACCTCGGCGCGGCAATGCGGGAATTGACCGAGACAGCCGTGTCGACGGAAGTCGACACCAGCACGCTGCTCGACGTCGCCGGGCAGGTCCGTGCGCTGGTAGAGCCGCTGGCTGCCGCGCGCCGGGAGCGCGGCGAGCCAGCCGCGGTCGACGAGGGGCGCCGACGTATGTACAACCCAGCGGTGGGGCCGGGGCACCCGTTCGCGCCGCCGATGCGAGTGGAGATCGTCGATGGGGCCGCGATCGGTTCCTGCACCTTGGGGTTGGCCCACGAGGGTCCGCCCAGCTACTCCCACGGCGGGGTCAGCGCGATGCTGCTGGATCAGATCCTCGGGCACGCCCACGCCGCGCGTGGCACACCCGGTATGACAGTGAAGCTCGCGGTTCGCTACCGGGGCCCGGTGCCGCTGAAGACACCGCTGCGGTTGGTCGGTCGCGTGGTCAACGACGAGCGCGGGCGATGGACGAACTCCTTTGCCACCATCGCGACCGAGAGTGAGCCGGACATCGTTCTGGTGGAAGCTGAGGGGACCTTCGTGGTTCCCAGCGCAGAGCAGGCTCGGCGACTGTTCGGTCACCACCAAGACCACCGTCTGAGGCGGTGACGGGAAGCCACGCCAGGCAGGCGGCGACGGACGGTCAGGGGTGAGGGCGGTCGCGTAGGGCGACCAGGCCGCCGAGTACGCCGATGTACGCCGTCCCGTCAGGGCCGAGAGTGATCGGAGCGTAGTTGTTGTTGTAGCCGAGGCCGACGCCGGTGAGTGCTGACCAGACCCGGTGGCCGTTGTTTGCGTCGAGCGCGGTGAGATACCACGGATCCTCGGGTCCAGTGGCTGGTTGCCCCGACGTGTATTGCACCTGGTCGGCGGACGGATGCTCGTAGACGTAAATCAGCCCGGTCGTCGTCGATGCCTTGCTGACACTTGTAGGTACACGGACTTCCGAGTTGGTCCACGTGCTGTGGCAACCGCCATGGTCGTAGTCGACGTCGATGCGGGTGACGCCCGGCTCGGTGGTCGGGGTGTTGCGGGCGGGCGTGGTCGACGGTGGTGTCTGTTCAGGCCCGGTGTAACCGTAGTTGTTCTCGACGACCAGAGCGTCGCCAAAGGCGATCAGTGAGTTGTCGGTGCTTCCTCGGTCGGGCGAGAAGACCGGCATGGAGCACACGGGCGCCCCGCCGGGGTTGCCGCGGTCGGCCCGGTAGACCAGCACGTGCATCAGCGGGTCGGCGTTGTCGGTGATCGCGACGTAATGGTCCAGACCGTGCCGGATGATGGTGGGCGTCGTGCCAGAACCGAACTCGCTCTGCCCCGGCTTCTGCCGAACACCGGCCTCGTATGGCTGTCGCCAACTGATCGCCGGCCTTCCTGTCCCATCTGCATCGAAGCGGTAGAGTGCGTGGTCGGAAACGACGAAAACGCCGCCCGTCTCGTCGACCGCCATCGAGTTGCCAACGCCTTCGCCATTCGGCAGCCTCATCGCCCGGGTGGTGCCGGTCGCCGGATCGACGATGCCCACCACGCCCGAGCCCGTCACGAACCACAACCGACCCTGCCAGTCCGGAAGTACCGACAGGATTACCGAGTTGCCGACGTAGGGCTTCACGTCATATTGCCGTTGCAAGGTCAGGGTGGGCGTGTGGACCGAACCGCTCTCCGCGATGACGTCGATATGCCCGTCGGATGTTGGCACTACTGCGCGGTCGTGGTTGTCCAGGTAGAAGTATCCGCCGGCGCCGAAGGACGTGAACGGGTGCGACAACGACGAGGCCGAGCGAGGCGGCAGGGGATACTCGGCGAGCACAGCGAGCGTGTGCGGATCGAGCAGTCGCAGATTGACTGTCGCCGCCCCAACGCAGACAGTCAGAATTCGTCCGTGCGTATCGAAGGTTACCGAGGCGCATTCCTGGGCGTACATCGTAGAGATCACCTTCGGTGACCGACCCAGCGGGCCCGACACCGTACCCGCGTCGGACTGGTAGGCATCGTCGTGCAAATTGCTCCGGTCATTGGCGGCCATGAAAGGATGCCGCGGCGCGAAACGCGCCCCCTCGATCGGCTGCGCGGGGCGTTGCTGGCCGAGGAACGGCACTACCGATGACGCGCCAGGGTCCTGTGGGATGGGCACCGCGGGCACGGACAGCGAAACGACTGCTGCCTGACTCGTTCCGGCGGTGAGCAGCACGATTGCGGCAATGAGCCCCAGAAGCGGACGACCGTTCCTGCCACAGGGTCGCTTTGGCCTGGTCCGTCCCAAGTACCCTCGCCCTCCCTCCTGTCGATAGCTAGTCGTTGGTCGCACTGTGCCTCGCACCCTCTTTGTGTCCCCTTCTGGTCGGTCCCACTGGGCAGCGTCCAGCCGTTGTAGGGGACGCAGCATAGCGACAAAAAGTCGCACGGCAAGGCCCGCAACTTTCCGAAACGATCCGGCGTCCGCCGATAGCAACCGCCACCAGGAAAGGGGTCGCAGAGATGAACATCGTCCAGCCATTCCAGGATGCGTTTGGCACCCTGCTGAGCTACGTTCCGCGGCTGATAGGCGCGACTATCGTGCTCGTCGTCGGGTACGTCATCGCCAGGCTCGTCGGGGCGGTGCTGACCCGGGTGCTGGCGAAGCTCGGGTTCGACCGGGTGATGGACCGTTCCGGGGTCACCACGTTCCTGCGCCGATCCGGCACAGACCTCACACCGTCGGGGACGCTCGGCAAGGTAGCGTTCTGGTTCGTATTCGTGATCACCTTCGTGATGTTCGCCTCCGCGTTAGGCGTGCCACAGATCTCCGGGTTCCTCAACGAGATGCTGGGCTATATCCCACGGATCTTCGCGGCGATCGCCATCCTGTTCCTCGCCGCGGTGTTCGCGAACTTCGTGGCGGCGCTGATCCGGGGTGCCACCAGTAACGAGATCCTCGCCAGCATAGGGCGTTACATCATCATCGTGTACGCGGCGTTCACGGCGCTGACCGTGCTCAACATCGCCGTTCAACTGACCGCCAATACGTTGCTCGTGGTCCTTAGTGGACTCGCGTTGGCGTTCGGGATCGCGTTCGGTTGGGGCGGCCGGGACATCGCCCGCGAACTGCTCCAGCGCACTTACGCCTCGATTGGTAAGCGAGGCACGACAACCGAAACCGGCTCCGATACGAGCGCTGGCGCGGCCGCCGCCAGCCGCGAGTGAGCCTCCGTACTCGGCGACGCCGAACGGCCCAGGAACGAGCCTTCTCCCGGCCGTTCGGCGCCCGCGAACTCATCCGGCCGCTGATCCGCTGGGCAGCTGCCGCACCTGATCTGCCCAAGCAGCCAATATGAGCTTGGAAAAGGCTCACTTGTGCGGCTCTGGTATTAGCTGGTCCGCTTGGATCGCCTTTTCCAGATTAACGTGCGTTAATGGTGAAGGGCGCAAGACGCAAGGCGTTGCGTATGCGAGTGATTGAAATCGCATATCGCGCGAAGAACGTTGGATCTTCAACATAAATAAACTAAGGTTCCGCCGCATGTACACATTCGGTCTGCGCCGAAGAGCGCGAGAGGAAAACCGGCATTCGAAATCGTGTGCTCCTGGTTGCGGGAGGTGGTCGCGGTGACGACGAGCGATTCCCGTGCGCAGGGGGCTGGCCCGATCCGGTCGGTCGACGGCATTACGGTGGTCGATCCCTCGCTCGTCCGCCGAGCGGTCGCCGCGGCGGCGATCGGTAACGTCACGGAGTGGTTCGACTTCGGAGTGTTCGCCTACATGGCGACCACGATCGGTAAGGTCTTCTATCCGGGGTCCAGCCCGACGGCGCAGCTGTTGGCGACGTTCGGGACGTTCGCGGCCGCGTTCCTCGTGCGCCCGCTCGGGGGTCTGTTCTTTGGCCCGCTCGGCGATCGGATCGGTCGTACCCGGGTTCTGGCTGCCACCATGATCATGATGGCGGCGGGCACCTTCCTGATCGGTGTTCTTCCTGACTTCAACACCCTCGGCTTGGCGGCGCCGTGCCTGCTGCTGCTGGCCCGCCTGATCCAGGGGTTCTCCACCGGCGGTGAATACGGCGGTGCCATGACGTTCATCGCCGAGTACGCGCCCGACAAGCGGCGCGGTTTTCTGGGTAGCTGGTTGGAGTTCGGCACGCTGACCGGCTACATCATGGGTGCGGGCAGCGTCACGATCCTCTCCGCGGCGTTGAACCAGACCGCGTTGCTGTCCTGGGGCTGGCGGATTCCGTTCCTCATCGCCGGGCCGCTGGGTGTTGTGGGCATGTACCTGCGGCTGAAGCTGGAGGAGACGCCGGCGTTTACCAAGCTCTTCGAGGAAGCGGAGCAGCGCCAGGGCGAGGCTGCCAAGACAGATTCGGCGAAGTCGGCGCTGCGGCTGATGTTCGCACGGTACTGGCCGGCCATGCTGCTGTGCGGTGCGCTGGTGCTGACTTGGAACGTGGTCAACTACATGCTGAGCTCGTACATGCCGACGTACCTCTCCGACGAGCTCCCACCCAAGATCGGCGACACCGAGTCCTATCTGCTGCAGATCGCGGTGATGGCCGTCATGCTGGTACTGATCACCTTTGTCGGCAGGATCTCCGACCGCCTCGGCCGCCGCCCCATCATCCTCACAGGCTGCGTCGCGACGGTGGTGCTGGCGATCCCGTCGGTGCTGCTGATCCGGCAGGACACCACAGTGACGGTGTTCGCGGGTTTGATGATCATGGGAGTTATGCTGGTGATCTTCAGTGGGGCGATGCCGTCGACGCTGCCCGCGCTGTTCCCAACCGGGATTCGTCAGGGCGCGTTGTCGATTTCGTTCAACATCTTCGTGTCCTTGTTCGGTGGGACCGTGGCCACGGTCATGACGGCGCTCATCGCCACCACCCATGACCTCATGTGGCCGGCGTACTACCTCATGGGTGCCGGGGTCATCGGCGGGATCGCGATCTGGTTCACGAAGGAAACCGCGGGTAAGCCGCTGGACGGTTCCACACCGGCCTCTTCGTCGGAGGAAGAGGCACGCGTGCTGGCCGGTACATCGAGCTGACCGCGACCGTTGTGGAGCTTTCGGCTGCCCCTGGGCGTTCGTGCGCGGGGGCAGCCGGTTGCTTCTTTTTCGGCCACGTCGCTGCTGGATCGACGGCCGGTGTCGTTTCCGTGCTCATACTGGTTACTTCAGCCGCGCGCGCTGGCTACGCAAGGAACGGGCTCACGTCGCGGTGGTGAGCTGGTGTGTGGCCGTGATGGGCGGTAAGGGGCGCCCGCTGGGGTAGGGCGGGTGGATGTCGGCGTTGTCGTACGCCCGCTTGATCTGGGCGCGGAGGGCGCGCTGGACGGCCCACTGCTGGCCCGGACGTACCTTGACCGTCAGCCGGAGCATGATCATGTCCGGGGTGATCTTGTCGATGCCCAGCATCTCCGGCGGCTCCAGGACGTTGCCGGAGACCGGTGCGCTCGTGGTCACCTCCTTGGCGA
>JBPYFK010000071.1:0-5631 GCA_051984675.1 Pseudonocardiaceae bacterium | reverse complement strand
CTGCCCAACCGCCGACTCGACGTTGCCCAACGACAACGCCACACCGATCACACCGCCCCCCGGCAACGGGTCACACCGCAGCCGCCACGGCGCACCACCAGCGCTGTCCGGCACCGTGATGGCTCGCCCGGTGCCACAGGTGTGGCTCATCTCCCTCGGCACCAACGGCGCGCCCGGGTCGCTGGCCACCTGGCCTGCGACGCTCACCAACTGATAGTGGGCATCGAAGAACAGCAGCCGGAAGTCGGTCGGCAGCGAGCGGCCCGGTGACTCGTGCGATGGGCGCTCCGGCGGAAGCGGCGGGGGCGGTCGACCGTCTTCCCGCCAGGGCCGCGATATCCCGGCCAACCGTTCGTCCACTCTGGACACCAGCTGGTGGCGAAGCAGCACGGTGCTGGTCGCGCCCACCGCGCACAGCCCCATGGTGGACAGCACCAGCAGCGCCACCACCAGGCGGGTACGGAGCGTCCAGTTCCTGGGCGACCAACGTCCCGGTTGTCGCGGGTGCTTCATGCTCACTCCGGCTCGCCGGCGTCCTCCGGGCGTAGTCGCAGCACATAGCCGACGCCCCGGATGGTGTGGATCAGTGCCGGGCCAGCGAAGTCGATCTTGCGGCGGAGGTAGCTGATGTAGGACTCCACGATCCGGCTGTCACCACCGAAGTCGTAGTTCCACACCCGGTCGAGAATCTGCGCCTTGCTGACCACCTTCTCGGCGTTCACGATCAGGTACCGCAGCAGCTTGAACTCGGTCGGCGACAGGCCGACCAACTGCCCCGCGCGACGCACCTCGTAGGCGTCCTCGTCGAGCTCCAGATCGTGGTACCGCAGCCGCGAGTCCGGCTGCTCGCGTTCCGGCCGCACGCGGCGCAGGATCGCCCGCAACCGCAGCACAACCTCGTCCAGGCTGAACGGCTTGCTGACGTAGTCGTCCCCGCCGACGGTGAGCCCCTCGATCCGGTCCTCCACCGCATCCCGCGCGGTCAGGAACAGGACCGGCACGCGGTTGCCCTCCGTCCGCAGCCGGCGGGCGACGCTGAAACCGTCCTCATCGGGCAGCATGACGTCCAGCACCACGATGTCCGGGCGGAACTCGGTCGCCGAGCGCAGTGCCCCCGCGCCGTCGGCGGCGACCTCCACGGCGAACCCGCTCAGCCGGAGGGCAGCCGACAGCAGCTCTCGGATGTTCGGCTCATCGTCCACAACCAGCACCCGTGCTGGCGCCTCGCCCGCGTTAACCACCCTTCCATGCTCTCCCAACAGCGGTTGTCGCAACCACCCGGACCCCTGAAGTCAGCGGGATGCGGGTGGGCCGGACCGCAGCCCAACCCACCCGCACCGCTAACCAAGCCACCCTTCGCCAAGATGCTCTAGTGCGCCGGGTGGCACTCGTACAGCGTCTCGTTCCCGCCGAACGGGCCGAACGGGATCGGACTCTGCTGCTGCTCCGCCCCGCCGTACTGGTTCGGAGCGACAACCGTGCAGTGTTGCTGCACCCACTGGATGCGCTGCTGCGACGCGCCACTTTCACCGAACCCGGGCATACCGCCACCACGCGTGTTGCCGGCGGGTCCGGGTCCACCATGGCCCTGTCCACTCTGACCGGGTCCACTCTGGCCGGGTCCACTCTGGCCGGGTCCACTCTGACCGGGTCCACCGCGTTCCCGCGCGGCGTACGCGACGAAGCGCAACTGCCCGGAGTTCACCCACTGGGCCAGTTGCTGGACAGTCGGTGCCGGGTCGCCTCCGCTGAAGCCGCCCATGCCGATCACGGTGGCGTTGGAGCCCAGGACGTAGGACTCGGCAGCCATCGCACCGCCTTCGACAGCCAGCGCGATCCGAGCACCGCCGGAGTGCTCCTGGGCGTAGGCCAGGAGCTTGCTCTGCTGCGGACTCAGGCTTCCGCGCGCCATGTTGCGCATCTGCGGCGGGATCTGGCCGCGCGAGACCTCCTGCATCAGCTGCCGCATCTCGGCCTGCTGCGCCGGAGACATGCCCGGCATCGCGGGCATCCCGCCCGGCCCACGGCCGCGGTTGTGACCGCCGCCCATACCGCCGAACTGGGACGAGGGCGGACCAGCCTGGGCCATGGCGCCGAAGCCGCTGCTGGCGAAGGCCGTGGCCGCCGACCACACGCCGGGCGCGAGCAGGAGCGCGACCACGCTCAGGACACCGGCCACCCGAGGCACCCCGGCACCCACGATGCTGCCGGTGCTCCCGCTCCCGGTCACACTGCGCCGCCCGACCACGAGCAGGACGACGGCGGCCACGGCGGCGACGGCCACCGCGTAGCGCAGCCAGCCGTTCCAGTTCAGGTCGCGGGAGATCAGCAGCCACGCCCACGCGGCGGTCAGCACGACGACGCCAGGCAGGATCAGCCATCCGTACCCGTCAGGCCGGCGGTAGTAGCGCCACAGCATCACCACGCCCACGCCGGTCAGGGCCGCGATACCCGGCGCCATCTCCGTCGTGTAGTACGGGTGGAACATGTTCTGCATGAAGCTGAGCACGCCGGTGACCAGCACGAACCAGCCGCCCCAGAGGAACCAGCCGGCACGGCGCACCGGGTCGCTCGGCTGACCCGAGCGGGTCATCCGAATTCCCGCCACCACGGCCACGACCAGCACCACCACGCACAGCGGCAGCAACCAGCTGATCTGACCGCCGACGGCATCGCCGAACATCCGGGTGACGCCGGCGTCGCCGCCGAAGTTGAAGCCGCCACCCTGGCCACCGGCATGGCCAGCGGCCTGAGCAGCACCCCCGGGACCGCCACGCGCGTGGTTACCCGCCGTGCTGCTGCCCAGGAGCTGGTTCGCGCTGGAATTGCCCAGCACCCGGCCGAGACCGTTGTAGCCGAGCACCAGGTTCATGACCGAACCGTCGCTGCTGCCGCCGATGTAGGGCTTCGGCTGCGGCCAGACCCCGACCAGCACGACCCACCACATCGAGCTGACGATCATGACCACGCCCGCGCCGAGCAGTCGCAGCGCCCGCTTGCCCAGAGGCGCGGTCGAACCGACCAGGTAGGCCAGCCCGAACGCTGGCACGACGATCCACCCCTGCAGCATCTTGGCGAGGAAGCCCAGGCCGAGGAAGAACGCCGCGAGCATCAGCCACCGCGTGGACCGACCCGCCGACACATCCGGCCGCACGGAGCGGGTGAAGGCGTAGGCGGCTGCGACCAACACCAGGACCATCATCGTGTCCGGGTTGCTGTCCCGGTTGATCGCCACGGTGATCGGCGTGACCGCCAGCGCCAGCGCGGCGATCAGCGCCGCGTTCTCGCCCGCCCACATGCGCACCGCGCGGTGCAGCAGGAAGACGGCGGCGACACCCTCGATCACCTGCGGTAGCAGCACCGACCAGCTGTGGAAGCCGAAGATCGTGGTGGACAGCACCATCGCCCACAGCGCCAGCGGCGGCTTGTCCACGGTCACCACACCGATCGGGTCGAACGAGCCGAACACGAAGTTCGTCAGGTTGACCGACATCGACTTCACGGCGGCGGCGTAGTACGGGTTGCCCCAGCCTTCGGTGGTGATGCGCCACGCGTACAGCGCTGTGGCGAGCACGCAGATCGCGACCAGGGCGTACATCTGCCACCGGCTGCGGACCGCGCTCGCCCCGGGATCGGGCGATCTGGTCGTGTTGTCAACGTACGGGGGCGCCGCAGTCATGCGGTTTCCTTCCTCGTCTGAGCCAAGGGGATCTGCCTCAAGAGACCTGCTTCTGGAGCTCCGGTTCCTCGCGCGGAGCGTCGCGAGTATCGGGGGTGTGCTGCTTGCGAAACACCCAGGCGCGCAGGATCACAAAGCGGCCGGCGGTGCCCACGACCGACGCCGCGAGCAGCACGACGACCTCCAGCCACCGCGATGGCTGCGCTACGGCCAGCTGCAACACCAGCAGCGCGGCCGAGGTGAAGCCGTAGTAGAGCGCGAAGACCACCAGTCCCTGCAGGTGCACCCGGCCGCTGCCGGTGGACCGGTCGGAGCTGGCGAAGGTCAGTCGCCGGTTCGCCTCCGTGTTGAACAGCGTCGTGAGCAGCAGCGCACCCAGGTTGGCCAGCAGCGGTGACAGCCAGGCCCGGAACAGCGCGTACAGCACCGCCGTTCCCAGCGTCGAAAGCACGCCGATCACGGCGAACGCGCCTACCTGCCACGCCAAACCGTCGTCCCGACTGGACAGGACCGCGTCTGGGTGTACCGCCCGCGGCTCGGGGCGGGCGGGCAGGTTCCGGACGCGAGCGGTTCCGGTGGCTTTGGCGCGCGCCACCCGGATCAGGCCCCGGATGTCGTCCCAGGCGGTTCGCACGAGATCGACCCGGCTGTCCGCGTCCTCCACCCAGTCCACCGGTACCTCGTGAATCCGCAGCCCGTTATACGCGGCGACCAGCAACAACTCGGTGTCGAAAAACCACGCATTGTCGTGCACGTGCTCCAACAACGGCCGGATCACATCGGTGCGGGCGGCCTTGAATCCGCACTGCGCGTCCGAGAACTTGGCGCCGTGCGAAACGTGGATCATCGCGTTGTAACACCGCGAAATCATTTCGCGACGCGGGCTGCGCATCGTGCGCGCGCCCGGCGCGAGACGCGATCCGATCGCGATATCGGAATGACCATTCACCAGCGGCGCGACCAACGGAAGCAAAGCGTTGAGGCCGCTGGAGAGGTCGACGTCCATATACACCACGACCTCGGCTTCACTGCGCGCCCACGAACTGCGCAGAGCGTAACCGCGACCCTTGCGGTCCAGGTGCAGCACCCGCACCCGGTCGTCCGCGTCGGCCAACTCGGTCGCCACCCGCAGCGTGCCGTCCGTGCTCGCGTTGTCCACGACCGTGATCGTCCACTCGAACGGGAACTCGTCGGTCAGATGTGCGGTGAGCACCTTGATGCAGCCAGGGAGCGCGCGCTCCTCGTTGTAAACCGGCACCACCACGTCCACGGTTGCGGTCTGTCCGGCCAACCAGCGGTGACTCCCCCGGTCAGCGGCCGTCGCCTGTGCAACCACAGCATCACCTGTCCAGTCGTGATATGCCGTTTCGGCACCTCGCCCGGGCGCCGAAACCCAACGGCTTTCACTATGGCGATCTGATGTGCCAGCAGCCTGGAGGGAACCTCAAAGGAAGCTGGGAACGCCCGGTCTCGCGGGACACGTTCGAGTGACGTGAATTGTCACACAGACGACCAAATCGACCGAGCCGTAAACGGCCACCATCCGGGGTAATACGAACAATTGAACATGCCAACTAAATAATGATTATGCTGGCCTCAATTCCCGATAAATCCGATTTGATTGCTCCGTTCGCAGTAACGCCCTGCACCCCTTTGGCTCTGTCTGCCGGCGGCACAGCGACTTAACTTACCTGCATTCGCCCGGCAGACCGGAAGGTGCTTATGCGTTTCCGTCGCAGAAAAACCCTGATCTCGCTGACCGCGCTGGGCACCGCAGCGGTCGCCGCCGCGGCCGGATCGGCCGTCGCCGCTACGCCGAACCTGCTCTCGGCTGCCCGCACCGCAGCCGACGCCGCAACTCCGAGCCTGTTCTCGGCCGCCACCACCGCAGCCCCCACCTTCTCTCTCGGCCAGCCGCAGTCGACGACGGTCGGCGGGACGGGTTGCGGGCA
>JBPYFK010000070.1:0-41715 GCA_051984675.1 Pseudonocardiaceae bacterium | reverse complement strand
ACCCCCCTCCGGGGTGGGTCGCCGTGAGCTGGCCTGGGGCGAGCAACTCGACATCCGCCCGATTCGCCCCGTGCACGCTCACGAGGTCGAAAACGAGGCAGGCGAGATCACGGACGACCGGTTGGCTTCGTATGTCGCGAAGTACGCCACCAAGAGCACCGGGGCAGTCCAAGGGGCTGACCGGCGCATCCGGTCGCAGCTCGACATCGATCACCTGCGGTGCAACAACCACCATCGTCGGATCATCCAAACCGCCTGGGATCTCGGGGGACTCGTCGAGTTCGAGGCGCTCAACTTGCGGTTGTGGGCGCACATGCTCGCCTTCCGGGGTCACTTTCTCACCAAGTCCCAGAGCTACTCGACCACGTTCAAACAGATCCGGGGTGACCGGCGGCAATACCGCTTCGAAGCCGGGCTGGACAAGCTCTCCGCCGAATACGGGAGGGAGATCACCGAGGACACCGTGCTCGTGGTCAACCACTGGCAGATGACCTCGATCGGGCACCGCAGCCTCGAGGAACGAGAACTTGCGCTGGCCATCGCAGAACGGCAACGCGACCAGCGCAAACGCAAATACGACAACGAAAGGAAGGACTGATCATCATGCGCAAGCCATGGGGACCGGAGGATGTCGCAGAGTACTTTGGCATTTCGGTCGAGACCATCTACCAGTGGCGCAGTCGAGGCTACGGGCCGCCCGGTAGACGCATCGGGAAGCACGTCCGATACAAGCCGGAAGACGTTGAAGCGTGGTTCGAGGCGCAGGCGTGAGGAGGTGATCGAATTGGCACGGCCACCATTGCCTGTGGGAACCCACGGGAAGATCAAAATAACCGGAAAGGCAGGTCGTTACGTCGCGCGCACAAAGTATCGAGACTACGACGGTGTCACGCGTCTTGTGGAACGTACCGGCCCCACGATGAACAAGGCGAAGAACAATCTGCTCGAAGCATTACGCGATCGATCGGCAGCAGCGCATCGGGGGGTCGTCACGGCCGAGACAAAGTTCTCCGACGTGGCTACGTTGTGGCTGACGGAGATAGAGGAGTCCGCCGCGTCTGGCGACATTTCAGCCACGACTGCGGATCTCTATGAGAGACAGCTCAGGAATCACGCGGTACCGGCTCTTGGCGCTCTACGGCTACGAGAGATTACGACACCGCACGTCGACGCCTTCTTACGCGACGTTCGCCAACGACGGGGAGCGGCAACGACCAAAACGGTCCGCAGCGTGGTGTCGGGCGTGATGGGCCTGGCTGCCAGGCATGGGGCTGTGAGCACGAATCCAACGAGGGAGACCTCGCGGATCCGTAACGATGACAAGCACACACCGCGTGCGTTGACCGCGGACGAGTGCGTTCAGTGGCTCGCGCAGCTCGAAGCGGACAGACAGGCTGTGCGGAAGGATTTGCCGGATCTGACTCGCTGGATGCTCGCGACCGGTGTGCGCATCGGAGAGGCGCTAGCGGTGTCCTGGGAAGAGGTTGATCTCGATCACGCAACCGTGGATATTGTCTGGAAGATCATCCGTGTGCGTGGTGAGGGCTTGCAGCGGATTCCGCGGCCAAAGTCGGAGAGTGGTGAGCGCACGCTGGCGCTGCCTTCCTTCGCTGTGGCCATGCTGCGGCGGAGGATGCTCACTAGGGGAGACGCGGTTCCGCTTTTCCCTGACTCCCAGGGTGGTTGGCGTGATCCGAATAACACTCGACGTGATCTTCGAAGCGCCCGGGGAACTGAAGCGTTCGCGTGGGTCACGTCGCATGTGTTTCGCAAGACGTGCGCGACATTGCTGGATGATGCGCACTTGAGTGCCCGGCAGATCGCGGATCACCTCGGCCACTCGCGGCCGTCGTTAACCCAGGATGTCTATCTGGGTCGCAAGACGGTCAATTGGTCGGCCGCTGCTGCGCTGGATGTGTTGGCGGGTATGTAGTCAGAATTGTTTTGTATGAGTTCTGGTTGACCGCGGCCTAAGAATGCAAAAACCCCAGGCTTTTGACCTGGGGTTTTGTGCGCCAACAGGGACTCGAACCCCGAACCCGCTGATTAAGAGTCAGCTGCTCTGCCAGTTGAGCTATTGGCGCTAGCGTTGCCGCGAGTCATTCGGACTGACCACCGTCTGCCTCGCTGACGACAAGAACATTAGCACAGCCGTGGGGCGCCCGAATCGGGGGGTGTGTGGGTCGATGACAGCGGCCTGTGTCGCTCGGATGGATGAAGCCCGGGAGCTGGGGTAACAGGCAGCACGCCGGCATCACGGTGCATCGCTCGCACCGTACGCAGTCCATTCGAACGGGTGGCCGACGCTCGGAATGGCCGATGTCGCCAAGATCACCAACTGTGGGCGTCCGCCATTGCCACCCTGGACGGCTTCGGTGCTTGGGCGTTGCAAGGACTGATGGGGCGCGGCAAACAAGGAGACCCCGCTTCCGAACGGAAGCGGGGCCCTTCGCTTGGGGTGAGTGATGGGATTCGAACCCACGACACCTGGGACCACAACCCAGTGCTCTACCGACTGAGCTACACCCACCACGGTCGCTTCTGCTTGGAGCGGATGCCCGTCGCAGCGACGTTCATATCTTAGCGTGCGCCCTCGAACGGTCGTGCACCGGCTCGGCGCACGCGGCAGGACGCGACCCCGTCAGAGGATCTTCGCTGGTCACAGCTTCAGTCCTGCAGCTTCTCGCGAGCCTTCTCGGTGCCACTGATCTCGGGGGAGGAGCCGAGAAGCTCGGCGGCGATCGCCTGAGCTTGCTCGCTGGTCGGGCCGGGGCGGGGCACGAATGCCGTCCGCCGGTAGTACTCCAGTTCACGGATGGATTCCTTGACGTCGGCCAGCGCGCGGTGGGCGAGGCCCTTCTCCGGCTGCGCATAGTAGATCCGTGGGTACCAGCGGCGGCACAGCTCCTTGATCGACGAGACGTCCACCATGCGGTAGTGCAGGTGGGCGTCCAACGTCGGCATGTCGCGGGCGATGAACCCGCGGTCGGTGGCGATCGAGTTGCCCGCCAGCGGGGCGGACCGGCCGTCCGGGACGTACGTTCGGATGTAGTCCAGAACTAGCTGTTCGGCCTGGGCCACCGTGACGGTGGAACGCCGAACCTCCTCGGTCAAGCCGGAGCGTTCGTGCATTTCTCGGACGACTTCGGGCATGCCGCCGAGGACGTCGTCCTCGGCGTGGATGACGACATCGACGCCGTCACCGAGGATGTTGAGATCCGCATCGGTCACCAGCGCCGCGATCTCGATCAAAGCATCCTTGGTCAGGTCGAGACCGGTCATCTCGCAGTCGATCCACACTAGACGGTCGTTCACCCGCGTGAGCCTAACCCGGCGTAGCAGGCAGGTCGAAACCATCGGAATCGTGTCACCAGATGTCGGAAGTATCACGCTGGCGACCTGAAGCGGAAGCGGCGGGAGATGGCAGTGGCAGGTGAGTGCGGAGTGACCGGCGAGTTCTGCGGTCATGTGGGGTCTTGCGGTGGGCTCCAGCCGCCGCCTGGGGCCACGGCTGCAAGCATGGGAACCTTCCTGCCACCTCCCGCCCCCCTAACGCATCATCGTCATCACGAGGCGTGGGAAATGGTCCCTGCTCCGATCACGACGCAACGGGTTCCGTCAGACGTGCCGCTCGGGCGGCGGCAGCTCTCTGGCGACCACCTTTCCCGTAGCGTTGCGGGGTAGCGCATCCAGGAACACGACATCTCTGGGAACCGAGAACGACGCCAGCTTGCCTCGAACGTGGTCACGGATGCTCTCAGCGTCGAGCTGTTGGCCGTCGCGCAGGACGACAAATGCGGCCAAACGGTTGCCGAACTCGTCGTCGGGAACGCCGGTTACCGCAACCTCTGTCACTTCCGGGAGTGCTGCGATGACGTCCTCGACCTCCTGAGGGTAGAGGTTCTCCCCGCCGGAGATCACCATGTCGTCCTCCCGGCCGTCCACGAACAGCCTTCCCGACTCGTCGAAATGCCCGAGGTCGCCGGTGGACATTAACCCGTTGTGGCGCTCACGCCCTGATCCGTTCGTGTAGCCGTCGAAGAGCATCGCGTTGCCAACGAAGATCCGCCCCCGTTGCCCGGCTGGCAGTGGGGCACCGTGCTCGTCGAGCACGCGCACCTCTGTGCCCAGGGGAGGGCGTCCGGCCGTGCCCGGTGCTTCCCGAAGATCATCGGGCGTCGCGACACTCGCCCAGGAGACCTCGGTCGAACCATAGAAGTTATAGAGGACGGGGCCAAACTCCTGCTGGAAGCGCTCCGCCATCGAGGCCGTCAGTGCTGAGCCGCTGCATGCCACTGCTCGAAGTGAGCTGAGGTCATACGGCCGGCGTTGGTGCTCCGGCAGGTCGAGGATGCGTTGCAGCATGACCGGCACAGCGAACATCGACCTACACTGATGTCGCTGAATCGTGATCAGTGTCTGCTGTGCGTCGAACTTCCTGCGCAGCACGAGCGTCGACCCCAACACCGCGGCGAGTTGGAACGCGGCCAGCCCCCAGGTGTGGAAGATCGGCGAGGTGATGAGGGTCCGCTCGCCGGCTCGCAACGGCAGCATGGACAGCAGGGACGCGACCGGCATGAGACTCGCTGGGTCCGGCCTGCGTGCCCCCTTGGGAGTTCCGGTAGTGCCCGAGGTGAGCACGATCATGCGCGCGTGCCGATCCTGGCGGGGCAGGCTGCTCGCCGGTGACCTGCCGATCAGGTGCTCCAGCGTCGCGTGATCTGTGCTGCCGTCAGTCCAGGCGAGCAGCTTGGGGAGGCCCTCGGGCAGCCCGGCCACATGCTCCACGAACTCCTCGTCCAGCACCAACAGTGCGATCCGCTGCTCGGGGACCACCTGCGTGAGCTGCTGGCGGCTCAGCCCGGTGTTCAGCAGGACAACGTCGACCCCGATCTTGGCGCAGGCGACGATGGCTTCCAGAAATCCATGGTGGTTGCGGCAGAGGAGACCAGCTCGGTCGCCGCTGCGAAGTCCTTGTTCGCGTAGACCATGGGCCAGGCGGGTAGTGCGCAGATCGAACTCCGCGTAGCTGAGCGCTCCCCGCTCGTCGATCACTGCTGGCCTGTCGGGGTGGCGGATGGCTCCGATCGCGTACCCGGTGGGTATCGAGATCCCCCACTGCCGCCAGGGGAGGACCAGACGCACCAGCTTGTCCGGGCGCATTGGCCGGACGATTCCCCGCTGGACGAGGAGTTGTCCGGCACGGAGCAGCGTCGTGACCTGCTTTGAGGGCTCTCCTCCGCACTGCTCGGCGTGCTGGATCAGCTGTTGTTGCTGTCCTTGCGGATGTCGGTCAAGTTCCACGCAGCCACCCCATCGCATTATCTACTGACGAGTAGATAATGCCTTGGATGAGGCGTTCAGAACAGGGGGTACGAGAGATCAGGATGTGGTGCGTCGCCGGTCTTGGCGCTAGTCACGGGACGCGGCCGTAATCACAGCGTCGCGTAGCGCCGCCCGCACGCGACCCACCTCCAGGGTGGCGAGGACGCAAGTCTCGCCTGGCGGGGCGATCAAAACGAGGTCGCCGTGGTCGACGAACACGGTCACGTCCCGTCGACCCCCGCCAAATCGCAGCAGCTCACGTGCCATTCGTTGCTTGCGTCCACGGTGTCGACCTCCCGGCGTCGCGCGGTGAACCCGGTGTTCATGGCCGCTTCCAGAATGGGACGTCCGCGCCCAGCAGTCGTGACGCTGCTCGTGACGAGAGCGCGGACGCGGTTGTGAGGCGTGGACGTTAGCTATCGATGGTTGTAGCGGCCTCTGTTACGCATGGTTATTGATGCGTTGATCGCATCCGCACTTTCAGGCAATCTGGATCGGTCTAGCGCAGACCGATGGTCAAAGACAGCAACTACATGGGCGCTACGCGGAGCGTAGATCTTCGTGGTGCGTCTTCTCTTGGCGGTCCGGCCACCTCGTCAGCGCCTGCGAGACTGTGCGCGTGGATGGTCTTGACGACGTCTTATGGCGCTCCTTGAACCGCATGCTGTTGATCTTGGTGATCGGTGTCCTCGGGCTGCTGCTCGGGCTCGGCCAGCGGCCGGAACGGTTCCAGTCCTGTTACGGCGTGTTCCTCGTGCTGATCGCGCTGATCCCAGCGGGCGCGGGCCTGCGGCGTTTGCCGATCAGCTTTCGCAGGCTCGCGCGGGTGTTGCCACGGCGTCGGCCATTCGTGATCCTTCAAGCAGCTCTGTTGATCTTCGTGATGCTCATGGTGGCGTGCTGGACAGCTGCCAACGCTCTAACCCCCGGGACGCTGTCACCGCTTGCGCTGGCGTTGCTCGGCGTGGCCGCCGCCAGCGTCACCGCTTTGCTCGCGCGGTTCCGGCGCTCACGCCACTGACAACTGCAAGCAAGGGAACCTTCCACGCACAGGTGATAGGAAGGTTCCCCTGCTTGCAGACAGCTCAGACGGTTCGCCGAATGAGCCCGCCCGGCTCAGCGGCGAAGGTGAGTGCGCCTTCAAGCTCGGCGATCGGGAGCTCATCACGGATCAAGCGGTGCGGACTGCCAACCGCCTCCACCCTGAGCTCAGCCACAGTAAACGTCTGAGCCACGAAATCCGGGGCTTCCAGCCGAACCTGCAGTCCCCGTTCGTGCGGAGTGGCTGTCACCTGACCGCCTGGAAGTGAAATCGGCTCGCCGTGACCATCACGTGTCACCGTGATCGTGCTGTTATCGAACTCTTCGGGAAGCACAGCAACACGAGTCAGCGCGACATCACGGACGCCGTCCTCGTCTGTGACGCCGATAACGTCCCACTCGTCCTCGCTCGCCTGTGCACCGTCGGTCGCGGGCGCGAGCAGCGATGCCCGCAGTCTTGCGGCGAGCCGGTAGGGCTGCCAGGCGCCAGACCCGACAAGGTTGATGACCGCACCCACCTCGGTACCGCTCAGCAGTCGCTCGCTCGCGGACGCTGGCGTCACCTCAACGGTTGCGACGCCTTGTTCGCTAAGCAGTTCGCGTAGCGCACTGGCACGTTGTCGGCTGTTGCGGTCGAACCCACGACTGATGGCGACGACCTGGGAAGAGCTCACAGTGCGCGCAGCCGAATCTGCCAGGGGAGCGAGCGGCTTCCAGTTGGTCGCCGGGTTCGGCTGCGAACTCCCCTGCGAACGGCCAAACAACGAGGCGTCGGTGGTCATACTCATCGGCTTAACCCTATCCCGCGACTGAGGTCAGCCTCATGGTCGTAGGTCCCGATTCAGATGTGAGTTGTCTCGCTTCGTATGTGACGCCATGCACAGAATCGTGCCCATGCCATGAGGGCCCAAGATCTCTGGCGAGGTCGATCGTGCATGTGACTGCCAGATCCGCTGGCGCTTCACGAAGCCTCGGCCCCTGTCAGCGTGAGCTGGACGCTGGGTTGGCGGCAGCTAGGTTGGGCCGCGGGTTGGAGAAGAGGCGCTCAGTGGCTGTGGCGCTCGATCGGACACCTGTTCAAATGGGGGCGACTGGCCCCGAGCGCGCATCAGCACGTCACCCTTGCTGGGCTTGCTGTGCGACCCGCACGGTCAGCGGTTAGTCTTCTCGGGGAACCGGCTTGGGAGGCTTCTAAGGCGCTCTCCGGTGGTCGCGTTGTTGAGTGAGAGCAAGGGAACTTTGCTGTCATCGGTGACAGGAAGGTTCCCTTACTCGCAGCAAAGCACATCAGCGCCGGCCGGGGGCCACAAGCCACCTTGCCCGAGCCCACCTGATCAGGTGGGATCTGGAAGCACGACGGGCCGTAGCTAGGCGCGTACCCAGGATAAACGAATGATCGAATGCGGCCCGCTTCGAGTGGCCAGCTCGATACCACCAGTGACAGCCATCGTAGATCCTGTTCGCACGTTCAGGCAACTCTTCGGGACGGGCCGTTCGAATAGTCCGGTCTCCGCGATCGAGCGAAACGGCAGCTTTCCTCTTACGCTGCGAAGAACGAGTCGTCCTCGCTCGCCCGGAGAGAGGAGAGTCCACCATGGACACCGAAGACGCGCCTGAAGCCGTGGTCCCGCTCCGCCCAGGGTTCGACATCCAGGTGCGAGGGTTTAACCGCAGCCAGGTCATCGAGCACATCGAGCTGCTCGAAGACCAGCTCAAGATGGTCACGATTGACCGCAATGAGGCGGTACAGCTCAATTCGGATCTTCGTAGACTGTGCGAGGACACCCGGCATGAACTGTTGGAGTCCCAGAACAGACTCAAGCAGATCGAATCCTCTGACACCGGCCTCCCGCACGCGTCCCAGCGGGTCCAGAACATGCTGGACATCGCGGAAGAAGAAGTCCAGACGCTGCGTGATCGAGCGAAGCGGCAGGCTGAGATCATCCGTGGTAATGCCGAGACCGAGGCGAGAGAGCTTGTCACTGAGGCGGAGAACACGGCGACGGCCTTCCGCACCGAGTGCGCGGAGTTGGTCGCTGAGCTGGAGGCTCGGCGCGACCAACTGCGCCGTGACCATGCCAAGCAGATCCAGGAACTGCGGGAACGCGAGCAGCGTCTGCGGCATCTGATCCGCAACGAGTACAAGAATGCCGTCGCCACCGCCCAGGAGGAGACGGACGAGCTGCTCGCCCGGACCCAGCGCCAGTGCGCCCAACTCGACGCGGAAACGGAGCATCAACGGCTCAACGCCCTCGAAGAGATCAACCTGGAACGCGCGGAATTGGCAGATCTGCGGCGGCACGTGTTGTCGACATTGGAGAGTGCCAGAACCGTCATCGGCGATTCCGCGACAGCTTTGCGTGACTACGCGACGCACCCAGCATCACCCGCGGAACACCAGTCGGGTGACGGCGATGGCGCGGCCGACGGGGCGAGTGACCAAACCCTGCACGTCTCGGGCTCGCCCGACGATGTGCTTGCGGGGACAATCACGGTACCGATCGAGCGACCCACGAACGGGAGTTCCTCGTCCACTGGAGCATCTGGAACTTTCTAGACGCACGACCCTCCACAACCGAACTGATCGGAGCCGACAATGCTGCTCGCACAATCACCAGCCCCTGCGGCCGATCTGCTGGTGCTGGCGTTCGTCGCGGGGTTCGCCGTCGCGGCGCTGATCTTTTGGCCGCTGCTACGTCGTTCGCAACGTCGTCCCGCCAGCCATCGTGGTGGATCAAGCGTCGGCCTACGCAACCGCTCGAAGGGCGCCAGTAACTACGTCCCGGTACATCCACCAAAACCCCAGCCACCGAAAACCCAGTTCAGCTCGGTGTTGCCGCTGTCGGACGGACAGCAGGGCTCGGGTGGTAGCCATCGTCTCGACATCAACAGCGCCCAGAACAGCGAACAACGTATCGAGAACGAGAACGAACAGTACAGCGGCCAACATTCGGCTGTCGGGCAGTCTGAGCAACAGACTGTGGAATATGATGACGTAGTCCTCGGTCCTTCGGAGTTGTTCCAGGAAAATCATGCCGCTGGTTTCGCGAAGGCACGTGCACGAATAGAACGATTGCGCGCGGAGCTCGATCGACTGTGAGCAACTGTAAGCGACGACAACTGGGGCTGGGGGTTGATTTGCGGCCGGCTGATGGGAGTCGGTAGGTTCGGTCGACGTTCACGCGCAACGATCGCTCATCAGTACGTCCTGAATAGAACGGACAAGGGGCTGCTACGTTCGGTGCCGGCAGCAATTGGGCGCGATCCTCTCCACCGCCACCCACCGGCAGGAGCGCGGGAGTGACTACCTCGCGGAAACCCATGGTGTACCTGGTCGGAACGACCGGATATCCCAACTACGGGGACGAGCTGATCGCGGCGACCTGGCTGAAATACCTCGCCCGCACCTTGCCGCAAGCCGAAGTCTGGCTCGACTGCCCGAATCCAGGTCCCACCGAAGTCATGATCGGCCATTTGCATCCCAATGTTCGGTTTACCGACACATTTTGGCGACTGTGCTGGTCGGCGCCGTCCGGGGAGCCGTGGGAGGTCGCTTCGTTCGTCCAGCACGCGATCGGCAATCCTGGTTTGGCGCCGCGCTGGGTCGCGGGGGTCGAACTCGCCACCAAGGCGGACATCGTGCATATCATTGGTGGCGGCTATATTAATGGCATCTGGCCGCGACACATCGGTTTGCTCGCCGCGAGCGTCGCCGTGGTGCGTCATTCACGCGGTCGAGCCGCGATGACCGGTCAGGGTCTGTGGCCTGTGGCGGAAGACGCTACGTCTCTGCTGCGTAACCTTGCAGCGCAGTTCGACGTGGTCGACGTTCGTGACGAACCGTCGGCAGACCTGCTTGGCTCCTCGCTAGGAGTGACAGCGAGCGGGGACGACATGTTCTACGGACTGGAGCCTAGCCTCTTCCGTGAAGAGGATCTCCGCGAATTTATGATCTGTATCCAGGCAGACATGTTGGATGTGACTGTGCCGGCTCTCGCGGGTTTCCTGCTGGACACGCTGCGCCACTGGGGCGCGCGACCCGAGCGAGTGGGATTCGTGGAAGGTATTCCTCGCGTTGACCGGGAGGTCTTCGCTCTGGTCGAACACGACCTTCCGGGCGCGCGCTTCTACAGCTTTTCAGAAATCATGAGTCTTGGACTTCCTTCCGGAAGCGGCCAGCGGTGGCTATCAACCCGGTTCCATACACATCTAGTGGCCGCTGCAGCGGGTGCTCACGGAATCGCGGTGTCGATCAATTCCAGCTATTACACGAATAAGCATCGCTCGTTGATTGTGCGTGGCTCGGGCTGGGGGCTCAATGAGGGCCTGCAAATCCCTGACCTTCCTGGCAACGGCGGGTTCGCCGCCAGTACCTTGCGGGACCTGCAGGAAGGCAAGGCCAAGATGGCGAAGATGATCTATGGGCGGTGAGGCTGCTGCACAGGTCGCAAGCAAGGGAACCTTCCACGCACCGGTGGTAGGAAGATTCCCTTGCTTGCAGTGTGACGACGTCAGGGCCTGGCTTGCCACAATTCGTGGAAATGGTGGACCGGCCCGTGACCATGGCCGACCTTCAGACTCCCTGACGCGCGCAGAGCACCGGTGAGGTACTCCTTTGCCTCGCCAATGGCGCTCGCCCAGTCAGGACGTTGCGGGCGCAACGCTGCGATCGCCGCGGACAGCGTGCACCCAGTCCCGTGAGTGTTCTTCGTGTCGACCCGCTCGCTGTGGAACCATTGGTGGCGCCCGTTGCTGACAAGGACATCCGCACTTGTCTCGCCGTCGAGGTGACCACCCTTGAGCAGCACGTTCTCCGCGCCGAGCATGGCTAACCGCTCGGCTTGCGCCACCATGCCCTCGACCTGGTCGATTTCGGGTTCCTCCAACAGGACAGCGGCCTCTGGAAGGTTCGGCGTAACCAGGTCAACCCGGGGCATCAGTTCCTCCCGCAACGCGGCGATGGCTTCCTCTACAAGGAGCCGATTACCGCTCTTGGCCACCATCACTGGGTCCAGAACAACATGTGGGGGCCTGTAACAGTCCAACGTCGCGGTCACGGCGCGGACCACCTCGGTGGTGGAGAGCATCCCGATCTTGACCGCATCCACTCTCACGTCGTCGAGGAGCGTGGTCAGCTGGTCGGTGACAAACTCAGCTGGCACGTCGTGCACTCCCGTAACGCCGGTGGTCGTCTGCGCTACCACGGCGGTGATCACGGATGTGCCGAACGTGTGGTGCGCGGAGAACGTCTTGAGATCGGCCTGGATACCGGCTCCGCCGCTGGGGTCGGTCCCGGCGATCGTCAATACATTGGGGATCATCTTCTGGCTTCCTTTCGGGGCCATGGTGCTGCAAACCGAAGCCCGCCGTCCAGATCGCAGCTGAGCGCGCTGCGTACCGGCAGCCGCTATCTCCGCAGCCTGCCACGCGAACGCGTGAATTCCAGAAAGGCAAAGCTGACACGCGCACAGTAAGAAGCGAAATGGGTCGGATACGTGGATGGCCGACAGACAGTACGGGCATGCAGCACACCGCAGCCACCGTGCGTACACGACGACTGACATCGGGGCCTACCGGAGCCACGCACAAGGTCACTAGCCCGACGGAGTCCGACTCGCCTACACACGTCCCTGGCCCTTCGGGCATACGAGCCAATCCTAGGAGGGTGTTCCGTGTCACAGAACTTGAGAACGTCGGCGTACCCCAGTCCACGTCATATCGTCGTTCACGCGACGGCGGGCCGTGGCAGCGGCTAGCGCCGGGGATTGTGATGACCTCCGATGAGCCACCGACCGTGGAGGACCTGATCGATGCCGCGCTACTTCACGCCGGCCCGTGTGCGGTCATCACCGGAATGCATGGGGCACGTCTCCATGGTTTGTCGAGCCCGCCGGCCGAGGCGCCGATCCACGTGCTGATCCCGCACTCGTCGCGACTGCAAAGCTACTCGAAGATCGTAGTGGAACGCACTACAAGACTGCCAACACCGGAATGGAAGAACGGTTTCCCGGTCGCTCCTCTTCCCCGGGCTGTCATCGACGGTGCGCGGACCTGGCAGACGCGTGCCCTCACGCAAGCCATGCTGATTGAGACTGTGCAGAACGGGTGCCCACCCAAGGAACTGATCTCAGAACTGGAGCACGGCTGCCGGCGGGGGACAGGACTACCCCGAGCAATCGTACGAGAGATGACCGCACTCGTGCGGTCACTACTCGAGTACGAAGCGTTCAAGCACCTGCCGGAATTCGATCTACCACCTCCCTTCTACGACGTGGAGTTGTTCGACGTGCGGGGCACCCGTATCGGCTGCCCTCACGTCTGGTTCGACGACGTGGGACTCGCAGTGGAGGTCGACTCGTTCCCATTTCAGCTGTCACCCGCGGGTTGGGCCGCCATCCTCGAACGCAACAGCCAGTACAGGGCTCATGGCGTCATCGTCGTCCAGGTCCCCCTCAGTCACGTCCGGGAGCAGCCACGGACTGTGATGGAAACCATCCGATCAGCCTATTCGGCCGCTCGTGCCCGTGCACGCCCTGATGTCGACATGCGGTCGTCGCGTGGTGCCGTCCGAGCCGCTCCGACCAGCGGGGGTGGCTGACGCCACTCTCGGACAGGTCGAGCGACAGTGTTGTGCGCGGCTGGCGTACCGTCAGCGCGGAAGCGCGTCGTCTCGACGCCTTCTGCGGGCAGCTACCACTGCTCGATACCGGCCTAGACAGCACCGAGGCGGGATTGAGGGATTGCCGTGAAGCCGAGCGTTCTTCTGACCTTGTACCGGGTCATGGCCTACGTGACCGCGGTCCTGCTGATCCTGTTGTGCCTGGCGATGGTTTTCAAGTACGGGCACTACTTCCTGTCGGCTTGGCCGGAGGGCAGTCCCCAGCAGGTTTTCGGTGAGACATGGACAATGCGCATCGGCATCGCGCACGGGTACCTTTACCTGGTCTATCTCGTGGTGGCCTTGCTGATCACTATCAGGCTCCAGGTTGCGAAACCGAACATGCTCCTGGTGCTGCTCGCCGGAACCATCCCGTTCGGTGCCTTTTTCGCCGAGCGGAAGGTGAGCGGGTGGTACCAGGCCAAATTCGGGCGCGCAGCGATCAGCGAGGATGAGCAGAGCCGTAACGCTGATCAGGAGACGCGGTCGGCACGCTCATGACCGCAATCATGGAACAGGATTCCGGGCACGTCTCCGAACCGGAGCCGCGTCGCCGCACCGTGCTCAAAGCGTATGTGGCGTTGACCAAGCCTCGCGTGATCGAGCTCTTGCTGGTCACCACGATTCCAGCGATGTTCCTGGCCGCGCGTGGTATCCCCTCGCCGATGCTGGTGTTGGCGACACTGGTCGGGGGTGCGATGGCAGCCGGCAGCGCGAACGCACTGAACTGTGTTGCCGATGCCGATATCGACGCTGTGATGGAGCGCACTAAGGAACGTCCTTTATCGCGCTACGAGGTCCCCCCGCGGCATGCGCTGATCTTCGGAATCGCATTGGGCATCGCTTCATTCACGCTGCTCGCGTTGACTACGAACTTGCTCGCCGCGCTGCTGGCCGTCGCCGCGATTCTCTTTTACGTCTTCGTGTACACGCTGACGCTCAAACGGCGTACGTCCCAAAACATCGTTTGGGGAGGCGCCGCTGGCTGCATGCCTGTGGTGATCGGATGGGCGGCTGTCCGAGGCACGGTTGACTGGCCGGCGCTGGTCATGTTCGCCGTGATCTTTCTCTGGACGCCACCGCATTTCTGGTCGTTGGCTATGAAGTACCGGGACGACTACGCGCGCGCTGGCGTACCCATGTTGCCCGTGGTGGCCACGCCGCCCCAGGTCTCGGCTCGAATCGTTGTCTACGTGTGGGCGACAGTGGCGAGCACCCTGGTGTTGGCTGCGGTGACGAGCTGGATCTATCTGGTGAGTGCACTGGTCGCGGGTGCGACGTTTCTAGCGGTGGCGCACCGAATGCATGCGGCCGTGCGCCGCGGTGCGGAGTACAAGCCGATGAAGCTGTTCCACTTGTCGAACACCTACCTCACGGTTGTCTTCGTGGCGATCGCGGTCGACGCGGTGGTTGGCCTTCCCCTGTCATTTGCCTAATCCATGTACCGGACGGCTTTCGATACAAGATATGCCGAGGGCGCTCTCCGTGGGTGGGCGCAGTCATAGGACGAGCTACCGCTGTGGCTGTTGACTTAGGCACGGACTTGGACTCATCTCCGACTATCGAACTAGCGTTCGTAACGTTCATTTGATGTCGATGGGTGTGAGCATGGGCACTTTCCTGTCATTCGCGCGTGGAAGGTTCCCTTGCTTGCACCAGAACTCGCCCGGGTGACCGTATGCCCTATGACGGTCCATTCAGTGACAATGCCGCAGAGGTCCGCTAGCTAAGGCAAGAGGCTCCGAGAGCGGAACCCAATGATCGGCCGGACTGCGTTCGGTGCCGGCTGTCAATCGGCTTTCCGTTCGATACCGGCTCGGCAACGGTGCCGCGTCAGTTCCTGGTCGAGGCCGGTGGACGGTTACCCTCTCCGTGCGAGACATGCTGATTGTCCCGGCCCTCGTAGCTCAGCTGGACAGAGCAAAGGACTTCTAATCCTTAGGTCGCAGGTTCGAGTCCTGCCGGGGGCGCAAAAGAGCTGGTCACAGGCGTGGGTCTGATCTCGATCATGATCAACCCCCACCTTGTCCCCAAGATTCACGAGCGGGCTGGAGCAAGCGCCGCGAGCGCTCGTGCAGTCAAGCTAGCCGCGACCTTGCGGTTCATGTACACGCCCTGAGGCACTGGCCCGCTCGTGTTTCGAGGTAGTCGGCGGTCTCTCGCGCACTCCGATGAAGGATTGATCTCGGTCGCGCTAGTGGCACCTGGCGGCCTGCTAGCCCATACCCCGGTGGTCAGAAGAACGGTGGCAATCCGGCCACGTCTACTGGGTCGCCGGAAGCTCTAGCCCACATGCCGCGACGTCGCGCCGCGAAGATCAGACCGGTCACCAGCGCCGCTCCCACAACCACGCCTACCACCGCAGCAACCACACGAGACGGCAGGAACTCGATTGCCCCGTCGACGGTGGCGAAGAAGATCATCACAATACCGAGGACGAACGCGATCATCCCTGCCGTGAACGCCCCAGGAACGTTCGGATAGCGGGTCGCCCCCACACGACGACGACCATCGCGACCGCGGCTGCCCCGGCCCCGACCGGCAGACCAACGTGCGGTCCAAACAATTGCGGACCGGCTAAGAGCGGGTCGACGCCGCATACGACCGTTCCACCCACGATCGCCACCGATATCAGAAGATTCCGCAGCCCTCGTAGAGCAGCCTTCACAGGCCGAGTCCCATAACAGCTGGCGTGCTCTAAGGGGGTGCGAACTAACCGCCCCAAACGCCGTCGACGCGCTGCTAACAGCAGGCCGATGACCAGAGCAGCGGAACCTCCAAAGGCAGCGATAGGTACAAATGTCTTTACCTGAAAGCGGCCTGGCCACACATACGGACCAGCCGACGCCACAACCACGACCAACGCGACGTATACGACTGCGAGCCACATGAGCAGGCGGCCCGCTGGTCGAGGACGTTCACGCGGATACATGCTGGGGCAGCGTATCGCACGTACTGATCACGTTTACCCAGGTCGCAAGGCTGGGTCGTCCGAGTGCGTGTCTCCCGGGCGCTGCGGCCCAGTAACTCGTCGCGCGCATAGTCCAGCAAGGCGAACAGGGCATGGTTGACGCAGCAATACCGACCTTGCGTGTCCAGCAAGGCCAGCCAGCGGGGCCAAGGCATGATCGCACACCCCCTGGCAAGCGACCTGCCCCATGGAATTAGCGGAGACGGCCTCGCTCGCGGGCGATCCCATCATTGATCAGCGCATTGGCAGGTCCAGACACAATGACCGCATTAAGATGCCCGCATTAAGCAGAGTGCCCAGCCCATTTCCAGGCATTACTCACGCAGAGTTAACCTGGCTCACTTGCTGCTTCACTAGTGTTGTGACCAGGGGATTCGGTGCTCTTCAGGGCGGAGGCCGCTATGAGTTGGTATGTCGTCTTTAATCGCACGGGACGAGAGACCACAAACGCCTCCGAGGCTACGTTTCCGCAGGTCACGACCCCTGACGTGGCCGAGACGGAGGTCCCGCTCCAGTCTGCCCCATCGCAGGTACGGCCCGGGCATGCCGAGTTGGTGATCACACGGGGTGCGGTATCCGAGGCGGACACCCACCTCCCGATCAATGCTCAGTCCACCATGATCGGTCGAGATCAGACTTGCGATATCGTGCTCGACGATCCGACGGTCTCGCGCCACCACGCGAAGCTTTACGGTCTGGATAACGACCGCTACGCGATCAGTGACTTGGGATCGCTCAACGGCATCTACGTCAACCGACGCTCGGTGCAGCACGCCGAGCTTGCCGACGGTGACGAGATCTGGATCGGCAAGATCCGGCTCAGATTCCATCGATCGCCGGTGACGTCGGCAGGCTAGCCACTCCCCAGCCCGCGCCTGTGTCTAGTTTCAGATGATGGGGGACTGTGGGCCGTAGTCCACCTCGCAGAGGCACGGGCGTTGCAGCAGTTGCTCCAGCATCCAGAACGCGGTGTGCTTGTCCCAGCCGCATCGGGTAGACGAAAGTCACCTCTTGGTGGGCCGTGCTGGCGGAAGGGAGCCACGATGGTGAGCCGTCAAGACATGCGAGGGGTGTGCCGCCACCTCGACCAGGCACGGCAGGTGAGTCCAGACAGCGTGGACAGTTGCGCGGAGTGCGTGAAGCGCGGAGACAGTTGGGTGCACTTACGGGAATGCCAGATGTGCGGACATGTCGGTTGCTGTGATTCGTCGAAGAACAGGCATGCGACGGCGCATTACGCCGAGTCCGGCCATCCTCTGGTGCGGTCGTACGAACCTGGTGAGAGCTGGTGGTGGTGTTACGACGACGCCGTTGCCTTCGAGCTTGACGGTGCAGGTCCGTTGCGGCCGGCCTGACGCCTGGGTGGTGCTGCGTAGCAGGGACTCACGACTACTCAATCTGGTTGCTCCTGCAAGCACCTCGTTGATGACCGTTGTTGTCGGCTGGTCCGACGATGTCCGACAGTCGTGGGCGACTGTCCATGTGCGCGCCTTCGAGTCGCTGCCCAGGCGCGAAACCGGCGTCGTGAGCCATTGATGCGGTCTGAGCGAGGTGGTTGAGTCATGGGATTGATCAACACGGTGGGTCTCGTCCTGCATCCGCGACGCCAGTGCCCTCACGTGATCGAGACGATCGGGCGCTGGGCGGGTGCCCGAGGCATCGAGATCGTCGGCATGCCGGAGGAGGTCGCTGGGTACCAGCAGCCGATTACCGAGCTTGACGCCGGGTTGCTGGCCCAGCGTGCCGATCTCCTGGTCAGCCTCGGCGGCGACGGAACCATGCTGCGGGCGTTCCGGCTCGCCTGCGAGCAGCAGACCCCGGTTCTCGGCGTGAACCTCGGCCGGTTGGGATTCTTGCCGGAGGTCGACACACCGGAACTGGACGACGCGCTGTGCGCGATCGACGAAAACCACTTCACCGTCGAGAAGCGGTCTGGCCTGCGCATCACCAGCGGAGATCGTTCCGTCGTCGCATTCAACGACATTGTCCTTGTCCGGGCGCCCGGCCACGGGATGGCCGCCGTCGAGGTCCATATCGAGGGACGCCCGTTTGTCCGCTATGCCGCCGACGCCGTTGTCGTCGCGACCCCCACCGGGTCTACTGCCTACAGCTTCTCCGCGGGCGGCCCTATCGTCTCGCCCCGAGTCGCAGGGCTCCTCGTGACGCCTGTGGCACCGCACTCGGCCTTCAACCGTGCCCTGTTCCTGTCCCAGCAGGAAAAGCTCGCGTTGCGGATTCTGCCTGGCAGCGGCGACCTCGGGGTGGAGGTCGATGGTCGACTCGCGGCACACCCGCAGCCTGACACCCTCATCGACGTCGCTGTCCAAGGTGCGGCCGCCAGGGTCGTACGACTCGGACGCACCACCTTCTACCAACGCGCCCAACGCAAACTCCAGCTCACCGGGTCACCCGAGATCGCCTGACCACGCTGACCCAGCACCCTGCTCGCATGGCGGTCTGCCCGTCATGGTGGTCACGGTGGACCGCCTGGACGCGCTGGATGCGTCCGGGGCTTGATTCCACTCGACGTACGCTTCGCAACGTACGCGGAGGTGCGCTGGCCTGCCGTAATGTCGAGGCGTGGTGCGTGCCAGGCTGTTGCCGCCGCCGGTCGATGTTGTGATCGCCATGTTGCTGACCGGCTTCGTGGTGGGTGCGACGTTGGGACCTGCGCGGTGGTATGCCCACGGAGCCCATCATGTTCAGGGGGCGGGACTGGTTCTGCTCAGCGGTGGCACTCTCGTGCTCGCCTGGCGGCGACGGTTTCCGCTCGCGGTCTTGCTGCTGTCGTTCCTCGCCGTCGTCACCTACTACCTGCTCGGGTTTCCGGCGGGGCCGAACTGGTTCGCGTCCGCGCTGGCACTGGGCACTTACGCCTTCCTGCGGGGAGCGCTGCGATCCGCCCTGGTCGGAGTCGCGCTCGTGGCGGTCGACGGGATACTGCTCCTGATCGCATCGGTGCCCCTCGAACGGGTGGTCGGTTCGGTGAGCGGACTGCTGCTCGGAGGAACCGCGGCCGTGGCCGTCGGTACGGCGTTGCGAGCACGTGCCGCGTCTGTGGCGGCAACGCGTAAGGAGGCTGCGGAGGCCAGCCGGCGTCGCGCGGAGGAAGAACGGCTGGCTATCGCGCGGGAAGTCCACGACGTGGTGGCGCACAGCCTGGCGATGATCAACGTGCAGGCGGGTGTGGGCTCGCATGTCGCTGACCGGCGGCCGGACCAGGCAAAGCGCGCGCTCCAGGAGATCAAGGAGGCGAGCCGGACGGCGCTGGAAGACCTACGGAAGACACTGGCGGTACTGCGTGGCTCTGGCGATCGGTCGCCCGCCCCCGGGCTCGATCGCTTGCCCGAATTGGTCTCCACGACCAATGGTGCGGGCCTGGAAGTCACCGTGGAAGGTACCCCGGGAACACTGCCGGCCCATGTCGATGCGGCCGCGTACCGCATCTTGCAGGAGTCCCTGACGAATGTGGTCCGCCATGCCGCCGATGCCCGGACGGTCACGGTGTCGTTGCAATGGTCAGAGGGTGGGCTTGAGCTCAGTGTGACTGACGATGGCCGCCCGGCCACCGGGGATGCGGTGCCGGCCGGCAACGGCAACGGCCTGCGGGGCATGGCCGAGCGGGCTCGTGTGCTGGGCGGATGGGTGACTGCCGGACAGCGCACGGGCCGAGGATTCCAGGTACGGGCCTGGCTGCCTGTGGCCGGAGGTGCCGAGTGATCAAGGTTCTGCTGGCGGATGACCAGGCCCTGGTTCGCGCCGGTTTCCGGGTACTGCTGGAGACCGAACCGGACTTCGAGGTGGTGGGAGAAGCTGCCGACGGAGCGCAGGCCGTGGCGCTGACACGTCAGCAGCGTCCCGATGTCGTCGTGATGGACGTGCGAATGCCCGGAACGGATGGGCTCGCAGCGACCCAGCAGATCACCTCCGACCCGACGTTGGGCGGAGTGAGGGTGCTCGTCCTGACCACCTTCGACCTCGACGAATACGTGTACGAGGCGTTGCGTGCGGGCGCGAGTGGCTTCCTGCTCAAAGACACCGACCCCATCGATCTGCTTCGCGGACTGCGGGTGGTCGCCGGCGGGGAGGCGCTGCTCGCACCAAAGATCACCCGGAGGTTGATCGCTGAGTTTGTGGCACGACCCGAACGCCCCGGTTCTGCCGATCGCGAAGTGCTCCGGGAGCTGACAGAGCGGGAGCGAGAGGTGCTCGCCCTGGTCGGGGGTGGCTTGTCCAACGACGAGATCGCCGCACGCCTGGTGATCAGCCCTGCGACGTCGCGCACCCACGTGAGTCGGATCATGACCAAGTTGCACGCGCGTGATCGCGCCCAACTGGTCGTCGCGGCGTACGAGTCTGGGCTTGTTACTCCCCACATACGGTGACCGGGAGTGGGTGTCGGACCGTTGAACGTCGGCGGGCCGCGTTAGCGGATGGTGAGCGCGTTGGCGCGGGCGGCGCTTCGCCTCTGCCGACCGGCGGAGGCGAGGCCGCGGCCCAACCGCGCCATACAACGCACGCAGTAGTCCCGCTCGATGCCTACGCAGACCTACGCAACGACAAGACTCGCTCCCGGGAGGACGCCTGACCTCCCCATTCCCGGACATGCTGACGCAGGAGGTCGGCGCAGCGGGTCGCCCCCGGCCGATGGCCGGTACGAGTGGTCCGTCCCGTCGTGCCCCGCCGAAGACAGGCATCAACAGGACCGAAACCCAAGGAGCGACGATGTCACCCGCGCTCACTACCGCAGCGATGACCGTAGCCACGCAGGGCCCGCATGGGGGTCCAGGATGGGGGCACACTGCCTGGTGGCCCATTTTCCCGATCGTGTGGTTGCTTTTCTGGGTCGCGATCATCGTGACGGCGATCCTCCTGGTTCGCCGCAACCGTCGTGAACGACCGACACGTGCGGCGCTGACCGTGCTCGGCGAAGAGTTCGCCCGGGGCAACATAACCGAAGAGGAATATGAACAACGCTTAGCCGTCTTGCGCCGGCTCGGAGGACAACAGCGTTAGTCGACCAACTAGAACACACCTGGCGGGTCATTGGAATAGCAACCACTTTGCCAATGGCCCGCCCAGTGTCCTCAAGGCTACTGTCCAGTGCTGGCGCGTGATGTGCAAGGTCTGACCCCGTAGCTCACCAGCGGGGAATCGTATTGCCGCGCCAGAGATGAGATGCCGTCCCCGTACGGATCTTTCTGAAGCCGTGTTGTACATAGTAGACAGTGAGGACAAGCCGACGCCCGAGCTCCCCGACGGCCGGCGTGCGGTGTCTACGCCTACGTGCCCGATCATGCCGCTTCGTTGTGAACCCCGCTCCCGGCCTGATGGCCGTTAGGGCCGATCGCCCCTGGCGGGAGTGGTGTTGGGCGAGCACGCTCGTTGTAGCGGTGTTCCTCAGAGCTTCCGCGGAGCACAGTAGGTACATGGAAACGGCTGGCTCCCTTTCCGATACGGAGTCGACGCGATGACCACTGAGCAGCCAGCCCGAGCGGCCAGCCGCCCGCGCACAGCAGGCCAGCTTGCTGGCGCGCCCGTCGTCGCCGTTCGCGGCGACCTGGAGGCGATGGACGCGCTGCGGGAGATGTATCGCCACGGCGTCCACCACTTGGCCGTTGTCTCTGGCGCGGCCCCGGTGGGCCTGGTGACGGCCGTCGACCTGCTGTTCGGAATTGCCAGTCAGCTCCCCGGTCGACCGGTAAGCGCGGCAGAGCTGTGTCGTAGGCCGGCACCCAGTGTCGAGGCCGATGCCAGCGGCGTGACGGCTGCCGGCCGCATGATCGAGCTGGGCGCCGACGGGTTGCTTGTTACCACCGAGGGCGACGCGCGCGGGGTACTCACTGCGGTAGATCTGGTGCGGGCCATCGCCGACCAGGAGCTTCCGTGAGACCCGTGGGGCCCACGAGTTCGGTGAGGGCGCGACGGAGATTGTCGGCGAGCTGTCGAAGATCGGGAGTGTGCGGCGAGCCCACGAAGCCGATGTCCATTCTGTCGCCGTAGGTGCAGGCGGCGACGCCCACCGCGTGCCGCGGCGCAAGCGGGATGAGCGGGAAGATCTGACGCAGCTCCGCGCCGTCGAGGGTGAGGGTGGTGGAGGGCATCCGAACATTGCTGACCACGATGTCGAACAGCAGGGGAACGGCAGGGGCGAAAGTGGGGGTGACGAAGCGATGCACTGCGTTCGGGAGCTTCTCCGCGAGCAGGGCGAGTGCCCCAGCACCTTGCCGTGGACCGGCGCGCTTGTTGCGATTCATGCGGCCTTGAATGGTCTGTAGCCGTTTGATCGGATCCGGTTCGCTGACCGGTAGATCACATAGGTAGCCGGAGACGTGGTTTCCGCCGATCTGGGTGTTCGACGTTTGCCTCATGTTCACCGGAACCAAGGCTCGAACGTCGTGGAGACCGACGCGGCGCAGCGGCGTCCAGTGGTGGAGTGCACCGGTGACAAGGGCGAGCAAGACGTCGTTGATGCTGCCGCTGTGAAGTGTGCGGATGCGTTGCAGATCGGTCAGGCTCACCTCCTTCAGCTCGATCTTCCGTTGTGGTCCGGGCGCGGTGGCAAGCGGCCAGTCCCGTTGGGAAAGTCGGATGTCGCTGATCGTGGCGGAGGCGATGTCGACGTTGTCCCGGAACTGTCGTACCGCACCGGAGAGCCTTGGCAGGCTTCTCGCAGTGCAGTCGGCACCGACGCCGATCCAGTGGAACGGGTATGTGAGCAGGTTGATCAGCGAGCTTTCGCTCTGCGGATGAGCGTATGCCTCCGTATCACGGGCTGTCTTGGCTTGTACGCAGGGCTCGAACACCTCACCGAATTGGTCGAACAGTCGCAGGCTCAAGGCGGCGGCGCCTGCCCCGTCCGAGACGGCGTGGTGCAGTCTTGTCAGCAGCGCGAAACGGTCCTGATCCAGGCCAGTGATCAGGTGCACATCCCATAACGGGTGCGACATGCCCAGCGGGCGGGACATCAGCGTGCCGGCCAGCATCGTCAGCTCGGACAGGTCGCGCGATTCCCGAAGATGGTGCACGTGGAAATGGTCAGCGATTCGAAATGTCGGGTCCTCTTCCCACACTGCTCCTCCGGGCGGAAGCCACACCGTTTGGGGCCGTTGCCGGAGTCGTGATACGTGCGCAGCTCTTTCCCGTAGCAGACTGATCAGCTGTCTTGCGGTGCGATTCCATTCTGGTCGCGGTTGGAATACCAGAAGTGCACCGAGGTGCATGGGTGTGCCGTGCCGTTCCAGGGACAAGAACACCATGTCCAGCGGGTTCAACGGTGGACTTCTCATGATCACGCCCATGCTGTCGGTGTCTGTTATAGCTTAGTATCATCCGTTGTGGATACCGAATTCGATCTAGGTAGTATTCGGCATTAGCAAGGTGGACCCGGCGGTATGACGGCTGGATGTCCAAACCGCATTAGGACCTGCGGTACTGCCGCAAGGTTCAGTCTGGCCGCCAAGCCTGTCCTCACCTCAGCAAGATGCAAGGGCTGCGTCATCACGGACGCGGCCAGGCCGTGGCTGGTGGCTTCCAGCCATCCGGCTTCGACGGCTTCGCCGGCTTGCACGTGATCATGTGGTTCATCGGTTCGAGTGCTGAGCACGCACACCGACTCGTGTTCGATGCGCGAGGCGAGCAGGAACTCGTCAGGCAGCGGGGTTCGTGAGGTGACCAGCCCGGCCCCGCCAAGACCTTCGGAGCCGAGGTCTCCACTGGTCAGTCCTTGCCCGGGAACCTGCGTCGACGTGGCTAGCGGCGCTGTCCAGAGCGCCAGCTCGCGTTGATAATGAACATCGCCGTGATGGACCCGTGCGGCGTAGTCGAGCAAACGAGCAACGGACAGTGCCTCAAGGTCTCCCGAAATCCACCTGCACGACACGCTGGGAGAGGTCGCAGCGCGGCCGATGGTGTCCCGGGCGGCGCCGGGCAGCGATCGTTCGGTGAAGGCGCTTCGATGGCTTCTGCGCTGGCCGATCGCGCGGTATCGCTGACTTTCCGGTTCCGTGAGCTCGGCACGTCGCGAACCGATGACGGTGGCCACGACACCGCCGTCACTCTCGATCCGGAGATCGGCCGTCCAGCCCAGGCTGCGTACCGCGAGAACCAAGTTCGTCAGGGCAGCGCCGCACGAAATACGCCGGTCGCGACCCTCCGGGTCGTGCTCGCCCAACTCCAGATCCAGCCGTTCCCGCAGGACCGCCGCTCGTTCTTGCGGGCGTGGCACGCTTAAGGACCACGGTTGGGTGTTATGGACCGAAGGAGCCTGGCTGACCGCTTGGGTCAGAACCGAGACCTCGGCTTGTGACCACGGAGTCTCCGGCTCGTCATACCGCCCCTTCGTTGTCTTCTTCGCCCTGGGCTGGCGCTGACCGCTCATGGCTGCCCCTCCCGGTCCGGCCGGGACACTGCGGCGGTCCTGGGCTACCGGGTCGTCGGCCGCCACCGCATCCAGACTGCCAACAGACGTACCCGCGTACGGTCGTAGTATTCGCCGTTCAGTCGCTTCTGGGGGAGGGGCGGTGGCAGCAAGGGAACCTTCCTGTCACACCAGACGACCCAGGGCCGCCACGCCGTGGCCCGCACACCGCAGGCCGGGCTTGGTTACGGGTCGTTCTTCGAAGTCGTAGCGGGCGACTCGGCTTGGATATCAATGGCGTGGATGAGCTCACGCAGCGCGGGCAGCGAGGCGCCCAGTAGGTGCTGCCACCCAGGGTGTAGGTCGGCGAACGCGGCCCGCAGGATGGCGGTGTTGGTAGCCTGCCAGTCGCGGACCGCGCGCGAGCCGGCTTCTGTCAGCGTCAGCGACACGGTCCTGCGGTCGCCGTTCCCGCCCGTACGGTCGATCAGGTGGCGTGTCTGCAGGCCGTTAACCAGGCTCGTGACCGAGTTGGGGGCGAGGTTCAACAGGCGTGCGAGCTGGCTCGGCCGGGCGCCGGGATTCTCGGCGAGGCACGACAGCAGTTCCAGTTGCGCGACCGAAAGCGTGTTGTCGGGGTCAGCAGTGCGCGCAGCCCGCCGCATCGCGCGGCGCAGCCGTGCGATGACGTCGGCCAGGGCGGTCTCGCTCTCCGCCATAGGTTGAGAGACCTGGTCGCCAGGCTGCGTGGCGGAGGTGGTCATCGCGGCGTCTCCCTACGGAGTCGAGTGCGGCGGACACGTCGGTAGTCGGTCGCTACCGCCAAACTATCCCTAGTCCACACGCTGCGAACGTTGGCTTAGGTCGAGCGGCGAGGTCGATGGGCGAACAGGCCGCTGGCGCCTGCCGCGAGCGCGAAGAGCGCCAGCACACCCAACGCGAGGCGAGGCCCCTCTGAAACCCCTCCAAGCTGGTCAGCGGCGTGCAGAGACAGTGTCACCAGGGCCACACCCAGCGCGATACCCAAACTGCGCCCCATGTTCACCAATCCGCCGCCAACGGCCGATACCCGGGCCGGGATAGCCGCCATGATCGAGGTGTTGTTGGCAGGGATGAAGATCCCCAAGCCGAAGCCGAGTACGAGCAGCAAGATCACCACCCAGGTCGCGTGCGTAGGTGCGAACACGAGTGCTCCGGTCGCCAAGAGCGCGAGCATCGCGCCTCCGATGGATCGCGCTCGTACGCCCCATCGCAGAGGGAGGATTTTCTCGCCTGCTACCGCCGCTATCGCGAAACCGGCGGGCAACGCGGTGAGCATGAAGCCGGTTTCCACCCCCGCTGCGCCGTGAGCGCCGAATACCTGCGGAAACAGCGTCAACGGTCCGAACAACACGAGATAGCCGCACAAGGCACCCGCCAAGCCGGCCGCTACTGGCGGCGGTCGCATGACCGACAGGTCGACCAAGGGGGTCATCCCGCTCGGGGTGCTCACGTACGAAGCGCGGCCTTGGCCGCTCGGTGAGCATGCCCATTCGACCTCCGACCTCCACTTCGGCCGTTGGTTGGCGGTCGCCGCCATGTAGATCGGTGACAGAACTAATTTCGAAGTTAGTAGCCTGCCGTGTCGGAGTGAAGGTCCTCTGGCTCACACGGGACTTTTCCGTTACCTACACCATGTTGTTCTGTCTCTTTGTGGAGATTTAACACGATGCTGGTTCAGTTAGTTAGTTTTGTGACGGAGCTTTCTCGTGTGATCCAGACACCCAGGTGAGTTGAGGGACATGGCAATACTGGAGTGATTTGTCCAGGCTGCGAGCGCGTCCGGCCCGCAGGAGACGCCTGCGCGGCTATCCCTCGCTGCCCCGGTGTCCGGGTCAATCGCGGTGGGGTCGCCCGCCGCCAGTCGCGGCGGCGGGCGCAGCGCGACCGTAACCAAATGGTGACAGAGGGTCTAAGGGGGCGACCCGTGATGCGAGCAAGGGAACCTTCCTCGCACTTGCCTCACGCCACCGCTGCGCCGTACGCGATTGACGGCCTTTCGCGGAACGTGTTCGCGCCGGGAATCGGACCGCTGACCAGCACACCTCCGACGGAGAAGGTCATTTGCCGGTGGTTACGCTCGTCGGGTGCCTTCCGAAGCTGCCAGCAACAAGCGATTCGTAGCCGTACGCGATACCGGACGTTCACGTGCGGTGGGCGCTTTGGCGGTGACTGCGGTCGTGTTGGCCGGGTTTGTCGCGCTCGCGCTCACGGCTCTGTCAGGAAGTGATGTCTACGCCGCATACGGACTACCCAACCCTGGCGATGTCACACGCTATGGCCTGCCGATTGTTCGCGTGATCGCTGAGGCCGGTGCGGTGCTGTGTGTTGGTTCACTCCTTCTGGTGGCGTTCGGCATCCCTGCGGAGCGGTCCGGCATGTTGACCGCGGACGGTTTTGCTGCCGTTCGGGCCGCCGGCTGGGCGGCCAGCGTCTGGGTGGTCGGGGCAATACTTGTTGTCCCGTTTACCGCCGCCGATGCGACCGGTCGCCCGATCGGGGAGGTTCTCCGGCCCGCAGCGTTGATGGCCTCGTTGAGCGCCCTCGGCGAAGCACAGGCGTGGACCTTGACCGCAGTCATCGCTTTGGTGCTCGCTATCGCCAGTCGCGTGGTCCTGTCGTGGGGCTGGTCGGTAGGGCTATTCCTGGGCGCGTTGGCAGGGCTCTTCCCGCTGATCGCGACGGGGCACTCCTCCAGCGGGGGTTCGCACGATCTAGCTACGACCAGTTTGCTGTACCACCTGTTCGGCGCGACCTTGTGGGTCGGCGGACTGGTCGCGTTGCTTGCGCACGCGGCACGTGGTGGCGCGCACCTGGCCCTGGTGACCAGGAGATTCTCGTCGATTGCCTTGGTCTGCTGGATCGCTATGGCCGCCTCAGGGGTCGTCAACACTCTGGTGCGGGTGCAAGTGGGGCAACTACTGAGCACGACGTACGGCGCGCTGGTGCTGATCAAACTGTGCTTGCTGGGCGCGCTTGGGGGGATCGGCTATCTTCAGCGCCGCCGTGCGGTCCGAAGGGTCCAGGACGGCGCCAGCGCGGGGGTCGGGTCCTTGCTCCGGCTCGGAGCCGCCGAGATGTTGGTCATGTTCGCGACGATTGGCGTCGCGGTAGCCCTCGGACGTACTCCGCCTCCAGCGAGCTCCGCCGTGCTCAGCAAGGTCGCACTGCTGATCGGGTACGACCTCGACGGGCCACCCACGCTGGCAAGGATGCTGTTCGACTGGCGATTCGATCTGCTTTATGGAACCTTGTCGCTGGTCCTCGCCGCCTTCTACCTGCGGGGTCTGCGGCGCCTGCGACTCCGTGGTGACCGCTGGTCGGCCGGGCGTACGACGGCCTGGTTGTGCGGGTGCGCGACGCTCCTGGTCGCGACATCGTCTGGGATCGGCAAGTACGCACCAGCCATGTTCAGCGTGCACATGGCGCAGCACATGATGTTGTCGATGCTTGCCCCCGCGCTGCTGGTCCTGGGCGGTCCGATGTCTCTGGCGTTGCGCGTGCTCAGGCCCGCGAGCCGTGCCGAGCCACCTGGCCCGCGGGAATGGCTGTTGGCGTTCGTTCACTCGCCGGTGACACGGGCGCTGACCCATCCGGTGCTCGCGCTGGCACTATTCGTCGGCTCGTTCTATTTGCTTTACTTCTCCGGCCTGTTCGACGCCGCGTTGTATGAACATTGGGCGCACCTGCTCATGAACGCGCACTTCTTGCTGATCGGCTACCTTTTCTTCTGGCTAGTGATTGGTGTCGACCCGGCTCCCCGCCGACTCCCCGCTCTTGGCAAGTTAGGGCTGGTTTTCGCGTCGATGCCGTTTCATGCATTCTTCGGGATTGCGCTGATGATGTCGCAATACGTTATCGGCCAGTATTTCTTTGCGGGGCTGGCGTTGCCATGGGTGCCGGATTTGCTTGCCGACCAGCGACTCGGTGGCGGTTTGGCATGGGCTTCAGGTGAGGTCCCGCTGATCTTGGTGATGATCGCGCTCGCTCTCCAGTGGTGCCTGGCGGACCAGCGGGCGGCGCGCCGAGAGGATCGCCGAGCGGAACGCGACGGCGACGCTGAGCTCGCTGCCTACAACGCGATGCTCAGGCAGTTGTCGGAAGGTGACGGTCGCTCGGCCAGGGGTTGAGGTCGGGGTGTGGTGTGCAAGCATGGGAACATTCCTCGCACCCGGTGACAGTAAGGTTCCCATGCTTGCACCGGACCCGCCGGCGCCCGCCTGAACTCGTCCGTAGCGGTGGTGCTGCCCGCAAGAATCTCATTCCGACCCCGGTCAGTGAGAAGCGCTGCTACGGGAGACGTCGAAGCAAGAATTCGACAAGCGATTCTTGATCAAGCGAGAGGCTGGCCGTGCATTCGAGATGACGATGTCATCGTCGGCTAGGCCGTCATGCGATGGAAGAGACGGGAAACCTAGAGTTTCCGCGCGACCCAGCCGTGCCCAACGGAGTCAGTCCGAAAACGGCCAGCCAGTAGCGGTCAGTCATTAGCATTAGGGGCAGCCGTCAATTGCGGATTGTCCGGCACCGGCCGGGACCGGGCGATTTCCGGCCTACCCGGACGAGGCGTCATCGAGGCGGCGCCGAGGCGCCGCGCCGCATACACCGGCAGTAACGGTATCCGTCAGCCGAACGCCGAATCTGATACCGATCTGGTATCGCCGTCATGCGGCTGTAAAGCCCCACCGCAGTGTGGGGTTGGCGCCGGGCGCAACTACGATTCATGTCATGGCCGAGTTCATCTACACCATGAAGCACGTGCGCAAGACGCACGGGGACAAGGTCATCCTCGATGACGCGACCATCCAGTTCTATCCCGGGGCCAAGATCGGCGTGGTCGGACCGAACGGTGCCGGTAAGTCCACCGTGCTCCGGATCATGGCGGGACTCGACCAGCCGAACAACGGCGAGGCCTTCCTCTCGCCCGGCTACACGGTGGGAATCCTGCAGCAGGAGCCACCGCTGAACGAGGAGACGACCGTCCTCGGCAACGTCGAGGAGGGCGTCGGCGAGATCAAGAAGAAGCTCGACCGCTTCAACGCCATCGCCGAGCAGCTGGCCACCGACTACACCGACGAGCTCATGGAGGAGATGGGCAGGCTCCAGGAGGATTTGGATCACGCGGACGCGTGGGAGCTGGACTCGCAGCTGGAGCAGGCCATGGACGCGCTTCGATGCCCGCCCCCGGAAGCCGAGGTGAAGTACCTGTCCGGGGGAGAGCGTCGACGGGTGGCGCTGTGCAAGTTGCTGCTGAGCAGGCCCGACCTGCTGCTGCTCGATGAGCCCACCAACCACCTGGACGCGGAGAGCGTGCAGTGGCTTGAGCAGTTCCTCGGCAGCTACTCCGGTGCCGTGCTGGCGGTGACCCACGACCGGTACTTCCTGGACAACGTCGCGGGCTGGATTCTCGAACTCGACCGCGGACGTACCTACCCGTACGAGGGCAACTACTCCACCTACCTGGAGAAGAAGCAGGAACGCTTGGCCGTGCAGGGCAAGCGTGACGCGAAGCTGCAGCGGCGTCTGAAGGACGAGTTGGAGTGGGTGCGCTCCAATGCCAAGGCACGCCAGTCCAAGTCGCGCGCACGTCTCCAGCGGTACGAGGAGATGGCCACCGAGGCGGAGAAGACCCGCAAGCTCGACTTCGAGGAGATCCAGATCCCGCCCGGCCCGCGCCTGGGCAACCTCGTGGTTGAGGTCAACGACCTCACCAAGGGGTTCGACGAGCGGGTGCTGATCGACGGCCTGTCGTTCACGTTGCCGCGCAACGGGATTGTCGGCGTTATCGGACCCAACGGTGTCGGCAAGACCACCCTGTTCCAGACCATTGTGGGTCTGCAGAACCCGGACAAGGGCGACGTCAAGATCGGCGACACCGTCCGACTGTCCTATGTGGACCAGAATCGGACGGGCATCGATCCGGACAAGACCGTGTGGCAGGTGGTCTCGGAGGGCTTGGACCACATCCAGGTGGGCCAGGTCGAGATGCCGTCCCGTGCGTATGTCAGCGCGTTCGGGTTCAAGGGGCCGGACCAGCAGAAGCCTGCCGGGGTGCTCTCGGGCGGAGAACGTAACCGCCTGAACCTGGCGCTCACCCTGAAGCAGGGTGGCAACCTGATCCTGCTGGACGAGCCGACCAACGACCTCGACGTCGAGACCCTGGGCTCCCTGGAGAACGCCCTCCAGCAGTTCCCCGGCTGTGCCGTCGTGATCTCTCACGACCGGTGGTTCCTGGACCGGGTCGCGACGCACATCCTCGCTTGGGAAGGCACGGAGGAGGACCCGGCCCGCTGGTTCTGGTTCGAAGGTAACTTCGAGGGCTACGAGAAGAACAAGATCGAACGGCTGGGGCCGGACGCCGCGCGTCCTCACCGGGTGACCCATCGCAAGCTGACCCGGGGCTGACCAGAGCTGACCAGGGAGTCGCTGTGCCAAGTGTGGGCGGTTCGCATCCGGGCAACCGGGTGCCGGAACTTCTCGACCCCGCGTGGCGGATGCGGTGGCGGGCTCCAGAGCTGTCCTTGATGCTCAGCGATCGTGCGGCGGCGTACGCGCGGCACAGCGGTGACCGGGCACTGCGCCTGCGGGCGGAGGCGCTAGCGCTGTTCTCGGCCAACCGGCTGGGCAAGGGCGTGGCCGCTACCGAACGCGCGATCGCCGCGTTGCGCGATGCGCGGTCATCCGGCGACAGCGTCAGCTCCGCCGAACTGAGCGTGGAACTCGCGAGCTGCGCCCGCCGCTCGCGAGTGCACGACGTGGCGCTGCGCGTCCTCCAGCCCGTGCTGGAGCAAGAGCAGCTGGCACCCGCGCTTCGCGCTGATGCCTTGATCGAGTTCGCACACGTGGTCCCGGTCTACGGCAGGGAAAGCGAACGAGCGGAAGCGCTGGATGAGGCCGAGCGGCTCTACGCCGCCGCCCCCGACCTCCACCGGGACACGGTAGAGCTGATGCGTGCCCGGTTACGGGCGGTCCGCGCGGCACACCACCGGCGTCTCGGGGAGTTTGATGAGGCGGTGCGTGCCGCTCGGTCTGGTCTGGCGTTGCTGGAGTGCCTCGGTGATCCTGCGGCTGACAGCGGTGAGGTCTGTGCTGACCTTGTCTTGGAACTGGTTCACGCCCTGCTGGACCAGGGGCTGCGTGCGGAGGCGCTGGAGGCCGCCCGGCAGATCTTGACCGCAGCCGTTCGCGCTGCGACGGCCGAACCCGCGGGATGGTTGCGGGTGGCCGTGGCGACACGGGTGCACGAGCCAGCAGGTGATCACGGTAGCCGGCTGGGGCTGCTGACCGAGGCGTCGGCGACGGCGGAACGCCACGACCTCGTGGCGTTACTCGCGGAGAGCCTGAACGCGCTTTCCTGCGCGCATGAGCAGGAGCAGGACTTCCCGGCGGCCCTGCGGTGCTTGCGAGGAGCGCACGCGGCCGATCGGCGCTGGCGCGCGATGGTGGAGGCGGCGCGTACCCGACTGCTCACCGAGTTCCCTGCTCACACGAGTTCGGTACCTGAGCAGGGCGGAGCGGCGCGTCGCCGAGCGGCGATGCCCGCGGGAAACGACGGTGCGACCTCTGCTCGCCAGTTGATGGACACGGTGACTGGCCGGGCGAGTGCAGGCAGCGGACAGGCAGACGCATATTTCGCGGATTCGGTGACCGCGAACAACGCTGGGACGTCCTCGGGCCCCGACATGCCGGTGCCACGCCGTTCGGGACGACGCGCTGCCCAGGACCAGCCGGACAGCCCGGACACGCAGCCGCGACCTGGGAGGCGTGCTCGGCGGGAGGACAGCGATGCCGGCGTGCCCGGCTATTCGGGAGCAGCGGGATACGGCCTTACCGAGTCGTTCGGATCGGGTTTCGCTGCTGCGACCGGCGAGGTCGAGATGTCCGCTCAAGCGGGCGAGGACCGCACTTCAGAGGAACAGCCTGCGTCCGCGCAGGACGCAGGTGGGGGCGTCGGGCAGCGCTCTCGCCACGGCGCGACGGCGGATGCGTTCGAAGACGGTGTGGCGAACCACGCAGTTGGTGACTCGGCCGAGAACGCCGTGACACCGCCGGCCGCTCCTTCGGTGCGGCATCAGGCGTCGCCGGAGGAACCGCAGCTTTCGCCCCCCATGTTCGACGCGGACCCTTACCGTTTGGCGGCGAACGTCCTCGGGCCGGAATCCGAGACGCCGCCGTTCGACCCGGACGAGGTCAACCCGGTCCGTGCCAGCGCGCCCGATTTCTCCTCGCTCTTGGCAGGCTCCTCGAACGTCAGAACCGATGACGGCAGGACTGGTGACGACTGGATTGGTGGCGACAGAGCTGACCAGAGTCGTCAGACGTCGAACAACTCCGAGTGGCAGTATCTCCCGGAAGACGAACCGGGGTATCAACTGGATACGGAAGATCCGTTCGCGGACTTCCCGACCCTCGGGCCATCGTCGTGGAACGCTGAATCCGACAGTGCTCAGGTGCGGGACGCCGGGGCGGGCCGGTCACGAGCCGACTCGCCCGACCTGACAACGATCATGCCCGTGGTGCCGCCACTCCCGTCGGAGGATGGTTGGCCGCGTGGGGACCATGGCGCATCGTCGGAATCGGAGTCCTTCGAAGCGGCCACGACTGAGGCGCCGCCGCTCGGTACCTCTCAGACATCCGGTTTCCGACCGGATGACGCAGCGTTGGCGTCGAACCCTGCGGGAGCATCTGACGTCTCGCCAGGCGATACAGGGGAGAGCAGGCAGCCTGAGGGGCGTTCGCTGGCAGAGATCCGAGCAGGTCTGCGGTTGGTGCCCGAGTCGCCCGACCGGGGAAGCCCAGGCTCTACCGCGGTTCCCGGGTTAGTCTCCGGCGATGCCACTGCCTCCGAGTCGCCCGTGCCCGAAAGGGCGGATGACGGTTCCGGCGGAGACGGGGCGCGGCATCGACAGGTCGCGGACACTTCGCAGCGGCCCGAAGAGCAGAACGTGAATGACCGTCAGGACGTTGGTCTCGCCGATCTCCTCGCGGAAGCGCTCATGGCCTATGAGGACGGAAGGCGCAATCAGCGGGGGTCTTATCCAGTCGCCAGCGACGCCGACCGGGCCGCTACAAGGCGTGAAAATCATCACAGGTACGCGGCGGATCAGGCTGTCGTCGGCCGCTCCGATCGATCTGGCGGCTCGGCGACTGCGGGTCAGACCACTGGTGGCCAGACCGGTAGCGGCCAACCCGGCGACGACCCGGCCAGCACGGTGGGTGTTGGGCGACATTCGTCCACAGTCCCGGATCTCGGCCGCGCGGGCGGGCGCCGAGCACGGGCGAGCGTCGACGAGGACGTGGTCGGCTCTCGCGCGCGGCACCGTCAGCCTGCGTCGGACGCGGTGGACGGCGTCTCATGGACGCCGCCTCCTAGCTGATCGAGGCGCCGCTGTCGGGGGTGGTGGCAGCATGGGAACCTTACTGTCACCGGTGCGAGGAAGGTTCCCGTGCTGCCACCACCCCACCCGGCGACCTGCGCAACTGACTCGTTCTCGATACCGTTCCCGCCGTTCACACGCCTGTTGCCGGCGCGTCCCGCTGCCGCATTCGCCTCCTGCCAGGTTCTAGGGTGAGTGGTGTGTCGGCACAACGAGGTGCCGGGAAACGTGGAGCTACCTGGAAATGATCGCTGAGCCTGGACAGTTGAGTCGCGAACACACTCGCCGAGCAGCCGTTGCTGACCCAGCGGCTGCCTCCGAGGGGGAGAGTCCCGAACAGGCCAAGGACAGACTGCTGGAACGCGCGGTGGACCTCGCCCCCGATCTGGCCGAGCTGTTGTGGAAGTACTACCGGCACGTGCCCGCAGAAGAAGTGGCCGACGACGACCCGGAAGACCTCATCGGAGCCTTGCGGTCGCATTACGCGCTGGCCGCATCCCGCGCAGCCGGCAGACCGGGCGTGAGGATCTTCAGCCCGACCCGCGAGGGTGACGGTTGGCACACCCCCGGCACCGTGGTGCAGGTGGTGACCGACGACATGCCGTACCTGGTGGATTCCGCTGTCGCCCAGCTCACCCGCGACGGCGCCCAAGTCCAACGGATCGTGCACCCCATCGTCGTGGTGCGCAGGGATGTCACGGGCGCGTTGCACGAAGTGTTGCCGCAAGCCGATCCGAGCGCGCCGCCGGAGGATTGCTTCGCCGAGTCGTGGATGTTCATTGAGATCGACCGGGTGACCGACCCGGATCGCATCGCGCAACTGGAGAACGGGCTGATCGACGTCCTCAACGACGTGCGCGAGGTTGTCGAGGACACGGACAAGATGGTCGACACCGCGCGCCGACTGGCGGAGCGGCTGGAGGCCGACCCGCCGCCGTTGGCCAGCGACGCCGTCAAAGACGGCGCCCGTCTGCTGCGGTGGCTGGCCGACGGCCACTTCACCTTCCTGGGCTACCGGCACAACGAGCTGGTCTCGGCCCCCAGCAGCGGTGAACCCGCGCTGCGCGCGGTCCTGGCATCCGGCCTGGGTGTGCTGCGCAGCGACAGTGTCGACGCGCGGCGCTTGACCGAAGGTCCCGACGCTCGCGCGAGCGCCTTTTCCTCAGAACTCCTGGTACTCACCCAGGCGAGCGCTCCGTCCACAGTGCACCGTTCGGTGCACCCGTACTACGTCGGCGTCAAGACGTTCGACGACCGAGGAAAGGTCACCGGCGAGCACCGGTTCCTGGGGCTGTTCACCACCACGGCGCTGCACGCGAACGTGCTGGATATTCCGATGATCGAACGCCGGGTGCGGGACGTGATCCATCGGGCCGGTTTCCCCATGGAGTCCTACTCGGGCCAGCGCATGCTCGAGGAGATCCAGAACTATCCGCGCACCGAACTGTTCTCCACCGACCCTGACACGCTGCTGGACACGATCGTCGGTGTGCTGGCGTTGGCCGAGCGTCGCAAGCTCAAGCCGTTTCTACGCCGAGATCCCTACGGACGGTTCTATTCGTGCCTGGTGTATCTGCCACGCGACCGCTACACGACCAGTTCCCGACTGGCCATGCAGGAGGTGCTTCTCGAGGAGCTGGGCGGCACCAACCTGGAATACAGCACCCGGGTCGGCGAGTCGACCCTGGCTCGCGTTCACTTCATCGTGCACACCGACCCCGACCAGATGCAGGAGGAGCCGTCGCTGACCCGGATCCAGGAGCGGCTCAGCGCCGCGATCTACACCTGGGACGATCGCATGATCGACGAGGTCGCGGCGGAGTTCGGCGACCAGCGTGGCGGCCGTACGGTGCTGGCGGGGTCGGAGGCGATCAGCGAGATCGGCCAGCGCTACGCGTCGGCGTTCCCGGAGGCGTACAAGGAGGACTTCTCCGCCGCCGACGGGCTGGTGGACCTGCGCCGGCTGGAGCGCCTGTCAGAACCCGGTGACCTGGACATGGCGTTCTACACCCCGCATGACGCGGCACCGGGTGAGCGGCGCTTCAAGATGTACCAGGTCGGGGAGCGCGTGACGCTTTCGCGCGTGTTGCCGGTCCTGCAGAGCATGGGCGTGGACGTCGTCGACGAACGGCCCTACGAGGTCCAGCGCGAGGACGCGACCCGGTGCTGGATCTTCGACTTCGGTGTCCGCATCGACGAGCGGCTGTTGCGACCGGACACCCCCGGTGCGGACACCCTGCAACGCCGCTTCGAGGACGCCTTCCGGGCTTCCTGGCTGGGCGAGACGGAGGTGGACCGCTTCAACTCGCTGATCCTGCGGGCTGGCCTGGGCTGGCGGCAGGCCAGCGTGTTGCGCGCGTACGCCAAGTACCTGCGGCAGGTCGGCGTCGCCTACAGCCAGGACTACATCGAGGATGTGATCCTCGCGCACACGCACACCACGGGCACGCTGATGCGCCTGTTCGAGGTGCGTTTCGACCCGGCGATCTCGGCGCAGGACCGCGAAGCGCAGCAGGAGCCCCTGGTCGACGAGATCACACAGCTGATCGACGAGGTCACCAGCCTGGACGCGGACCGGATCCTGCGCAGCTACCTGAACCTGGTGCGGGCCACGTTGCGGACGAACTTCTTCGCCACCGGTGACGATGGGGGTCCGCGGCCGTTCCTGGCTTTCAAGATGGAGCCCACGGCGATCCCGGGCCTTCCCGAACCCCGACCCCGGTTCGAGATCTTCGTCTATTCGCCGCGGGTGGAGGGCGTGCACCTGCGCTTCGGTTCCGTCGCGCGCGGTGGCCTGCGGTGGTCGGACCGCCGGGAGGACTTCCGCACCGAGATTCTCGGCCTGGCCAAGGCACAGGCGGTGAAGAACGCGGTGATCGTGCCGGTCGGGGCCAAGGGCGGTTTCGTGGTGAAGCGCCCCCCGGCCCCAGTCGGGAACCCCGCACGGGACCGCGAAGCGCTGCAGGCTGAAGGCATCGCCTGCTACCGCATGTTCGTTTCCGGGCTGCTCGACCTGACCGACAATCTGGTGTCGGGCAAGGTCGATCCACCGGCTGACGTCGTGCGTCACGACGGCGACGACACCTACCTCGTGGTAGCGGCGGACAAGGGCACAGCCACTTTCTCGGACATCGCCAACGACGTCGCGCAGTCCTACGGGTTCTGGCTGGGCGACGCGTTCGCCTCCGGTGGCTCGGTCGGCTACGACCACAAGGCGATGGGAATCACCGCCAAGGGTGCGTGGGAGAGCGTCAAGCGGCACTTCCTGGAGCTGGGTGTGGACACCCAGAGCCAGGAATTCACCGTAGTGGGCGTCGGCGACATGGGTGGTGACGTGTTCGGCAACGGGATGCTGCTGTCCGAGCACATTCGCCTGGTGGCGGCCTTCAATCACATGCACATCTTTCTCGACCCGCAGCCGTCCCCGGCGGTGTCGTTCGCGGAGCGCCGCCGGCTGTTCGAGCTGCCACGGTCGACATGGGACGACTACGACCGTGCCAAGATCAGCGCGGGCGGCGGGGTCTGGTCGCGCTCGCAGAAGTCGATCCCGATCAGTGACCAAGTCCGGCAGGCGTTGGGATTAGACAGCACCGTGTCGATGACCCCGAACGAGCTGATCAAGGCGATCCTGCTAGCCCCGGTCGACTTGCTGTGGAACGGCGGTATCGGCACCTACGTCAAGGCCAGCACCGAAACGCATGGCGAGGTCGGTGACAAAGCCAATGACGCGGTGCGTGTCAACGGAGACCAGCTGGGTGTGAAGGTCGTCGGTGAGGGCGGCAACCTCGGGCTGACGCAGCTCGGACGGATCGAGTTCGCCAAGCGCGGTGGCAAGGTCAACACCGACGCGCTGGACAACTCCGCCGGCGTGGACTGCTCCGACCACGAGGTCAACATCAAGATCGTGCTCGACCAGCTGGTGGCCGAGGGCCGGCTGGAACGACAGCAGCGTAACGACCTGCTCGCGGACATGACCGGTGAAGTCTCCGAGCTGGTGCTGCGCGACAACTACCGGCAGAACGCAGTGCTCGGCATTTCCCGCGCACACGCGGCGGACATGCTGCCGGTGCACGCGAGGTTGACCGCGGATCTGGAGAAGCGCAGCGGCCTGGATCGCGAGCTCGAAGCGCTACCGGACACCCAGGGGTTCAAGGACCTGGAAAAGGTCGGCAAGGGATTGACGTCGCCGGAGCTGGCGACCTTGCTGGCGCATGTCAAGCTCGCGCTCAAGCACGAGGTGCTGGCCAGCGACCTCCCCGAAGCGGACGCCTTCTCCCGGCGGCTGTCGGAGTACTTCCCGCGACCGCTGCGACAGCACCACGGCGACGCTGTCACCCGCCACCCGTTGCACCGCGAGATCACAACAACGTTGCTGGTCAACGAGGTCGTGGACCATGGTGGCATCTCCTACGCCTACCGGTTGTTCGAGGAGATTAGCGCGTCGGCGACCGACGCGGTGCGGGCGTTCGCCGTGGCGACCCGGGTGTTCGACCTGCCGGCGATCTGGCAGTCGATCGAGGGACTCGACAATGTGGTGTCCAGCACGGTGAGCGACACCATGGTGTTGGAAACGCGCCGGATGCTCGACCGGGCGTCGCGGTGGTTGCTGTCCAACCGTCCGCAGCCGTTGGCCATCGGAGCAGAGATCAGCCGGTTCGCGCCGGTGGTCGAGGAGTTGGCCGGGATGCTGCCCGACCTGTTGCGGGGTCGGGCGGCGGAAAACGCACAGCGGCAGGCCGACGAGCTACGGTCCGCTGGCGTACCGGGAGAGCTCGCGCAGAGGATCAGCGTGTTGCTGGACACGTTCTCGCTGTTCGACATCACCGAGGTGGCCGAGTTGGCCGAGCGGGACGCTGGTATCAGCGCCGAGCGCAGCCCGAGGGAAAGCGCCGAGCTGTACTTCGTCCTGTCCGAACACCTCGACATCGAGCGGATGCTGGTGTCGGTCAGTGAGCTGGAACGCGGCAACCGGTGGCACTCGCTGGCTCGGTTGGCGTTGCGCGACGACCTGTACTCGTCGTTGCGTGCGATCACCATCGACGTGCTGCGCAGCAGTGATCCAGACGACGGGCCAGAAGCCAAGATCTCCCAGTGGGAGGAGGCCAACGCCTCCCGGTTGAGCCGGGCTCGTGCTTCGCTGGACGAGATCAAGCGTTCCGGCCAATTGGATCTGGCCACGCTCTCGGTGGCTGCGCGGCAATTGCGCAGCATGGTGCGGTAACGCCAGCCGCGGGTGGTGCCGGTGCGATGGCCGGCACCGCCCGCGGGGAAACGGGAATGGAGAGGAAGGTTCGTGGGTGCGTTCGTTGCCGAAGTGGCTCTCCGGTGGTCCGACATGGACGCTTTCGGGCATGTCAACCACGCGAGGACGGTGACCTTGCTGGAGGAGGCGCGGGCCTCGCTGCTGTTCGAGGAAGGCGAGCGGCGCGGGCTGGTCGGCATGTCCGAGGGCATGGTGGTGGCCCGGGTCGTGATCGACTACCACCTCCCGTTGGCGTACTCGTCGGGAAGTGTGCAGGTTCGGATGTCGGTGCGGGATCTGCGTGCGGCGTCGTTCTTGATCGACTACTCGATGTATGCGGGTGAGGCGAGTTCAGCGGCGGTGGCGACGGCGGAAACCCTGATGGTGCCCTACGACCTGACTGCTCAGCGGCCGCGCCGGCTGTCCCGCGCGGAGCGCGAATTCCTTTCGGAGTGGCAGCTCGGTGCGGCGGCGAACGGTATCGAGGCGACTGGCACCCAGGTGCCGGGGAAGGACGAGATCGCCGGTGGCTGAGCTTCGGATGTCGGACCGCAGCGAGCGGGATGACTTGGGCGCGTTCGTGGCTCGTGCCGTGCGCTTGGACGCGCAGGCGCTGATCAGGTTGCGCTCCCGGGAACGTGCGGGACAGGTCGAGGCGTGGGCGGCGACGCCGTTCGACGCGTTGAGCACCAGAGTCGTCGCCGGCGAAGTCGAACCAGTCGATCTGACGGTGCAGGGCAACGCGCTGTTGGCGAGCTTGACCGTGGCGGGTGGGCCACGGATGGACCCTGGCCCGGTTCAGGATCTGTTGTGGCGCTCGGAGCTTCCGCCCACCACCGGATGGCGTCGGGTTGACGACCTGCCCGCCAAGCTGGTGGGCGAGGTCGCTGATCGGGGGATCGGCGTGGCGAGGGAGAACGCCGGTCCGAAGGGGACCCCGCCGGCTTCGTTGCTGGATCAGGAGGTCTTCACCGTCAGCGGGTCCGGCCTGGACGTGAAGATCCCGTTGCGGTGCCTGTTCGTGCTATCAGGGATGGGGTTTCTCGCGGACACGGCGCCGGGGTCGGAGATAGTGCGGGTCAGCGCCACTGATTCGTGGTTGCGCCTGGACGCACGGTTCGGCGCGGTTGTGCGCCGGCGGCACGCGCTCCTCCCGCTGCTCGTCTAGGCTGCTCCGCCAGGCCAGGCGGCGGCTGGGCTCGGGGTGATCGGTGCTGACAGCAAGGGAACTTTCCTGTCACCGGTGCGTGGAAGGTTCCCATGCTGTCACCAACCCATCACCTAGCTGCCGGCATCGGCCCGCAAAAGCTGCCGGGAGGTCCGGCCGGAGACCTCGCTGAACAACCACTCCAGGGGACCCCGCCCGACCGCCTTTCGCCAAGCCACCGCGAACAGGACGGACGTCACGAGAAAGATCTCCGGCATGTAGGTGCAGATCAAAGCCGGCACACCGGCCAAGCCACGCCCATCCGCAGGCAGCCACAGCATGTTCGGAATCTGGGAGCGCGCCGGGCTGGTGGCCAGCGCGGCCATGGCGTCCGAGCCTGGCGCTCCGCTCAACGGCCACCCACCGATGACGATCTCCCAGGCCATCACCAGTGTGTGCACGGAGTAAAGCGTCAGCGCCATCGAACCAGCCATCGCCAGCGGCGCCACGATGCGCTCGGCCCGGCAGCTCACTTCCAGGCACAGCATCAGGACGACCATCGCGACGCCCAACGACCCGGCAAGTTCGAACGTCGTGCCGCTGTGTGAGAGGAAAGTTCCCTTGCTGCAACCCCCCGTCCGGTCCGCAGCAGCCCGCCCCGGACTCCCGGATCACGAAGATTCCGACAAGAGGTACGGGCGAACCGTGCGGCTCACGGAATCCGGGCAACCTCAAGCGGTCCAGCTCACAGCCTGTAACCAACGTGCGGGCAGATGGTTCAGAACCAGCTGTTGACCATGCTGTCGGCGGCGAATTCCAGGTACTCCCACAGCCGATCTCGGTGGGCGGGCTCCAACCCAGCCTCGTCAACCGCGATCCGCATGCAGCGCAACCAGGCGTCCCGTTCCACCGGGCCGATCTTGAAAGGGGCGTGCCGCATCCGCAGCCTCGGGTGGCCCCGGCGTTCCGAGTACGTATGCGGACCACCCCAGTACTGCATCAGAAACAGCCGCAGCCTCTCCTCGGCCGGTCCAAGATCCTCCTCCGGGTACAGCGCCCTGAGAACCTCGTCCTTGGCCACCTCCTGGTAGAAGCGGCCAACGATGAGGTGAAAGGTCTGCTCGCCTCCGACCTGGTCGAAGAACGTCTCTGGTGGGTTCGCGTCCGGGCTGCTCACAGGTCCATTCTCACCTAACGGCAGGTTGTCTCGTGCGGACCGGTCGTCGTTTCCGTGCTCACGCTGGCCACTTCAAGCACGCGCGCACACTCCGTCACGTCAGGCACAGGGGCTCAGGTCTCCGTGGTGACCTGGTGCGTGGCTGTGACCGGCGGTAGCGGACGCCCGCTCGGGTAGGGCGGGTGGATGTCCGCATCGTCGTACGCCCGCTTGATCTGGGCGCGGAGGGCGCGCTGGACGGCCCATTGCTGCCCCGGACGTACCTTGACCGTCAGCCGGAGCATGATCATGTCCGGGGTGATCTTGTCGATGCCCAGCATCTCCGGCGGCTCCAGGACGTTGCCGGAGACCGGTGCGCTCGTGGTCACCTCCTTGGCGA
>JBPYFK010000069.1:0-5483 GCA_051984675.1 Pseudonocardiaceae bacterium | reverse complement strand
ACCAGGAAACGCGGTTGCCCATTTCCAGAGCGGCGGTGTCCAGGGCGGTCGCGGCGAGCCGCCCGGCCGCGTGGTCGGAGGTGTGGACCACCAGGTCGGCGCCGAAATCGCGCCCGGTGGCGATGGTTCCCTCTGTCATGGTCAGCGTGAAGAGGGTGAACGGGTGACCGCTTTGGGCAGCTCGCACGAGTTCTTCGGACAGCCCGTCCGCCGCAGCGATCTCCGCGGGGTCGTTATCCGTGCCGTGCCGGGTCACCAGCCTCATCAGGTCATCCCACACGTCGAAGTCCGGGAACACGTCCACGGCGGGAAGGCCGGCTTGTGCGGCGACATCGGTCATGTCGGCGGTGGTGGCCAGCAGCACCTCATGGCCGGCGGCACGAGCACCCCAGACGAGCGGCACGATCGGCAGCATCAACCCGTAGCCGGACGCGGCCGTGAAAAGGATTCGCACAATCGTGAGCCTGCCAGACGCGGCGTGCAGCACACCGGAATTTCAGCAGACCATGATAGTGGCCTCCGCGTGCGCGGAGGCCACTCGAACACCAGCTCGGGGTTGAACCGAGCATCTTTCGCGGTCTGTCTTCGCCTTCACTTCTCAGAAACGCGTCCGCTTCTGGGACCGTGTCGTACGAAGCGCTCAATCGCGAACGTCCTCGCCGTTAGACGATGGTGTCCTTTTAGGGCAGCTACCCCTATCGGTACCGAGCTTTCATTACACGCTCGCTCGCTCGGCGCGTCAACCAGTTGCGCGGCCCTGACCTGCACTTTATCGTTGCAGTTCAGCGGAACAACGGTGTCTCGCGGTACACGCACTTCAAGTACGACCACCCGGGCAACCGGTTCGGCAAGTCCACCGACGAGCGCGACATCGACATCACCAACCCCTGAATCGTCACCAGTTCCGCGTCATCGCAGGATCGGGAAGGCCTGGGGTGCTCCGCCTTCAGAGGTCGCCTCTCGATCGCGGCGCTGCCAGTGGTGGCCCGGACGAGCCGGTCGGTCCCCGGTCGCGGCGGCCCGCAGCACCGCTTGGCGTGCCGGGTCGGTCACCTGGCGCTTCGCCGGCTGTACGCCATCGGACCGGCGCATCAGCGCGAACACGAGACGTTCGAGGGCCCTGTTGCTGTGTGAGCACGAGAGTGGAAATTACATGCATGCGGCATGCAACTAAGGTCTCCGATTGAATAACTCGAACAGGGGTGTACCAGGTGGCATCCGAATGGGTAATAGATGTGGGTAGGGGAACATTTCCGCCGCTCCGGCCGTTGATTTCACCGAGCGACACCAGCCGAAGCGGTGCAAGCTTTCTCCCATCGGCGTGCACTGGTTTCTGATGGCGTGCACCGGTGGCTCCCAAGCATTCACTGGGCGAGCTCGGGTCAGGAGGTGGTGACCGTGAGCGAGACGCAGGCGACCTGGCTCACCAAGGAAGCCTATGACCGGCTGAAGCACGAACTGGACGAGTTGATCGCGAACCGGCCGGCCATCGCCACGGAGATCGACGACGCTCGCCGCGAGGAGGGCGACCTGCGGGAGAGCAGCGGCTACTACGCTGCTCGGGAGGAGCAGGACCGGCAGGAAGCCCGCATCCGGCAACTCCGTGATCTGCTACGCAGCGTGCACGTCGGCGAAATGCCGAAGGACACCGGTATCGCTGAACCTGGCATGGTGCTCACTGTCCGTTACGCGGACGCGGAGACCGAAACCTTCCTGCTGGCCACCCGCGAAGAGGGCAGTCCCGGCTCGATCGAGGTCGTCTCGCCGGATTCACCGCTTGGTAAGTCGCTACTCGGGGCCAAGGAAGGCGAGTCGCGGCAGTACGAGCTGCCCGATGGCGGGACCATGAAGGTCACGCTGATCAAGGCCGAACCGTACCGAGGCTGACCAGCGGGTAGCGGAACACGGGAGTCCGACTGGGGACGTCGACGCGGGGTCAGCCAGCGTCCGCGCGGTTCGTCGTCGGGTACGCTTTTCGGCATGTTCTTGCTGGCATCGCGCAGGTGGTGGTGGCCGTCGACCCGGCGGCCATGATCGACCTGACCACGTCAGTTTCCCGAGCCGCCTTCGGCGGCTCGGCGAGCGCATGATCAGCGCACGTTCCATTCTGATCAATCAGCGTGATCGGCCCAGTCGAAGGCGGCACCTCAACCTGGAGGAGTTGCCATGACTGTTGCTGAGAGCCGTGAGATTCCGTTCGCTGAGGACCCGCAGGCGGTCGCTGCCGCTCGCAGCGCTCAGCTCGAAGAGCAGATCCGCGAGCATCCCGAGCGGTTCCGGGTCCTCACCGGCGATCGGCCGACCGGTGCCATGCACCTCGGCCACTACTTCGGAACCCTCGCCAACCGGGTACGGCTGCAGCGCGCCGGCGTCGACATGTTTCTCGTCATCGCCGACTACCAGGTCGTCACCGACCGCGACAGCGTCGGGAACCTGTCCCGCAACGTGCGCGAAGTACTGCTCGACTACCTCGCCGCCGGCATCGACCCGGCGCGCGCGACCATCTTCGCGCACAGTGCCGTGCCCGCGCTCAACCAGCTCATGCTGCCGTTTCTCAGCCTGGTCAGCGTCGCCGAGCTGGAGCGCAATCCCACCGTCAAGGCGGAGGCCGAGGCCAGCGGTGCCCGCGCGATCAGCGGCCTGCTGCTGACCTATCCGGTCCATCAGGCCGCCGACATACTGTTCTGTCAGGGGAATCTCGTCCCGGTCGGCAAGGATCAGCTACCGCATCTCGAAACGAGCCGGCTGATCGCGCGGCGGTTCAACACGCGGTACGCGGGCGGGGCCAGCGTCTTCCCCGAACCCGAGGCGCTGCTCGGCGAAGCGCCCATCCTGCTCGGCACGGACGGCACCAAGATGAGCAAGAGCCAAGGCAACGCCGTCGACCTGCGGGCCACCGAGGATGAGACCGCGCGGCTGATCCGCCGCGCGAAGACGGACAGTGATCGCACGATCACGTACGAGCCGGAAAGGCGTCCAGAGGTGGCCAGCCTGCTGCTGACGGCCGCGTTGTGTACCGGCCGCACGCCCGGTGACCTTGCCGACGAGATCGGCGGTCGCGGCGCTGCTGCGCTGAAGGCGGTCGTGACGGAGGCGGTCAACGAGCACCTGCGTCCACTGCGCGGGCGCCGTCGTGAGCTGGCCGCCGACCCCGGCTACCTGGACCGAGTCCTCATCGCCGGTAACGGCCATGCGAACGCGGTGGCGGAGGAGACTCTCCGGCAAGTTCGGGAATGTATGGATATGACGTATTGAACGTCTGTCCATAGTGGATATTGTGGCTGGGTTATTCCCTCGTGTTGTGTAGCCCTGAACTGTGTACGCCGCCGACCCGGGTGCGTCCGGGCGTGCCGAAGGCGCCGGTGCGCCGGAAGTGCCCGCCAGGCTCGTGCGCCGGGCCACAGCCGGTTGCTGCGGCTTCCATGCCTGCGGGTACGCTGCACTCGGGTCGGAAGGCCACGCCCCGGTAGCTCAGGGGATAGAGCACCGCTCTCCTAAAGCGGGTGTCGCAGGTTCGAATCCTGCCCGGGGCGCACTTCTTGACTCTGCAAATAAGCCCCCTAACCTGCACAAACAGGTCAGGGGGCTGATCTTTGCCGGCAGGCGCCATCGCTCAAGATCATTCGCGGGGCACATCTGGGGCACATGCCTCCACGTCGAGTCGATCAGCGATGTCGTTCAACCGGTCGGGGAAGAGGTGACCGTAGAGGTCCAACGTCAGCGTGGCGCTTTTGTGCCCCAGCATTTGCTGAACCAGCTTCACGTCCGCCCCAGCCGCGATCGCCAGCGAGGCGGCCGTGTGCCGGAGTTCATGCGGATGGAAGCCCGCAGGGCCGACTTCACGGACAGCGTTGTTGAACACGTCACGCTTGAAGTTGCGGACCCGAAGCACGCCACCCTTCGGGGCGACAAATACCAGGTCACCCGCAGCCTTGCCGACCAGGTGCTTCTCTATCCGCTCAGCGAGAAAACGGGGCAGCGGGACCGACCGACGCTCATGGTTCTTCGGCGTTCCCCATACGAGCCGTCCATTGACCTCCGTGACCGACTGCACCACCTGGACACGACGACGGTTGAGATCAACCTGACGGACTCGTAGAGCGGCCATCTCACCCCACCGTAGGCCGGTGTAGGCCAAGAACAGCACCACGAGTCCGTGAGACCCGCACGCCTCCGCTAGCTTCGCCACCTGGCGATGCGTGAGGTAGCGATATTCCGGCCGCGTGGGGCGTGGGAGGTTGACCCCTTCGGCCGGATTCGTCGCCAAACGTGCGGGTACCGCCCATGCCAGCACGAGTGAGAACACTCGATGCACCTTTGCCACCGAGTTCGGAGACAAAGCCACACTGAGATCGTTAACCCAGGACTGCACGTCCTCGTGCTTGACATCTGACAGTTGCACGCGACCCCACTTCGGAAGGATGTGCTTGCGGAGAACGCCCTCAGTCCTGTCCAAAGTGGTGGGTTTGATGTGCACTTGGGCGGCCAACCACTGTAGTGACCAATCGCTGACCTTGATCTTGCCAGCCCCAGGATCAATGTACGAGCCGGTGAGCTTGCCGTGCTCGACGCTCGTAGCGTAGTTTTCGGCTTCCTTCTTGCGCTTAAAGCTCTTCTTGCGTTGCCTCCCACTGGGATCGCGCCAGCGCACTAGCCAGCGAGCCCCGAGACCGTAACGGTCGGTGGGTTGAAGCTCGCCGCTCTCGTCTCGCCGGTACCACCGGTCATCAATGTCAGCCATCAGACAGACACCCCCGGCAAGCCGTCGAACCAAGCTTCGACATCTTCGGGCTTGAACCGGACGTGCTTGCCGACTCGTCTTCCGGGAGGCCCGCTGCCCCGTTTTCGCCATTGGTAGACGGTGCCGACCGGGACGCCGCAGTAATCCGCAACGTCTTCCGGTCCCCACAAGTTGCGCATGATAATCAGTCCTTTCTCTCGTTGTCGTATTTGCGTTTACGCTGGTCGCGTTGTCGTTCTGCGATGGCCAGCGCGAGTTCGCGTTCCTCGGGACTGCGGTGCCCGATCGAGGTCATTTGCCAGTGGTTGACCACGAGCACGGTGTCCTCGGTGATCTCCCGCTCGTATTCGGCGGAGAGCTTGTCCAGACCGGCTTCGAAGCGGTATTGACGCCGGTCGCCACGGATCTGTTTGAACGTGGTCGAGTAGCTCTGGGACTTGGTGAGGAAGTGCCCCCGGAAGGCGAGCATGTGTGCCCACAACCGGAAGTTGAGCGCCTCGAACTCGACGAGTCCTCCGAGGTCCCAGGCGGTTTGGATGATCCGGCGGTGGTGGTTGTTGCACCGGAGGTGATCGATGTCGAGCTGGGATCGGATGCGCCGGTCAGCGCCTTGGACTGCTCCGGTGCTCTTGGTGGCGTACTTCGCGACGTAGGAGGCCAACCGGTCGTCGGTGATCTCGCCTGCTTCGTTTTCGACCTCGTGCGCGTGGAGGGGGCGAATCGGGCGGATGTCGAGTTGCTC
>JBPYFK010000068.1:0-20513 GCA_051984675.1 Pseudonocardiaceae bacterium | reverse complement strand
CCGCTCCTGCACGCGGGATGGCCGCACCTGCTCGCGAACACCGTGCCGCTGCTGGTGCTCGGCTGGTTGGTGATGTCCGGTGGCATGGCCCAGTTCGTGGGCGTGACGGCGCTGGTCTGGGGTGTCTCCGGCGCCGGCACCTGGCTGCTCGGTGCGCCGGGAATCACGGTGGGTGCCTCCGGGATCGCGTTCGGTTGGATGGTGTTCCTGCTGCTCCGCGGACTGTTCCTGTGGGACCTGAAACAGATCTTCGTCGGGCTCGCGCTGTTCTTCTACTGGGGCGGCATGCTGCTCGGCGTGCTCCCCGGCGAGCCGGGCGTGTCCTGGCAGGGCCACCTCTTCGGCGCGCTCGGAGGGTTGCTGGCCGCATGGCTGGTCGCCCGACGAGAACGTGGCGGTCCCGCCCCCCGATGGATCGAAGCCACCCGTCGACAATGACCGCATTCGGCGATGGCGACCCGGGGTCCCGTATGGGCAGCTACCCCTCGGCGGTCAAGCCGGCCTGCTGCTCCAACCGCTCGATGCGGGTGACGATGGGGCGCAGTTCTTGCCGGACGGCGGTAGCGACGAGGCTTGCCGCGTCTCCGTAGGTGTTGCCCGTTGGTTCGCGGCTATGGGCACAACCGGTGAGTGCGGCCACGACCGTCCGGCGGGCGGCGCGCATGTCAATACCCAGCTCACGCAGGACGTTCCCAGCAGTTCCGTCGGGTTCGCTGACCAGCCCGAGCAAGAGGTGCTCACACCCCACGTAGTTGTGCCCTAGTGCGAGTGCCTCCGTCACGGCCAGCTCCAGCGCGTTGCCCGCGGGGCCGCTGAAGTGTGTCGCCGGCTGAGCCGTCGGCTTCTCCGGCGAGTTCGACGAAGCGTTGGTCAGCGCTCGCGACACGTGACTGGGATCGATCTCCATCGCGCGCAGCACCTGCAAGGCGAGGTTGGTCCCTTCACTGAGCACTCCGTGCAGCAGGTGCTCCGAGCCGACGCTCGCGGCACCCCTCGCCCGAGCCTGCTCGATGGCCAATGTGATCACAACGCGCGTGCGCTCGGTGAACTGCGACAGCTGAGCCGTCGGATCGTCCGCCGCCAGATCGCCGAGCGCGATGGCCCGGACCGCGGTCACGCGACGCACCGACTGCGCCAGCGCCCGCTGGCAGATCGCCGAGACCGGAACGCCGGTCGCCTTGACCCCTTCAGCCAGCTCCTCGGGCAGATAAACGTTGATCTTCGGCATCACGTTCGCCTTCTGCCGCCGTCGAGGGCTTGATCTCATCCTTTGCATACCCCCTATGGGGTTATATTCAACGCGCCCCAGGCATGGGTGGTCAACGATGTCGTCGTAACCAGAAGCTGGATCGAGCGCTCGGGGCGGGATGGCTCTGGCAGCGCCAAGCGCCGGTCTTCCCCTCAGACCTGCGCGGCAATTATCCTGATTGACCGATATTGCGTTTTTGTTCGTTTCGGCCGAGGCCCGGTGAGAACCGGTAACGCGAAGGCCGAAGGGCGCTGCCCGGCAGCGCGGAGGGGGCCGTGAGAGTTCGTATGCCGAAAATGCCGCGCAGACTCTTGCGCGGGCCACTGAGCAGGGTGCGCAAGGGTGAGTTCTCGCTGCCTTCGTGCTTCGGGGGCGACAGCCGCGCGGCGCTCAGGCGTCTGCTGGCAGGTCTGAAGGACTTGGAACAAGGCGACGTCCACCGGCGCCTGGCTGTCACGGGGGCCGGGCCCGCCGCCGAGCTAGCCAGAACGTTCAACGAGGTCGCAGGGCAGAACCAGTACCTCACCGAGGAAGTGGCAAGCCTCAACCGGCAGGTGCGGGAAGTCTCTCGGACCGCGACGGCTGTAGCGCGCGGCGACCTGGAGCAGAAGATCACCATCCCGGTCACTGGTGAGATGGCCGAACTCAAGAACAGCCTCAACACGATGGTCGATCGACTCTCCACCTTCGCCGACGAAGTCACCCGAGTCGCCCGCGAAGTCGGCACCGAAGGCAAACTCGGCGGACAAGCCAACGTCGAAGGCGTCTCCGGCACCTGGCAAGCACTCACCGACAACGTGAATCAACTCGCCGCGAATCTGACCACACAGGTGCGGGCGATCGCCGCGGTCGCTACCGCGGTCACCAAAGGTGACCTGACCCAGAAGATCACCGTCGACGCTTCCGGGGAGGTCGCCGAACTCAAACACGACATCAACCAGATGATCACCAAGCTGGAGGAGACCACCCGGGCCTACCTGGAGCAGGACTGGTTGAAGACGAATCTCGCACGTCTTTCCGGGGCGATGCAGGGGCACCGCGATGTGACCACGCTGGCTTCGCGCATTCTCAGCGAGCTGGCCCCATTGGTGTCCGCCCAGCAGGGCGCGGTCTTTCTCGCTCAATCCGAGGTCGACGGCGAAGGCACCGAAACCACGTTGGTGCCCGTTGGCCGTTACGGGGCTCCGCCGGGTCAGGAACCGGGGGCCATGCGGTTCCGGCTCGGGGAGTCGTTGGTCGGTCAAGCCGCGGTGGACAGGAAAACGATCCTGGTCACCGATGCCCCTCCGGGATATGCGCGGATCTCGTCCGGCGTCGGGACTTCCGCGCCGGCAAACGTGGTCGTCTTACCGGTGCTGTTCGAGGGGCAGACGTTGTGTGTGATCGAGCTGGCTTCGATTCACGAATTCACCAAGCCGCATCTTGATCTGCTGGAGCAGTTCCGAGAAACCATCGGTGTCAACGTCAACACCATCCTCGTCAATTCCCAGACCGAGACGTTACTGGCGGAATCGCGGCGGCTGGCCGAACAGCTCCAGGCGCAGCAGGAAGAGCTGCGGCGGTCGAACACCGAATTGGCGGAGAAGGCGGCGCTGCTGGTCCACCAGAAGCGCGACATCGAGAGCAAGAACACCGAGATCACGGAGATCGAACAGGCCCGGAAGGAGCTGGAGGAGCTGGCTGCGCGGCTGTCCACGGCGTCGAGGTACAAGTCGGAGTTCATCGCGAGCATGTCGCACGAGTTGCGCTCGCCGTTGAACAGCGCGCTGATGCTGGCGGGGCTCCTCGCCGACAACGTCGAGGGCAACCTCACACCCCAGCAGGTCGAGTACGTCCGCACTATCTACGCCGCCGGCAGCGACCTTCTGCAGCTCATCAACGACATCCTTGACCTGGCCAAGATCGAAGCGGGCCATCTGGACGTGGTGCCGGTGCCGGTCGAGATCAACGAACTGGTCAACTACGTTGAGACGCTGTACCAGCCGATGGCCGCCGAGAAGGGTCTGGATTTCTCGGTAGCCGTCTCTCACCTGGTTCCGCAGAGCCTGGAGACCGACCAAACCCGCCTGCAACAGATCCTGCGCAACCTGCTGTCGAACGCGCTGAAGTTCACCGAGCAGGGCAGCGTCCGCCTGGACATCCGCATGGTGTCACCGTCCGAGGTGTCCGAGCCGGCGATGGAGAACGCATCCGCGTGCGTTGCCTTCACCGTGCAGGACACGGGGATCGGCATTCCCGACGAGAAGCTCGACGTCATCTTCGACAAGTTCCAGCAAGCCGAGAGCACGACCAACCGCAAGTATGGCGGTACCGGGCTCGGGCTGGCCATCTGTCGCGAGCTGGCTCTGCTACTCGGTGGCGAACTGCGCGTCGTCAGCAAGCTGGGCGAAGGAAGCATCTTTACCCTCTACGTGCCCATCAAGCGTGACTCTGGCAACGACCAGCCCTCTCTCTCCAACGCGGCCACCCCGCACGTTTCCGCATCTCCTGGCGGATCGGTGGACTCGGCCCCCGAGACGCGGGCGGACTTGCCAGAACCGCGATACGCCGAACGCGGCGCACCACAGGCGATCAGCGACCGCTACAGGTTTCGCGGCGAGAAGGTACTCGTCATCGACGACGACCCGCGCACGGTCTTCGCGGTCACTGCCCTGCTGGAACAGCACGGCCTGAACGTGCTCTCCGCCGACAACGGAACGGAGGGCATCGAGTTGCTCCATCAGGAACGTGACATCGCGCTGGTGTTGCTGGACCTGATGATGCCGGGCATGGACGGTCGGTCCGCCACAGCGGAGATCCGCGGGGATCAGCGCTTCGCGGATGTCCCGGTCATTGTGCTCACCGCTAACGCGATGAAGGACGAACGAGCTCGAACCCTTGAGTCAGGCGCCACCGACTACATCATCAAGCCAATAACCAGCGAGCACCTGATGCCGGTCATCGCGAAGTACCTACCGAGCAGGGCGATGCGCGGGTGAGCCGTCGCGCAGGGCCCACTGTTCATGCTCAGCGTGCAGGCAAGCAAAAGACGAAACGGGCCTTGCCGATCCAGATTTCGTCCCCGTCGGACAGCGCTACATGGTCGGCCACCTGCCGGTTCACGTAGGTGCCGTTCAGCGAGCCGCCATCGACCAAGGTGTAGTGGCCATCGCCGTCGTGACGGATCTCGGCGTGGTACCGAGAGATCGTGTGATCGTCGAGGACGATGTCGCAGTCGCGGTGTCGTCCGAGAGTGGTCAGGGACTTGGTCAGTCCCACGGCGGTCCAGGGACCGCGCGTGGGCACCAGCCAGGCAGCCGTGCCCACAGGCGAGGTGCGCCGGGGCTGGGGCAACGCGTCCGCGCTGGTCACGGCCGTCGACGGGAGGGTGTACCGGGGTCGAGTCGTCTCGGTTGCGTGAGCGACGCGCTTGATCGCCACGTTCGCGGTCGAGGTCTGGAACATGATGCTCCTTGGATGGTCCTGTCGCTGCACTTCCAGCATCGGGACAAGACGGCATGGCTGACCAGGACTTTTGCCCCCTGTTGCGGGTGGCGGTGGTCACCGAGCCCGCAGCGCCTCGACGACCCGTCGCCCGGTCGCGGTCAGCATGGCAACGAAGACGGTCAGCCAGACGACCGCGCCGGCCCAGATCTCGGTTGAGCCGAGGTCAGCCAGCCACCGCACGCCGAGGACGGTGCCGAGCTCATGACTGGCCACTCCGTACATGCCGACCGGGAAGACGATGCTCCATAGGCCGGGCTCGTAGAAGAGGGGCAGCCGCGTCCTTTCCCACCAGACGCTCTGGACCACCAGGACCGGGACCATCCAGGTGCCGAAGGCCCACAGCATGACCGACAGTCCCGCCACTACCGGCGTGGTCGCGTTGATCAAGGGAACGCTGGACCAGCGCAGGACGCGAGCTCCAGCGAGCGCGCTGATCGCGGTGGCGCCCATCAAGATCCAGTACGACGGGGTGAGCTGGCCGGCCCGGACGGGATAACCGAACAGCCGGGCCAGCACGAGCACCGCCACGGCTAGGTAGAGCACCACGCCGATCGACCAGACGGCGACCGCGATTGGTCCCAGTAAGGCCCTGTAGACATCCGGCAAGGCGGTCAGCGCCACCACGATCGATTGGGCGCCGACGACCCAGAGAAACCACGCGCCGTCAGCCGAGGCCAGCGCCGGACGGAGTCCATGCCGAACGATCAACGCCAGGGGCAGGACGTATCCGAGCACGAGCCACGCCGCCGATCCCGTGGTCAGCAGCACCGTCGCCGGCACGGGGTGGTGGTCCGTCGCCAACTGGGCGGCGAGCACGTCGGCGGCGACGACGAACGTGAAGAATGCGAATGACCGCCCGGGGTCGAGCACATCCGCCGTGATCTCCTGGGGGTATCGCGCGATGCGCCACGCGGTCGCCGCAAGCAAGATCAAGAAGGCGATGACGCCCAGGCCGAGCAGCACGGTGGAGGCGAACGCCCATCCGTTCGAATCGAGTCCGCTGGAGACCACGCCGGTGGCCATGACCAGCGCGAAACAGCCCGGCCACAGCGTACGCACCCAGGACGCGACCCCAGGACCTAGGCGCGCCCGCCACGCCAGCCAGGAAGACGCCCATTCGCTTTCGCCGGAACCAGTCATCACCCGCACCAGACGGGCCACAGCGGCACACAAAGACAGCGCCCCACACGACTGTGGGGCGCTGCCAGCTCCGTCATTCGGTCAGCGACCGTTTCGTCGCCAACACGAAGCCCGTGACACTGAGACCGAAAATGATCATCAGTGCACCGACCACGACGTTGCTCCACACCAGGCCGGCCGTGACCGCTCCGCGCGGTGTCACGATCCAGGTCGAGATCAACACCCAGATCCCGATCGGAACGGCCGTCCAGCTCAGCCCGCTGCCGCGCTCCGGCGTGCCCATCACGCCGAGTCCCATCAACACCACGATCAGCCCGAGAATCACGTCATTGACGGCCAACCCCGGAGCCCGGCCGGCGAAGCCGACCACCCACGGAGAGATGGCGGCGTACGCCCCGGCCAGCATGAGCAGGCCCTCGCTGGTCACGATCTGCGGGCCGCCCAGCTTGCCGGCATAGCGCTGTCCTATTGCGACCAGATCAGGATGCTGCGCAATGCGCGACTCGTCCTGCGGAGAGGTCATTGTGCTCCCCCCTCTGGCGAGCTTCTTACCTACCAGCGTGCCGGTGACGGCACATCACCATGCACCCTGGTGAATTTCCTTGCTGTCGCGCGAAAACCGCGTAGTCCAGCCGTCCTCGCCTCCTCACTGACGAACGTTCGCCCCCGCGTGCGCCTCGAGAACCTCGTGGACCGCCGCAGCCGGTCGGGAATCGCCATGGTTCACGGCCAGGTCATCGGTGAGGTGTTCCAGCAGCGGGGCCAGCCGGCGCAACTCGGCGATGTGCAACTCGCTGAGTTGGTGAATCTTCTGCTGGCCAAGCTCGGTCAGCGTCAGCCGGACGGTCCGGGCGTCTTCCGGGTAGCGGGTGCGGACCACCAGTCCCACCCCCTCCGCACGGTCGGCCAGTCCGACGGCGCTGTGGTGCCGGACGTTGAGATAGTCGGCGACTTCGCCGATCGTCGGTCCGCGCCTGTCGGGATGCCCCTTGACCGCCAGCAACAGCTGATGTTGCGCGGGCGTCAAGCTGACCCGCTTGGCCTGCGCTTCACTCCAGCGCTCGAAACGGCGCAGTGCGGTACGAAACGCCAGCAGCTCGGTGTACTCGTGCTGCGACAACGTCGACACAGAAGCCTCCCAGGGGACAGTATCCGCACATATCGTAGCACGATATGGCATATTTGTCCGGTTTCGGCAACCTGTTCTCATCCCGCTGCCGCGTGCGCGGCGTGGCGACGGGTTCGACCCGAACAGCCGAACCGTCGCCCCCAGGCTGCCGCCGCCGGGAGGAACACGAACGCCCGACGCGCCATGACCCCCAGGTCGTTCACCGAAGCGGCGTCACCGCAGCAACGGGTGCTCGATCGGGTGCATGGGCGGATGTGCACGGCGGCACCGGTGACAGAGCGCATGCTCCGGCGCCGCATGGAAATCGAGCATGAACCTCAAGCACTCGCGGCAGCGCCCGAAAACCACGGGTTCAGCCAGCCCGACCACGCCCAGCATCGTCATGCCGGTGACCACCACGAGCGTGATCACGGTCAAGCCCGTTGCTGTGATCTCCCACCACATGCCCGCCTCCCTTCCGCGGGGCAGCCGGTTTCGGCCACTTCTATCGTGCTACGATAGATTCTACATCGCAATACGATATGATGCGGATCCACTACGCGGCTCGACGGCCTCGAGGTAGTTGGCAGGGCAGAGGGTCAGGAACATCCCGAGCGCGGCGACGAGCACGTGTCCCCAGCTTCGCCCTACATCGAGCACACCCGTAGGACCCAAGGGTTCATTGGGTTGGCCCGGTTATCCATGCGATTAGTCGTTGGCGAGATGTCCGCCCGCTTCGCCAATGGTGACGGTCGTGTTCACAGCGGTGGTGGACCGAAGACCGCAGCGGCGTCAATGTCCGCCGCCACGGCAGCCCCCAACTCGGTGCCGGACCGCCCCCGTATGAACGGGCGAACGGAGCATCGACAAGTCCAGCGCCCTGGATCAGCTACACCGTCGGGTTCACGCCGGGCGTTATGGGCTTCCCTCGTCACCGCGCACGGTTGGGTTTTCCTTACGCCAGCCCAGCTTGATGAGCCGGTTCTTGGCATCGTCGGCGACGGCGGGGTCGGCGACGACGTCATAGTGGGCGGCCACGATCTGGCTACGGGAGGTGAAGTCGCGCCGGCCACCGGTGAGCGCGTGGGCAATGAGGCCGAAGACGGCGCCAAACGCCGCCCCGTAGAGAACCCCGCCCAGCAACAACGGCAGCATTGAAGCGTGGTTCGCGGTAAACAAGGCGAGCAACAAGCCGATCAGTAGTCCGAACCACAGTCCGCTGCCGGCCCCCGCCAGGGCGGCTCGGCCGTAGGTGAGCCGCCCGAAGACGGTCTCCACCATCCGCAGATCCGAACCCACGATGGCTGTGCGCTCGACCGGAAACCTGTCATCGGCCAGGGAGTCCATCGCTTGCTGCGCGCCCTGGTAGGTCGGATAGGACGCGACCACCGGACGGTCGCTGTCGCCAGGGGCAGGCTCTGGATGCAAGGCCGCCTCCCTTGTCTGGAGCTGTACGCACTCCACGTTCATGCGATCCCGCACCCACCGGTAGGGACTTTCGCCACGAGGACTGTTCGGACTTGCTCAGGAAGACCGTCGATCACGTTGCTGACGGCGTGGTGTTGGCAGTTGCGCTGGCGGGGTGCCGATGCTCATCACAACGTTGTCGTCACGGCAGCCCGGACGCCAGAGCTGTCTCCCCAGCTCATCCCTGGAGCCGCTGAGGGGGCTCGAACCCCTGACCTTCCGCTTACAAGGCGCCTACGCTGCATTAACAGCGCCAGCTACCTGCGACGATGGCAACACGGCTCCCCCTTGGGCATCGCTGACCTCACCTGTTGACAGGCGTTCGGGTCAGTTTGTGGGTCATCAGCGAGCGGACTGAACCGCGAACGGGCGTGTCTCATTCAGCTTCGAGGTCCTCGGCAGGCCACCGGGTCAGGAACATCCCGAGCGCCTCGTCGATCAGTTTGCCCTGCTCGGTCGGCACGTGACCCGGTCCAAAGTGCTCCGTGAACGCGTCAGAGAGGATGTCAGCGACCTCCTCCTGCTCCTGCAAGGTCGGCTTTTCACGCGCGCGAAGCGAGGAAAGGAGGTCCGGGGCGCGCTCGCCGAGGATCTCGACGAAGACTGGGCGGACTTGCTCGGGAAGACTGTCGATCACGTTGCTCACGGGTGCCTCCAGCCAGCGCGCGACTTAGCCCACGCGGTCGTGATCTGTCCATCCTTGTTGAGGTTCACGATTGCGTCCTTGCCTGTGTACCGGTACGACCCGCCGTACTGGTCAGGTCGGTACTTCGGCTCCTTCACCGGATTCTCTACAGCATCCTGGATCGCGGCGTCGTTGACCCCGTGGCCATCCCGCCCGGCGATCTGCTGCTCAGCATGCTCGGTAGTCCCGGTGATCTCCTCGGGCGGGGGAAACGGAGGCTCCGATCCGCTGCCACTACTGTCGTTCTTGAGGGGTTCAACGCGGTCGTCCCCGCTGGCATGCGAGGCCATGTTCGCCATGGACGCCCCAGCGATGCCAACACCGGTGGTGATGCCCGCGGCAGAGGCTACGTTGAGCGTGGCACCGGCGGGAGCGAGCGCACCGGTGGCGTCGAGGACGATCCCGCCGCCTTCTCCCGCGACGCTGGCTGCGGCCAGCAGCGTGCCGCCGAGCGTGCCTGTGACATCGCCAGGGTGCTGCAAGCCGGCATTGAGCAACGACGCAGCGTTGTTGACCGCCTGCTTACCGAAGGTCTCCACGCCGTGCCAAGCGTCGCTGGCCGCGTTGCCCACGGTCTCGCCCAGCTGGTCGAGCAGGCTGGGTTTTGGTGGCGCCAAGTTACGGGCTCGCGCGATCGTGTCTGCTGCTTGGTTACCTGCGAGTGTGAGCTGGCCGCGGGCACGGTCGAGTAGCGCTTGCGCGGCCTGGCGCTTGGCCTCACCTGGGTCGACGAACGGAGTGGCGGGCGGCGCAAGGTTCCCGCCGGGCGGGGTTGTCCGTTCGGCTTGGTCAACCGCTTGGGCGTGTTGAGTTTCGGCGGCGTGGGTTGCTGCCTGGGCCTCGTTCCACTGGTGGATCGCTTCGTTGGCCTGGCTTTGTGCCCACGACAACGTGAACGAGTAGGTGTCTAGTGCCTGGCTTGCCTCGTGAAAGCAATCGCCTGCTTCCAGCCATTTCCTGGGCTCGCCGTGGAAGGCGTTGCGGAACGCGTCGGCGGCCTGCCCACTCCATCCGTCCGTGGTGTCGACGCGTTGCAGTCCCGCGCCGGCTTCGTGGAGGGCATCCCCGTACTGACGCAGCGACGCCGCCATAACCTGCACCGTGGCGGGATCGCCCGGGATCAGGTCCTTGGGGCTGCTGGTCTCGCCAAGTTCTGCTGCCATCACTGCGCCGCCGGGTCGGGTCCGGTCGGACTCTGCAAGATGCCATTGAGCAGGCCGTGGTTGGCCTCCTCAACCTTCTGGTAAGCGACCACGCTGTTGGTTAACTGCTCAGCGACGCCCTGCGCGTCCTTACCCAGGTTCTGCACACCGACCTGCCAGCGCTCGCAGAAGTCCGAGACCGTGTCGGCGAGACGGTCGTGCCCGAGTGCGCCGTGGTTGCCGTCGATGTCGCTGACCTTCTGAGTGGCCAGCGTGTCGAGAGTGTCAGTGATGCCCTGCGCGGCTTGCGTCAGCGCGGTCAGATCGACGCGGAAACCTCCCGCCACGCCCAGACCTCCTTCACACGGCTTGATCGTCACGCCCAGCTTAGGAACCCGCGGGAGCAGGCGGATGCGAATTCGCAGAATCCCTACGAAGGGAGCATCGATCGTTCCGGCCCACGGAGGACACCCACCATCTGCGCCGGTTGGTCACCGGCCTCGGTGCGGCCATGACACGTTCGGCAGCTGACAGCGGCCGTCGCGCCTCGCACCACATGTGATTTCCCGAAAAGGGCCGACCATTTGACGCTGGGCCTGTTTTCGCTGCTCATCCCTGGAGCCGCTGAGGGGGCTCGAACCCCTGACCTTCCGCTTACAAGGCACAGATCGCTGTATGGCGCGTGTTCGGATTCGTCCGCAACCTGCACAAACAGTCGGGCACCAGTCCGTCCCGAACCACGCTAAGCGCCGCGAGTCGCTACACCCGTAGCTACAGCCGGTGCTGACCGGCGCCCGTCCACTGTGGGAACTGGTGCAGGAGGTTGTGGATGTCCTCGTCGGCGAGGCGGTAACGGATGATGCGCCCATCGCGGTGGGCAGTGACCACGTGATGCCCGCGCAGTAGCCGCAGTGCCTGGGAGACGGTGGTGTCGTTGAGACCGGTGGCCACGGCGAGGTCGGTCACACAGATGTCGGGGGCGTGGTGGATAGCCAGCAGGATCGCCAGCCGGTTCGGGTCGGCGAGCAGGGCGAACCACTCCGCCCAGCTCTGCCGCTGCTCGTCGGTGCCGAGGCCCGCGATGGCGTGGCAGACCCGATGGTCATCGATGACGTGACGATCCGCCCGTTCGGCGGGCACGAGATGCATAGTGCCCATTGTCGCTGGTGCGTACGGGTGACACGGCGGCGGTGGTGGATCTCTCAATATCTGATGAACCTTGCAGGTATTGATCGCGGGTGTTTACGGTGAGTGCGCCGTGGTGATCGGGAAGCCGGTGTGAGACCGGCGCGGCCCTCGCCACTGTGATCGGGAAGTTCTCGGCTGTACCCCGAGCAAGGGGAGCCACCGAACACCACCAGGTGTTTGGGAAGGCCAGCCGGGCGCGCTCGTACCCGTTAGCCAGGAGACCGGCCACGGCACGCACGGAAACCTTCCACGAGGTGCTGGAAAGGACGGCTCCCACGTGACTACGACAGCTACGCGTACCCGCACGTCCCTGGGCGGAGACCCCCGACATCGCAAGCGCCTCGGCGGGCTGCTGGCCGTGATCGCCGCGTTGCACCTGCTGGCCTGGGGCATCCTGGTGGGCCTGGTGATGCCCGGGCATTACGCGGTCGGCACACAAGTCTTCGGGTTCGGACTCGGGGTCACCGCCTACACCCTGGGCCTGCGGCACGCCTTCGACGCCGACCACATCGCCGCGATCGACAACACCACCCGCAAGCTCATCGCGGACGGCAAACGGCCCGTATCCGTGGGCTTCTGGTTCGCCCTCGGGCATTCCACCATCGTGCTGGTATTGGCGATGCTCATCGCCGCCGGCTCCCATTGGGTGTCCACTGTGTCCGGTGATGATTCGGCCACGCACCAAACATTGAGCCTGCTGGGCACCAGCATGTCGGGGCTGTTTCTCTACCTCATCGCCGCGCTCAACTTGATCGCCCTGATCGGCATCGCCCGAGTGTGGAAATCCGCCCGCCGCAGCCGGATCGACGAACACGCCCTGGAAGCACAGCTCAACTCCCGCGGCCTGGTCACCCGCCTGCTGGGACCGCTGACCCGCACCATGACCCACCCGGGACAGATGTATCTGGTCGGGCTGCTGTTCGGCCTCGGGTTCGACACCGCCACCGAGGTGCTGCTGTTGGTGCTGGCCGGCAACGGCGCCGCCGCCGGGCTGCCCTGGTACGCGATCGTCGTGCTGCCCCTGCTGTTCGCCGCCGGCATGACCCTGCTGGACACCCTCGATGGCGCGTTCATGAACGTCGCCTACAACTGGGCCTTCGCCCGCCCGGCCCGCAAGATCTTCTACAACCTCACCATCACCGGACTGTCCGTGGCCGTCGCCGCACTAATCGGCACCATCGAACTCGTCGGCGTGCTGCATGACCAGCTCGGCCTGACCGACCCGATCACCGAGTGGATCTCCGGCCTGGACCTCAACAACGTCGGCTTCGTCATCGTCGGCCTGTTCATCGTCGTCTGGGCCATTGCCCTGACCTACTGGCGCCTGGCCCGCGTCGAACACCGCTGGACCGCAGACGCCACGACCATGAACGACAACGGGTAGCTACATTAGCCATTTCGGGTGCCTCCCTCCACCGGGCTGCCGTGCGGTGGAGGGACACACCTCGGTTCGTGCCCCGCCGACCTGTGATTCAGCTGCGGGGGCGCGGGCTGGACAGGGCTTCGGTGGCCTGGTGGACGGCGGCCAGGCCGGGTTGGACGTAGCGGGCGACGCTGCGCAGGCTCTTGTGTCCAGTCTTGGCCATGATGACGTTGGCCGACACGCCGGCCTCGCCGAGGTGGGTGGCCGAGGAGTGGCGTAGTTGGTGCAGCCGCAGCCCGTCGCCGTAGTGGGCCAGCAGGATGCGGGCGCGGTCGTAGCCCAGTCGGGCGCGCCCGGTCTCCGGGCAGATGTCGCGCGGGTCGGTGGTCGACTTGCGGTGCGGACCGGGCCGGTATTCCGATAGGAACACCGGGCCACGCTCGCGTCCGGCGATCAGGCGGGGCAGCAGGTGGGCGGTGTCGGTACCCCAGGTGATCCACATGATGTCGCCGCCCTTGGTGGTGATCCTGGCCTGCTTGTTGGGCAGGTCCAGGTCCTCGACGTTCAGCGCGAGCACGGCAGCCGCCCGGCTGGCGGACTCATACTGCATCCGCCACAGGGTTTTCTCTCGTAGCGGCACGTCGCGGCGGCGGCAGAGCCGGTCGATTCGGGAGCGGGAGACGGCCTTGGTGTCGTCGTTGTTCTCGCGCTGCCGCTCGGCCGCGGTGGGGAGCGCCGGCGCGCTCCAGTGCTGCTTGTCGGCGCACCAGGCCAGCCAGGAGCCGACCGCGGCGCGGTTGCGGTTCCAGGTCGCCGGTTTCGCCTTGCCCCACAGTGTGGTCAGCGCGTGGGCGATCTCGGCGTCATCGACGTCGCCGAGCTTGCGATCGGTACCGATCTCCGCGGCGGCGCGATCGAGCACGTTCGCATACGCGCGCAACGTGTTCGCGTTGCGCTTGATCTTCGACGAGTCGAGGAAGGCGTCGATGGCCGCCCGGACGCTCGGCCAGGCCGCCACGCGGGCTCGGCTGCGGCCTTCCAGTTTCGTGACGGTTGCCGCCATCACCACCTCGCCTCCGATCGACCTACCGGATAACGTGCACGAGTCGCGCAGCGACCCGCGCTGGGTTCGTCCTGGTCGCCGATCCTCGTTGTGGATCAATCTACCGGATAATGGTCTATTATCCGGTAGACATCCCGGGCGCCGGTCAGACCAGGTCGGTGCGACCGCAACCGGCGTGGTCTCCATCGTGGGGGCCACCGCCGTGGCCGTACAGCGGCTGGGGCCCGCGTAAGGACCGCGAGAAGGCGGAACAGCATCAACTAAAAGGGCCCACCCATCATGAACTGGTCCCTGAGAGTTGGACCGGTTAAGTAAGAGTCTAGGCAGCGAGGGCTTGGGCCCGGTATCGCACCGGGCTCAGGCCCTCGCATCGTGTGTGGCCCCGGGCCGTGTTGAACCAGGTGATGTAGTCCTCCAACGCCGTCGTGAATGCCTCGACGCTGAGGTAGCGGGTGTGATGGAACATTTCTTCCTTGAGGTGGCCGAAGAAGCTCTCGATCACGGCGTTGTCGTGGCAGTCGGCCTTGCGGGACATCGGCTGGGTCGCGCCCGCATCGGCCAGCAGCTGCCGCCAGGAGGCATGCTGATACTGAAATCGCTGGTCAGAGTGCACTAGTGGCGCCTGACCCGGTTCTAGTGTCGCCAGCGCCTCACGCAGGGACGAGTTGGTCAGTTCTAGGTTGGGTGAGCTACTCACCGCATAGGAGATGATCTGCCGGTCGAATAGGTCCATCACCGGTGACAGATAGACCTTACGGTCGGCGACCCGGAACTCGGTGACGTCGGTGACCCACTTCTGGTTCGGGGCGCTGGCGATGAACTCGCGGTCCAGCACGTTTTCCGCGACCTTGCCGCTCTCGCCCCGGTAGGAGTCATAGCGTCGGCGCCGCCGGATGAGACACACCAGGCCCAGCTCACGCATCAACTTGAGCACGGTCTTCTTCGCGACCCGCCACCCACTGTCGCGCCGTTCCCGGTGGATACCGCGATGTGATCGCGGTCTTGAGCTCGGCCTGCGGATCAGGCCGGGCCAGGCGGGCCTGATGATAGAAAAACGTCGACCGGGCCAGGCGTGCGACCTCGAGCAGCACCTCGAGGCGGTGTTCGGCCTTGAGAGCGATCACGGCTTTCACCCGTGTCGTCGTTCCTGCGCTCTCAAGGCCCGCAATTTTCCCAGGTAGGCGTTCTCCGCCCGCAGACGCTCGTTCTCGATCCGCAGCCGCTCGAGCTCACTGGCATCACTCGAGGCCGCCTCAGCGGGCTTGGGCTGTCGTCCCGCCCGCTTGGGGCACAGCCCTTCCTCACCCTCGTTGCGATACTTCCGCGCCCACGTCTCGATCAGTTTCGGTGACGACAGGGCGAACTCGCGAGCGAGGTCAAGCTTTGTCTCACCGGCGAGGAACCGTTGCACCGCTTCGAGTTTGAACTCGAAGGAGAACGAACGTTTCGTTGGCTTGCTCACGAGCGCCGCATCCCCACGCACCCGCCATAGGTCATACAACCGGGTGATCGCCGACTGCGACACCCCAAGCCTGGTCGCGACCGACCTCCTCGCCCAACCGCCATCGAACAACCGTATCGCCGCGACACGCTGCTCAGCGCTCAACACACTTGGCCCAGGCACAAACTGCTCCCCGCAAGTCAGAACTGAATTTCTCAGTCCAACTTCCGGGGAGCAGTTCACTGTGCGGAGCCCCTTTTTTCGCCGCACTTCGTAAGATCACGAGGAAGGCCGTCGCGGCCATCGACAACGTGATATGCCGATACCACGCGCGATAGCCGCGAGCCTGGTAATGATCCAAGCCGGTCTCGTTCTTCGCGGTCTGGAAACACTCTTCGATGGCCCACCGAGCACCGGCGACTCGCACCAGTTCGTCCACGGGCGTATCAGCTGGTCCGAAACAGACGTAATAGGAGATCTCCGAGGGGTCGGTGATGCTGCGGCGGGCCAACAACCAATGCCCGCAGGCAGGATCACGCAAGGGGCGAATGTCGACCACGGCCCACTCCGAGGCTCGCGGTCCGCGGGTGCCCTCGCCGCAGCTCAGAGGCTGCCAAGCGGCATCATCCAACTCGGCGACCAGCCGATGCACGCGGGTCTTGGTCAACTCCATCGTCACCACCATGGCGCTCTTGGGCACCGCGACCACGTGCGCAAGACCGCGACTTTCCAGCCACAGCCGAAATTTGGTGTCCTGGCCGTATAGTTCGTCAGCAGTCACCCACCCAAACGGCACACCGGCATCCAGGGCACGGTCAATCATCCGCTGCGCCAGGACCTGCTTGGTCACCAACCCCACGTCATCGGGAATACCGGCCTCGCGGCAGCGATTCCGATCGCTTGTCCACTCCTTCGGCAGATACAGCTCCCGATCAATCAGACCACGACCATGATCCGACGCATAGGCCAGAAACACCCCAATTTGGGAGTTCTCAATCCTGCCGGCCGTCCCCGAATATTGACGGGCTACTCCAGCTGACTTCCTTCCCTTCTTCAGGAATCCCGTCTCATCGACGATCAACACGCCCCGCTCGGCGTCTCCCAGAGCTTCGACCACCGCGTCCCGAACGTCGTCGCGGAGCCCTTCGACATCCCAGGCATAGAAGTTCAGCAGTCGCTGCATCCGCTCCGGGCCAGCCTCACCGGCGCTCTCGGCTAAGGTCCACCCGTTCTTCCGCTCCACCTCGCCGAGCAAACCCCGCAGGTAGGACCGCATCTGACGCCGCGACTCGACCCGGGGAAACCGGGACGCGAACCGACCAGCGAACGCCTCGAAGCTCGCCGACCACCCGTTGATCATCTCCATCAGCACACCAAGATCAACTACCAGATCTCGGCACTACATTACAACCTGTCGTTGTCGTACTAAGTTGAAGTGCTGGACACCCAAGACAACTTGTGCATCCCCCATCCGTTGCCCTGGACGCGACTCGAGGCTGTGCGGGGATGTGCCGGCAGGCGCTAGAAGCAGACGAGCGGCGCGATGCCATGCAATACAGGAACGTGAAAGCCGCTACGTGAAGCACCTGTGGAACGTCGTCAACTGGGACGAGGTCGCCAGGCGCTTCGAGGGTGCCCGTGCCGGAAAGAACGGCCTGCGTCTGCCCGAAGCCTGATCGGCTCGGCACGGCCGGCCCACAGACCTGGCAATCGATGCTCTGACAAGCCACACTGCCGGACACTTCGGGGCTTTCCACCAGGACAGCACCGAGGTCCTTGGGCCGGTGATCACGCGCCGACGGTCCTTCCTGGCGACCCATCGAAGAGGTGGCTCGCGCCCCCACATACCGGCGCTACACACGTCAGGGTCGAGAAAGACCACCGACGGCATGAGCCGCGACCCGTGTGCGCTGCGGTGACAGGGTGGTGGGACTACCGTTCATATCGCCCTTCGCGTCGTAAGGAGTGATCATGCTCCAGATTCGGGAGCTGTTCGACAGCATGACCGTCAAGGCTCGGCTGAGTAGTGAAGATCTTGCCGCGGCTGCGGAAGCGTTGCAGGACTGTGCGGAGGCTGTCACGGCTTGTTCGGCGGCCATGCTGACCGAACCTGACCGGGAACAGTTGTCCGCGGCGGTGGCTCGCGATATGGACTGCGCCGACGTGGTGGAGACCACGCGTCGGGTGCTGACCCGCGGTGTCGGCCCGGACAGTGCTCTGATCAGCGCGCAGCTGGAGGCATGCGTGGTGGCTTGTGAACGCAGCTACGAGCTGTGCAGCCAGCACGCGCACCATCACGAGCATTGCCGGATTTGCGCGGACGCGACGCGTCGTTGCGCGGACATGTGCCGGCAGGCTATGTCCGCACTGCACGAGTAGCCGCCAGCGTGTCCTCGGCATAGCTTCGCATGACCGGCGCCGGGATTCGACAGCGTTCACCGGTAGCGCGGCCCGCTTGCCTCATTGAACTGGTGTGCACGGTGACCGTCGGGCGTCGAGGTAGTCCTCAATGGCCATCGCGCGGACGGGCCAACGTCCGTTGGCCTCGGTTGTTAGATGTTGCCCAACTCTGAATCGGTCATCGCGCGGGTAGTGAAGTGGCTTAGTCGCTGGCTGTTGGAGACGACGAACACCGAGGACAGTGCCATAGCGGCTCCGGCGATCAGCGGGTTGAGCAGTCCCAGTGCTGCCAGCGGGAGCGCGGCGACGTTGTATCCAAAGGCCCACAGCAGGTTGCCGCGAATGGTGCGCAGCGTGCTGCGGGCGAGCCGGATCGCGTCCGCAATGACGGTCAGGTCGTCACGGACCAGGATGAGATCGGCCGCGTTCATCGCGACATGGGTGCCGGCGCCCACGGCAAGACCGAGGTCGGCTGCCGCGAGTGCGGGAGCGTCGTTGACTCCATCACCGACGACGGCGACGGCACGCCCTTCGGTTTGCAACCGGCGTACCACGTCGACCTTTTCGTTGGGCAGGACTTCGGCGATCACCTCGTCGATTCCCACCTGGTTGGCCACATTGCCCGCGGTGGCCGCGTTATCGCCGGTGAGCAGTACGGTGCACAGTCCGAGCTGGTGGAGTTCGCTGATCGCTGGCGCGGCCGAGGGCTTGACGGCATCCGCCAGCGCCACCACGGCCACCACGTTGTCGTCGCAACCGATGACGACTGTGGTGTTGCCGTCCTGTTCCCATTGTGTGCGTGTGTGGTCGAGCTCGTCGGGAATGGCCAGTCCGCGCTCCGCGAAGAGCTTCGCGCGGCCGGCGACAATCATGTGGCCTGCCACGGTTCCCGCTGCGCCGAGACCCGGCATGCTGGTGAAGTCTTCGACCTCCTCCGGCAGATCTCCGAGTTCGGCGCGTGCGTAGGAGCTGATGGCCTCAGCGACCGCGTGCTCGGATGCTTCCTCGAGAGCTCCTACCCAGCCCAGGAGGGCGTCCCTGTCGACGTTCTGGGTGCAGGCAACGTCGACGACCGACATCCGCCCGGCTGTGACTGTGCCGGTCTTGTCGAGGATGACGGTGTCGATGTTGCGGGTGGATTCCAGCGCTTGGTAGCCCTTAATGAAGATCCCGAGTTGTGCGCCACGGCCGGAGGCGGCCATGAGCGCCGTTGGCGTGGCCAGGCCCAGCGCGCAGGGGCAGGCGATCACCAGCACAGCCAGCGCTGCGGTGAAGGCGGATTCGGTAGAACCGTCGACGAGCAGCCAGCCGATCAAGGTGACCACCGCGAGCAGCAGCACACTCGGGACGAAGTACCCCGAGATGCGGTCGGCAAGGCGCTGTACGGCGGCCTTGCCGGACTGCGCCTCCTCCACCAAGCGCAGCATGCCCGCGAGTTGGGTGTCATTGCCGACCCTGGTGGCCTCGACCACCAGCCGCCCGTTGAGCGCCACTGTGCCCCCGATGACCTGGTCACCCTCAGTGGCCTCGACGGGCGCGGATTCCCCCGTCATGGAGCTGCAATCGAGGGCAGCCTGGCCGCTGATCACTCGGCCGTCGGTGCCGACGGTCTCTCCGGGACGGACCACGAAGCTCTGCCCGACCTGGAGTTGGTCGATCGGCATCCGTTGCTGGGAGCCGTCGTCATCGAGCACGGTAACGGCCTTGGCGCCGAGTTGGGCGAGTTGGCGAAGCGCGTCACCGGCGTTGCGATGTGCCCTGGCTTCGAAGTACCGGCCCGCCAGTAGGAAGGTGGTGACCCCGGCAGCCACCTCTAGGTACAGCGCCCCTTCCGGTCGCAGAAGCAGCTCCAGACCGCTCGCAGCGCCACCCCGGTTGTCCTGGACGAACATCGCGTACAGCGACCAGAGGCACGCACCGATGATCCCGATCGAGACAAGCGTGTCCATCGACGATGAGCCGTGGCGCGCACGGGTCAGTGCGGCTCGGTGGAATGGCAGCGCCGCCCACCCGGCCACCGGCACCGTGAGGGCGATGAGCAGCCACTGCCAACCCGCAAACCGCGCGTTAGGCATCGCCATGAACAGCAGTGACAGATCGCACAGCGGAAAGGACAGGACGGCCGAGATGATCAAGCGTCGCCGCAGGTCGCGTGTTCGTTCCTCGGACCGCTGTGTCGAGTCGTCCTGGACCTCCTGCCCACTTCCAGCGGGTTGGAGCACTTCCGCCTGGTAACCGGCCTGCTCCACAGCGTCGACCAGTACGTCGTCCGCGTGAGCTAATGACGCGGTGACGCTCGCCCGGCCCGCGGCGTAGTTGACGCTCGCCTGTACGCCATCGAGCTTGTTGAGTGTGCGCTCCACCCGCGCTGAACAGGCAGCACAGGTCATCCCATGCACAGCCAGCTCCACCAGCCGTTCGGCTTGGGTGTTCTCGCCTGAGGACGGGATCGCGCGGGGCGGAGCCGATGGCGGGGTGGCGGGCATGGGCGGTCACCTTTCACGAACGGGCAGCTGAGGTCGTGACGGGTTCGTCGGGTGCCACGGCGGCGATTCACAGTCCTCACACTGCGGTGGTTCATAGTGCCTGACCAGGCAGAAGCGCTCTTGAGCAGGTCACCCTACTGTGGCGTGAACGACCCGTTGGTCACCGCTCCCGACTCACGCAGAGGGCGACGAGATCGGCGGACGGCACGGCGGTCACACGCTGGGCGATGGTCATCGCAGCTCGGCGTGCCCGGCGGCACGCCACGCCCCTGGGAGCCGCTACAGGTCGTGACAC
>JBPYFK010000067.1:0-29676 GCA_051984675.1 Pseudonocardiaceae bacterium | reverse complement strand
CAAGAACGCCTGGTCTGAAGCTACCGCGTCCGTCACGGGGAAGGCCAGTGTCAGGACGTCCGCGAGCTCTCGACATCGTTGGGGCCGGCCTTCTTGGTGGTGGTCTTCTTCGCGGTGGTCTTCTTGGTGGTTCCCTTGGCCCTGCTCGGCTTCTTGGCTGGGCCCTTGGCACGCCGTTCGCTGATCAACTCGACTGCGCGGTCCATTGTCAACGACTCGACCTCGTCGCCCTTGCGCAACGACGCGTTCGTCTCGCCATCGGTGACGTACGGCCCGAACCGGCCCTCCTTGATCACCAGCGGCTTGCCGGTCTCCGGCTCCGCACCCAGTTCCCGCAGCGGCGCCGCGGCGACCCGCCTGCCGCGCTGCTTGGGCTGTGCATAGATCGCCAGGGCCTCCTCGACCGTGATCGCAAAGATCTGTTCCTCGGTCTCCAGCGACCGCGAGTCGGTGCCCTTCTTCAAGTACGGCCCGTACCGCCCGTTCTGCGCGGTGATCTGGTCACCCGATTCCGGATCGGTGCCCACCACCCTGGGCAGCGACAGCAGCTTGAGCGCGTCGTCGATGGTGACGCTGTCCAGCGCCATTGACTTGAACAGGCTGCTGGTGCGTGGCTTTCCCTTCTCCCCCTCGGGGAGAACCTCGGTGACGTACGGGCCGAACCGGCCCTCCTTGGCCACCACCTCGTGCCCGGTTTCCGGATCGGTGCCGAGGCTGCGCCCCTGGATCGGCGTCGCGAAGAGCTTCTCGGCGATCTCCACGGTCAGCTCGTCCGGTGGCAGGTCATCCGGGAGGTTCGCCCGCTGCGAGGTGGCGTCGTCCACCGGCCGCTCCAGATACGGCCCGTACCGGCCCACCCGGACGTACACGGTGCGGCCCGCGTCGTCGGTGAACATCGGGATCGAGTTCACCTCACGCGCGTCGATCGTCTCCACGCCGGAGCCGACCAGCTTCTTCAGCCCGCCGGCCCGGCCCACCGAGTCGTCCGGCCCGATGTCACCGCCGAAATAGAATCCGGTCAGCCACTGGGTCCGCCGCTGCCGCCCCTCGGCGATGCGGTCAAGCTCGTCCTCGAGCGCCGCGGTGAAGTCATAGTCGACCAGCCGACCGAAATGCTGCTCCATCAGGGCCACGACCGCGAAGGCCACCCAGGACGGCACGAGAGCCGTGCCCTTCTTCCAGACGTAGCCCCGATCCTGCACGGTGCTGATGATCGACGCGTAAGTGGAGGGCCTGCCGATCCCCAGCTCCTCCAGCATCTTGACCAGGCTCGCCTCGGTGTATCGCGCCGGGGGGTTGGTCGTGTGGCCGTCCGGCGACAGCTGCGTCGCGGTGATCTGCTGATCCTTGGCCAACTGGGGCAGCCGCGACTCGGCATCGTCGGCGACCCCGCCCGCCTGAGAATCGACCGCCTCCACATACGCCTTGAGGAACCCTGCGAAGGTGATGGTCCGGCCCGAGGCGGCGAAGGTGCATTCCTCACCACTGGTGGCGTGCCCGGTGATGCGCACCGTCAGCGTGGTGCCCTTCGCGTCCGCCATCTGCGAAGCGATAGTGCGCTGCCAGATCAGCTCATACAGCCGGTAGCCATCGGCGTCCAACTCGGAGGCGACCTCGCCTGGCGTACGGAAGCTCTCCCCGGCAGGCCGGATCGCCTCGTGTGCTTCCTGGGCGTTCTTCACCTTGCGGGTGTACTGCCTCGGCTGGGGTGAGACGTAATCGTCGCCGTAGAGCTCGCGTGCCTGGGCGCGCGCCGCGGCGATGGCGGTGTCGGACAGCGTTGTCGAGTCTGTCCGCATATAGGTGATGTAGCCGTTCTCGTACAGCCGCTGCGCCGTGCGCATTGTGCGCTCGGCGGAGAAGCGCAGTTTCCGGCCGGCTTCCTGCTGCAGGGTGGAGGTCATGAACGGCGCGTACGGCCTGCGGGTATACGGCTTCTCCTCGACGCTGGACACCGCCAGGCGCGCGTTGACCAGGTTGTCCGCGAGCTGCCGCGCCTGAGCCTCGTCGAGTACTCGCACGTCGCCCTTGCCCACCCGGCCGTCCGGGCCGAAGTCCCGGCCGTTCGCCAGCCGGACACCGTCGACGTTGACCAGCCGGGCCACGAAAGTCCGCGGATCGGCCTGCGCGCCGGCATCCATCGTCGCGGAAATGTCCCAGTACGAGGCGGGCACGAACCGGATACGCTCGCGCTCCCGCTCGACCACGATGCGGGTGGCCACCGACTGGACACGGCCCGCCGACAGCTTCGGCATGACCTTCTTCCACAGCACCGGGCTGACCTCATAGCCGTACAGCCGGTCCAGGATGCGGCGGGTCTCCTGCGCATCCACGAGGTCCTGGTCGAGGTCCCGCGGGTTCTCGGCGGCGGCCCGGATCGCCGGTTCGGTGATCTCGTGGAACACCATGCGACGCACCGGCACCTTCGGCTTCAGCGTCTCCATCAGGTGCCAGGCGATCGCTTCACCCTCGCGGTCACCGTCCGTGGCGAGGTAGAGCTCGTCGGCGTCGGCCAGCGCGTCCTTGAGTTCGGTGACCGTGGCCTTCTTGTCCGGGGTGACCAGGTACAGCGGCTCGAAGTCGTTGTCGACGTCCACGCCCAGGCGGGCCCAAGACGTCCCCTTGTACTTCGCCGGCACCTCGGCGGCGCCGCGCGGCAGGTCACGGATGTGTCCCCGTGAGGACTCGACCACGAAGCCCGATCCGAGGAACGAGGCGATCTTGCGTGCCTTGGCCGGCGACTCGACGATCACCAGCCGCCGACCCGTGCTGGTAGCGCCGTTGCGGCTACCCACGGTCCGGCCGTTCGTCTTCTTCGTCCGTGTCGACCCAGCCACGCTTACCTGCTCTCTCCTCGACTAGGGCTCCAAGCCCTGGTGCGCCAGTGTGCACCGGCCCCCGCTAGTTGTGCCGCACAGGGTTACTCACCACACGTGACATTTCGTGCGTTTTGCCCGTACGAACGTCTCGCTGGAACCCTGTGTTCCATCCACGCCTATGCGGGACGTGATAGCGGAACGCCCCAGTTCAGCACAAACCGCCCCAGTTCAGCACGCCTGACGCCCCTCAGGATGCCAGCGGCCAGGTGCGAGCGACAGCACCCGCCGGTGCCGGGCCGACGAGCTCCGCCAGACGAGCCACCCGGCGGCGCCCGGTGACCCGGAGCGCCGGACCACCGCCGCGCGAGCCGAGCAACCGGGCCGGCAGGCCCGCTTGCGCGAGGGCATCCGCGAGCGCTTCGTACGTCTCCGGCGCGTGCGGGTCGAGACCCAGCAGGTAGCCGCCGGGCACCGGCTGGCCGGCGGCCAGCGCCCAGATTCGCAGCGCCCCGCCGTCTGGAATGAATCCGCTGGGCACGGACTTGACCGCGCCGCGCAGCCAGTCCCGGGCGAGCCCACTGAGGTCCGAGCGGAACGCCGTGCGCACCAGCGCGTGTCCCTCATCCGTATGGGCGAATTCGGCCTCGACACCGCGCTCGGCGCAGGCGCGCACCAGCAGCTTGGCCCGGCTGTCCTCGGCAAGCACCACCGACACGCGTGCGGCCGTGCCCCGACCGAAGCCGACGGCCTGCCCCGGCCCACACAGCAGCCCCGCGAGGTCGACCACGCGGGGCTGGCGAGCTTCGGCCGAGAAGAAGGACAACTGGCCCACGAAACCGCATGCTAGAACAGCAGTTCGAGTTTGACCAGGATCACACACAGACGTGTGTCACATATCGCCCAATTGGACCCTTGTGCGGGTCAGCCGTGCGGCGTGGACGGCGGAGGCGTCGAAGCCGCCGACGCGAGCGCCTTGCACGTCGGCGCCTGCGCGGCCGCCGCGTTCAGGGCCGGGTTGCGGTCGAACTCCGCGAACTGCTGGTCCAGCGTGAGGCCGCCCAGCCCCTTCTTGAGGTCATCCTGCACCCCGCCCATGCCAGACGTGAACGCCTGCTTGTTGCTGGTGTCGACCTGCTCCGCCTTGGTCCGTGCCGAGGCGAGCGCGTCGCGGACCTGCCCGAAACCCTGAATGAAGTTGGATGTCACCTGGTCACCACCGGTGATCGGGGACGGGCCGACGTGCTGCAGTTGCCCGATCGTGTCGTTGGCCGCGCCCATCATGAAGTCGATCTCGGTGATGGACGACTGCTTGAACGCGTCCGCGCTGGTCTCATTCGCTGGTGGAGCCTTCTTCTCGGCGGCGGCGAAGTTCTGCACCGCGCCGCACAGCTGATTCACCCACGCGACGTTCTGGGGGCTCGCGGCGGCGGGCTGGCCAGGGCCGCCGGGCTGCGCCGCCGATGGCTTCGCCGGAGGCGCGCCCCCCGCGGAACAACCTGCGAGGGCGAGCGGGACAGCGGCGATCAGCGCGAGGGCCGCCGAGCGAGTACTCAATGCATGCTCCAGGAAGTGCCTACGTGTTCGCCCCACGCTGATCGTTAGCCGTCCGGTTCGTCAAACCGCCGGCCGACGACCCCGCACACACGACGCTGGGGCGCCCTTCCCGGCGATTCCACCAGAAAGGGCGCCCCAACATGGATGGGTGGGTCAGGAAGCGGCGTCCGGCACGCGCTCGGCCGGGGTCGCGGCTTCGACCTCCTCGGCACCCGAATCGGCGATCGCGGTGCTGCGACGCTTCGACACGATGACCGCACCGACCACGATCGCGGCGGCGGCGATCGCGATCGTCAGCCGCACCGCCATCGAAGCGCTGCTACCCACGGTGTAGGTGACCACGGCGGGGGCGATCAGGACCGACACCAGGTTCATCACCTTGATGAGCGGGTTGATCGCCGGACCGGCGGTGTCCTTGAACGGGTCACCGACGGTGTCCCCGATCACAGTGGCGGCGTGGGCCTCGGAGCCCTTGCCGCCGTGATAGCCGTCCTCCACGAGTTTCTTGGAGTTGTCCCAGGCCCCACCGGAGTTGGCGAGGAAGATCGCCATCAGCGTGCCGGTGGCGATGGCACCTCCGAGGTAGCCGGCCAGGGCACCGACACCCAGGCCGAAGCCGACCGCGATCGGCGCCAGCACCGCCAGCAGGCCGGGCGTGGCCAGCTCCCGCAGCGAATCCCGGGTGCAGATGTCGACCACTTTGCCGTACTCCGGTCGCGTGGTGCCGTCCATGATTCCCGGGTTCTGTCTGAACTGCCGCCGGACCTCGAACACCACGGCGCCGGCCGCGCGGGACACGGCGTTGATCGCCAGACCCGAGAACAGGAACACCACGGCCGCACCGGTAGCGACGCCCACCAGCACGTTAGGCGCGAACACCTGGAACTCGTCGGCGGACAGCTGTCCACCCACACTCGCCAGCGCCGTCGTGATGGCGTCCTTGTAGGAGCCGAACAGCGCGGTCGCGGCCAGCACCGCGGTGGAGATCGCGATGCCCTTGGTGATCGCCTTCGTGGTGTTGCCGACCGCGTCCAGCTCGGTGAGGATGTCCGCGGCCTCGCCCTCGAAGTTCTCCGACATCTCCGCGATGCCCTGCGCGTTGTCGCTGACCGGGCCGAAGGTGTCCATGGCGACGATCACACCGACGGTGGTCAGCAGCCCGCAGCCGGCCAGCGCGACCGCGAACAGCGCGACGGTGATCGAACCGGACAGCAGGAACGCGCCGAGCACGGCCGCCGCGATGATCAGCGCCGTGTAGACGGCGGACTCGAACCCCACCGACACACCGCTGAGGATCACCGTGGCAGCGCCGGTCAACGAGGACTTCCCCACATCGCGCACCGGCCGGTGCTCGGTGGCGGTGAAGTACCCCGTGAGTTTGAGGATGAGCACCGCCAACAGGATGCCGATGATCACCGCCACCAGCGCGATCAGCGCCGGGCTGCCGCTGTTGGCGCGGATGTCCTCGGGAACCCCGGTGAGCCCGGCGAACGATCCGGGCAGGTACACCACGGCGGCGAGCGCGCAGAGCACCGCCGAGATGCCCGCGGAGATGTAGAACGAGCGGTTGATCGCGGTCAACGCGCTCTCCCCGCTGCGGGCGCGCGTGATGTAGACGCCGATCACGGCGGTGAGCACGCCGATGGCCGGCACCATCAGCGGGAACATCAGGCCGTGCAGGCCGAACGCGGCGGTGCCGAGGATCAGCGACGCCACCAGCGTCACCGCGTACGACTCGAAGAGGTCAGCGGCCATCCCGGCGCAGTCGCCGACGTTGTCCCCGACGTTGTCGGCGATCGTCGCCGCGTTGCGCGGGTCGTCCTCCGGGATGTTCTGCTCGACCTTGCCGACCAGGTCGGCACCCACGTCGGCGGCCTTGGTGAAGATGCCGCCGCCGACACGCATGAACATCGCCAGCAGCGCCGCGCCGAACCCGAAGCCTTCGAGCACGTGCGGCGCCTGCCCGGCGTAGACCAGCACGACGAGGGTCGCGCCGAACAGACCGAGCCCGACGGTGATCATCCCGACCACCCCGCCGGTGCGGAACGCCACGCGCATGGCCTTCTCGCGCCCGCCGCTGGGCTCTTGGGCAGCGGCGGCTACGCGCACGTTCGCGCGTGTGGCCAGCCACATGCCGAGGTAACCGATGCAGCCGGAGAAGACCGCACCGAACAGGAAGAAGATCGACCGGCCGATGCGTTCCCCGGTGGTGTCTGCCGGCAGGGCGAACAGCACGAGGAACACCACGACGGCGAACACCGCCAACGTGCGGAACTGGCGATTGAGGTAGGCCGAGGCGCCCTCCTGGACACCCCGGGCGATGTCCTGCATCTTCGGCGTGCCCTGACCGGCGGTCAGCACGTCCTTGAGCAGCAGGTAGCCGAACGTCAGTGCGGCAAGTGCGATCACGATGACCACGCCGAGCACGGCGTAGTCACCAGCGCCCAGCTGGATCTGCTGGGCGAGGGAACTTCCTCCCGCGGCGTGTGCGGTCTTCTGGTCCAACGGGCTGGGCGCGATAGCGCTTAGGGGCGAACTCGCGCCAACCCCGCTGAGATGAACCCCGGTGAGCAGGGACATCCGTCCTCCTGGTTTGTGCTCGGGTCAGCGCCAGGAGCCACGGTTGGTGCGTCGGCTCCGACGCGTACTTGCGGCCCCGTCCGGTCCAACCGAGTGGCTCGGGCGACGCCGTGGGCGAGAAGTCTATTCACGCAGCAAGTGGCTGACGTCACGGTGTGATGCGCACCGCTGGCCGACATGGGAATTTGTTATCGAAGAATCGATTCAGTAGCGCCATTTATCGCCCATTTAGGTAACGCCCGATTTGGTCCGAACGGGTGACATCAGGTAGTGCAGCCGACCCCCGAGCGGATGCGGGACAATTCACTCGATCGAAGCTACTGACACGCAGGCGTAAGCCGGCGGCTTGGCAGGGACCGAGTCCACTCTGTGCGAGGCTCGACGCGTGGCGGACCACAACGGAAGTGCACGAACCCGGAGCGCATCACCAGGGAGCGCACGCACGGAAGCCAGCGAAGCCCGGGGGCGGAAGCTCCTCGACCGGGTGTTGGCCGGGGTGCTGGCGGGCGAGACGCCCCTGCGGCACGCTACTCACCTTCCGGCGCGCCCCGCCCGGCATGCTCCGTGGCCCGAATGGGCGTCGCCAGACGTATTGGCCGCGCTGCGGGCCGTCCAAGGCGTCGAAGAGCCGTGGACGCACCAGGCGGAGGGAGCCAACGCGGCATGGGCGGGTCAGCACGTCGTCATCGCGACCGGCACGGCGTCCGGCAAGTCGATGGTGTATCAGCTGCCGGTGCTGTCCCGGCTCAACAGCGACCCCAGGGCGACCGCGCTGTACGTGTCCCCGACCAAGGCGCTAGCCGCCGATCAGCTCCGCGCGGTCGCCGACCTCGGCGTGGACGGCGTCCGGCCAGCCGCGTACGACGGTGACACGCCACGGGTCGAGCGCGACTGGGTCCGTGCCCACGCCCGCTGGGTGTTCACCAACCCCGACATGCTGCACCACGGAATATTGTCGTCGCATGCCCGCTGGGCGCGGTTCTTCCGCCGGCTGGCGTACGTGGTCGTCGACGAATGCCACTCGTACCGAGGCGTGTTCGGCTCGCACGTGGCCTTGCTGCTGCGCCGGCTGCGCAGGGTGGCCCACCACTACGGCGCCAAGCCGGTGTTCGTGATGGCCTCGGCGACCGTCGCCGACCCAGCGGAGCTGGGAGAGCGCCTCGTCGGACAGCCGTGCCACGCGGTCGTCGATGACGGGTCGCCTAGCGGCGGGCGCACGGTGGCCCTCTGGGAGCCACCGCTGCTGGAGGACGTCACCGGCGAGAACGGAGCCCCGGTGCGACGATCCGCCGGCGCGGAAGCGGCCCACATCCTCACCGATCTAGTGATCGAGAATGCCCGCACGCTCGCGTTCATCCGCTCCCGCCGTGGCGTCGAGTTGACCGCACTGTCCGCACGGCGGTCACTGTCCGAAGTGGATGACTCGCTGCCGGGGCGGGTCGCCGCGTACCGAGGGGGCTACCTACCGGAGGACCGCCGCAAGCTGGAGCGGTCGCTGCTGTCCGGAGAGCTGCTCGCGGTCGCCACCACCAATGCGCTGGAGCTCGGGGTGGACATCGCCGGTCTGGACGCGGTGGTCGTCGCCGGGTACCCGGGCACCCTCGCGTCGTTCTGGCAGCAGGCAGGGCGAGCAGGGCGCGGAGGTGCCGGCGCTCTTGTCGTGTTCGTCGCCCGTGACGACCCGCTGGACACCTACCTGGTGCATCACCCGCCAGCCGTGCTGGACAGGCCGGTGGAAGCCACCGTCCTCGACCCGGCCAACGCTTATGTGCTGGAGCCGCACCTGTCCTGCGCCGCGGCCGAGTTGCCACTGACCGAGCAGTGCCTGGAGACCTTCGGCGGAGCGCCGGCGCGTGCGGCGGTGCGAACGCTGAGTGCAACGGGAGTGCTTCGGCCAAGAAGTCGCGGGTGGTACTGGACCTCGCATGATCGCCCGCATCGTGCGGTGGAGCTACGCGGGTCAGGCGGGCAACCGGTCGCCGTCGTCGAGGCCGCCACTGGTCGGTTGCTGGGCACCGTGGACCCGGAGTCGGCCTGCGGCACCGTGCATCCGGGGGCGCTCTACCTGCATCAGGGCGAGTCCTTCGTCGTCGACGATCTCGACCTCGACCAAGGACTGGCCCTGGTGCACGAAGAAGACCCGGAATGGACGACCTCCCCACGGGACACAGTGGACATCGCGATCGTGAGCACTGTGGACAGAAGGGAACACGTCGGGGTTTCGGTGTGCCTGGGCGAGGTCGAGGTGACCTCGCAGGTCGTGGGCTACCTGCGACGCTTGCCCTCGGGCGAGGTACTGGATCAGGTACCGCTGGACCTACCGCCGCAGAAGCTGGTCACCCGGGCGGTCTGGTACACGATCAGGGACGACTTGTTGACCGGCAACGCACCGGGGGGCGCCGGTCTGGACCCGGCGCGCATCCCCGGCGCGTTGCACGCTGCCGAGCACGCGGCGATCGGCCTGCTACCACTGTTCGCGACATGTGATCGCTGGGATATCGGCGGCGTATCCACCGCGCTGCACGAAGACACCGGGGAGGCGACGGTCTTCGTGCACGACGGCCATCCGGGGGGAGCCGGATTCGCCGATCGCGGTTTCGCCGCGCTGTTCCCGTGGTTGGCCGCGACACGGGAGGCCATCGCGTCTTGCGAGTGCCCGGCGGGGTGCCCGTCCTGCGTTCAGTCGCCCAAGTGCGGGAACGGCAACGAACCGCTGGACAAGGCGGGGGCGGTGGCTGTCCTCGACGCTGTGCTGACCGCACGTGCCGACGAACCAGCCGGGCTGCACCACCAGTCGCAGGGGGCCTGAGACACCGAGAGTGTGTGCGGCATGGTGTCTCATGCGACCGAGGTTGCTCACGGTGAGCCCGGGGCGCGGCGCCGGTTCGTGGACTTCGTGACGGGTCAGCATTGCCATCACCGGTTGGCTGCGACGAGCGTGGCCACGTCTTCGGGGGAGTCCGCTCCGACGCACAGCGCGTCCTGCACGAGTTCCGGGTCCGCGAGCTGCCAGCCGCAGACATCCGGGTTGACCCGCCAATGCACGACGCCGTGCTGGAACGTGGTCGGGGGCATCGGGACCCAGCTCCCCGCGCTGTGCAGGTTGACATCAGGGTGGTCCGCCAGCGCGGTGCACAACCGTTGGCCTCCTGCCGTGAGGAAGTACCAGCGGCCGGCTGGGGTCGCGACGATCGGGACCGGGCTCCCCAACGTCCGCAGGGCCGAAGCCGTCCTGCGGCCGAGGTTCACGCCGACCTCAATAGCCTCCACAACCGAGCCGGTGGCCAGCAGGAGGCTGTATGGCCGTCCTGCCCACCACGAGGACACCTGATCAGGGTCTGCTCCGAGATGCTCCCGCCACTCCCGGTGGACCGGTATCGGACCGTGGGCGTCATTGCCGCTACGGCCAGCCCATTGGGAGTTCGCCGGATAGGTGCCAGGCAGTACCGGCCAACCGCGAGAGGCGAGGCTGATCGCCGCCACCCGCAGCTCGATCCAAAAGGCACTGCGCCAACCTTCCGACCAGTCCATTGCTTGTGATCCTCCTTCAAGACCGCGTGAGCACAGCTGGCTCCCGAGCGATCCGGCGACGACGTTGACGCCGGAAGAGTCGTTGACGCTTCGGGTGTTCGTACTCACACCACAACTGAACGTCAGCAGTACGCGCTGCGTACAGCCCCCTGTCGACGACCGGTCGCTTTAGGGCGACGAGCGTCGACGCGGCGACAGCACGACTGAAAGATCACACTGACGAACGGTTCGCAGCCGCGAGAGTCGCGCGTTCAGCATCCGGTTGTCCGTGTCACACCACGCGTTCACCACGACTTCACCGCGACAACTACCGTTCGCCGCTCACCGAATGTCAGTCATCGGGAGGCAGGTCCCGCTCGTGCCCGTCCATACGCGTCTCCGAACGGGTCAACCGCACGCCGTGCGTGGACTTCGACCACCGCATCCCACCCTTGCAGGCGGCAGGATGCCAGGTCCCCACCCATCCGACGAACGATCTGTTCGGCTCTGCCGCACGCCGTTTCCGGGCCGTCCGGTGCGTACGTCGCCGCCGCGAGAGCGGCGAGGTCGGCGGCTCCTTCCGTTCGATGACGCGTCGTCACAGCGGTACCCAACTGAACGATGAGCCAGGTCAGCGCGAGCAACGACAACGTGATCAGTGCGGCCACGATCGTGGCCGATCCCTGATCGGATGCCAGGCGGGTCGGTGCGATCCCACTCATCACGAGCTCCTCCCGAGAAAGGCGGTTGCACTGTCAAGATCACTGTCATTCGCCCGGCGGTGCCGCGACCGCAGGCTCGACCACGGCGAACGCACTGCTGCCCACCCAGGGGATGGGCAGGAGGCTAGCCCACCGGGCGACGCTGACCTCGACGCTGACTTCGTCTCCCCGAACCTGCACCACTGAGCGTGCGTTCGCCGGAGCAAGCCGCGCGACGGCTTCGTCGGCACGCTGCCGTTCACCTCGTGCGACCAGGCGCGCGGCCTCCACCGCCGCGTCGGTACACCGCAGCTGCGCCACCACGGCAGTCACCCCAGCGATCAGCATGCCGAGGAACAGCACAAGCGAGCACACCGCTAGCGCTGCTTCGACGCTGACCGCACCGCGATCGTTGTCCGCGCGGTGCGGAAAGCGGGACGTCCGTAGCGGAGTGATCGCGGCGGCGCCACACATCAGAACGCCGCCGTGAGCGCTCGTTCGATCAACCCTGTCAGCGCCCTGGTGACAGCGTCACCAGTGACAATGGTGTAAAGCAGCGCACCGAAGGCGGCGGCGGCCAAGGTACCGATCGCGTACTCGACCGTGCTCGTACCCGCGTCTTCCTCGCGCAGCCGCCGCAGCCTGGAGACGATCAGCCGCATAGTCATGGTCTTCACTCCTTGACTGTCCACAATGGATTTCTTATCGGGGTTACCTGTTCTCCCACTCGGGATCACCAAGTTGCCGACACCGTGTCGAGCATCCCCGCGACCAGGGGAAGGACGCCGAGACATAAAAACGCGGGCAAGAAGCACAAACCGAGCGGGAGCGCGACCCACACCGAGGCTTTCTGGGCGCGAGCCTGAGCACGCTCGCCCGCCTGGCTGCGGACCTCTGACGCCAGGTCAACCGCGACGTCCGCGAGGCCGCTACCGGTCCGCGCCGTTCGGCGCGCGGCGCGCGCGAATTCCGCGGTCTCCTGGCGATGCAGCGCGGGTTCCCACGCCGACACCGGGTCCGCGCCAAGCGTGAGCAACTGCGCGACTTCGGTTAGTGCCTGGCACGCCTGCCCGGTGAATTCCTCGGCGACAGCTCGTACTGCCACGGGAACCGGAAGGCCCGCGCGCAGGCCCGCTGCGAGCAGTTCCCACCCCGCTGCCAACGTCAACGGGTCGGCCGGCTCGCGGCCCCGATGACCGCGCAACACGCGGCGGCACAACCACCAGACGGCGACGGCAACCGCCAAGGCCACCGGAAGGGCACCGAACCCGCCTTGCATGACAGCGACCAGCAACCCCACCGATATCGCGGCGGCTAGTGACAGCCGCTGGTGCGCGAAGACACTGCGCGACCCATCCGATCCCGCCGCTCGATCCGAAGCGACCGAATCGGGCACGGCGACCGCCCCTGCCAGCCGCACGCGAGCGGGCGACACCGGCCAAACCAGCAGAGCTGCTGACACGAGACCGAAAACCGCGGCAAGAGAAATCGAAGTCATATCCGCACCGCCATTCCCGTCAGCCGGACAATCCACAGCACACCCGCACAAACGAGCACGGCACCGGACGCCAACAGGACCTGGCCGAAAGCCCCGCCGGTGAGCACACGGACCGGGGCGGCACCAACGGACTCGCCCAGCAGCAGGCCGAGCATCGGAAGGACCGCGAGGACGCCCGCGGTGGCTCGCGGACCAGCCATCTTCGCTTCGACATCGCGGGCGAACCTGACCCGCTGGTCGAGATCGCGCCGCACCGCGTCAAGCAGGTCAGCGAGCGCGGCCCCATGCCGTTCGGCCAATGCCCAAGCCCTGGCCAGCCGGGCAAGCGGTGTGCGGAGCTCGCTTCTCCGTACCGCGTATTCGTGCAGCACGGGTGCGACGTCTCCACCCAGACGTGCCGCTGCCGCGATCCCGTTGAGCAGGCGTGCCGTCCCAGGTTCAGCATCCGTTGCCGCTCCCGTAGCCGCGAGAGCCGGATGCGCACCGGCGCGAAGCTCCGCGACCAGTAGCCGCAGTCCCGATGCCAGCTCAGCAGCCGATTCGTTGCGCCCGCGTGCTTCCCGCCGCGCGCGCAGCCACAGCATGGTCGTTACCGCCAGCGCCGAGGTTGCGATCGCGCCACCGAGCCCGGCGGTCGCTACGCCAACGATGACGCTCGCCACGAACAACGGGCTGCGTGCGGCTCGCAGATTTCCGCGCGTCGCGAGATGCCATCCGGCGCTTCCGCGTATCCGTGACCTCGCCTGCGCAACCGTGTCAGGCCAGCACAGCAGCGACATCGCCAGCAAGACAGCACCTGTTGGCACACCCCGCAGATCATCGAACGTCAGCACGGCAACGCACCTCCCCGCTCGGCAATGACTTCAGCGAGGTGAGCACGCCCAGGTCCCCATCCACGGTCTCGATGCCAAGCGGGCACCACGCGGACCCAGTCACCGTCGTGGAGGAGCACACCGATACCTTCGAGTCGCCGCTGGCCCGCTGGCGTTCGCCGCACGTGGAGGATCACGTGAAGGGCCGCTGCCAGCTGGCTGTGCAGCGCGGCTCGCCCCAGGCCGCCCAGAGCGGCCAGCGCCTCCAACCGCGCTGGTACTTCCCGTGGCGAGTTCGCGTGCAACGTGCCACCGCCGCCGTCATGGCCGGTGTTCAAAGATGCGAGAAGTTCGCAGACCTCACCGCCTCGCACTTCCCCGACGACCAACCGGTCCGGACGCATCCGAAGCGCCTGGCGCACAAGTTCACGCAGGCCGATTTCCCCGGCACCCTCGACATTCGCGGGTCGGGCCACCAGGCGCACCACATGCTGGTGACTCGGGTGCAGCTCGCCCGCCTCTTCCACGCACACGATGCGTTCCGACGCTGCGACGCTGCCCAGCAGCGCCGCCAGCAGCGTCGTCTTGCCCGCACCCGTACCGCCGATCACCAGAAACGCCAATCGGGTTGCGACAATCCGTCGCAGAATCTCGGCCATCCGCTCGTCGAACATGCCCAGCCGTCGCAGCGCGTCGAGGCTGTGCGCGGCAGGCCGCAACACGCGCAACGAGATACACGTCCCAGCGGCGGCGATCGGTGGGAGCACGGCGTGCAAGCGAACCGCGCCCGTTGGACCGACCTGCGGAAGCCAACCATCGACATACGGTTGCGCGTCATCAAGACGTCGACCGGCTGCGATGGCCAGTCGCTGTGCGAGCCTGCGGACGGCATCTTCGTCGGCGAAGCGGACCGGAGACAGCCGCGGACCGGCGCCGCGATCCACCCACACCGCGTCGGGCGCGGTAACGAGGACGTCCGTCACTTCGGAGTCCCGCAACAGCGGTTCCAGCGCTCCCGCGCCGAGAAACTCCTGCTGGAGGGTACGCAGGGTGCTCAACACGTCGGCATCGCCGACCAAGCCGCCAGTTTCCTCCCGCACGGCCGCCGCGACCGCCGCCGACGTCACCGGACTCCCGGAATCGACCAGACGACCGCGCACGCGCTCCACAAGTTCCGTGCTCATCCCAACGCCACCACCGATTCATCCACCGCACACGACACGTCTTCATCGAGCGTTCGCAGGAGCCCACTGGCGACCCGCGCCAACGGACCTCGAACGCCGAACCGGCCGGAGCACAATCCGCCACGGTCCAGGTCCAGCCCCAACCCGGGCAGCCAGCGCAGCGCGGCAATCGCTTCGACGCCCACCGCCTGCTCGACGTCCGGCATCCGCAGACCACTCGGTGCGGGACCGCGGACGACCGCACACACCCGCTTGGCGTGCTGACGCACCGCTCGGGCCACCACCGCCGCAGCTGCGCAGGCACGGACCTGCGCGGGCACGACGACCGTCACTAGATCGGCGTTCTGGACGGCTGCGACCGCCGGCGCCGGCAGCGCACGCGGGAGGTCGCAGACCACCGTGTCGCCCGCGCGGCGCCCGGCTTCGACGACGGCGCGCACAGCCTCATCGGTCAAACCCGACGATCTGCCGTCGCGATCGCACGGCAACACCGCCACGGAACCTGAACCGACTCGGCGGGTCGGCAATGCCCCGCGCAACGCGCTCGCGCCTACCCGACCGCTGGTGACCGTGAGTTCCGACCAACGCAGTCCGCCTACCGCTTCGGTGCCGGCGAGCAGGTCCAGCCCACCTCCCACGGAATCGCAGTCCAGCAGCAACGAGCTCTCCCCGTGCCGAGCGGCGGTCACCGCCGTGGCTGTCGCCAGCACAGACGCCCCCGCTCCGCCGCAACCGCCGACAAACGCGATCACTCGACCCGTTCGGGTGGCTGGTGTCTCCACGACATCGGCGAGCAGGGCCGCCAACTCGCTTTCCTCGGCGGGAAGGTGGACCGCCCGCTCAGCGCCGAGCTCGAAGGCCGCTCGCCAGACCGGTCCTTGCGGGGGCTGCGTGCAGACGATCAGCACGCCCGCACGTCGTGGCAGCCGGGCACCTGCGGTTGCCAGGGCCGCCTGCTCGTCGAGCAGGATCAGCGGTGCCGTAGCCCACTCCACAGGTGCCGACTCGGACACGGGACGCACGCCGCAACCGACGACCGCCGCCAACCTCAATACGTCGTCGGTGAGGCCCGGATCAGTAGTGACGAGCAGGACGTCGCCGGCCCCGGGCGACTCGCGCGAAGGTCGTTCCGGCCGTTCCAGGACTGTCGAATCTGGAAAGCCTGGCTGCGGTATTGGTTCCTGATGCACGGACACGGATCCCTCCCTTTCCGACCGCAGGACACAGGTCAGGCTGTTGGCGAAGTTGGTGGTGATTCGTCAAGCCGCGCGGCGGGACCGGTCGCTTGTCCACTGGTCACGCCAAGTCCTGTCCGCCGACAAAATCGACCATGGCCCAACCTCGAACAATTTCCAATGACCGATTCGCAATCTGTGGATAACTGCGCCAGGTGTGGACAATTCGCTAGCACTCGTGTGTCGTCTGTTCGCCAAACAGAGTGGAAAACCGGAAGGTGACGAATCACGTGCCAGCCGGCAGCGAAGCAGTACCGGACATCGGCCGCGAAAGGGACAGCCAGCAAGAGGGACAGCCAGCAAGAGGAGCAGGAACGACGTCCGCAAGTAGAACGACCCCCGCCAGGGGGGAGGGACGGGGGTCGTCTGAGGTTCAGCCCCGGGGGGTCGAGCTGAACCCGTCCGGCCTGGCCGGACGCTCCCTCACTGTAGCTTGCGGAGGGCCGCCCACGCGCCCCGTCCATTAGGGGGAACGTCGGGAGGGGAGCACCTCGAAAGACGCCAAGACAGCGGTGTTGCCACGCGTTCGGACTAATGATCAGATGCACCATGGGTAATGTGCACATCCCCGGGACCGCGTCAGCCGCAGCACCCACCCCTGGGCTCGTATGCTGTGCGATGTGACCGAGCCCGCGAATCAATCAGCCGTCCTCGAACCGCGCACGGCAGCGTTCTTCGACCTGGACAAGACCGTGATCGCGAAGTCGAGCACGCTCGCCTTCAGTCGCCCGTTCTTCCAGGAGGGCTTGATCAATCGCCGGGCGGTGCTCAAGAGCGCGTACGCGCAGTTCGTGTTCATGCTGGCCGGAGCGGACGCCGACCAGATGGACCGGATGCGGGAACACATCACGTCACTGTGCGCCGGGTGGGATGTCGAGCAAGTGAACTCGATCGTGGAGGAAACCCTGCACGACATCGTCGACCCCCTCGTGTACAAGGAAGCGACCCAGCTCATCTCCGAGCACAAGGAGCGGGGTGACGACGTGGTGGTGCTGTCGGCGTCCGGCCAGGAGGTGGTCACTCCGATCGCGAAGCTCCTGGGCGCAACCCATTCGGCTGGGACCCGCATGGTGGTCGTAGACGGCCGCTACACCGGCGAGGTGGAGTTCTACTGCTCGGGCGAGAACAAGGCGGGCGCCGCACGAGAGCTGGCGGGCACCTACGGCTACGACCTGGAGAAGTGTTACGCCTACTCCGACTCGATCACGGACCTCCCGCTGCTCGAACAGGTCGGCCATCCGACGGTGGTCAACCCGGATCGCGGGTTGCGAAAGGAAGCAGCGCAACGGGGCTGGCCGTCGCTGTCCTTCGATCACCCCGTGTCCCTGCGCGCTCGTATCCCCACGCCGTCGGGCACGGCTGTCACCGCCGCCGCGGTGAGCATGGGAGCGGTCGCCGCCGCGGGGGCGGCCTGGTATGGGCTGCGCCGTTGGCGCCGGGCCAAGTGAGCGCGCCCCACGCGTGAAAGACCTTCCGATCAAGCACCTGTCGCGGCGCGCGTTCCGCACTCCCCTTGTGGTGACCGCCGTCACGTACTACAAAAGAGGTGCGGACCCCTGGTCAGCCAGAGACCTTACGGAGGAGAAGTAGGGTCCCCCCTGACAAGGGCTCCGCGCACGAGGTTAGGGAAACCCACGCGGAGCACGCCGCGGGAGGCCAGTCGTTTATACAGGGTTGCGTACCGGGACGCCGGACGCCTAGCCCGAAAGTTACGACGAGAGTTGCACGCTTGGTACCCCTAACGCTCGTGTTGGTAGGCGGCGTTCACCAGCGCGGAGTTGGTGGGCGCCGCCGAGTTTGTGTAGCCCGGCCCCTCCTTCGGGTTGTTCTCGAACACGATTGGTAGCCACTCCGCGCCAGATCGTTGACCTCCCAAGTCGCTGTGGGTAGCTTGCGGATCACATGGCACTTTGGTGGACGACTTTCGAACGCCCGGGCGGATTAGCCACGGTTTGAGGTTCCTCGTGACGTCTGCGGTCGCCCGAGCAGGGAGGCAGGAAACCAACCGTGGACCACACGAGACGCCCTCACCGCGTCATCGCGGCCACGCTCGGAACAGTCGTAGCGCTGGTCGCGACCAGCGCTTCCGCCGCCGGCGCGGCCTCGGCAACCGCACCCGGCACGCGCCCGTCGGACTCGCGCCCGCACGCCACAGTCGATCAAGCGGCGCAGCTCTGGGCAGAAAGCACGGTCAAGCGGATGTCGCTGGAGCAGAAGGTCGGCCAGCTGTTCATCACCTACGCGTACGGGCCAACCGCGAATACCGCGCATCCCAAGAACCGAGAAGAATTCGGCGTTGATACCCCTGCCGAGGTCGTCCAGCGCTACCACCTCGGCGGAATCATCCATTTCGGCTACACCGACAGTCTGTACAACCCGAAGCAGATCGCCGAGTTGTCCAATGGTTTGCAGCAGGCGGCGACGACCTCGGGAGCCGGGGTGCCGTTGTTGATCGGCACCGACCAGGAGCAGGGCACCGTTACTCGGATCGGCCCGCCGGTTACGCAGTTTCCAGGAAACATGGCACTCGGCGCTGGACGGCAACCAGAGGACGCCGCGCGCGCTGCCGCCATCGCTGGCCAGGAGCTGCGTGCCGTGGGGCTCAACGAGAACTTCGCCCCCGTGGGTGATGTCAACGTCAACCCCGCCAATCCGGTGATCGGCGTCCGCTCGTTTTCCTCCGATCCCGACCTCGCGGCACGACTCACCGGCGCCCAGGTGAACGGATATCAGGACTCGACATCGGAGCAGGAAACAGCGCGCCCCGACAGTGCACCCCCGGGCCCCGTTTCCGCCGTGGTGAAGCACTTCCCTGGCCATGGCGACACGAATCAGGACAGCCACGTCGCCCTGCCGGTTGTCGAGCACGACCGGCAGCAGTGGGAGCGACTGGACGCCCCACCATTCCGGGAAGCCATCGCGCACGGAGTGGACTCGATGATGACCGCGCACATCGTGGTACCCAAACTGGACAATTCCGGCGAGCCGTCAACGCTGTCCCCTCACGTATTGACGGGAATGCTGCGCGGCGAACTCGGTTTCAGAGGTGTCATCATCACCGACTCGCTCCAGATGGAGGGCGTGCGGCAGAAGCATCGCGACGCCGAGATCCCCGTGCTGGCGTTGAAGGCGGGCGCGGACCAGCTCCTGATGCCGAAGAACCTTCCAGTCGCGATCAGCAGCGTGATCGGCGCGGTGCGATCCGGCGATCTCCCGGAGTCCCGCATCGACGAGAGCGTCCAGCGCATCCTTGAGCTGAAGTTCCGGCGGGGGATCGTGTCGAACCCGCTCGTGGATGTGAATCGGGTCGCCGACGTCGTCGGGTCGCGGGAACACTTGGAGGCGGCGCAGCAGATCACCGACCGGTCCGTGACGGTCCTGCGCAATGACCAGCACCTCTTGCCGTTCCGGCAGAAACCCGGACGCGTGCTGGTCACCGGTGTGGATCAGCAGACCACCGGTGACCTGGCGGATCGGCTTCGCGCACGCGGGTCTCAGGCGACCGCTCTGCCAACGGGGTCCGCACCGACGCAGGCACAGATCGCGCAGGCCGTCGACGCGGCAAAGCAGCATGACGTGACGGTGGTGGTCACCAATGGCGCGTGGAAGGACGCGAACGCCAGTCAGCGCGACTTGCTACGCGCACTGGCGGGTGCGGGGGCGCGCGTCGTGGCGGTGCCGGTGCGCGACCCGTACGACGCCGGCTACGTGGAGGAAGTCCCGACGTGGGTGGCGACGTACTCTTCCCGGCCGGTGTCCATGGAGTCCGTGGCACGTCTGATGTTCGGGGAGATCAAGCCCAGCGGAAAGCTGCCGGTCCCGGTGCCCGAACCAGCTCGTCCTGGAACGGATCGTTACCCCTTTGGGTACGGGCTGACCTGGTGAGCGGCAAATGGCCGATCGGCCATGGCGACCTGGCCGAAAGGACGAGGCCGAAGCGCGGCCGAGCGGAGATCCTCGAAGCAGGGATCACCACCGGCGGCGAAAGGTTCAGCCATGTACCAGAACATGACCAGCGCGGACACGGCCAGCCCGACCATCAATGGTTCCTGGAGGCGTGCGTGCGGCAGTTCGGGGGGCGCGCATGAGCGTGAGCAGGCGCGGGTTCTTGCGGACCTCGGCATTGACCGTCCCATTGCTCGCCTTCGGCGAGGGGTGCGTGTCGGCACGGGAGCAGGCCCCGCCCGGACCGGTACGCGCAGGAGCGGATGTCCTCGCGGCCGGCGGATGGCGGCAACTCGCCGGCCACCGAATCGGCGTGTTGACAAACCCGACCGGGGTGCTCTCCACGAGACCCAATGCGATTCCGCACATCGTGGACGACATGCATGCGAGTGGTCAGGTGAACGTGGTCGCCGTGTTCGGCCCGGAGCACGGATTCCGTGGTACCGCGCAGGCTGGCGGTTCGGAAGGCAACTACACCGACCCTCGGACCGGGCTACCGGTCTACGACGCGTACGGCGCCGATGCTGCGAAACTCGCGGTGCTGTTGCGGAAGGCCGGTGTCGAGCAATTGGTGTTCGACATCGCCGATGTGGGCGCCCGCTTCTACACCTACATCTGGTCGATGTACACGGCGATGCAGGCAGCGGCCCAGACTCGGGTGCCGTTCATCGTGCTCGACCGGCCGAACCCGCTGGGTGGCAGCGCGTTCGGCCCGCGACTGGACCCGCACTACGCCTCGGGTGTCGGCATGTTGCCGATCGCACTGCGGCACGGGATGACCGTGGGCGAACTGGCACGGATGTTCGACCGCGAATACCTGCCTGGTTCGGTAGGCACCTCACTCCCGCATCTGGAGGTCATCCCTGTCGAGGGGTGGTCGCGGAAGGAGCCCTTCACGAGCACCGGCCTGCCCTGGGTGCCGCCGAGCCCCAACATGCCCTCACCGGACACAGCGGTCGTCTACCCGGGGACGGGAATGTTCGAGGGCACCGTCCTCTCGGAGGGACGCGGCACAGCTCGCCCCTTCGAAATCATCGGTGCTCCGGGCATCGACTGGCGGTGGGCGGAGGAGTTGAACGCGGCCCGGCTGCCCGGTGTGCGGTTTCGGGAAACCTATTTCGTACCCACGTTCTCCAAATTCGCCAATGCCACCTGCGGGGGCGTGCAGATACATCAAGATCCCGACTCCGCGAACGGATTCGACCCCATTCGTACGGCGGTGACGATGATCGTGACCGCCAAGCGGCTGTACCCACAGGTGTTCGGCTGGCGACCGGATCTGTGGATCGACAAGCTCTTCGGCTCGGACCGGCTCCGCACGATGGTCGACGGCGGCGCAGACGCTGACGCGATCGTGGCCACCTGGGAGGCGGACCTGTCCGATTTCAGGAGGCAGCGTCAACCGTACTTGCTCTACACGTGAGGCGAACAGGTGATCGGGGTGAGTTGGGGATGCGGAAAGTGGTTCTGACCGGCGTTGTCCTGGCTATGGTCGCGGTGATGACCGGTCCGGCCCATGCCTTCTCTGGGCGGGCGTCGGCTTTCCCAGGAAATGGTTCGGCAGGCCGTTTCGACCGACCGCACACCGGGTTCGCCGACCCCGAGACCGTCCTGCAGGACGGCTCACCCGAAGAGGTCGGACTTGCCACGGGGCCGATCGACGACGCGCAGCGGCGAGTGGCCGGCTGGACCGAGCGCACACCGGGGCTTCAACACCCCATGTACGCAGGGGAAGTAAGCCTGCTCGCACATGATGGTGTCGTCGTGAGTCGCCAAGCCGCCGGTGACAAACTGCGGTACGCCGATGGGAAAGGCACCGAACTCCCGCCTCAACAGCAAGAAAAGGTCAGCGGCGACACGATCTTCGACATCGCTTCGTTGACCAAGCTGTTCACCTCGATCGCCGCCTTGCAACTCATCGAGCGCGGCAAGGTGCGGCTCGACGCTCCCGTCGCCGGGTACGTCCCGGAGTTCGCCAGCAACGGCAAGGAGGCGGTCACCGTTGAGCAGTTGCTGACGCACACGTCTGGACTGCAGGCGACGATCGAGCTGGACAAGCTCCCACCACAACAACGCATTCCCGCTGTTCTGGACGCCAAGCCGCAGAATCCGCCGGGGAGCGTGTACCGGTACTCCGACCTGAACATGATCACTCTCGGCGTGCTGGTGGCACGGGTGTCGGGCAAGCCGCTGGACCAGGTGATCCATGACCGGATCACCGCTCCGCTCGGGATGACCGACACCGGGTTCAACCCGCCTCAGGAGAAGCTGCATCGCATCGCGGCGACCGAGTACCAGACCGACCCGCCGCGCGGCATGGTGCGCGGTGAGGTGGAGGACGAGAATGCCTGGTCCTTGGGTGGCGTGGCTGGCCAGGCGGGAATCTTCTCGACCGCGGACGACTTGGCCGCGCTGGGCCAGGCGATCCTCAACGGCGGGATCTACCGGGGTCAACGCATTCTCGACCAACGCACCGTGCAGGCGATGCTCACCAACTACAACGGTGCGTTCCCAGGTGATGCGCATGGCCTGGGGGTCGAACTCGATCAACGCTGGTACATGGCCGGTCTGAGTGGACCGCGTACGGCGGGACACACCGGCTTCACCGGCACCTCGTTGGTCATCGACCCAATGTCGCGTTCGATCGCGGTGCTGTTGACCAACCGGGTGCACCCGTCCAGAGACTGGGGTTCGAACAACCTCTCCAGACGGGTGCTCGCGCAAGGCCTGGCGGAAGCACTGGCGGTACGCCCGGTAGACGGTCCCCAGGCGTGGTACGTGGCCGCAGGGCACGGCAAGCCGGCCGCCGCGCTGACCACGGATCAGGTGGGGCCAGCGACCGGCGACGTGAAGGTCTCGTTCGACGCGTTCGTCGATACCCAGAACGACCCTGACGGGATGGACACGCTCACCTTGGAGTCCAGTGTGGACGGCGGCTCGACCTGGCGGACGGTGCCGGTGCGTGCGCAGGGCCCGGGCGCACCGGGGGGAAACCAGGATTCCCTGGCAGGCGCCGGCCATCGGGCCTGGTGGCATGTCGAGGGCACGGTTCCGGTACCGCAAGGAGCATCGGTACAGCTTCGCTGGCGGTATTCCGAGAATTCCGAGTACCACGGCCGGGGCGTGTACGTGGACGGCATCGTCGCCAGGGATCGCGACCATGTCCTGCTCGACGGGGAAAGACAGAACGACCGGTTCACCCCGCAAGGCTGGACACCCGCCTCGCGATGACTGGGCAACGATGACCTGGTGGCCCTAGAGTTCAGCACGGCACTCCGGTTGGTCCCTGAAGTGGTGGACGCGAGTGGTCGGCCCGACCACCGCTGGGGAACATTTGGCGGAGATTCGCGTTGACACTCACCGGAGCTCCACTGCCGTGGAGTCGTCGCGCACGACGTGAAGGGAGCGAACGATGGCCACTGAATCCGCCGAGCAGTCGGTTGTTCCGCCCGACCGCCAGGACATCCTGACCAAGCGATCTTTCGCCCACGTAGCCACGATCGGACCGAAAGGCGAGCCGCACTCCAGTCCAGTCTGGATCGACTGGGACGGCGAGCTGATCAAGTTCAGCCAGACGACCACCCGTCAGAAGTACCGCAACCTGCAGCGCGATCCGCGGATCGCGATCTCCGTGCACGACCCTGACCAGCCGTACCGCTATGTGGAGATCCGCGGCACGGTGGTGCGGGTCGAGGACGACAAGGGCAATGCCTTCATCAACAAGATGGCAAAGAAATACATCGACGAGGACGAGTACCCGTGGGCTCAGCCCGGCGAGCACCGCATCGTTGTGCATGTCGCGCCAGAACACACGACCCAGATGTGAATCGGTCACGCGAATAGGAACGCGGTAACGCGGGGACCTGCGAGGATCACAACCCGGATTAACACGAGTAGAATTCACATCTACTCTCATTGATATTCACGACCGGCCTCGCAGGTCATCCTCCAGGGACGCATTGCCCTCCCACGCACTCTCAGCGACGCCTCACCGATCGAGCTAGCGCTCCGTACCCAGCGGTTACGGACAGCGGTCAAGATCGAGGTTGGTATCAATGTGGTAATCCGTTGAGGCGAAGCGCGGTGAGTGTGCCACCATTCGTTGTATTCGTTGTGTCTTCAATCAGCACACTGCTCGGGCCCTCGGAGCGGGCTACGGCAGCAGGCGCTACCCGCGACGCGACGATCCCGCACGACACATCCCGGTTTGACCTACACAGAAAATAGTTAGTAACTTTCCCACATGGATACTGGTGAGCACGGTCACGATTCCACTGAGCCCGGACCGTTGGTTCGTATCCGGTCCCTGCTACCCGGGTTGGCCCGCGCTGAACAGCGAGTAGCCAACATCGTCCTGGCTGAACCCGAGTCGATCGCTCGCCGAAGCATCACCGACGTGGCCGAAGCCGCCGGTACCAGCGAGACGACGGTCACCCGGTTCTGCAAGGCCATCGGCGTCGGCGGCTACCCGGAACTGCGCATCGCCCTAGCCGCCGACACCGCGCGCACCTCCAGCGTGGATCGGGAGCTCGGCGGCGATATCGGCCCAGACGACAGTCTCTCCCAAGTCGTCGGCAAGGTGGCCTACGCGGACTCCAAGGCGGTGGAAGAAACCGCAGGTCAGCTCGACGTCGTCGCCTTGGAGCGGCTCGTCGACGCGATGGCCCAAGCTCGCCGGATCGACGTCTACGGCGTGGGTGCCAGCGCTTTCGTCGCCGCCGACCTGCAACAGAAGCTGCACCGCATCGGCCTCACCTCCTTCGCGTGGAGCGACACGCACAACGCGCTCACCTCGGCGGCCGTGCTGCGTGACGGTGACGTCGCCATCGGGATCTCGCACAGCGGCGCCACAGTCGACACCGTGGAGGCGTTACGTCAGGCCGCCCGGCGGGGAGCCACCACGGCGGCCCTCACCAACTTCACGCGCTCCCCGATCACCGAGGTCGCCGACCACGTCTTAACCACGGCGGCACGCGAGACCACCTACCGGTCGGGCGCCACCGCCAGCCGCATCGCACAACTCACGGTGATCGACTGCCTGTTCGTCGGCGTGGCGCAGCGCCACCTGACCACCGCAAAAGCGGCGCTCGAAGCGACCTACGAGGCCGTTGCGGGGCACCGGCTGGAAACCCGCCCGGACCGGCGCCGGCACCGAGCCGAGGACGGTCGATGAGCCCCGAGCCCGGAACACATCCCGACGCCGACCACCACCTCGGCGGCATGGAGGTGCCGGGCCGTCTCCCCTCCTCCACTGCAGACGAAACCCGGCCCGCCACCCCCCTCGACATCGCCACCGAGCGGACCAACCCGGCCACCGCCGACATAGATCTACTGTCCACTGAGGACATTCTTCGGCTGCTCAACCGCGAAGACCGCGCCGTCCCCGAAGCGGTCGGCCGCGCCCTGCCCGCGCTCGCTCATGCGGTCGACTTGGCGGTGGAGTCGCTGCGCTCGGGTGGCCGGGTGCACTACGTGGGCGCCGGCACCTCGGGTCGACTCGCGGTGCTCGACGCGGCGGAGCTGATCCCCACCTACAACGTGCCGCCGGACTGGTTCCTCTCCCACCAGGCAGGCGGTGACCAGGCATTTCGGCAGTCGGTCGAGAACGCCGAAGACGACCTCACAGCCGGATCGACCGCCATCGACACGCACGCCTCAGCCACCGACTTCGTCTTCGGTCTCACCGCGTCTGGACGCACGCCCTACGTGCTCGGTGCGTTGACAGCGGCCCAACGGCTGGGAGCCGGGACGGCTCTGATGTCGGCCAATCCAGTGTCGGGTAACGCTGCCGACGTCGTGATCGTCGTGGACACCGGCCCGGAACCGATCGCCGGTTCCACGCGGATGAAGGCAGGCACCGCCCAGAAGCTGGTACTCACCTCGTTTTCCACGGCCGTGATGGTGCGAATGGGGCGCACGTACTCGAACCTCATGGTCAGCATGGTCGCGACGAACGCCAAGCTGCGCGCCCGAACGGTACGCATCCTGCGGGAAGCCACCGGCAAATCGGACGACATCTGCACCCGAGCCCTCGAAGTCGCCGGCGGCGACCTCAAGACCGCGCTTGTGCACCTGCTCGCTGATGTCGACGTCGATCGGGCAGCGACAGCACTCACCGCATCCGGTGGTCACGTCCGCGAGGCGCTGCGTTCGGTGCTGGCCTGACCGTTGTCGCGTCGGGCGCGGAATCACGCCATCGCAGCGGCGATACGGACGTAGGCGTCGGCGACCAGGTCCCAGAACTCGTCATGCTTCAGCTCGGTCGCGACCTGCACGTTGCACTTGCCCGGGGCAGCGGCGAAGTCGGTGACCGTCATGCCCGAAGTGAACCTGCCATGGGTCTCGACGTCGACCCGCGCGTGCACGGTTGTTACCAACGACGGGTCGATGACATAGGCGACCGCGCACGCGTCGTGGATGGCAGGGCCTTCGTGCACGTACTGGGCGTGCTGCCCGTACAGATCCAGGCACGGCGTGAGCAACTCGCTGTCGAGCCGTCCCAGCTGGAGTTCGGCGAAACGGGCGCGTACAACGGCGTTCGCGCGGGCCTGGTGGGTCAGGTCGAGCCCGATCATCACGGTCTCCCAGGGAGCGGAGAACACCACCGCTGCTGCCTCGGGATCGGCGAGAACGTTGAACTCCGCGGCTGGAGTGCGGTTGCCCCGCGTGTACGAGCCACCCATGATCACGAACTCGCGCACCCACTCCGCGATCTTCGGCTCTTTGCGCAACGCCAGTGCGATGTTCGTCAGTGGGCCGACGGCGGCAACACTGATCTCGCCCCGCGCCGCGGCCAGCGTGTCGATGAGGAAGTCCACGGCATGCGCATCCACCGCGCCCGTGGTCGGCGCGGGCAACGTGGCGTGTCCCAAACCACCGTCGCCGTGCACGTGCTCAGCGATCACGGGTTCGCGCACCAGCGGTCGCTCGGCTCCACGCGCCACCGGCACGTCGTCCATGCCGAGGAACTCGACCAGGCTCAGCGCGTTGCGGGTCGTCTTGTCCACGTTGACGTTGCCGGCGACCGTGGTCAGCCCGACGACGTCGACCTCGGGGGATCCGTGCGCGAGGGCGATGGCCATCGCGTCGTCGACACCGGGATCGCAGTCGATCAGGATCTTCTTGGTCACGGTCCCCCCTCACGAGCTGACGGCGTCGGCGATGGACTTCGCTTCCGTCGACCCGGTTTCCAGCGCGTTGCAGCAGTAGATGACCCAGTCGCGCACGCCGTCCGGCTGTCCGCTGGCGAAGCCCTCGGCGGCCGACGCGTACTCCGCCTGCCGGCGGAAGTACGCGACCTCCGGCACCACCAGACCCTTCGGGTCCAGGCCGGTACTGATCACGGTCAGCCGGGCGGCGGCCCGAGCGATCACCCCGTCGGCGTCACCGAACGGAGCGAGTGTCAGCAACTCACCGTGCACGACGGCGGAGAGCACGGGTGCCGGAACCGACGTCGACCGCCCCGAACCCGAGCCCGAACCCGATGCGCCCGCGACGAGCTGCGCGAGCAGGTCCAAGCGGGCCGTAACCTCGTCGGAGGCGTGCGGGCGCCCGAGTTGCTCGTTCTGCGATTCGGGGACCAGGTCAGCCGCTGCGAGCACGTGCAGCCGCGCCAGCGCCTGCAACGGCGCGCGCTGCCACGTCGGCAGCAACGGGCCGAGTGCCTCGGCTACCCGCAGTGCTCCCGCCAGCACCGGGTCGCTGACCTCGCCGCCTGCCGGGATCTCGGCGGCTCCGCCGGCCACAGCCGCCGAGGCGCGCGCCGCGCGCACCGACGCTTCGGCGGCCGTCGCCGGCCAGCCGCGCCGGTTGGCCGGGTGCCGGTGCACTTCGTCGATCGCCGCGCGTGCCGCGTCCACCGCTTCAGTGACACCGGGTAGCTCTAACAGGGGAAGCAACGGGTCCTGCGTGTTCACGTAGCAGGACGCTACCGCCCGACCGGCACGTGCTGCGCGGCCAACCCGTCAACCGAACAGGCAAGCGCGCCATCAGGTCGGATCTCGTGAGCCGGAACCTCAACAACCCGTACGGGACGGCGCGGTATGCAAGCTGAACGCTGTCCTGAATCGGTCCCGAGCAGCGAGAATCGGGTAGCGAAATGAGTCGAGTGGTCTTGCCACGAAGCGTAGTGTTCCGAAACGGAGTTGTAATCGTTATGCGCCGACTGGAGGCGGTGCGGTCTGGACCCCTCAGTTGGGGCTGTCGGCCTGCGCTGAACCGCATTACCGTTCCGTGACGCAAACCATACACATGGAGGTTTCTCCCCGATGAGCCAGTCCGACGGGCAGAGCAGCACGCTGGACAATTTGCTGACCGAGAGTAGGACGTTCGCGCCATCCGAGGAGTTCGCGGCGCAGGCGAACGCCACTGCGAAGCTCTACGACGCGGCGAGCGCCGACCGTGAGGCGTTCTGGGCGCAGCAGGCGGAGCGGCTGGCCTGGGACACGAAGTGGGACCAGGTGCTCGGCTGGTCCAACGCCCCCTTCGCCAAGTGGTTCGTCGGCGGCAAACTGAACGTGGCGTACAACTGCGTGGACCGGCACGTGGAGGCCGGTCTCGGCGAGCGGGTGGCGTTCTACTGGGAGGGTGAGCCCGGCGACGAGCGGGTCATCACCTACGCCGACCTGCACCGCGAGGTCTGCAAGGCCGCGAACGCGCTGGAGTCGTTAGGAATCGGCTCCGGCGACCGGGTGGCGATCTACATGCCGATGCTGCCCGAGGCGATCTTCTCGATGCTGGCATGCGCCCGATTAGGCGCGCTGCACAGCGTGGTCTTCGGCGGGTTCTCGTCGGAGGCGCTGCGCAGCCGGATCAACGACGCCGAGGCCAAGGTTGTCGTCACCTCGGACGGTCAGTACCGGCGCGGCAAGCCGATGCCGTTGAAGACGAACGTGGACGAAGCCGTGGCGGATGCCCCCAGCGTGGAGCACGTGCTGGTGGTCCGGCGTACCGGCGACGACGTGACGTTCGCCGACGGCCGCGACAAGTGGTGGCACGACGTCGTGGACGCCCAGTCGGAGCAGCACGCCCCGCAGGCGTTCGACTCTGAGCACCCGCTTTTCATCCTCTACACCTCGGGAACGACCGGGAAGCCGAAGGGCATCCTGCACACGTCCGGCGGATACCTCACCCAGTCGGCGTACACCCACTACAACGTGTTCGACGTCAAGGCCGACTCGGACATCTACTGGTGCACCGCCGACATCGGATGGGTGACAGGCCACACCTACATCGTGTACGGGCCGCTGGCCAATGGCGCGACCTCGGTGGTCTATGAAGGCACCCCGAACACCCCACACGAGGGCCGGCACTGGGAGATCGTGCAGAAGTACGGGGTGTCGATCTACTACACCGCGCCCACGCTGATCCGCACGTTCATGAAGTGGGGCGCGGAGATCCCGGCCAAGTTCAACCTGTCCAGCCTGCGTGTCCTGGGGTCGGTGGGTGAGCCGATCAATCCCGAGGCGTGGGTCTGGTACCGCGAGCAAATCGGCGGTAGCCGCACACCGGTCGTGGACACCTGGTGGCAGACCGAAACCGGCTCGATCATGATCTCGCCGCTGCCCGGCGTCACCGCGGCCAAGCCGGGTTCGGCGCAGGTTCCGCTGCCCGGCATCTCGGCCAAGGTCGTCGACCAGAACGGCGACGAGGTCGGCAACGGCCAGGGCGGGCTGCTCGTGCTGGACCAACCGTGGCCGAGCATGCTGCGCGGGATCTGGGGTGACGACGAGCGCTACAAGGAGACCTACTGGGCGAAGTTCGCCGACAAGGGTTTCTACTTCGCCGGCGACGGCGCCAAGTACGACGACGACGGCGACATCTGGCTGCTCGGCCGGGT
>JBPYFK010000066.1:0-25654 GCA_051984675.1 Pseudonocardiaceae bacterium | reverse complement strand
CGAGGTTGCCGCCGAGCAGCAACGCCAACGCATCGCGTACCGACGACCACATGCCGCGGCCCTCGACGATGGCGTCGACGATGGTCTCGATGCGTTCGTCGGTGATGACGACGTCGGCGGCGTCGCGGGCGGCGGGGGTGGCGTTTTCGCCGAGGGCGAGGCCGATGTCGGCGATGCGGATGGCCGGGGCGTCGTTGGCGCCATCGCCGGTGACGGCGACGGCCCGGTCGCCTCCGGTAAAGGCGGCGGGAAGAATTCCGGCAAACGGGGCGTTCTTCGCGGCGGACTGGATTGCTATCCCAGAGCTGTGTTATGGGCATAGGGGGTGTGGAACGTTTCCAACGCGGAAGGAGGCAGATGCAGGCAGCAGTGGGTGATCAGCTTCGCGTGCATGGCCGCACGGAGGGGCAGCCGGACCGCACCGGCACGATCATGGAGGTCCGAGGCGAGAACGGACGACCGCCCTACTGGGTACGCTTTCATGACGGGCATCAGCGCCTGTTTTACCCGGGTGGCGACTGCGAGATCGAGACGTCCGGCGCTCGACCCGGTTCCTGATCCCGTGGCGTCAGCCCAGTGGGCCGTGCTGCGGCTGGCGGGGGAGCCTACCGACCTACCAGCTGAGGAATTCGTCTCCCGGCGTCGCGTTCCTGGGCATGTCCAGGAACGCAACGCCTATTCCGGCCCCTTGGGCAGCGCAGAGCGGCAGGCCGTTGCCGCGCCGGGGCGGACGACCCGATCTATGGGGTGGTCAATCGATGCGCAGTGCCTGCACGGGGCATACCTCCACACCCTGCTCTGCGGCGTCTGCCTTGCCGGCGGGCACTTGTTTCCCCTGGCCGATGCTGCTGTAGCCGTCCCCGTCGAGTGTGAAAACCTCCGGATCAACCACGTTGCACCTACCCCGTGCATCGCAGAGGTCGTGATCCACGCTGACCTTCATCAACATCTGCCTTTCCTGCGGTTGATTAGACACCGTCAACCGCATCATGCAACGAGGTTCGACAGCGACCAAGCAGCAACGATCCCGCTCCTGCGGCCGTGCACACCACGCCGTGGCATAGCTGATCGGCCGGGAGGCAACATGATCCCACGATCGGGGTTTTTGTCCTCGGTAGGCTTTTGTCCGCGGTGGTCCAGCCGCAGGCTGACTTTCTGTGTCGTCGACGAGTGGTCAGTCGTCTCCGCGGTGCCCACGCCCACTGGATCTGGTGGTCATCAGCCTGTGCCTCGTGGTTGAGCTGTGCTCGCTGGTGCTGACCACGACCACGGTGATCCGCGCGCTCAGCGAGTCCGATCTGGCCACGCGGATCGCTCATTGCAGCATTGCCGCGTTGGTGAATCTGATCGCGTGTGTGTCGGCCTGCCGTCGTCGCGTCGATCCGCAGGCGTACCGACGTGCGATCGCCGGCTCCACTTATCGTGGCATCACGGCTTTCTTGGCGATACTTGCCGGCACCGCGGCTGCTGGCGCCGCTAGTGGAGGACAGGCGGTGCTCGCCGCCGTCACGGCCGCGCTCATCGGTGCCCTCGGCCCCGTCATGATCGCATTCGCCATCGACACCTACGTCGACTGCCAGCGCGACGCGCAGTGACCTGTCTCGGGTACGTGACCGCCACCTGTCCCCGGCGCGTTCCCCATCCCTCGATCAGGGGCGTTCCAGGCACGCCGAGTCGAGATCGAATAGACGGCGATGCTGGCCCGGCCCAGGATCACGGCTATGAGTCAGGTCTCCCATGGCCCGGTCGACCTACCGTCGCTGCTTGCCGAGTACGGGCGGCTGGCTGTCCAGTTGTCGAGTGCGGACGGGGGAGCACTCGAGCAGATCCGCGATCGGTTGCACCAGCTCGATGAGCTCATCGACGCCTACGTGGCCGCATTGCCCACCGAGCGGGTCTAAGCCTCGTCTAAGACCGCTCGCAGCTGGTCGCCCGGGCCCGGCTGGCGCGTTCCATCTCGGCCATGTAGCGGGCCATGCCAGCTTGGGCGCGCAGGCCCGCGATCAGCTCGCGATCCGCGATCGGATGCTCATTGCGCGCCCCGGTGATGTCGTCCGCGGCGTGTTCCAGTTCGTCACTCAGCCGCCCCAACAGCGCCGCCCGTTCGGCGTGGTCGCGCGTGGCCCCGCAGCGTCGCAGCAGACTGCGCACCTGACCCGGTTGCCGCTGTCCGCCGCTTGCTGCTCCCGGCATGTCGACCACGATGTGCCCCTCTCGATCAACCCACTGCAGGTACAGGGGATTGCTACCGCAGCACCAGCGATTCAGCAGTGCCAAACATGATCTGCCAGGATCTCCCACCGCGGACGGACGCCATCCTCGGGGCGCTGCCGTGCTGGCTGATCAGGTCCTGTCACCCGGCCGAGCGATTTGCTGGTGCTGCTACCGCCGATTCCCCTCTGATGCCACCCATTCACACGGTAACCGGGCCGATGACCTCCGCCGATCCGGCCGGTACGGCGTTGGCGGACTCGTCTGGTGCGGTGCGGCTCCGCAGGATTGTTCCCGCACAGCAAGGTCTTCTCACCCAGCCGAGACTCGCAGCGGCTTCACGCGCAGACTTCAGATCACCAGCACTGGTCAGTCGTCGGTTGACAAAACGCAGCGTGCAACGTGCAATATTTCGCATGCCGGTTCCAGAGGGTCGTGGGCTTGTCACCAAATCCTTGCTGCGGGAGGACGCGTATCGGGCGATTCGGGACGCGATCGTCGATGGCACGCTCGCTCCCGGGGAGCGGCTCAACGATGCCGCTCTGGTGGCATGGCTGGGCGTGAGTCGGACGCCGGTGCGAGAGGCGCTGGCCCGGCTGGAACAGGCCGGGTTGGTGCGGACCAAACCGGGACGGCACACCATCGTCAGCCCGTTGGATGTCCGGGCGGTGCACGACGCTCAGTCGGTCACGGCGGCGATGCACGAACTCGCCGCCCGGCAAGCGGTGCCGAACCTGTCCACCGCGGAACTCGCTGCGATGCGCGCAGCGAATGCCCGGTTCACCGACGCTTTGCGCAGCAACGACGCTAGTGCCGCGATCGCGGCCGACGATGAGTTCCACGGTGTCCTGGTTGCCGCTAGCGCCAACCAGGCCATCGGCACCGTCCTTGATCAGTTCACTCCTGTGCTGCGTCGGATGGAGCGGTTGCGCTTCTCTTCCCTGTGCGGCAGGGCATCCGTCACACAGCATGCTCGGATCATCGATCTGTGCGCGGCAGGTGACACCGAGGGAGCCGCCGCCGCGACTCGGGAGAACTGGCTGACGCTCGCACCGTTGCTGGACACCCAGCTGTCCGACGCTCCGGACGGGGAGCCGGAGCCGCACTGAGGTCAGTTCGGCCCTTGATCCGACACCACCCGTACAGCCGACGCTCCCGGAGGTCTGCGTGTTCCTCGACGACTTCGAGCGCTATCCGCTGTTGTTCGGTCGAAGCCCCATTCACCCGATGGACCGGCTCAGCCGTCATCTGGGCGGTGCTCGGATCTGGGCCAAGCGGGAGGACTGCAACAGCGGGTTGGCTTTCGGGGGGAACAAAACGCGCAAACTGGAGTACTTGGTGCCCGAGGTGCTTCGACAGGGCGCGGACACTTTGGTCAGCATCGGCGGGGTGCAGTCCAACCACACCCGGCAGGTCGCCGCGGTGGCCGCGAGGTTGGGGCTGACGGCCGTTCTGGTCCAAGAGAGTTGGGTGGACTGGCCGGACGCTGTCAACGACAAGGTCGGCAACATCCTGCTGTCGCGGATCATGGGCGCTGATGTGCGCTTGGTCGAGGCGGGTTTCGACATTGGCTTCAAGGACAGTTGGAACGAGGCTGTGGACGAGGTACGTGGACGGGGCGGTACTCCGTACGCGATCCCGGCCGGCGCCTCGGACCACCGGCTGGGCGGTCTGGGCTTCGCTAACTGGGCCTACGAGGTTCAGGCGCAGGAGCGTGAACTCGGAGTTTTCTTCGACACCGTTGTGGTGTGCAGTGTCACCGGCAGCACCCACGCCGGGATGATCGCCGGGTTCGCCGGCCAGGACCGGCCTCGCCAGGTGATCGGTATCGACGCCTCCGCGAAGCCGGCGGATACCCGAGCCCAGGTCGAAAAGATCGCCCGTAACACCGCTGAACTCATCGGTTTGGGTCGCGGCCTGCGGGCCGAGGAGATCACCGTGCTGGAGGGGTGGGCAGGCGATGCCTACGGCATTCCCGCCCGGTCCACTCTGGACGCCATTCGGCTCACCGGCGGTCTGGAAGGCGTGATCCTCGACCCGGTCTATGAGGGCAAGTCCATGGCAGGACTCCTCGACCTGGTGCGCAACGGCGACATTCCCAAGGACTCGAACGTCCTGTATGCCCACCTCGGCGGCCAGCCCGCACTCAATGCCTACAGCGGTGTGCTCCGTTGACCGCCTTGCCCCTTGAGAGCTCATCCTCCGGAGTCACTGCGACCTGACCGTTGGTGTTATGACAACCGAACGGCGGGACAAGATCGTGATCACCGGGTAGGGAGTTCATTACCTCCGCCGTAGCGGTCATGACCCCACAGCGAGGCCGTGCTGGTCCTAGAGCCCAGGCCGAAGCCGAAGTTGAATTCGGGCGCGTTGTAGTCATGAGGCTCCTGACGTGGTGATCCGCTTGACAGCTGCGGCGAATGCTGGTCGTCCCTCGTTCTCTCAATGTTCAGCCGACTGTCCCCGCACGCGTTAGTTGCCGTGCCTAAATTCTTAGCGCTGATAAGGGAAGGGAAGTATGGACACACCCCTGGCAGTCCGGGCTCGTGGGATCACCAAGTGTTTCGGTGAAGTCGTCGCGCTTGATGGCGTCGACGTTGATGTGGCACGGGGACGGATACACGGGTTGGTCGGGCCGAACGGCGCCGGCAAGACGACCTTGCTCGGCCTGCTGCTGGGCCTGGCCGTCGCCGACAGCGGCACTCTCGAAATCCTCGGCACGCCGGTCGGCCGGGCGTTCGTCGCGCCTGACAGCGTCGCGGGTTTCGTCGACGGGCCCGGCCTCTACCCATCGCTCACCGCCAAGCAGAACCTCGCCGCGCTCGCCGCGCTCCGCGGCCGCGACGCGCGGACGGCGGGGATCGACGACGTGCTCGACCAGGTCGGGCTCACCGATGTCGCCGACGACCGGGTCCGGGGCTACTCCCTTGGTATGCGTCAGCGCCTCGGGCTCGCCGCAGCGCTGCTCACCAAGCCCCGCCTCCTGGTGCTCGACGAGCCGTCCAACGGCCTCGACCCGGCCGGGAAGCAGCACGTGCACGGCGTCCTGACCCGGCTCGCGGCCGACGGAACCTCCGTCGTGCTCTCGAGTCACCGGATGGACGACCTCGAGGCACTGTGCTCCGAAGTCACCATCCTCGCCGCCGGGCGGGTCGTCTTCTCCGGCCCGCTGAGCAAGCTCGCCGCCGAGAACCGGGAACTCGACTACCGGCTCCGCACCTCCGACCCGGAGGCCGCCCGCCGGCTGGCCGCTGACACGTCCGGGATCCGCGTCGTCGACGACACCGGAGCACGACAGGACGCCGAGTCTCTTGTGGTGTGCGCGTTGGTGCCTGCCCTCGACGAACTGGTGGTGCGGCTCGTGCACGCGGACATCGCCTTGCGCGAACTCGCACCTGTGGTGTCGCCACTCGAAACCGCGTTCCTCACCCTTACCGAGCAGCAGAGGGCCAGTCGATGACCGCAACCGTCGCCGATGCCCCCGCTGCCGGTGGCCGCCGTGTTTCGGTGGCGCGCGGCTACCGCTTCGAACTGGTCAAGCTGCTCTCGCAATGGTGGGTGCGTGGGCTGCTCCTCGCCTGTTGGATCGCGCCGGCGCTGTTTGTCGCCGCAGTGAGCCAGCAGAGCTCGCTCCCCGTCGACACCCTCTTCGGTCGCTGGATGAACTCCACTGGTTGGGCCGGATCGCTGGTGATGCTCGGTTTCGCCGGCACTTATGCCCTCCCGCTGCTGACCTCGCTGGTCGCCGGTGACGTGTTCGCTTCCGAAGACCGCCTCGGCACCTGGCGCCACCTGCTGGTCGCGGTCCGTTCGCCGCGACGGATCTTCGTAGCGAAGGCACTGGCCAGCCTCACCGTCATCCTGGTGCTCGTGGCCGGGCTGGCGGTTTCCAGCGCTGCCGGCGGGGTTGTGGCGGTCGGCAACCGGCAGCTGGTAGGGCTCGATGGCCACCTCCTGGCACCGGCCGAGGCTGCCGGTCAGGTCCTGCTGGCGTGGGCCTGCGTGCTGGCCCCGGCCCTGGCCCTCGCCGCGACCGGCCTACTCGGGTCTGTCGCATTGGGACGGTCCCCGATGGGGCTGCTGCTGCCCACCGTCGTCGCCCTCGCTATGCAGCTCGTCCAGATGCTGCCGGTGCCCGTCGCGGTACGCCTCGCCCTGCCCAGCTACGGCTTCATCGCCTGGAACGGTCTGTTCACCAGCCCGGCACAGCTCGGACCACTCCTGATCGGCATCGTGGTCAGCCTCGTGTGGGCCGTTGCCGCGACCGCCTTGGCCTACCTGCTTTTCCTGCGCCGCGACTTCACGAACATGAATCACGACAGCTCCTGGCGCCGCGCGATCACCACTGGTCTCCTGCCGGTCGTCGTGTTGCTCGCCGTCACCTTCGCGGTCGTGACACCAGCGACCGGAGCCACGGGCTCCGGGATCGAGCAGGACAAAGTGCAAGGCTCGGTCGCCACGGCCTTCGCTCACCTCTACCGCCTGCAGACCAAGCAGCTGAACCGACCGGATGTCACGGAGGCGCAGCTCAGGGCCACAGCGACGTGCAACAAGGGCGGCGGCCTGGTCGCCGCCCAGGGACCGGGCAACGACTGGCGTTGCGTCATCTCCTGGCATCTCCCCGACGTCGAGGTCACCGGGACGGCCATCTACCAGCTCGACGTCACCTCAGACGGGCGGTTCGTCGCCGACGGCGACGGACCGAAGGAAGTGAACGGCTACTTCCGGGTGCGAACCCCGACCGGGGACGCGCCGAACCCGCTCTGGCAGTTCGATGGCAACGTCGAGCTGTTATCCGCTCATTCGAAGGGATAACCAAAAAATGCAGGTAAAACGCCTCCGTCGGCGTGCCGAGGAGCCTGCCCTGCTCGGCCGGCGCGGCAGTCGCCGGATATACCTGGCCACGGCCGGCGTGTCCGCGATCGTCCTCGTCGCCACGGGAACGGGCATCGGTTTGGCTCAGACCGAGCTGTTCGGGAACGACCAGGTGGGCCAGACCACCGAGAACGGTCAGGTCGTTTCCGCTGACCAGTTCATCGCCCCGTATGGCAACCGCCTCGTCATCAACAACGGTAAGATCATGTCGTCCACGGTCAGCCCGGACGGCGCCCACATGGCGGCCTCGCTCACCGACGGCGGTATGGCGCTGGCCATTGTGGACCTGAAAAACCGGAACGTGCAGCAGCTCGTTGGTAACAACGCCGGGGCGAACCTGCGGATCCCGGGCAACGACGTGGGCCAGGAGGGGCCGACGTACTCGCCCGATGGCAAGTCGCTGTGGCTGGGCCAAAGCAACGGCTACCAGAAGTTCACGGTGAACCCGGACGGCACTCTCGCCAACCCGACGTTCGTGTCGATCCCGGCGGACGGGCCTAAACACGCGCTCGTCGGTCAGGCGGTGTTCTCACCCGACGGCTCCACGGTGTACTCCGCCGTCAACGGCCAGAACCGTGTGGTCGCGATCAACGCGGCGACCGGCGCGATCGAGCAGAGCTGGGCTGTGGGCAACGCCCCGCGTGACATGGTCCAGGTTGGCTCGAAGCTGTATGTCAGCAACGAGGGCGGCCGTCCGGCGAAGCCCGGCGAGCCCACGATGAACTCCTACAACACCCAGGTTCCCGCCGACCCGAACACCGGCGCCAGCACCACCGGCACGGTCAGCGTCATCGACCTGGCGAAACCGGCCGCGGCGCCGGCGAGCATCGACGTGGGTCTGCACCCGACCGCCGTGTACACCAAGAACGGCGCGCTGTTCGTCACCAACACCGCCAGCAACGACGTGTCGGTCATCGACACCGCCAGCAACAAGGTCGTCCAGACCATCGCCACCCAACCGTGGCCGGAGGCCACGGTGGGCTACGAGCCCAACGCGGTGACGCTCACCGACGACGGTCACCTGCTGGTGACCCTCGGCCGTGCCAACGCGGTCGCGGTCTACCGGTACACGAGCCCGCTGGAGCCAGCCAGCTACATTGGCCTTCTCCCAACGGACTACTTCCCCTCGGAGATCCACAGCTCCGGCAACGATGTGGTGGTGTCCAACACCCGCGGTATCGACGCTCGCCGCCCCACCAACAGCGGCGGGCACGGCACCCACGACACGACGTCGAGCCTGACGCAGTTCACGTTGCCCAGCGATGATGTCATCAAGTCCCAGACCGGCAACGTCTTCACCCAGAACGGCTGGCACGGCGCCCCGGCTGCACCGCCCGCGGGCAACGGCAACGTGCCGCCGATGCCGGTCCCGGTAAAGCTCGGTGACCCGTCGACGATCAAGCATGTCTTCCTGATCGTCAAGGAGAACCGGACCTACGACCAGCAGTTCGGCGACATGCCGAAGGGCAACGGTAACCCGGCGTTCACGCAGTTCGGCGAGAATGTGACGCCGAACCAGCACGCGCTGGCTCAGCAGTTCGGGTTGTACGACAACACCTACGACGTCGGCACGAACTCCGCCGAGGGGCACAACTGGCTGATGCAGGCCGACGACCCGGAGTACACGGAGTCCTCGGCCGGTGAGTACACCCGCAGCTACGACACCGAGAACGACGTTCTCGGTCACCAGCGCTCCGGCTTCATCTGGTCCGGTGCCCAGGCGGCTGGGAAGTCCGTCAAGGACTTCGGCGAGTTCCAGTCGCTCGAGAAGAAGCCGGCAGGTGCGACCTGGCAGAACTACTACTGCGACGCGAAGAACATGGACGCGACCGGGCAGCCCAGCGCTTATCCCATCCAAACGGGCTCGGCGATCCCGTCGCTCAACCAGGTGTCGGTGCCCGGCTTCCCGCTGTTCGACCTCAACGTTCCGGACATCTACAAGTACCAGGTCTGGAAGCAGGACTTCGAGAAGAACGGGCCAGCGAACCTGAACATGTTCTGGCTCTCCAACGACCACACCGGTGGCCCGGCTAACCCGGCCTCCGAGGTCGCGGACAACGACCTCGCCACCGGCAAGATCGTTGACGAGATCTCGCACAGCCCGTACTGGAAGGACTCGGCCATCTTCGTCGTCGAGGACGACTCCCAGGCCGGTCTCGACCACGTCGACGGCCACCGTGCTCCCATCCAGATCATCAGCCCCTGGGCGCAGCACGGCACCGTGGACAGCCACTACTACTCGCAGATCACGATGATCCGGACCATCGAGCAGATCCTCGGGATCCACCCGATGAATCAGAAGGACAGCGCGGCCAGCCCGATGCGTGGGGCGTTCACCCCGAACGCCGACCCAACGCCGTTCACCGCGCAGCCCAACCGCACCTCGCTCACCGATGGTCTGAAGACCCCGCCTCCCTGTGGTACGGACACCCCCGCGCCGCAGAGCACCACGGCCGCGGCCACGCCGTCGGCCACGGTCCCGGCGGACAAGCAGCAAGTGGCAGCGCAGTGGGACCAGTGGCTGGCGCAGCAGCACCTGTCCGGACCTGACGCCAAGCCTGACTCCGCGAACCCCGCGCAGATGAACCACCTCACGTGGTACCAGACGCACGGGTGGACGCAGCCCTACCCGGGTGAGGACAAGATCTACGCGCCCGCCGACGTGCCGGGCGCCACCATCCCGTCCTCGGAGTCCGACGGCTGATGTAGGCTGATCACACCAAGAAGGCCCCTGGACGGCTTCACCGCCGTTCAGGGGCCCTCTGCTTCGGTGGGTCCGCGACGTAGCGCTGGTAGCGCAAGGGGTCATTCCGTGGCCTGGTCGAAGAGCCGGGTCACCGTGCGTGTCACTCGCGAGTTTCGGCTGCCGCCTTGGCCGTCTTCTGCCAGGGCATTGTCCGGTGATCTCCAGTTCGAAGGAGAAGCTGAGCAACGTCCGGATCGCCACGATGACGGCGAGCACACCGACGCTCTGGTACGTCGGTGAGACGGCGACGGTCCGGATGATGTCGCCGGCGACGAGAAATTCAAGCCCGAGCAGGATCGATTGGCCGAGTCGGCGGCGGAAGGAGCGGTACACGCCTCCCTGCCGACGCGGGAGCCGGGCGACTGCGCCGAGAATCGCGACGAGCGCTCCCACGACAATCGTGGGCACACCGGCGGCATCGACGCCCTTCCCCACGAGCTCCGCGACGTGTTGGAGCTCCACCGGTGCACATCCGACCGGTGACTGGGTAACACAGCTCGCCTGGAATCTGCTGATGGACCTGGGAGACAGAGCCACTCGTTTCCGGTTCTTCATCCGCGATCGCGATGCCAAGTTCACCATCGCCTTCGACGCCGTCTTCGTCGGCAACGACATCGAGGCGATCCCGACGCCACCGCAGAGCCCCCGGTCGAACTCCTTCGCGGAGCGGTGGATACGCACCCTTCGCGCCGAATGCACCGACCGCCTTCTCATCATCGGCGAACGGCAGCTGCGTGCCGTGCTCCGCGAGTACGCCGAGCACTACAACACCGGCCGCGCCCACCGCAGCCTTGAGCTGCGAGCCCCAGACGACGAACTCAACGTCATCCCATTGCCGACCGCGGAAGTTCGGCGCCGCCGGGTACTCGGCGGACTGCTCCACAAGTACCACGTCGCGCCCGATCACACCCTCTCGGCCGCCACGGGAAACGCCCAGATCTGCGGCCTGATCGGAGTTTTGACACCCTTCAGGGCCCGGTAGAGCCACAACGACGGCATCGCAGGACCGCTATAATCCCTTGCGGCCTCAGGCGCCTCCGACGTCGTTCGCACTGGCTGACACGTGGCGGCATCACCTCGACGAGCTGTGGATCAACGCGTTTTTCCTTTCCTGGCCTGCTCGCCGGGGTTCATCAGGAGTTTACGGCCGTCCACGCCGGGTCCGTCCGGGCACGCAGCAGTGCTCCGCGCCGTCTACCCGGCATGGACGGCTCGGTGGCATCCTGGCAGGTTGACCGTTATGGGTCCGTCTGTGGTGATATGCAGGGTGACGTTGCAATCGACATGGGCTCGCTGCACGTCGACCGACGCGGTGGCGATGTTGGTGGCGGTGATGTCGATCTCGTCGCCACGGACCGCGGGTGGCGTCGGGCCCCAGCTGGTGCCGGTTTGGCCGAATAGCAGTGGCCCGAGGTTGCCTCCGGTGAGCGTGCCCGTGCTTGGTTGTGCCGCGATCGCGGCTGGATCTCCGAGGCCGAAGCCGCGCGAGAGCCCGTCGATCTTGCCTTCCGGGTCGCCAGTAGAACCGGTGCGCAAGCTGTCGCGCAGGGTCAGACCGGAAAACCAGTAGGCGTGGTCGGCGACGAGACCGAGTTCTGGCCGGTTCCATGCCGTGTCGACAACATATGTGACGTGCGGAGGGTTCGGGTGCACCGTCGCCGTGCCGAGGAAAGCCGCGGCTGGTGCGTACTGATCGTTGACGGCGAGTTCGAGATGGTTCGGAAACAGCGGCGAGCAGTTCGGGTTGGCACACGGCTGGAAAACGTCGAGCGTGTAGCGGTAACCGAGCTTGGCCAGCGTCGAGGCGTTCTGCTCGTAGAGGGCCGGGTTGACCAGCTCGTCGGCCGCGTTGTTCCACATCAGTACTGGCAGGTTACGCAGCGATGGCAGCACATCATTGTTGGTTCCAAAACCGACCGTGGGTTGCGCCCGGGCGAACAGGTCAGGGAACTGGGTGCCGAGCTGGAACGTCCCCATACCGCCCATCGAATAGCCGGTGATGTCCGTGTGGGCGGGATCGAGTCGGTAGTGCCGTGCGACGTCGGCCCACGCCTCGAACACGTCAGCCGCACCCAGACCCCGGTAGAACTGGTCAGGGCCGCGGGCTTCGGGCGTGATGATCACGGAAGGTTCGGCCCGCTCACCGAACTGTTCCTGGTTGCGGCTGCCGGAGTATTGGTTGTAGTTCGCCGACAGAGAATGCAGCAGCAGTGTTGTGCCATAACCGTTCATCGGTTGCCGCCCGCTGGGAATGTAGATCGCGTACGGCTGGAGCTGACCTCGGTACTCGGGCACACACGTGCCGGGTGCCGATGCGCCCTGGAACCCGCATTCGTGGGAGAAGTCGGCGCCCTGCGACGGCTCAAAGTGGCTGGGCAAAATCCGGTCTATGGCACCGCTGGCCGGGACGTCGGAGTCGTCCCATGCCTTCCGAGTGAGCTTGCCGAAGTCGATGTCCGCGAAGAACGACGAGATATCACCGCGTGCCAACGCGTTTCCTTGCTGCTGATCGCGCCACCACGCGGCATTGCTGACCGCGTCAGGGCCAGCGGTGACCGAGGGCAGCGGTTCACGGTTGCGGAACGCGACGTTGAAGAACCCGGCGGGATGCTGTGCGGTGCCGCCTCCGCCTGGATGGGTCGCGTCCGCCACCGCCTGCGGTAACAGGTATCGATGATGCGCCCCATCCCACAGGCCCACCCCGGCTGCTAATCGCACCGTGTTCTGCCCCGGTGTCCAGGCCTGGTGGGCAACGTCGACTTCGATCTGCCGGCGGGAGGTGTCGACGCGAACCTGAGGCGTGGGCCCTTGTACCGGCCGCCCGTCGGCGGCATTCACCAGATCCGCAACCATCCCGTGGCCATCGGGATGCACGGTCAGGAAGATGTCCGCAGGAGCCGTGACATTGGCCCCGTAAGGGAACGGGAACGCGCGACCTGGCGTGCCGCCGATCGCGATAGAGAAGGCCGGAAGTTGCGTATTCTCGAGGGTGTTGAGGGTGACGCGGAACGTGGTCGATTGGGCCTGCGGTTTCACCCGCAACTCAACCAGGTCCGCCGCATTGTTCGCGTAGCCAGGCGCGGTCGGATAGGTGTAGGTGCCATTGGGTTTGGAGAACGTGTCGCCGTTTCCCCGCGCATCGGTGGGGTCAGACATCTCGTGCGGGCCGTGGTCGTCATACAGAAAGTCCTGGTAGAGATACTCGCCCTGACGGTAGGCGCTGGCCCCGGAAACCAGGATCGGCGGTGCCTGCCAGACCCCGCTGTTGGTCAGTTGCGGCGCGGTGGCTGGTGGCTGGTACAGAAGGCCCGGGCCCGGACGCGGCGAAGGATTAGTGTCCAAGGAACCGCTACCTGGTGATGACGCCGCCAAGCCAGGAACGGCAGCCGCAGTCACCACAACGCACGACGTGATGACGGCGACCACAGCGCCAACCGGTCGGCGCGATGCTCCTACCCGTGCCCACATGCGGCCCCTCCACTAGATCAGCCGTCGCTGCTCTGAGCTACAACGACTCGATCGAGTTATGGTCACGCCGTAGTCGATTCGGATCTTGGTCCCGATCACTGAGAGGGGCACGCTGCAGGCCCGCCATTCAGGAGCTTCCGCGTTTCCGGCCGAGACCGGCGGTGGCACAGTTTGCCAGTGCTCTCCCTCGCTCTCACGATCAAACTGATATGCGTCGACCAACGACGAGGCATTGTCAATACCTGTGGATCAAGATTGTTTAGGCTGCGGTGGGTGGAGCTGGTCGTCGGGGCGTTCGACGAGCTCTCACCGCGCCCACTGGGCGGCGGTCGGGAGCCAACGGATGTACGCATTCTTCACAGCGATCGTGTATGTGCTCACCAGCGTGTGCACCTGGCGATGGCTGCCGCCGTCGTTCGGCGTCGCCGGGTGGGCACGGCTCGGCTGCACCTCCGTAGTTTTCAGCGGCAGAATCGCGGGGCTACGCCCCTGCCGGTGCGGTAGTTTTCAGCGGTAGGGGATCTTGCGTTCCCCCCACCCACCCCCACGCCCAGGCGGGGCATGAAACCCAGGCGGCTCGGGAAGCCCGAAGACGGGCTCCGCGAAAGGGGAGCGGACGCCGGCTAGTGAGTACGCTCGACCGTGTGGCGAAATTGCCCCAGATCGTAGGCATCGGCTGCTCGGCGGGCGGGATACCAGCACTATTCGAACTGCTGGGCGGATTGCCGCGGGATTTCCCCATCCCGGTGGTGGTCGCCCAGCACCTCGGTGGAGACCGTGAGACGACGGACATCAATGATGTGCTCAGCCGACACAGTTCGCTGCCGGTCAAGTTGGTGAAACACGAGGAGCAGATCAAGCCCGGTGCGGTGTATGTCGCGCCGCCGGACGGTCATTTGCTTGTCGGGGCGAATCACACACTGAGGCTGTCACGGCATCAGGACGTGCGGTCCGTGCGTCCCTCGGTCGATGTGTTGTTCGAGTCGGTAGCCGAGGATTATGGCTCGTCCGCGATTGCCTGCGTGCTCACGGGTGTCGGCACCGACGGTGCCGCAGGGGTAGACGCGATCAAGGCGCAGGGCGGGACCGTGATCGTGCAGGATCCCAACTCGGCCGAGTTCGACGGGATGCCCAAGGCGGCGGTAGACACCTCGTCGGTGGATTTCGTGCTCCCGCTGCACGAGATCGCGGCGAAGCTCAGTGATCTCGCCGCAGGCCAAACCTCATGACACACCAGACGCTGAGGCCGGGGCCGGCCACGGCCCCTTCGCTCGTGCCTGCCGTGCCCGAGCCCACCAACGGTATAGGTCCGGCGTGGAATGCCCAGCAACGTGGTGAACCTCGAGACCGGCTCGGGTTGTCTGTCCCGCAGCCAGTAGATTTTTCACCGCCAGGAGCGAGGCATCCGCCGGATCATGTGAGCCGCCCGAGCTCTCCCTCGTGATCGGAGCCTCACCCTGACGGCAGGGGCAAGACTGCTTATCGGATGTCGGGTCGTGCGCGCTTCCATTAGGGAGTGGCGAACCCCTTGCCAGATCAGAAAGCGTGCACCAGGAGGGAAAATCGGCGGCGCGGTTGCGGTTCCAGGTCGCCGGTTTCACCTCGCCCCACAGGGTGGTCAGCGCGCGGGCGATCTCTCGTCGTCGACCTCGGGATGCCGAGTGGTCTTGCTGTCGCCTGTGCCTGCACACCCCTAACGTGAGGGGGGAAGTCGAGCGCCCGCTCTTGACCGCCCAACGGCCCGCCAGCAGGGTGCCGTCAACGCGAGTAATCGCCGCCATGCCATCCCCGAGGAGGCCGTTGTGGACGTGTCGTTGACACCGTTGGAGTTTGCCCGGCGCACCCGCAAGCTGCACGGAGCACGGCAAGCCGTGGTCGACGGGCCGCTACGGCTGACCTACGAGCAGTTTTTCGACCGCTGTGACCGGTGGTCCGCGGCGCTGGAGAGGATGGGTGTGGCCAAGGGCGATCGTGTCGCCTACGTCGCGCCCAACACCCACGCCCAGCTGGAGTCGTTCTACGCTGTGCCGCAGCTCGGAGCCGTGCTGGTTCCGATCAACTACCGGCTGTCCGCCGAGGACATCGCCTACATCGTCAACCACTCGGGCTCGACCGTGGTGTGCGCGCACGCCGACCAGCTGGATCTCATTGACCAAGTGCGGGATCAGCTGACGGGGGTCACGCATTTCGTGGCCTTGGAGGGCGCACGCGCGGGCTGGGAGGAGTACGAATCGCTGGCCGCGGAGGCGAGTCCCCGGTTCACCAGGCCAGAGATCGCCGAAACGGACCTACTGACGATCAACTACACCAGTGGTACCACCGCACGCCCTAAGGGCGTCATGATCACCCACCGTAACGCCTACATGAACGTGGTGGGTACGCTGCTGCATCTGCGCCTGGGCACGGGTGAGCGCTACTTGTGGACGCTGCCGATGTTCCACGCCAACGGATGGACCTACACCTGGACGGTGACAGCGGCGGCAGCCACACACGTGTGTCTGCCCAAGGTCGATCCCGCCGAGGTGTTCCGGCTGATCCGTGGCGAGGGGGTGAGCTGGCTGTGCGCCGCGCCCACGGTGCTCATCTCGTTGGCCGCCGCGCCCGCCGAGGTGCGGAGCAGCGTGCCCCCGGGCGTGCACGTCGTCACCGCCGGCGCTCCCCCGGCGGCTGCGACGATCGAGCGTCTGGAGGAGGAGTTCGGCTGGCAGGTCACCCACGTCTACGGGCTGACCGAGACCGCGCCGTTCATCACCGTGTGTGAGCCCCAGCCCGAGCATGGCGGACTGTCCGGACAGGAGCGCGCCGTGATCAAGGCCCGTCAGGGGGTTGAGCTGCTCACCTCGGGTGAGCTGAAGGTGGTCAGCGACGACGGCCGGGAGGTTCCGTGGGACGGGCAGAGTATCGGGGAGATCGTGGTGCGCGGCAATGTCGTGATGGCCGGCTACTACGAGGATCCGGAGGCGACCCGGAAGGTCATGGGTGACGGGTGGTTCCATACCGGCGACGCTGCGGTCACCCACCCGGATGGTTACGTGGAGATCCGCGATCGCATCAAGGACGTGATTGTCTCCGGCGGGGAGAACATCTCCTCGGTCGAGGTCGAAGGCGTACTTCTGCGCCACCCCGCCGTGGAGGAGGTCGCGATCGTGGGCATGCCGCACGAGAAGTGGGGCGAGACGCCGCACGCCTTCGTCGTGCTGGCCCACGGTGCCACTGCCACCGACCAGGACTTGATCTCCTTCGCACGTGACCACTTGGCGCATTTCAAAGCCCCGAGTGCGGTCCGCTTTGTCGACCAGCTCCCCAAGACCGCCACCGGGAAGATCCAGAAGTACGTGTTGCGCGGCCAGGCACCGGCAATCACCCGCCAGTGACAGCACGCCGGCGTCGGCGCCGAGTGTCCGCGCGGATGCCGCCGTCGGCCGGCGAGGACTGTGGCGTAGCAGCAAGCCCCGTGGCCGTCCCGGTAGTGCCGAACTCGATGCCCTTGGCCTCCGTACTGACCAGCGTCATCACGATCATCGCGGCCAGTACGGGCACCATGGTCCAGGTCGAGGCGGAGGAGTAGCCGCCGTGCGCGGCCAGCGCCGTCCGCACCGACAGGTTGAGCGCGGCGAGCATTGCCCAGATGGGGCGGTCACGCCCGGGTAGAAGCCGCGGATGGCATCCGGGGAGATCTCGGTGAGGTGCGCCGGGATGACACCCCAGGCGCCCTGCACCATGACCTGCATCAGCAACCGATCCCGCAGCTTCTGACGGGAGTGCTTCCAGAGGTCTGATCTAACAGACTTTTTGTGTGTTGTAAGGAGCTCGCGACCCCAAGCTCCGCTTTCGGACCTGATGCTAACCGGCAAGGCAGCTCAGCCTCACCGCGGCTCAGTAGCGCTGACTGGTTCGAGCCCTGTCGCCGAACCGGACGATGGGATCGCGAGATTTGGGAGTCAGGAAATTGGGAGGATTCACTTGGGCTGAACCGCATCCAACTGCATCGAAGCGGCGGACGTAGACCTGGTAGATCACCGCATCCCGCCACCACGGCAGGTCCGACCGGGGTGCCGCTGTGAGTGGAGCTTTCCTGCGTCACATGTCCTCCTCGGTGCGGTGTGGAGCGTTCAATTCAGTGTCCTTTGTGGATCAGTGCAACGGCGCTTTCCCGCCGGACCGGGTGATTCACCGTTCTTGAGGACATCGGCTTTGAGCCGCGAGGTGTGCTGCTCCAGCCGCGCCAGGGCGGCACTTGGGCTGACCGCCCAGAGGAAGCGTTGCGGGACGGGGACGGGGGCGCTGTGCGGGAGACTGACGAGGTTCTCGCCGGCAATGAGCAGGCTCATGTGGATCCCGCGGAGGCCCTGTGGGTGGTCAGACGGGCGCGGACGAGGCGGCCTTGCTCACCGGTCGTGCCGGTCGTGTCGAACGGGGTGCCGAGGATCAGGGCGGCGGCGCCTTGGGTCCAGGCTTGGTCGTCCCAGCTGTCGATTTCGACGGGGATGTGCTTGCGGCGTGGGGGGAGGTGGGCGCGGAGTGTGGGTTCGAAGCCCGGTCGCCAGTGCTGCCAGACGCTCGCGCCCTCTCCGAAGATGACGACCATCTCCGGGTCGCTCAGGTTGACCAGGCCGGCGACAGCGCGGCCGAGGATTTCCCCGGCGTTGTGGAACAGTGCCTGTGCGGCCTCGTTGCCCTCGTCCGCGGTGGAACGCAGATCGGCGATGTCCTGATCGGCGGTGAGAATGCCGTCGCTCCGCGCGGCGGCGACGAGCGCACGATCACCGATGATTGCTTCCAGGCAGCCCTGGTTGCCGCATACGCACACCGGTCCGTTCGGGTCCACGGGGATGTGGCCGAGTTCCCCGGCATCGCCGTGGGCGCCCCGGTAGACGGTCCCGTTGGCGACGATGCCCGCGCCGACGCCGACGCCGATGGTGACGATGACGAAGTCGCGGTGGTGCTGGCCTCGACCGTGGAGGCGTTCGGCGACCGCTAAAGCGTTGACGTCGTTGTCGACTAGGACGGGTAGGCCAAGGCTTTGGCGCAAGCGTCGGCCCAGCGGCAGATCGCGCCACCCCAGGAGGTCGGCGTTGACCACGCCCTCCGCCTGGTCATTAACGCCGCCAGGCACGCCCAGCCCGACACCCAGCAGCGATCCGGGATCTCCGGGAAGGCCGTTGATCATCGCGCCCAGGATGTCTGTGAGGTGGCCCAACGCGTCGACGGCGGTGGAATCGAAGTCGTGGACAGCAATGCCCCGTACGGTGCCGTCGAGGTCCACCTCGGCGATGGCCAGGTGGTCGGGTGTGACCTTGACGCCGAGTGCGTGCCGGGTCGCGCCCACGAGCCCGAGAAGTTGGGCGGGTCGCCCGCCCTGGGAGGGAGCGGAGGCCAACTCTTCGAGAATGCCGTGTCCGATGAGGTCCCTCGTCAACTGTGTCACCGTCGCGGGGCTGAGCTCCAGCCGCTGGGCGATGTCGGTTCGACTGATGGAGCCGGACCTCCCGACCAGTGCGAGGATGGCCGCTCGATGGAGGTCGGCCGACTGCGACGCCACCCGCGTCTCCCTTTCGCTTAATCTAAATAAAGAGGCACCTTAACTCTGGCTGGTCCTACCGGTCAATGCGGCCGCGCATCGCTGGTCAGCGTCCTAGCGCCCGTCGGGGGCTCCTACCGTAGCTCGGCGGTGTTCTCATCTCGGCCGCGGCGCATCCTCTTGACGTGGTGACGGTCACCCCTTTATGTTGCGACGCACTTCAATTTAGTCCGAAGAAACGGATGAGGTCGGAACCGCTGGGCAACCGGGTGCAGCGGTGGCCCGTCGCGTTCCGCCTGCGGAGGAGGCGTTGCGAACCTGACATGATCGCAAACGTCCGCGCCCGATGACGATTGAGCCAACTCAAGATCATTGATGTGTCGCTTCGAAATCGGGGCCACCCGACGAAGCGCTAGGAATCCGCATTCTTTCGTAAGACAATCCACCAACTCATTCTCCGGGCCACGTGAATGCGTGGCCTTAAGGTCCCAGTCGTATCTAAGGAAGAGCGACATGAGATATAGACGTGTCAGAGCTGTATCGATTCTCTTCGCAGCGGGTGCCCTCGTGGCGGCCTGCGGCGGTGGCCAGCAACCCAGTTCGAGTGGCCCGGACAAGCTGGACGGGCACGGCCCGATCACGTTGGTGGGGGGCAAGTCGGATGCCTCCGGGGTCACGCAAAAGCTCGTCGATCAATGGAATGCCAGTCATCCTCAGGAGCCGGTGCGGTTTGTCGAGTTACCCGAGGATGCCGACTCCCAGCGGCAGCAGATGATCCAGAACGCGCAGACGAAGTCGGATGCCTTCACCGTGCTGGAGTTGGACAACGTCTGGAATCAGGAATTCGCCGCGAACCAGTGGACCAGCCAGCTGCCCAAGGACCAGCTCGACACGTCGAGGTTCCTACCACCCACCTTGGATACCGTCACGTACCGGGGCAACGTGTACGGCGTGCCGTGGACCTCGGATGGGGCGCTGCTGTACTACCGCAAGGACCTTCTGGACAAGGCGGGCGTAACGCAGGCACCGAAGACGTGGGCGGAAATTCAGCAGGATTGCCAGAAAGTGCAGGCGTTGCCCGAGGCTGCGGGCATGTCGTGTTACACCGGCCAGTTCGAGAAGTACGAAGGGTTAACGGTTAACTTTGCCGAGGCGGTGAACGGTGCCGGTGGTGTGATCACCGACAAGGGCGGCACCCCCAACGTCAATACCCCGCAGGCGAAGGCCGGTCTGGACTCCCTGGTCGACGGGTTCCGCTCGGGCATGATTCCGCGGGATGCCATCACCTACAAGGAGACGCAGACAGAGAATGCCTTCGACGGCGGGAAGGTGATCTTTGCTCGCAACTGGTCGAGTGGATGGGCGGACGCGCAAAAGTCGGACGGTTCCTCGCAGGCGGCTGGCAAGACCGCGGTCGCGCCGATCCCGGGTCTGGCGGGTCCCGGTGTGTCGAGCCTGGGTGGGCACAGCCTGGCGATTTCGAAGTTCGCGAAGAACAAGGGCACCGCGGTGGACTTCATCAAGTTCCTCACCGGTGAGCAGCAGCAGCGGGAGAACCTGGAACAGGCCACTCTCGCCCCGACCTTGACCAGCGTGTACGACGATCCCGCCGAGCAGAGCAAGTTCCCGTTCCTTCCGACGCTGAAGCAGTCGATTCTCGGTGCGCAGCCGCGCCCGAAGGTCGTGCACTACGGCGAGGTGACGCAAGCGATCGAGGACAACGTGTACGCGGCGTTGACCGGGACGAAGACCTCACAGCAGGCGCTGGCGGACCTGCAGGCCCGCCTTCAGGAACTGACGAAACGATGAGGTTCTCGGGGGCGGGCGCCGATGCCCCTGCACCGGCGCCCGCCCACCGGCGTCCCCAGGGAACGGGATGACAACGATGACGAATCTTGTGGCCCGGACCGCGGACCGGGTAAAGCAGGTGCGAAAACCGGATCGCTCGGAGCATCGCGCGCGGACACGGTCGGCCAGGGCTGCCGCAACGGCCCGGCTGGCCGCGATGCTGGTGTCGCCGACCCTGCTGGTGCTGGGCCTGGTGGTGGCCTATCCGCTGATCGCGGCGCTGCGCCAGTCCTTCTACACTCAGGGCGAGGGACTGGATGCCAACGGGTTCGTCATCCAGGGCGACCAGTTCGTGGGTCTGCGCACCTACACGGACATCTTCGCTGGCGAGGGCGCCCAGCGGTTCTGGAACGCGCTGTGGAACACGTCGTATTTCACCGTGACCACAGTGGCCCTGGAAACGGTGCTGGGCATGGCGATGGCCCTGATCATGCACAAGGCGTTTCGCGGTCGGGGTCTGGTGCGCGCCAGCGTGTTGGTGCCCTGGGCGATCCCGACGGCGGTGTCGGCGCTGCTGTGGCGGTGGATCTTCGACTCCAACGGCGTGGCGAACGCGCTTCTCGGCAAGCAGGTGCTCTGGAGCGCGGACGGTTCCCAGGCCCAGATCGCGGTGATCATCGCGGAAGTGTGGAAGACCGCGCCGTTCGTCGGTCTGCTGACGCTGGCCGGGCTGCAGATCATTCCCCAGGAACTGTATGAAGCGGCCCAAGTGGACGGTGCTGGTCCGTGGCGTCGGTTCGTGAGCATCACCCTGCCGCTGGTCAAGCCGGCGTTGCTGGTGGCGGTGCTGTTCCGGATGCTCGACGCGCTGCGCATGTTCGACCTGCCCTACATCCTCATCGGCCAGCAGAAGTCCTCGGTGGAGACCCTGTCGATGCTGGCGTTCCAGGAGGCCACCAACGTCCGCTACGGCCCCGCCGCCGCCTACGCCACGATCATTTTCCTCTACATCGCGGTGATCGCGTTCGTGTTCGTCAAGCTCCTTGGCGCCGATGTGCTCGGCGAAGCACGATCTCATGTGAGCAGGAAAAAGGCGTGGTCGAAGCCCAGAAAGGCGGTGCCAGCATGACCGAAGGCGTGGCAACTCGCCGGAACGCCCAGGAAGCGACCTGGAGGCGATGGCTGCCGAATGTGGGCATCGCGTTGATCGTGCTGTACTGCCTAGCGCCGTTCTACTGGATGGTCACTACGGCGTTTCGGCGCCCGTCGGACCAGTACGACCTGTTCCCGATCCCGCGGATCTGGTCGGTGGACAACTTCCTGGCGGTGTTCAAACCGGATGTCGGGTTCCAGTGGGCGCTGGAGAACAGTTTGATCGTCGCCGGTTGTACCACCCTGCTGACCCTGATCATCGGCATCTCGACGGCCTACGCCTTGGCACGGCTGGATTTTCGCGGGAAGAACGTGATTCTCGCGTTGATTATCGCGACCAGCATGTTCCCCGGCATCTCGCTGATCGTGCCGCTGCTGAAGCTGTTCACCACCATCGGCTGGATCAACACGTACCAGGCGATGATCTTTCCCAGTCTGTCGTTCGCGCTGCCGTTGGCAGTGTGGAACCTGACGATGTTCTTCAAGCAGATGCCGTACGAGCTGGAGCAGGCCGCGATGGTCGACGGGTGCACGCCGGCCCAGGCGTTTCGGAAGGTGATCCTTCCGCTGGCTGCTCCGGGCGTGTTCACCACGGCGATCCTGACGTTCATCATGGCCTGGAACGAGTTCATCATCGCGCTGTCCATGGTGAACGAGAAGGAGATGCAGACCGTCACGGTCGCGATCTCGAAATTCACCGGCGCTACTCAGTACCAGCAGCCTTTCGGCACCCAGATGGCCGCGGGCGTGATCGTCACCATCCCGCTGGTCATCGGCGTCCTGATCTTCCAACGCCGCATCATCGCCGGACTCACCTCCGGCGGTGTGAAGTAACCCGATTCCCGTTTACGCATTTCTTCGAGGAGAAGACAAAACCATGCAGGTCAGGGACGTGATCGACTCGTCGCGGCCGGAGGCGACCCCGTGGTGGCGGGATGCCGTGATCTACCAGGTCTACATCCGCAGTTTCGCCGACGGTAACGGCGACGGGATGGGGGATATCGCGGGGATCCGTTCTCGCTTGCCGTATCTGCGGGACTTGGGGGTGGATGCGATCTGGATCAACCCCTGGTATCCCTCGCCGCAGGCTGATGCCGGGTACGACGTCGCGGATTACCGGGACATCGAGCCGATGTTCGGCACGTTGGCCGAAGCCGAGCAACTCATCGCCGCGGCCCACGACCACGGCATCCGGGTCATCCCCGACCTGGTACCCAACCACACCTCGGATCAGCACCGGTGGTTCCAGGCAGCGCTGGCCGCCGGGCCCGGCAGCGCGGAGCGCGAGCGTTACCTCTTCCGGCCCGGCCGTGGCGCCCACGGCGACGAACCGCCGAACAACTGGCAATCCTGCTTCGGCGGTCCGGCCTGGACCCGGATCACCGAACCGGACGGAAGCCGCGGTGAGTGGTATCTGCACCTGTTCGCACCCCAGCAGCCGGATCTGAACTGGGCGCATCCCGAGGTGCGTACCGAGTTCGAGTCCGTCCTGCGGTTCTGGTTCGACCGGGGGATCGACGGGTTCCGCATCGACGTGGCCCACGGACTGACCAAGGACGCCGACCTTCCCGACACGGTGGCGCCGCAGGGTTCGGGATACGTGTACCCAGAAGGTCAGCATCCCCACTGGGATCGCGACAATGTGCAGGAAATCTACCGGCGCTGGCGGCAGATCGCCGACGAGTACCCAGGTGACCGCAAGTTCGTCGCCGAAGCATGGGCGGACACCCCGCAGCGGCTGGCCAACTACGTGCGCCCGGACGGGTTGCACACCGCGTTCAACTTCGACTTCCTCCAGGCCCCCTGGGACGCTCGACGCCTGCGGGAGGTCATCGACACCACGACCTCCACGCTCAACGCGGTGGGAGCCCCGGCGACGTGGGTGCTGTCCAATCACGACGTCCCCCGGCACCCCAGCCGCTACGGCCGGCCCGCCCAGGAGTGGGTTCCCGGCCAGCACTACATCCCGCAGGGAACACCCGATCTGGCACTCGGAACCCGCCGAGCGCGGGCCGCCGCGCTGCTCATGCTGTCTCTGCCCGGCGGCGCCTACATCTACCAGGGCGAAGAGTTGGGCCTGCCGGAAGTCGAGGATCTGCCCGAAGAGCTGCTGCAGGACCCGACGTGGGAGCGCTCCGGGTACACCGAACGCGGTCGGGACGGTTGCCGGGTCCCGTTGCCGTGGTCCGGGGAGAAGCCGCCGTTCGGCTTCAGCCCCGCCGGCAGCCGGGCCGAGCCCTGGTTGCCGCAACCGGAGGCGTGGAAGGACCTCACCGCCGAGGCGCAGGACGCCGACCCCGACTCGATGCTGCGGCTGTACCGAGCAGCCCTGCGGATTCGCCGCGAGCACCCCGCCCTCGGCGACGGCGACCTGGTCTGGAACGACTCCGGCGACGGCGTCCTGTCTTTCAGCCGCACGCCGGGCTTCGCCTGCGTCGTCAACCTCTCCGACCAGCCGTACTACCTGCCGGAGTACGACCACGTCCTGCTGGCCAGCGGCCCGCTCGACGGCGACCACCTCCCGACCGACACCGCCGTCTGGCTCGCACTGTGACCGCCACATCCGCCCGGAGAAAGGGGTGTTGACCCGATGGCCACGATCACCTATGAGAAGGCAACCCGGATCTATCCGGGGGCTGACGACCCCGCGGTGGACGCGCTGGAGCTGGACATCGTCGACGGCGAGTTCCTGGTCCTGGTCGGCCCGTCCGGCTGTGGAAAGTCCACCAGCCTGCGGATGCTGGCAGGTCTGGAGGAGGTCGATTCCGGCGCCATCCACATCGGTGACCGCGACGTGACCCACCTGTCGCCCAAAGACCGCGACATCGCGATGGTGTTCCAGAACTACGCGCTGTACCCGCACATGACGGTGGCGCAGAACATGGGCTTCGCACTCAAGATCGCCGGACGGCCGAAGGACGAGATCGCCCACCGGGTGGCCGACGCGGCCAAACTCCTGGATCTGGAGCCCTATCTGGACCGCAAACCCAAGGCGCTCTCCGGCGGCCAGCGGCAGCGGGTCGCGATGGGCCGGGCGATCGTGCGCCAGCCCCAGGTGTTCCTGATGGACGAACCACTGTCCAATCTGGACGCGAAACTCCGGGTGTCCACGCGAACCCAGATCGCCGCGCTGCAACGTCGACTGGGCGTGACCACCGTCTACGTCACCCACGACCAAGTCGAAGCCATGACCATGGGCGACCGGGTCGCGGTACTCAACAACGGTGTCCTGCAGCAGTGCGCCAGCCCGCGCACGCTCTACGAGCAGCCGGCGAACGTGTTCGTCGCCGGGTTCATCGGGTCTCCCTCGATGAACCTGACCACCTGCGAACTCGCCGACGGGAACGCGAGGCTCGGCGACACGCACGTGCCGCTACCCCGCACCACCGTGGACGCAGCCATGGCTGAGGGTGTCTCCACGGTGACCGTTGGCTTTCGTCCCGAAGCACTGGAGCTGGTCAGCGCCCGGGATGGCGGATTCGCCGCTACGGTCACGCTCGTCGAAGAACTCGGTTCGGACGCCTTCGCCTACTGCACCCTCGACGGACACGACCCGACGCACGGGGACGTCGATGTCATCGCCCGCGTCGATCCACGGAGCGCGCCGGTCACGGGGGAGCAGGTGCACCTGCGGGTCCGCCCGAATGAGATCCACCCGTTCTCCCCCTCCACTGGCGAACGGCTGCCCGCCTGACCGGATCGTGTCTGCCTGACTCCCGCTGCATGCGGCGTTCACTACCCGCTGACCGGACACATCCCCCTTTTTTTGAGGAGAGAGCTGTTGCAGTACCGCACCCTGGGACACAGTGGATGCGCGGTGTCCACGTTCGCGCTGGGCACCATGACCTTCGGCCAGGAGACCGACGAGGAGGGCTCCCACGCCCAACTCGACC
>JBPYFK010000065.1:0-5223 GCA_051984675.1 Pseudonocardiaceae bacterium | reverse complement strand
CTGATCGAGCGTTCCTGGCGGCGCTGCTGCACCGTCTGCCACGCAACCTGCTGCGCAGGCGGCGGTTGCTGGTGTGCCCGGACACGGTCCTGCGCTGGCACCGCGGGTTCTGAAAACCCGCCGCGGTTGACCCACTTCGACGCGCACGCCCGGGAGATTCCATCTCCGCTGCGACGTGCGCGATCGGCGGCGTGCGGCAGCGCTCGACCAGACGATGCCTGCCCTCAATGGAAAGAGGCGCATTGCGGATTCCCGCGGTCGTGGGGTAACCGACCTTCCAGTCGTCAACGTTGGCGTCCTTGGCCAGGACCTGGCCGGTTAGAGGTAGCTGAACAACGGGGGGAAGACCAGGGCGACGATCCATGCCCACGTGGCGTAGACGGGGAGGTAGCCGGTCTGCCAGCGTTCGAGCGCCGCGAACGGTGTGGTCCGGCGGATGAATCCCAGCAATAGCCATGCGGACCAGGCGAGATTGGCCAGCAGGATGACGTTCTCGCCCAGCGCCGCCGCCTTGTTGGGTGTGGTGCCGTACTCGGTGATGCGTCCGGTGATTTCCAGCAGCACGAACACGTCGATGGCTAGCGCGCTGACCACGAGGGCGAGCTGCAGCTTGTCGAACAGGCCAGACGGGGCCAGTGGATCGCGGGCTGAAATCGAGTAGAGCAGCAACCCCAGCACCACGACGAGCAGCAAGTCGAACAGGATGAGCGCTTCCCGCTCGAGGTTGATGCCGGCGCGTGTCCAGCCGAGGGCAACAAGAAAGGCGAGCAGAACCACGGTGAACAGCGGGGTGAATAGTCGCGCGAGCACTGGCGCTATGTTCTCCACAACACTCTGCTTGGCCTCGACGAGCCACCCGGCAACCACGACCGCGGCCACGCCGCCGCAGGGAAGAACCCACTGCGTGATGAAGGGCCCCGGGACGATCCCGATGGCCTCGAAGGTCCCGAAGATGAACGAGATCAGCACACCGCCACCGCAGGCGATCAGGGAGAGGTAGACAAACCATTCGCCGGTGAAGCGGATGAAGTCCATTCGCCGGCGGGACGATCGCAGATCGTCGGCCACGTAGGCCAGACCGACCACGAACCACAGTGCGATGGGGAGATGGATGCTGGTCAGGACCACCGACTGGGAGTCCTTCGTGAATGGATAAATGTTGGCCGCCACGGCGCCGAGCCCGAACAACGCAGCCAGTACCCCGATCAGCACCGGCCTGGCCTGACGGCGCCAGGACAGGAAAGCGGCCAGCCAGGGCAGCGCGAACAGTCCGACGTTGGGCCCGTAGAACGCGGCATCCCGTGGGAAGCTCATCCCGAACAGCGCCGGCACCTTGACCGATGCTGCCGCGCCCGCCGCGCAGATGACCATCGCGAGCAGTTCACGCCGCGGCCGGGTGTCCGCTACCGGGCTGTCGGTCTCGTCGGTCAGCACCAGTTGCTTCCACAGCCGTTCCGAATGTTCCCGGGCGAACTCGCGGGACAAGTCGTCCAAGCCACCCATGCGTTTGACCGCGACCAGGAACGCCTCGTCGTCGCGTAGCCCAGCGGCGATGAGCTCGTCGACCGAACCCCGGAGATGGTCTTCGAGCTCTTCAGCGTCGGAGCGCCGTAACTCTGGGCGGCGCTGCACGTAGTGACGCCACTGAGCGAACTGGTCCTCCAGTTCGCTTTGACCGTCTGGTGCTGTCATGCCTGGCCCTCCAGTCGGCTTGCTGTCAACGTCGTCACATCACCTTGGGCGAGCCAGACCTTCTTGAGCGCATCCACGACCGTGTCCCACTGGCGGCGTTGCTCGGCAAGCTCAGCCAAACCGCTGTTGGTGATGCGGTAGTACTTGCGTCGCCGCTCCCCGGCAACCGACTGCCAGCTCGACTCCACATAGCCGAGGCGCTCAAGTCGGTGCAGCAACGGGTAAAGCAGCCCCTCGGTCCAGTCCAACTCGCCAGCGGACAGTTCGTTGATCCGTTTGAGGATGGCGTAGCCGTAGCTTTCCCCCTCGGCCAGGATGCCCAGCACCATCGGTGTGGCCGAGGCGGCCACGAGATCTTTGGCGACCCTCACCAGCCCACCTCCGCCCAATACCTAGATCTAGGATGCATCATAGCTCTAGGTATCCCTGCCGAGGAAGGCCGGACCGTCTACAAGGCATGCCCGCGACAATGGGCTGCCCGGAATGTGCCATGAGACGGAGGCGCCCGCGCCACGATCCGCGAGGTTGAACACAGCCCCGCCGACGTCCCGCTTCTGACGCACTCTTCTGCCGCGATTCGTGCATTCAACGAACGCACTGATCTGCCGATTTCGTGCATCAGATCCGGCCGCCATGGTCGGCCACTCGGCCGGTGGTTGTTGCTTGACCAGCGAGGTCGCCCCGCAGGCCCGGCCCGGATCGCATGATCCTGGGCCGGACCGGATGTCGCCTGCCGATCAGTGGAACGCGGCGGCGAACATCCCAGGCTCGTAGGAGCCTCCCTGCTGGTGCACGATCACGGCGAGCCGGTTGGCCGCGTTGATCAGGGCGACAAGGCAGACCAGCGCGGCGATCTGGTCGTCGTCGTAGTGCTTGCGCACCTGGGCCCAGGTCTCGTCGGACACGCCGTGGTGGGCGTCGGCAAGCCGGGTGCCCTCTTCGGCGAGCGCCAGCGCGGCCCGCTCGGCCTCGGTGAACACGGTGGACTCGCGCCACGCGGCGACCAGGTTGAGTCGGACCGAGGTCTCACCAGCGGCCCCGGCCTCCTTGGTGTGCATATCGATGCACCAACCGCAGCCGTTGATCTGGCTGGCGCGCAGCGACACCAACTCCTGCGTGGACTTCGGCAGCGGCGACTGCGCGATCACCAGGCTGGTGTTGGCGAACCGCTTGAAGAACTGAGCGGCGATCTCGTTGTCGAACATGTTGAATCGGGCGTCCATGACTTCGTCCTCACTCGTGGTGTTGCACCCAACGAACACGAGATGCCGTCGACCCGATCCCCGTGACATCGCGGTCTGGTGACGTGCGCCACAATCAGGTGGCCACTACGGTGATATAGGACGCGCCGCTGGTCACGACGCTGCCCTCACCGTCACGTTGGCAACCGTCTCGGTGTCACACAACGGCGGAGTCCGGCGTCTGGTGGGTGACGCAGTCGACAGTCACGAGGAGCCACCCATGGCCGGCACGTCGCAGACCGCACCCGATGATCGCGGCAGGGGCAACAGTCGGGACGACCGCCCGGACCCGGCCACTGAGGCGTTCCTCGCCCACCGCAACCTGCTGTTCACCGTCGCCTACGAGATGCTCGGCTCGGCCGCCGACGCGGAGGATGTCCTGCAGGAGACCTGGCTGCGTTGGGCGGGCGTCGACCTCGACACCGTGCGGGATCAGCGCGCCTACCTGGTGCGGATCACCACGCGGCAGGCTCTGGGCCGGCTGCGGACGCTCGGCCGCCGCAAGGAGTCCTACGTTGGCCCCTGGCTTCCCGAGCCGCTGCTCACTGCGCCCGACGTGGCCGAGGACGTCGAACTGGCCGACAGCGTCTCGATGGCGATGATGCTGGTGCTGGAGACGCTCACGCCAACCGAGCGGGCGGTGTTCGTGCTGCGCGACGTGTTCGAACTGGCCTACGACGAGATCGCCGAGGCCGTCGACAAGAGCCCAGCTGCGATCCGCCAGATCGCGCACCGGGCACGGGCCCACGTCGCGGCGCGCCGGCCGCACGGGGTGATTTCCGCGGCCGAGACCCGAGACGCACTCGAAGCGTTCCAGCGGGCGACCGAAACCGGCGATCTGCAACGCCTGTTCGACATCCTTGCGCCGGATGTCGTCTTCCTCGGTGACGGTGGCGGAATCAAGCAGGCCGTGCTGCGGCCCATCGTGGGGGCCGACAAGGTGGCCCGCCTGCTGGCAACCGGGCTGGGCAGGATCGCCGCCACGATGTCGCTGCAGCCGGCACAGGTCAACGGCTACCCAGCGCTGCTACTCCGGCAGGGCGGCGAGATCGACACCGTCGTGGCCGTGCGCCTCGACGACGGCCTCATCACCGGGCTCTACGCCGTGCGCAATCCCGAGAAGCTGTCACACATCAAGCGGGAGACCAGCCTGCGCCGCTGAGTCCGGGCCCTCGGAAACCAATACGCAATCGGCTTGCACAGACGTGCGATGCGGCGGGGGAAGGGAGATGTGGTGTTGCCTTCAAACGCTGCCACGATGGGGGTTGGACATGGGGGTTGGACGACGTGGCGGACACATCGGTCGAAGAGGTCCGGGCGATCCAGAACGAGAGCGACCGGCGCGCGCGGGTGTGGTTCGCCGAGTTGTTGCTGGAGGTAGCGCGATGAGCAGTGTCCGGAACGTGATCATCGTCGGTTCGGGTCCGGCCGGCTACACCGCTGCGGTGTATGCGGCGCGGGCGGAGCTCGCCCCGTTGGTCTTCGAAGGTACCCAGCTCGGTGGTGCCCTGATGACGACCACCGACGTCGAGAACTACCCGGGTTTTCGTGACGGCATCATGGGCCCTGAGCTCATGGAACAGATGCGTGCCCAGGCCGAGCGGTTCGGCGCCGAGCTGCGGGCCGAGGACGTCGAGGCGTGCGACCTGTCCGGTGAGGTCAAGGCAGTCACCGCCGGCGGCGTTGAATACCGGGCCAAGGCGGTCATCTTGGCCATGGGCGCGGCGGCCCGCTACCTCGGTGTACCGGGCGAGCAGGAGTTGTTGGGCCACGGGGTGTCGTCGTGTGCGACCTGTGACGGGTTTTTCTTCCGCGACCTGGACATCGCAGTGGTGGGTGGTGGCGACTCGGCGATGGAGGAAGCGAGTTTTCTCACCCGCTTCGCCCAGTCGGTGACGATCATCCACCGGCGCGACGAGTTCCGGGCGTCGAAGATCATGCTGGAACGTGCCCGGGCCAACGAGAAGATCAAGTGGCGGACCAATGCGGTGGTCACTGAAGTCGTCGGTGACGGCACGGTCTCGGGGGTGATGCTGCGGGACACGGTGACCGGCGAGCAATCCGACCTGCCGGTGTCTGGCATGTTCGTCGCGATCGGCCACGATCCGCGTAGCCAGCTTGTCCGCGACCAGGTCCAGGTCGACGACCAGGGCTACGTGCTGGTCAGGCAGCCGACCACCCGAACCAGCATTCCTGGTGTCTTCGCTGCCGGTGACCTGGTCGACCACACCTACCGGCAAGCCGTAACCGCCGCCGGGTCGGGCTGCGCCGCTGCCATCGACGCCGAGCG
>JBPYFK010000064.1:0-2185 GCA_051984675.1 Pseudonocardiaceae bacterium | reverse complement strand
GCTCGCCCGGCCAGCTCGGCGAGGCCAGCTTCTTGCGCAGCAGCTCGGCCGCGTTGACCTTGACCACCACCTTGGAGTCGAAGTCATGCCCCGCGTCCAGGTCCAGGTAGGTATGCGAGTTCCGGGCGAAGCAGTTGTGGCTCACCACGCCGTTCGCGATGAAGTCACCCGTGCCGGTCGTGATGTCGTACATCGGCATCTCGATCCCGAGCGGCTCGATCGCCGCCACCCGCAGCTTGGCGTCGCTCTTGAGCGCCACGCCCTCGATCGATCGCTTCCGGGTGATCGCCGGATCGGTGGCGTGGAAGAACCGCATCGCCTCCTTGAGCCCGCCGCGCAGCCGCACGACGACCAGGCCGTTCGGCTTGGTCGTCGGCTCAAGCACGTAGTCGAAGCCGAGCGCGCCCAGTGCTCTGGTCGTCCAGTGGATGATCTCCGGATCGGTGTTCGATAGCCGCCAAGCACCGCTGTAGCTTCCTTCGGCATCAAAGATCCCCGCGAGAAAGCCACAGATCCAGTCGCGGCTCGGCTCATCAGGCCAGCTGATGAGCTGCTCAATGGCGAGGACGCTCGCACGTACCCCCGTGCGGATCGCCCGCATGGCTCTACGTGTTTCTGTAGCGGCCATGAAGTCGAACCCCACTGTCGGGATCCCGAACGTGTCGAGGTAGCGCTGGGAGCGGTCAAGCGCCTCCACATCCGCCAATGCGAGACGGAAGGTGTAGATGACCCCGCTAGGAGTGTTGTATCGCCCGAGATTGGCGTCGCCCCGGATCATCCCGCAGAGGTACCCGCGCCGGTAGGCTGCCGACTCCTTGGGCGGTTCCGGGAAGCCGCCGAAGCCCATGAGCTTGTTGTTTACGGTAAGGAACGGGCGCCGCTCCGGTCCCTGCTCGGCGCCGGTGACGTGCTTCCAGCCGCGCTCGGTCAGGAACCGGTGGTCGCCGCTGGTAACAAGCTGCGTGCCGTCTTCGAGCGTCACCCGGTAGGCGGGCTTGACCGTGGACCAGTGCGCCAGCACCTCGGTAACCGCGTACCGCCGGTAGAACCCGTCGCGAACCGACCCGTAGATCGCGTCGCCAACGCGAACCTCGGCGAGCGGTTTCGTCGTCCCATTTGCCATCAAAATGGGGGTATGTCCCGAAGCGCAGTAGGTGCAGGCATGTTGGCATCCCCGGTAGGGGTTGATCGTCCAGCGGAAGGGCATGCGGGAGGCTTCAGGGACGCGGCTGACGATGGACTTGGCCTGGATCTCGTAGAAGGTCATGCCCCGGAAGCCTGGTGTGTCGAACGTGCGGACGACGGCTCCTTGTTCGAACATCGGCAGCCGGCCGCGGTCGTCGTCGGCAGTGGAGTCGAGCCGCAGGTGATCCCAGCGCATGCGGATAAGCCTAGAACGGCTATTCGACTATGGCAAACACCTGTTCGGTTCGCGTCCGCCGCTGGTGTCATGACTACTTTGTGATTCTAGTGGGAACACTGTAGGTAGCCGAGGTTGGTGTGTTCAAAAAGACCTGGGAACGAACACAGAACGATTGGATAAACCCCCCTCCGTGGGGGATAGTTAGAGAGTTCCCACCGGCGCGCGGAACGCGGAGGTAAGGCGCCATGGCGCTGTCAATGGACGAGCAGCGCATGCTCGCCGAGATCGAGCGGCGGCTAGTCGCCGAGGACCCCAGGCTGGCTGCCCGGCTGTCCTCATTCCGGCGGCCTAGCCCGCTCATCACGCTCCGGACCACCCGGGGCAGGATCATCGGTTCCCTGATCACGGTCGGCCTGGTGACCGTCATATCGGTGATCGTCTACGTCATGGTCCCCTTCCGCGCCCACATTCCTAAATCGACGACGAGCCCCCGGGCGTCTACGAGTGCAGTGGTTACTGGGTCGCCGAGATTCGGACCGGCCGTCAATACCGCGAAGCCCAGCACCACGGCCGGTGAGGCCACCAGCCCGAGCGCGAGCGCGGGGACGTCGGGCATCCCAGCTGGCAGCACCAAGACGGGTACTCGGACATCGCCCGCGGCCAGCCAGCCGGCCCCGGTGAACGCGTCCTGATCAGCGGGCGTAACGAGTCATCAGCGGGCGAGCGTAACGAGTCGCGCCACAGCTGCACCAGGTATCGCTCGACACCCTCTAGCTTGCGTTTCTCCCGCTGGAATTCGTCGCTCAGCGGGTCTTTGTGCTG
>JBPYFK010000063.1:0-4394 GCA_051984675.1 Pseudonocardiaceae bacterium | reverse complement strand
CGAGAGATCATCGAGCGGTTCTCCTTCGGTCACCCCGGGCGCGTGACCCGAGTCACGCCACTATGGGCAGCCTTCCACTACCTGCCGGTGACGGGCGAGTACGGCTCGGGACAAATGGCAATGCCGTCAGTCCGGTAGGACGCCGGATTCGCTCAGCAGGTGGCGGAGGTCGGGGGCGAGCTGGCGGGCGTACTGAGCCGACACGTGGAGGTAATCGCCCTTGAGCACCGTCCCGACCCAGGCGTTCAAGGCCTCGAGAGTGCGCTACTCCGTATGCCGCCGGGCTCGCCCCACACACACCTTCCCTCCCAGCCGAGCTCCCTCTCGTCGAGTGTGCATTTCGCGCCCCACCCGTACTCCCTGCCGGGGTATGAGAGTTCCGCGTCACAGGCGGCTACTAGACACTTCCGGTAGGACCCGTGTCCGGCCAGACTCGGTCCGAAGTGACGCGGTGTTGGTCACTCTCGGCCTCATTCGGTTTAACGTACGGCGGGCCATACTGCTCAGATGGATGACGCCAACGGTGGGCGTACGCCGCTCATCGTCACCGTGAGGGACTCTCCCGACGCGCGCCTCTTCATTGAGCTGTCGAGCTACGGAGCGGACCTGACTGAGGCTCGCCATGCCTTGGACCTCGCGGTGCAAGGTAAGCAGGAAGGCAGCCCGTTGGCGGAAGCTGTGCCGCACTTGGTCGGGTTCGCCGTGGTTGCCTATTGCCGCACAGTCCTGCACTCGAACGTGCGGGGCCGGCTGACGGATCACGTGACTGTCCCTGAAGAGCTCATAGTGGTTCACGACCACGTTCGGGCCTTCCGCAACGCCACGATCGCCCACTCGCAGTCTGAACTGGCGGTGACGTACCCGACCGCTTTCCTCGAGCCTGACACGCTCGAGGTGCAGTACGTAGGCGCAGCGACAGTGATCAGCCCGCTCCCGTTCCCCGTGGTGGAGAAGTTCCGAGCTTTGGTGGCGGTCATGGAGGAACTGCTTGACGTCGTCATCCAGCCCGTGCGTGCGCGGCTTGAAGACGACCTCCGAGCGATGGACCCTCGGGAGCGTGCTGCAGGTGCGCACCCTACGGTGCTAGAAAAACTCGCCTCGGAGTTTGAGCCACGGACGAAGCGGCCGCCCTACCCGACGTCCCACACGATCTACTGGGAGCCTGACGTAGACGCCGGCCAGAGCGACATGACCCATCCTCGAACAGCTCCTTGAGCCACTCCTCAGCGTGCTGCAAACGCGGCGGAAAGACGCAGTCCCCGGGGCGGCTCGAGGGTGCGACCGGGCAGACCTACGCGAACTTGCCGCTCCAGATCGTCACAGCCCACCGTCGGGATCCCGTCATTTGGCCGTCCCAACTGGAGTCCTGTGTCGGGGCCACGGCTGGCCCCGCCGCCGCTGCTTGATCCTCGGGGAGCGCTCCGTGCCGACCTCATACCCGCGGCCGTGGACTCCCGCTACCGACAGCAAGCCTTGTTACGGCGGAGCTCGCCGGTTGTCGGCGTGACGGGAGCCCTCACCTGACTGGAAGAACGGATCTTCCGAGCCGCTCGGGGTTGCTCAGCCGCATCAGAGACCTCCGCGTTCGCGCCAAGCAGCTGCAGTGACAGCGCCGGCACGCGAGATGCTCCCGGCGGCCGTCGCGATCGATCCTGCGGCCGTCGCGACCGCCTCGATGGCGGCGCTGGAGTTGTTGGCGGCTGCTCGCCAGGCGTGCTGCACGCCTGGGTCGACTGCGACCTTGGTGAGGGCGGTCCCGAAGGCGAGCGCGGTCGACGGGTCGAGGCGCGCGAGTGAACGGTGACTCATGAGCTTCCTTCTGGGTTGATGGGTTGAGCGGGTTCGGTTGAGGAGGCGGCGAGCTGTCAGCTCGCCGCACGCGTCGGGCTTGCGACCTCGGGCAGGTAGGTGACGGTGGTCGCCGCGAGGCGGAGTGTGGCGCTGAGGTGGCTCGCGTGACTCAGGACATGCAGTCGCGCATGGCTGGCGAGGGACGCGAAGGCGTGATCGCCACTGACGACGAAGATGTCGGTGATGCCGCAGCGGATGAAGTCGTGGGCTGCGGTGGCGAGGGCTTGATCGGCGGCGTCGGGCACCGTCCTGACCAGCGTGAGACCCCAGCAGGTGCTGCGCAGCAGACCCATGTAGGGCTGGAGCACGTTGGGGCCGGTAGCGACCCGGACGGGCATACCCCCGATGTGCGCCTCGATGAATACGAGAAGGCGACTCATCTCGGCGCAGGGCAGTCGAGCGCCGTCGACGATCGCGACGTTCTCGAGATCGCAGAGGGCCGCGCACCGGCCGGCGGCTGGGTGCAGCCGGCTGCTGGCGGCTGCGGCTGCGGCTGATGCAGGTTGACGGCTGGTGGCCATGGCAAGGTCCTAACTGCGTATCAGACGGGTGATACGCAGACACTAGCAACCATCAGGCGTATCGGCAAATAGTTACGCAGTTACGGTAGGTTGGAGTCGTGACTCCGCATGATGTGGCCGCAGACCGAGACGTCCTCCTCCGCTTCCAGCAGGAGGTGGCGTACCTGGACCGGATCGCGCCGTTCGTGCCTCAGCGGCAGGAGGACCTTGAGGTGCTCCAGTCCCGGGCCGGCGTTCTAGTCGTGGCGTGGCTCTGGCCGAACGCGTTCTACATGGACGACTGCGACCCGTTCGCGGACTCGATGCTGTCGGATGAGCACAAGCGGAACCGGCAGCGCCAGATTGTTGCCAACCGGTTTCAAAGGATCGTTGACTCTGTCGCTGAGGCCGTCGGGCACTCGGGAGATGACCTGAGGAGCTACCTCGAGTGGGCCACACCACTAAGCACCTTCGAGCTCAACCAGCTGCTTCGCGGGTACGCCCCGTTCGACTTGCATGTGATCACGAGGCTTTGCTCGGTCCTTCATCTCGAGTTCGACACTCAGTGGGACCTTGTTGACCCCACGGCTCTTGCCGGCCGAGTCGACCGCGCCCTGCTGGCTCACGCACTCTCAGGACGCCTACGCGACATGACGCTGGAGGACCTCAGGGAGCTCGCCACGAAGCTGCCGGGGCCACGTGACGTCTCCGTCGTGGCAGACGACGTCGCAGCGCCTAAGCCGGGTACGCGCTACGCCTCCCTCTTCGAGGCGCTTCGGGCCGACTCCCGCGATGTTCTGACACTGAGTCTTGACGAGGTCGATGAGATCTTGAGGCGCAGCGGTGAGGCACCTCTGCCGGCGAGCGCCCGCACCCATCGCGCATGGTGGGCAGGTACAGGTGCGAAGTCCGCGGGTCGTCCTCAAGTCAGCGCATGGTGGGCGGCCGGCTATCGAGTCGACGAGGTGATCCAAGACGCGAAGGCCGGGGAAACCGCCGCTGTGCGGTTCACCCGCCGCCTCGAGCACGGGCAAATCTCAACCGCGTCGGGGCGTCCTAGCGAGGGCCACGACACCTCGCCAGCCGCCGTGCGAACGCCGATTTATCCCTTCTCAACGAAGATGCTGGCGCAATGGGACGCGCCAGCACGGGCTCGTCTCGCCGCCACCTTGAGTGCCGTCGCTGACTATGCCCGGGTCATGCGGCCCGAGGACGACGACCTCCAGCAGCTAGTGGCCCTGCTCGACAAGGCCGAGTTCGTGGATCGTGGTGAGATCGAGCGTCACTTCAGCGAGGAGCTGGGCCGACCAGTCGACCCAACCTGGCTCACTAACCTGCTCACCAGGGCCCGCCGCCAGAACTGGGCGGCCAACGTTGGCACCCGCAGTCAGCCGCAGTGGGTCCCGGTGAAGTCCAAGGCGTTGGTCGCAGCCGATATCGCGGAAATCCTCGCCTTGGACGCTCCCGAACTTGGCCCTGGCAGCACCCTTCCCGCCGACTTCTTCCAGGCGGTCGGGGCGGCCGTCGACGTCGACACCTCCGGTCTCAACGGCGCGCAGGCGGCACGCGCCATCGTGGAGGCGAAGGGACGGACCTGGAAGCCGGAGTTCGAGTCGCAGGGGAGCACGGTCACAGTCGCAGGCCTCGAGGCATTGCGAGATGCGGTTCATCTCGGGCCAGACGGGTCTCGGCGCTGGCTCTGGCGCAAGGAGTGGGACGAGGCCTAGCCAGTCGCCGCCCGCCGCAACTGCGGCGTTCTCGAGCGCCGGAGTGCCCGCGTCATAGTGGGCGGAGTGACGCGCTGCAATGGACGACAATGCGCGAAACACCAGCCGACCGCCAACTCGACGATGGAGTGGCAGCACTACCCGTCAGTCCGCCAGGACGCTGGACTCGCTCAACAGGTGGCGAAGGTCGGGGGCGAGTTCACGTGCGTACTGGGCCGACACGTGGAGGTAGTCGCCCTTGAGCACCGTCCCGGTGGACGCGGTGAAGATCGGGCACCGGCCGTCCACGCAGTACCAGTGAGTCGTGTCGATGAAC
>JBPYFK010000062.1:0-4098 GCA_051984675.1 Pseudonocardiaceae bacterium | reverse complement strand
CGCGAGAACACCTGCCACTACTGCATGGCGGCTCACTCGGCGCTCGCCCAGATGGCCAATGTGGAGGGTGACATTATTGAAGCCCTGCGCGATGGCAAGCCCCTCGGCGATGACCGTCTGGAGGCGGTACGGCTGTTCACCCACGCTGTGATCCGCCACCGGGGCTTCGTCCCAGAGGACGAGACCCAGGTGTTCCTGGCGGCCGGATTCACTCAGCGGCAGATTCTCGACATCGTGTTGGGCGTGGCCATGAAGACGTTGTCCAACCACACCAATCACTTCGCCGACACTCCAGTCGACGACGCGTTCCACGCTCACGCCTGGAGTGCTTGACACCATGTGATGTAGGGCTGCCGAAGCGCTTCTTGCGGCACCCCTAGCTCGCCGCGCCAGGGTCCCGGTTTTCGTCAGCTCACACACAGAGGACAACAGGAGCTTCCCATGCCTGCTCAGCCACGAACCGTGGTGTTCGACGTCGTCGAGACGCTGATGTCGCTGGAGCCGCTGCGGCGACGCTTCAGCGATATCGGCCTTGCTCCAGAGCTGCTGGAGCGGTGGTTCGACCGGTTGCTGCGCGATGGCATGGCGCTGACGCTGACGGGGGACTACGAGCCCTTCCCCGCGGTTGCCGCGGCGGCGTTGCGGACGTTGGCCCGCGGCGAGATCGACGAGGATCAGGTGGCACATGTGCTCACCGGATTCGGTGAGCTTCCCGCGCACCCGGACGCCCAACCCGCGATGCAGCTGCTCACCGACGCTGGCATTTCCGTAGCGTGCCTGAGCAACGGCACGCTCGAGACGACGACCCGGTTCCTCGAACGCGCCGGGCTGGACCAGTACGTCGATCACGTCATCAGCGTGGCCGAGGTCCGCAGTTGGAAACCACCGGCTCGCGTGTACAAGTACGCGCTGGACAAGCTCAACCGGCCCGCCGAACAGGTCGCCCTGGTGGCCGTGCACGCGTTCGACTGCCATGGTGCGCGGCGCGCCGGACTCACCACGGGCTGGGCGCGGCGACGAGAGGGTCACTACGCGGAGGTGTTCGCTCCGCCGGATGTCAGTGCCGGCGACCTCGTCGAAGTCGCCCGCGCGCTGCTGGAGCTGGCTTAACCTCCGTTGTGCTCGGTCCGCGGCGGACGTGGCGCCGAGCGCGCGCCTGGTGGGTGGGAGGTGGAGAGCGCTTTTTGTCTTCCTCCTGGGCGAGCGCACCGAATGCCCGGCCGCAACCGAGTGGGGCACATCTGGGTACATGGTACTGAGCAAGAGGCCCAAACACGCATAGACACGCACAGACAAGATTGACCCTTGGACCAGCACTTTCCCGTAAAGGTGCTGACGCTCCGCAGCACGTTCATCCGTGCACCCGACAGCTCGGTTAGGTCGGTTCGTGCCTTGTGCATCTGTTCCGTCCCCGGCACCGTCCGAAGCCGCAACCTCGAAAATCTTCGTTGATCTCGATGTTGTACAACCAGGCTGCCTCGGAAGCATCCGGCCGTCGCGGGATGCGGTCCGACCCAGACCCTCCCGACGTGCGCTCCGCCATTCTCCAAAATCATCAGCTGATGTCCTGGTGCCCGGGCGCCACCGGGGCAATAGACAGCGTGCTGCTCCACAACTTGCTGCCGGGCAACCTCCTCGTGCTGGCCGGAGTTCTTGCGCTCAATGACATAGGCCTCACGGCTGGCCGCAGCCCAGCTCGATACATGGTCGGTGAGCGCATTCCCGAGATGCCGCTTACGGTAGTATTGCGCCCCTTTACGTCGGGTCGTCAACGTCACCGGCCGCGTCGTACGAACCCTTCCCGGGGCCGAATCCACAAGGACCCGAGGGTTGCTCATACCTGGCCCCAGAGCGAAGAAGGGCCTGACCGCTTGCAGGTCGCGATCACTCAGGAGGTTCGCGGTGCCGGACACCACCTGTCACATGTCGATCTCGCTGGATGGCTTTGTTGCCGGGCCGGAGCAGAGTCGGGAGAACCCCCTCGGGAAACGGGGGCTGGAGCTGCACGGCTGGCACATCGGCGACCCGAGGGCCAACGACGCTGACAAGATCGCGAACGAATGGCTCATGCGCCCACGGGGTGCGTATGTGATGGGGCGGAACATGTTCGGGCCGATCCGGGGGGACTGGGATGAGGACTGGTCGGGCTGGTGGGGCCCCGAACCGCCGTATCACGCGCCGGTTTTCGTGCTGACCCATCACCGCCGTGATCCGATCCAGATGGAGGGCGGGACGACGTTCCACTTCGTCACCGAGGGCTTCGACGCGGCCTACTCCGCAGCGTGCGAGGCCGCAGGGGGCCAGGGGGTGGACATCGCCGGCGGTGCCTCGACCGTCCGCCAGGCGCTGGCCGCCGCGGTGATCGACGAGCTCACCCTCGACATCGCACCCGTCCTGCTCGGATCGGGCGAGCGCATCTTCGACGGGGTTGAATCCTTCGACTTCGAGCCCGCCGAGGTGCTTCACTCACCGCTGGCCACCCACATCCGCTATCGCCGCGTCGGCTGACTCCGCAGCCCGCCGCCGCGCTGCGCAGCAGAACGGTCATTCGCCCGGCTCGGGATGGTAGGTGGCGAAGCCGAGGCCGTCGTTGAAACCAGTCCAGCGTGGTGGCTGGGTGCACGCCTTCGGCTATTGCTATTGGCTGCACCCCAGAACCCTGGTCGGGCGCTGCCAGGTCGATGGGATGCCGAAACAGCCTCGCTGACAGCCCTTGTAACTCCAACCCCGGGAGCGGCGATGACAAAGCGGTCCTGCTGAGAGCAGGTCCTCATCGGGGAGGGTCCATGACAACGCCGATCGTCCCGCCTTCATCTCGTCCGCATCGGAAACCACTCTCGAAGCGCTGGTGGTTCTGGCCGACCGCGGTCGTCCTTGCACCGATCAGCCTGCTGTTCAATACCGTCGTACCGGCCGCCCTGATCGCCGGCCTCATCGGGCCGCACCCTGCCCCGGCACCGACGACAACGACCCCGGCCGTGGTGGAAACCACTGTCCCTCAGGCACCGACCACGACGGTCCACCTATCAAAGCCCTCCGCGCCGGCGCCGCCCACCACCCCTGCGGTAGTGGACTCACCCAAGATCCCCGTCCCCGTGACGACGAGTGCAGCCCCCGCACCGCTCAACCCGTCGCCAGATAGTGCCACGTCTTGCAGCGAGGGCTCCTACCGCAACACGGATGGCAATTGCATACCCGAGCCCGCATCAGCGCCGGCAGCACCGCAAGGCGCTACCGCACGATGTGTCGATGGCACGTTCAGCTACAGCCAACACCGGCAAGGGACATGTTCCCACCACGGTGGTGTTGCGGAATGGCTGTAACTTGTTCATGATCGCGTCCAATTGCCTTGCATCCGACACGCTTCCGAATGCCTGTTCCGACCTGACTGATGCGTGTATCGGGTCTTTACATGAGGGCAGCCAGGACTGGAGGCAGACAGGCTTTGCCGGTAACGAACTGCATCAGGGACATGCGGGCGCGGCCACTGCGGCGTCGGCGGGATCGACGACTCGGGCGTCTTCCCCATCGGATCCGCTGAGCTGGCAGCGCCAGGCCTAGATCAACCCGGACCGGCACAGGCGGACCGAGTGTCGGATTTGGCATCGGGTAGCGGGGAAGGCGGGTCTGATGCCACAGGGCACTGGGCCGGGCCGCGGCTGCACCCGACAGCAGGTCCGACACAGCCGCAGGCAGGCCGAGATCGAGACGTTGCTACGGATCGTGTGCACAGCGTCACTACCCAAAGAACCCGTCTGGGCCCTAAGGAGCGAATCAGCAGGTCTGCTCTCGATCGACCGAAAAATCATGCCCCACGGTGCAATCGGGTCGGGGGTCCAAGAGCACCGTGGGGCCGCCCGGTATATCGCCAGGCTATGAGGATGCGTTACACATAACGGCGAGTGGTTCCTCAGCCACCAGAGCGTCGATAGCCGTGATTGGTCCCGCGTCTCTTCCTGCACTGGGACCGAGAGCGCTGTGATCGTCTGGCTGTTGATCGCCGTGTGCGGAGGTACTGTGGCTGCATGGGTACCTTCGGTGAGCTCTTCCCCGGCCGGAAGCTGCGCAGCGAGGCGGGGCAGGATGGTAACGGCGAAC
>JBPYFK010000061.1:0-43469 GCA_051984675.1 Pseudonocardiaceae bacterium | reverse complement strand
TTTCGCCTATGTCCGCCCTTTCCGGTATGGGTGGCGAGACTGGTAAAGGAAAGGGGAACGGCGAATCGTTCTAACCGTCGTAACGGCCCGCTTTCACAGTGGCCAGGAAGCTAGCCCATTGGGGGGGGTTTAATGTCAACGGCATGCCGTCGCGACGCTTCGTGTCGCGTATTCCCACGGCGTTCTGCGCTGAGCCGATTTCGACGCACGACCCGCCGCTGGCGCTGTGGCTGGACTTCCGCCAGTTCTCCCAACCGCTCATGCCCTTGATCCCATCAGGGGACGACAGGGCTGTCCATGCTCCAAACGCCCCAGCGTCCGCGACCGTCCGGCACCAGCGAATACCGGCGTTCGGCAACCAACCAGCGGCCATCGCGTGGTCGTGTGATCTCCTCATATCGAGTGGCTAATAATAGTGAGTTCTCGCGATGCCGGATGCTTTTCCGCTACTGCGTCCGAAGCTGCTCGGCCGTCACGTCGTCGGTGACCAGCCGGCGTGGCGAGGCCGAGTTCTTCGGCACGCCCACCAGCGGTACCTCGGAACCCAACGATTCCATGGTGGAGTTCCTGCCGGCATGTGAAACGAACACGCTGGCGTGCCGCAGAACGGTCGGTTGCGGGAAGAACGGTCGAACGTCGAAATTGTCTGGAAGTCCTCCCGGCTCGGCAGCGTCGGATTCACATGCACCAGGGAAGGAATGCTGACGAAGGGGAAGTGTCGTGACATGAGTCCCCACGGTGTTTCCGCGCCGGCTCCTCGCCGACGCTCTCGTAGGACACTGTCCTTGCGCGGCAGGCAGAATTCCCGTTCTGGAACGCGGGATCGGCGACGTGGGACGTCCACTTCGGGTCATGAGAAAGGCGGGTGGAGCCGGAGGTTCACCCCGAACTCCACCCGCCCTCGTGAGTGTCTAAAGTGGACGGCACGTGGTCGTGCCGCCTGGTCACTCCATGGCAGGGCGCGGCATGTCGTTGCCGGTCAGCTCGATCAGCGTGCCGTCCGCGACTAGGTCGGCCACCGACGCCGGCAGCACGTACGCCGTGCCGCCACCGACCTGCTCGAACCACGGCACCGCCGTCCCCCGCAGCACCTGCACCGGCCGCTGGACGCGGTAGGCGTAGTAACTGCGGTTGGCCCACTGCGGCGGCAGTGAGCGCTGGCCGTACGGCGTGCGGATCGCGTAGGTGACGTTCCCGCCCGGCTCGCCGAACCGGTCGATGTCCGTACCCGGCTGCAACACCAGCCGCCGCCGGTCCCGGTACAGCGTCAGCGGCGGCTCACCCTGCAGCGGCTGGATCTGCTGCTCCTGCCCGCCCGGCGCCTGACCGGCGCCGGAGGCGGGGCCGCCAGGGGCCTGCGCCCCCTGCCCGCCGGGCGCACCCGGGCCTGCCGGCCCTTGTGGGCCGGGCTGCCCGCCGCCCGGCTGCTGCGCCGGCCCGCCCTGCGGCGGCCGCTTCAGCGGCCCGCCCTGCCGCGCGCCCGGCTCGCCCGGAGGTACCGACCCGGGGCGCTGCGGCCCGGCCAAGCCGGGGCCGCCCGCAGCCCCCGGACTGCCGGGACCGCCAGGGCGGCGTTCGCCGCCCGGCTGCTGCGCCGGCCCGCCGGGACGGCCACCGGCCGCCCCAAGGCGGTCGGCGATAGCGCCGCCGTTCGGCTGGTCCGGGCGCGGCCCGGCGGGGCCACCGGCCAGGTCACGCCGGGGCTGGCGCTGGGGCAGCGGCGGAGCCGCCTGCTCCGGCGCCGCCCCGGGCTGCGGAGCCTGGCCGGACTCCGGCGAGTCGCCGCCGTGCGGAGCGCGCGGCGGACCCTGGCCCGAGGCCGGCGGGGGCATCGGCTGGCCGGTCGGCGGCGAAGCCGGCGAGGCCGACGAGGCCGAGGGCAGCCGGTGGAAGCGGGTGGGCTCCTCTCCCGGCGTCGACGGAGTCGCCGGCGCTGGCGAAGCCGATGGCGCTGGCGAGGCCGGCGCGGTCGCCGGAGGCGACGCTGGGGCGTCGTTGCTCGAGTTGAAGAGGAAGTTCCCGTCTTCGCGGCGGTCGGCCTGGGAGCCTTCGGACGGCTGGTACCCGTCGGACCGCTGGGGCAGGCCGGACGGCGACTGCGTGGCCGGGGCCTGGGCTTCTGGGGTCTGGGCAGACGGGGACTGGGCAGACGGGGACTGGGCGGCCGACTGCTGGGTCACCGACTGCGACGTCGACGACTGGGGCGTCGCCTCCCGGGACGCCGCCACCTGGGCTGCGCGCGAGTCGTCCGGCGAGACGGCCGGCGGCTCGGCCGCGGAAGTCGGCTCCGCGGTGACGTTCGCGGTGGCGGTCGCCGGGACCTCCGAGGCGGGCTTGACCGGCGAGACAGCGTTCGACTGGTCGTCCGGGGTGGTGCCCCGTTCACGGTCGGGCAGCGAGCTTTCCGCCGAGGCCGAGCGGGTGCGTGCGGAGCGGTTCAGCAGCAAGGTGCCGAGCAGGTAAGCGGTGGCCTGGTCGGGGTGGGAGAACCGGGCCTCGCCGTGGTGGTGGCGCTGCTCGTCCGGGTAGACCACCCAGTCCGGTCCTTCCTGCACCAGCGACATCGCGCTGGCACTCCGGCTGCCGATCCGGTAGCTGTCCGGGTCGAGGTCGTGCTCGCTGAGCCTGTCGTGCAGGACCGCGAACGCGTGCTCGATCTTGTCGTCGGACCGCTCGTCGCGGAGGCTGTGCCGGCTGGTCCGAGGCGGCTCCTGCTCCGCTGGCGCGGAGTCCGCCGCCGAATCCGCGCCAGCCGAGCTGGACGATCCTGGGGCCAAGCCGTTCGTGATCGGCTCGTAGGGGACCGAGGCGGACCCCAACGGGTCGCTCGCGAACGCGTCCGCACCGCTGCCGAAGCCGGCGTCGACGTCCTCGTCCGGCCCGTCGTGGTTCCGGTTGCCGTCGTGGTTCCGGTTGCCGTCGTGGTTCCGGTCGCCCTCGGAATGCCGGTCGCCGCCGGAATACCGGCCGTCGAGGTACCGGTCGTCGTCCTGGGCTTCGCCGGTGGACTCCGTCTCGTCCATCCGACCCGATTCGGCGCCCGGCTGGTCGGCCGTAGCGGGGGCGTGGGAAGGAGCCGGGTCGTAAGAGGGAGCCGCTGTCTCCCAGGCGGGGGCGCTCTCCTCGGCTGGTTCGGACGAGCGCTCCGAGGCAACGGCGGACTCGTGGAACGTGCCCTCGCCGCCCGTCGGCCGGTCGGCAAGCTGTCGCATGGCCGCGTCACGCACCCGGTCGTCGACCTCGGGCAGCGTGAATCCGCGACCCCGGATGTGCTCGACGAATTCGGGCTGCGGCGGCACGCCGTACTGCGCGAGGTAGAAGGCGACCGATCCCGGCCACAACCAGGTGCCATCGGTGTGCCAGGTCGCCGGCACCGAGGCCGAGCGCTCCGCGCCGAGCTCGTCGGCTCCGCCGTCCTGGGAGGTCAGGACGATCGGGGCGTTCTCCAGGTAGCCGCGCAGCCGGACGACGTCGTCCAGCGGGATGGGTTTGCGCTCGGTGACCACGGGCCGGCCCTGCTCGTCGCGGCTGTCGAAGACGTCGACGATCCGCAGGGAGCCGGCACGACCGCTGGCGTCGGTTTGCTCCGTGGCGTCCACTGCCGTCGCGCCCGCCGGGCGGTCGGGAACCGGTGCCGGTGGTGGCGGCGGGACCTGCGCGGCAGGCGGCGGGGGCGACGCTGGCTGTCCGAACGGCGGCGCGAACGGTGGCTCAGCCGCCCTGCGCTCTGGCGGCGCCATTGTGTCCGGCGCGGCGGGGACCTCGGGCGCGGGTGAGCCGGCCGGGGCCGAATTCGCGGCGGGGGACAACGGTGCCTCGGCCGGGGCCGCCATCGGCGCGCGGCCAGGCTGACCAGGGGCGCTCTGGGGGCCTGCGGCGTCCATACCGGACGCACCCATTCCTGAGGGGCTCAACCCGGCGTCGGGAGGTCCAACGTCACCGGGACCTGCGGGCTCACTAGGTGCGGAACCGTCCGCTGCCGCGCCGTCCAGCCGCGCCCGCATCCAGTCCGGGATGTTCTCGTCCGAGCGGGGGTAGCGGCGCAGCTCGTCCACGTAGGCCGCACGCGGCAACGGCTGGTTCCACTCCGGCTCGGCGTCGAAGTTGATGTCGATCCGGTAGCTTGAGGGACGATCCACCACGTAGGTGGCGCTCAGCCAGGTGCCGATGTCCGGGCGGTACATGCCCTCCCGGAGGTGCGCGAAGATGCCCCGCAGCTCCGCCGGCGCCTCGAACGGCAGCTTGTCACCGTTCTCCGCCGTGACATCGGTCAGCAGATCGTGGTATTCACCGGTTGCCCGGTACTCCACGGTAACCCGCTGCCAGCCCTCCGGCGCCGACCGCAGCAGCAGCACGCCAATCCTGCGGGCGATTTGTTCCTGCTCTTCTGGACTAATCGCTGTCGGACGCGACATGGGTGACATCCTCCCCCTCTCGGCCAGGCGTACACCGCGCACCCCGCCGAGACGCTACTCGACGCGCCGCCCCACCGTGCGTGCTCCGGTCGACTCCGCCCTTTACCCGCAGCACACAACCGCGATCGGTAGCGTGGACCGTGATCATCATGGGGCTGTTCGTTTCCGTGGGTACGGACCGGATCGGGCCTATCTTGATCGTTTTTGCTGGTCGGCAGTCGAGCCGTGCCCGGCTGGCGAAGATCAGATCAACTGGGTGTAACCGTTGATTTTGCCACCAGGGGAACCCCCGCCTTCACCGTCTGCCGGTGATTGCGGACACAGTGTGTGAATCTTTCCGGCTCTTGCGTCGAGATGAATCAGTCGATCCGATGAAATATTCGGTCGCGGCGCGATCACTATGCGCCACATGCTGAGGGGCGATGTCCGCCTCCCGGAACGACTCCCTCCCAGCTCGTCTGCTCGCGCCTTACCGGCGGCTCAGCGCGGCCCCGCATCTGCCGTCCGTGCTGGCGTGGTCGCTGGTCGGCCGCCTGGAGCGGACGTCGACGTCGCTGGCGTTGACCTTCCTGGTCGCCGGGTGGACCGGGTCGTACGCGCTGGCCGGTGTCACGGTCATGGCACTGGGGGCCGGTCAGGGAGTGGCCGGGCCGTGGCGCGGGCGGATCGCCGACCGAACCTCACCGTCGAAGGTCATGGTGTATACGGGCGTTGTCTACGCCTCCGGGCTCGGCGCCCTCGCGATCCTTCCGGCGAAACTGTTCGTGCTCGCGCTCCCGCTCGCGGCGCTGACCGGGCTGTTCGCGCCACCGGCGGGGCAGACCGGGCGGTCCAGTTTCGCCCGGCTCGCCGGGGGTGTGGCCGTGCAGGCGGCTTTCGGGGTCGAAGCGACACTGCAAGAGCTGCTCTACATCGTCGGGCCCGTGCTCGCGGCCGGCGTCATCGCGGCGACCAACCCGGCAGCCGGGGTGCTGCTGTGCGCGGCCTGGGCGCTGATCGGGTCGCTGGGGCTGGCCCACGCCTTGCGTCGGGCGGGCATCTGCGGGCCAGTCGCCAGGAGCGACCCGCCGAGCCCGCGCACTCGATCGCTGCTGGCCGCGCCCGCCTTCCCGCGGATGCTGCTGCTCTTCGTCTGCCTGATCGGCGGCTTGATGGCTGATGACCTGGTGATGACCAGTTGGGCACGGCAGCGCGGGGAGCCCGTGCTGGCGGGAGTGTTCGCGGGGATCTGGGCGCTCGGGTCGCTGGCCGGCGGGCTGATCATGGCCAGCGCCACCCGTCCGCCACGGCTGGGGCGGCGGGCCGCGGCAGCCGCGCTCGGCGCCATCGTGCTGGTTCCGGCGCTACCACCGGTCAGCGCCCCGGGGTCGCCGCTGCTGTTCGGGATTCTGCTGCTGGTCAGCGGTACGACGATCGCGCCGATCATGGCTGCCGCCAACAGCCGCGTCAACGACCTCGCCCCGCCAGGGCGGCGAGCGGAGGCGTTCGGGTGGGTGTCGACCGCGATCACCGCCGCGACGTCGTTGTCCGCGCCCCTGGCCGGAGCGCTGCTGGACCATGGTGGACCGGCCGTCGCGGCAGCGGCAGCCGGGACGATGATGGCGCTCGCCGCAGTTCTGGCCGGGACTGTTCCCGCCACCGGGCGTGTAGAGCACACTGGTGCCACGTGACCAACTTTGGTTCGAACGCGCGGCCTGGCTTGAACGCCCGGCACGAGGGGCAGCCGATCCCGCAGCGGGACGCGCCGAAGCAGATGCGTCGGGGGTTCGGGCTGCTCGGCTCGATCGGCATCGGCGCGTTGCTCGCCATCCAGTCGCGGATCAACGGCACCCTGGGTGCGCGTCTGCATGACGGCGTCGCCGCCGCGGTGATCTCCTTCGGGATCGGTCTGATCGTGCTGACGGTGTTGGTGCTCGCGGTGCCGGCCGGTCGGCGCGGCGCCCGGCGAGTCGCCGTCGCCGTGCGCTCGGACCGCGGACAGCTGCGGTGGTGGCAGTGCCTGGGCGGTGTCTGCGGCGGTTACCTCGTGCTCAGCCAGGGGCTGTCGGCGGCTGCCCTCGGCGTCGCGCTGTTCACGGTCGCCGTCGTGGCTGGTCAGGTCGCCAGCGGGTTGCTCGTCGACCGCCTGGGTGTCGGACCGGGTGGGCCGCAGGCGATCACCCCACCGCGCGTGGTCGGTGCGGTGCTCGCGGTCGTCGCCGTCGGGGTGGCGCTGTCGACGCGGTTCGACGGGCTGACAGCGGGTTGGCTGGTGGTCGTGCCCGCACTGGCCGGCATCGGCACTGCCTGGCAGCAGGCCGTGAACGGGCGGGTCAAGGAGACCGGGGACTCGGCCATCGCCGCCGCCGCGATCAACTTCGCCACCGGAACGGCCGCGCTCGTGCTCGCGCTCGCGGTGGAGATCGCCGTCCGCGGCGTGCCCGCCGCGCCACCGTCTCAGGCGTGGCTGTACACCGGGGGACTGCTCGGCATCGTGATCATCGGAGGAGCGTCCATGCTGGTCCGCTCGACCGGCGTGCTGCTGCTGTCGCTGGGGATGATCGTCGGTCAGCTCGTCGGCGCCCTCGCGCTCGACCTGCTCGTCCCGACCCCCGGGACGCGGGTGGCGACGACGACTCTGGTGGGGATCGTCCTGACGCTGGTCGCCGCGGGTGTGACCGTGCTGCCGGCCGCGCCGCTGGCACGCTGGACCAGGCGCTCTGACGCCGCACCGGATCTGCGACGATGAGCGCCGTGAGCGCCACGATTCTCGACGGCAGGGCCACCAAGGACGCCATCTTCAGCGAGCTCCGCCCCCGGGTGGCGGAACTGGCCAACCGGGGAGTCGTCCCCGGTCTGGCGACCGTGCTGGTCGGCGACGACCCGGCATCGCACTCCTACGTGCGCGGCAAGCACAACGACTGCGCGAAGGTCGGTCTCCACTCGATCCGCAAGGAGCTGCCGGCGGACGCGAGCCAGGCCGACGTCGAGACCGTGCTCGACGAGCTCAACGGCGACCCGGCCTGCACCGGCTACATCGTCCAGCTTCCGGTTCCGCGCCACCTGGATTCGGGGGCGCTGCTGGAACGGATCGACCCGGCCAAGGACGCCGACGGCCTGCACCCGATGAGCCTCGGGAGGCTCGTGCTCGGCGAGCCGGCGCCGCTGCCGTGCACGCCGCGCGGGATCGTCGAGTTGCTGCGCCGGCACGGCGTGAAGATCGAAGGCGCCCGGGTCGCGGTCGTGGGGCGTGGCATCACCGTCGGGCGACCGCTGGGACTGCTGCTGACACGGCGCAGCGAGAACGCCACGGTCACGCTGTGCCACACCGGCACCGAGGACCTCGCGGCCGAGGTCAACCGGGCGGACATCGTGGTCGCGGCGGCCGGTAAGCCGAACCTGATCACGCCGGACATGGTCAAGCCCGGCGCTGCCGTGCTCGATGTCGGGGTGACGCGCTCGGACGGTGGTCCGGCCGGTGACGTGCACCCGGACGTGGCTGAGGTCGCCGGCTTCCTCTCCCCGAACCCTGGCGGTGTCGGGCCGATGACCCGCGCCATGCTGCTCACCAACGTCGTCGAGGCCGCCGAACGTCAGGACACGGGCGTACGGGCATGATCGAGCGCTTCGGCGAGCGCCTCCGCGCCTCGGTTCACGTGCCGTTCGCCCTGGTAGGACTGTTCGTCCTGATCGGGCTGCTCCGCGTGGTCATGGACCACTGGCGGCAGGGGACGGTCCTTCTGGGCGCCGCCCTGCTGCTGGCCGCAGCGCTGCGCGCGTTCCTGTCCCGTGAGCGGGTCGGTCTGCTGGCGATCCGCTCACGAGCGATCGACATCGGCCTCTACGGCGGTCTCGGACTGCTGATCATCTACGTCGCCATGACCATCATCGGTGGACCGCGCCTGTAGTCCCGCCTGTAGTCCCGTCGTGGCCACCGGCCGTCATTCCCACCAGAACGACCAGGTGCGGCGACCCCGGATCTCCGCCGAGTACGTGCCGATGCTGCCCGACTCCTGCACGATCCGGTCCGGGCAGAACGCCCAGTGCTCGGCGGCGACCGCCGCCGCGTGCCGGGCGTCCAGCGGTGGCGCCGCCACGCTGACCACCAGCCGGTCGGGGCCGAGGCGCAGCACCCGCGCCCCGAATCGCTCCTCCCAGCTGCGCAGCAGGGCGGACAGCCCCGCCGTGCGGGAGACGTGGTTGGACGCGCCCGCCCAGCCGAGGACGGTGAGGACGTCGGCGCCCCGGCGCACCGGCACCAGCGCGAGGCGGGTGTCGCCGTCGATGAACCGCCCGAGCTGCTGGGTGGCGAGGATGTCCGGGTCGGCGAGCAGGTTCCCGGAAGGCGCCAGACCCGGACAGGTGAAGTCGAACGGGTCGAGCATGTCGAGGTCGTAGGCGGGGCCGAACTCGTCGTCGGCCTGGCACAGCCCGTCCCAGATCCGCGCCATCACCGATGCCGGCAGCCAGCGTTCGATGTGCTCGATCGGCTCGGGGGGAACAACCCCGATGGTGCAGCGCTCGCCGTAGACCTCGTCTTCGTCGCACAGCAGCAACGGCCACAACCCGGACCTCGGGTGGTCGGCTCGCAGCGCCGCGACGAGCTGCGGCGACGGCGGCTCGTCGCTGAGCCAGCACAGCGGCCGGTCGGCGTGCTCAGCGGCGCTGAGCGCGATCAGCGAAGACTGTTCCTGAAGGACCTGCCCCTCGGGCAGCGGGACGGACAGTTGTCCGCCCCGGTCCCCGAACGATGCGGTCAGATCGGCCATCCCCGACAGCTGGCCATCGCGCAACACTTCACCGCCTCCTCGCCGGCCCGGTGCGATCAACTGGGGAAGATCATGTCACCACCCTGTAGTCGGCCGGTGCGCAGTGTTACGTATGTGACCACCCCGCGTGTAGGAACCGCGCCGGGAGTGTCCGCATCTGTGAGTTCTTCGTGTCCTTCCCCTGGCGAGTTCAGGCCGGCCACGGCCGGCTCCCGCTACCCGGGAGCCGGCCGTGACACGACGCTGTCTCGGGCCTGACCTCAGGCCTTCTCGGGCTTTCTCGACTCCGGCACTTCGATCGAGCAGTCCCCGCCGGGATACACCAAGCCCTGGTGACCGTCGTCGAAACGCACCATGTAGGGCGGTTCCCCGTTGTCACCGCGCACTTCGATGATCGTCCCGGTTCGGTCCGGCTGCTCTACCGTGCGGCCGTGCACGTGGAGTTGGTCGCCTACGGCTGCCTTCATCCCCATCACCTCCGCCAGTCTGAGACTAGGTGACTCGGCTCACCTTTCGCATCGGTCGATTGCCCCGCTCACCAATAGGGGGACCCCAAGGCGGGGCCTGCGCCAAGGGTAGGAGTGCCCGTCAACGGCCGATCCAGGCCATCACCTGCGGTGGCAGCCCCAGCTGGGACAGCCATGGCGCCGCGCCGACGCGGTAGAGCACGACCGCCGAGAGCATCACGGCCGAGATCGTCAGGGCCGGTCCGACCAGCACCATCTCCACCCGGCCGCCGGTCTGCATCCGCAACAGCCTCGGCGGAGCGATGGGGTGCCAGGTGCGCCAGCCGATCGGCACCGGCCACAGCATCGGGCACCCTTCCTCGGTGATGGCGTCCCCGACCAGGTGGGCAACGCAGCCGACCATGACCGCCACCCCGAACGCCGCCGCGTTCGACGGCTGGTCGCCGGCCCAGACCCAGCAGGCGATCGTCAGCAGCAGGGACGCGACCGCGATGAGCAGCGCGTCCCGGTTCGGGGACCAGGAGTGCATGATGCCGCGCACCGCCAGGCCGGCGAAGAAGAACATCAGCACGCCGAGCGCCCACCCGGCGCTGGACTGCACGATCGCCGTGGTGACCAACCCGGACAGGACCGCGAAGACTAGGGTGTGTGTCAGACCTCGGTGAGTGCCCTTCCGATCCGGGTCTCGGTGCGTGCGGGTCAGCCGGTACACGACTCCACTGATCCCGCTGATTCCAGCGGACATGCCACGGGAGATCCCGCCGAAGGTGCTCGCCACTGTCGCCTTCGGGTGGTCGATGTCCGGGAGCAGGGCGGCGCCGGAGGCCAGTGTCGCACCGACGACCCAGGTCTTCGGCGTGAGTTGGCCGATCGCGCCGGCGCCGGCGAACGCGGTCACAGCCGCCCATGCGGCTAAGCCGCTCATCGCGTGCGTTGGTCCCGTGGCCATGCCGTCCCCTCGGTGCGTGCTGCAGGCTGGCGAGATTCCCCAGGCGATGCTGATCAGCATCTGTCGGCAGCCTAAAGGATCAGTGACGGCGGTGACGCGGACCTCGGGGACGGGGCACAATCGGGGTGGTTAGCAGTACGCTTGTACCGCTTGCATTCTCGCGAGAGGAGCACCCCGCCACATGGGCAAGATCAAGGTCGCGGGCACCGTCGTCGAGCTCGACGGCGACGAGATGACCCGCATCATCTGGTCCTTTATCAAGGACAAGCTGATTCACCCGTACCTGGACATCAACCTGGACTACTACGACCTCGGGATCGAGCACCGGGACGCCACCGATGACCAGGTGACCGTGGACGCCGCGAACGCCATCAACAAGCACGGCGTCGGTGTGAAATGCGCCACTATCACGCCGGATGAGGCGCGGGTCGAGGAGTTCGGCCTGAAGAAGATGTGGCGCAGCCCCAACGGCACCATCCGCAACATCCTTGGCGGCGTCATCTTCCGGGAGCCGATCGTGATCTCGAACATCCCGCGCTACGTACCGGGGTGGACGAAGCCGATCGTGATCGGCCGTCACGCGCACGGCGACCAATACAAGGCCACCGACTTCAAGGTGCCCGGTCCCGGCACCGTGACCATCACCTACACGCCGGAGGACGGCTCCGAGCCGATCGAGCTGGAAGTCGCCCAGTTCCCCGCCGACGGCGGTGTGGCGATGGCCATGTACAACTACAAGCGGTCCATCCAGGAGTTCGCGCGGGCGTCCTTCCGCTACGGCCTGGAGCGCGGCTACCCGGTCTACATGTCCACCAAGAACACGATCCTCAAGTCCTACGATGGCATGTTCAAGGACACCTTCCAAGAGATCTACGACGCCGAGTTCAAGCAGGACTTCGAGGCCAAGGGCCTGACCTACGAGCACCGGCTGATCGACGACATGGTCGCCACCGCGATGAAGTGGGAAGGCGGCTACGTCTGGGCCTGCAAGAACTACGACGGTGATGTCCAGTCCGACACGGTCGCGCAGGGCTTCGGCTCGCTGGGCCTGATGACGTCGGTGCTGATGACCGAGGACGGCAAGGTGGAGGCGGAGGCGGCGCACGGCACCGTGACCCGGCACTTCCGCCAGCACCAGCAGGGCAAGCCGACCTCGACCAACCCGATCGCCTCGATCTTCGCCTGGACCCGCGGCCTGCAGCACCGGGGCAAGCAGGACTCCACGCCCGAGGTGGTCGGTTTCGCGCAGAGCCTGGAGCAGGTCGTGATCGAGACCGTCGAGAGCGGCAAGATGACCAAGGACCTCGCTCTGCTCGTGGGTGGTGACCAGGGTTACCTGACCACCGAGGAGTTCCTCGCCACGCTGGACGAGAACCTCCAGAAGAAGATGGCGAACCTCTAAAGCGACACCTGAGTCTGCTGAGCTTCCTGAGAATGTCCGAGTTCCCGGAGAGGTTCCGCGGTTCGTGAGCCTTCGGTCGAACGTCCTCCCGCCTTCGCTGGCGGGGGGACGTTGCGGTCCGGGCCACAGGCTCGGGACTTTGGCCCCTGGACGCGCACCACGGATACGTAGGGCTATGCGTATTTCTCCCGGTGGCGAGACCGTGCCGAACAGGCAACCTGCATAGGGGCCGTCCCCGTGCGAGCAGCCAGCACTGGACTGGACGGCCCAGGTGGAGTACGAAGCCGTCAGCAGGAGGATCTGGCAGATCAGTCCAGCACAGGTCAGTTCACCAGCGAGCACCCGGACGCGGTGCAGGGGCGGCACCGGCAAGCGGATGAGAGGACTCACACGCATGTCAGCCCTGGAGCAGCCATCTCGGCGAGGGGCTCAGACCGCTGGCACCACCACAGCATCGCTGTCCCCCGAAGAACCGACTCGTCACGTCACCGTCCGTGCTGAGGATGGCGTGGAACTGCACACCGAGGTCGATGAGAACCCGGACGCGAAGGTGACGGTCGTGCTGTGCCACGGCTGCACCCTGGACCTCGACAGCTGGCGGTTCCAGCGCGCCTCCCTTCGCGAGCACGCGCGGGTGGTGGTGTGGGACCAGCGCGGTCACGGGCGCTCCGGCAGCGGCGGCCCGAAGTGTCCCGAGCTGCTCGGACGCGACCTGCACGCCGTGCTGCGGGAGACCACCCCCACCGGGCCGGTCATCCTGATCGGGCACTCGATGGGTGGCGTCGGCATCCTCGCGCTGGCACGCCAGTACCCCGAACTGTTCGGTGACCGGGTGATCGGCGTGGGCCTGCTCGCGACCCCCGCCAGCCAGATCACCAGCACGCTGTCGTCCTGCGGCGCCGCGGGCAGCGCGTTGCCCGCGGGGTTCCAGTCCGCCCTCCGGCAGCCGCTGGAGGTGCCCGAGGTCATCGCCGAGCTGTACCCGCACCTGCGGGAGTACGACCACGGCCGGGCGCTGCCCGTGCTGCAGCAGGTGGAGACGCTGGTCATGGTCGGAGAGAGCGACCTGATCACGCCGTTGACGGACAGCCAGGCCATCGTGTCCGCGGTCCCGGAGTCCGAGCTGGTCGTGGTCCCGAACGCCGGCCACGGGCTGGTCTTCGAAAACCCCCAGCTGGTCAACTCCCACCTGGAGGACTTCGTCCTCCGGTTCCGTTAGTCGGTCCGCTCGCCGGCACGCAGGTTGCGTGCCACCGCCTCCAAGCCTTCGGCCAGCGCGCCGAGTTGCTCCCGGCTCAGGGCGTCGATGAGCAGCGAGCGCACGACCCCGACGTGGCCAGGCGCGGCTTGGCGCAGCTTCTCCCGACCTTCCTCGGTGAGCACCGCGAAAACCCCCCGGTCGTCGGTGGGGCAGGAGCGACGACGGACCAGCCCGGCCTTCTCCAGCTGGGTGATCTGGTAGGTCAGCCCGCTTTTCGACGTCACCACGCTGGCCGCCAGCTCGGTCATCCGCAGTTCTCCGCCCGGCGTAGCCGACAGCCGGACCAGGATCTCGTACTGCGGGTGTGACAGGCCAGCCTGCTCCCGCAGTTGCTGCTCGACGCGGCGTGCGAGCAGGTTGCTGGACTCGACGAAGGCGGTCCAGGCGGCCATCTCCTGCTCGTCCAGCCACCGAGGTTCGGTCATGGACCCATCCTACTTGTTTAAATTTGAATCACCAGGTATGGTCACGCTCGTAGTTCAAGTTCGAACTACTCGCCTCGCGCTCCCGGAGGTCTCGATCATGGCGACCCGGATGCCCGCTCTCTACCTCAGCCACGGCGCGCCACCGCTCGCCGATGATCCACTGTGGACGCGTCAGCTCGCCGACTGGTCGCGGGATCTGCCCAAACCCCGCGCGATTCTCATGATCTCGGCGCACTGGGAGGAAGCACCGCTGGCGATCGGTGCCACCACGACCGCGCCTCTGGTATATGACTTCTGGGGCTTCGCGGAGAAGTACTACACGGTCCAGTACCCGGCGCCGGGTGCGCCGGAACTCGCCCAGCGCGTGCGCGCCCTGCTGCGCGGACCGAGTACGCCGGTGCAGGACGTCCCGGACCGGGGACTCGACCACGGCGCGTATGTGCCGCTGGTGGAGATGTACCCGGACGCGGACATCCCGGTGCTGCAGATCTCCATGCCGACGTTGCAGCCGCAGGAACTGATGCGGATCGGGCGCACTCTCGCGCCGTTGCGCGACGAAGGCGTCCTCATCGTGGGCAGCGGATTCTTCACGCACAATCTCCAGGCCATGAGGTCGCCGACCATCCCGAGTTGGTCGGTCGACTTCGACGACTGGGGCAGGAACGCGCTGCGGGACGGGGATGTGGACGCCCTGCTCGACTTCGAGCACAAGGCGCCGGCCGGTCGCCTGGCGCACCCGCGCACCGAGCATTTCGCGCCGCTGTTCGTCACGCTCGGCAGCGCCGAGGACGAGCTCGATCAGCAGCGGACCGCCATCGACGGCTTCTGGTACGGCCTGGCCAAACGGTCCGTTCAGTTCGGTTGAGTCGAGAGGGGTCCTGGGTCTCAACGGGGGCGTACGCCCTGGGCCGGACGCTGGTCAGGCGCCGGGAAGCGGCGACGGATGATCGACACGATCTGGAGGGCCGCTGTCGCGAGGTCGTGGTCGGCGACGGATCAGCCGACATGCCTTTCCCCAGTGGTTCCCCAGTGTCTACAGTGGACGCTACGATGTGAAGCTGCCATGCCGGCCAGATCCGGCCGCGAAGCGGGCGGCACCGGTCACGGCGTCGGCGGCAAGGGAATCCTGCCCGCGGCGGAACTCGTTGCGCAAGGCATCCTCCTCGGACATCCCGTGCTGTTCGAGCAGCGAGAGCCGGTCCTGACGCAAGCATGTCTGCGGGAATCCCGCGATCTCGGCGGCGAGTCTCTCGGCCTCAGCGCGTGCCTTCCCCGGCGGCACGAGCCGGTTGACCAGCCCCATCGTGTGCGCTTCCGGCGCGGGCACCGGGCGGCCGGTGAGGATGAGGTCCAGGGCCTGGCTCTCCCCGATGAGCCGGGGAAGGCGCACGGTCCCGCCGTCAATGAGCGGAACGCCCCATCGGCGGCAGAACACCCCGAACACCGCGTCCTCCTCGGCCACCCGCAGATCGCACCACAGCGCCAGTTCCAGGCCGCCCGCGACGGCGTAGCCGGAGACGGCGGCGATGACGGGCTTGGACAGCCGCATGCGGGTCGGACCCATCGGGCCGTCGCCGTCCTCGGCGACGCGGTTGCCGCGCCCGTCGGAGATCGCCTTCAGGTCGGCTCCGGCGCAGAACGTGCCGCCAGCCCCCCAGAGCACGGCGACGGCGGCGTCCGGGTCGGCGTCGAAGGCGCGGAACGCCTCCGCGAGCGCCTCGGCCGTGGGCCGGTCGACCGCGTTGCGGGCCTCGGGTCGGGACAGGGTCACCGTGGTCACGGCTCCGTCGCGTTCGCTGCGTACTGCGGGGCCTGCGGGTACCGCCATGGTGCGCTCCTCAGTCAGTGGATTCTCACCGGTAGCACATCGGGGGCAGGGCAAGCAACGGCTTGCGTGAAAGCAGTGAATCGCGGTTCACTCCTTGTGTGCCGTACCGGCGGACCCCGCAGATGCAAGCCCGGATGGACGCCCAGCGTGGCGCCATCCTCGACGCTGCGTACGAGCTGCTCGCCGGCTCCGGCTACGCCGGATGCTCGGTCGCGGCGGTCGCCGCACGCGCCGGCGTGGCCACCGGTAGCGTGTACCGGCACTTCCCGAGCAAAGCCGAGCTGATCGCCGAACTGTTCCGGGTCGTGGTCAGTCACGAGGTCGACGCCGTCCACGCGGCGGCCCGGCGACCCGGCCGCATCGACGAGCGGATCACGGCCGTGATCGAGACGTTCGCCGGGCGGGCGCTGAAAGTACCCAGGCTGGCGTACGCCCTGCTCGCCGAACCCGTCGATCCGGCGGTGGACGCCGAGCGTCTGACCTTCCGGCAGGCGTTCCGGGACGTCTTCTCCGCCGCCGTCGCCGACGGTGTGCGGGCCGGTGAGCTACCCCCGCAGAACCCCGATCTGGCCGCCGCCGCCCTGGTCGGCGGGGTGGCCGAGGTGCTGGTCGGACCGCTGGCCGCCGGCTCGGCCGACCCCGACACGATCCCGTCCCTGGTCACGTTCTCCCTTCGCGCGCTAGGAGCCTCCGATGTCATCGACGCATGAGGTCACCAACCAGGTCCCTCCGCTGGCCGGACACGACGTCGCCGACGACCCCGCGTTGCTGGCCGCGCTGCGGCGCGAAGGCGCCGGGTGGGCCGAGACCGAGTTGCACGAACTCGGCACGCTGGCTGGCGGGGAACAGGCGCAGGACTGGGGCCGGCTGGCCAACGAGAACCCGCCGGTGCTGCGCACCCACGACCGCTACGGCCACCGCATCGACGAGGTGGAGTTTCATCCGGCCTGGCACGAGCTGATGACGGTCGCGGTCGAGTACGGCCTGCACGCCGCGCCCTGGCGTGCCGCGCGCCCCGGCGCGCACGTGGAACGAGCGGCGAAGATGTATGTGTGGGGCCAGGTTGAGGCTGGACACATCTGCCCGATCTCGATGACGTACGCGGCTGTGCCGGCGCTGCGCCACACCCGCGAGCTGGCGGCGGACTTCGAGCCGCTGCTGGCCGCCAGGCGCTACGACTTCGGGCTCCGGGTTCCCGGGACCAAGCAGGGCCTGATCGCCGGCATGTCCATGACGGAAAAGCAAGGCGGCTCGGACGTGCGCGCGAACACGACGACCGCGCGCCCCACCGGCGACGGGACTTACGCCCTCACCGGGCACAAATGGTTCACCTCGGCGCCGATGTCGGACGTGTTCCTCACGCTGGCGCAGGCACCGGGCGGCCTGTCCTGCTTCCTGCTGCCACGGGTGCTCCCGGACGGCAGCCGGAACACGATCCATCTGCAACGGCTGAAGGACAAGCTCGGCAACCGGTCCAACGCGTCGGCGGAAATCGAGTACGACGGTGCGATCGGCTGGCTGGTCGGGGACGAGGGGCGCGGCGTCCCCACGATCATCGAGATGGTCAACATGACCAGGCTGGACTGTGTCATCGGCACGGCGTCCGGGATGCGGCTCGGGGCTGTGCAGGCCGCACACCACGCCCGGTACCGCCAGGCGTTCGGCGCGTACCTGGTGGAGCAGCCGCTGATGGGCAACGTTCTCGCCGACCTCGCCGTGGAGTCCGAGGCGGCGACGACCGTCGCGATGCGCCTGGCCGGAGCCACGGACCGGGCCACGGCCGGGGACGAGCAGGAGCAGGCGTTCCGTCGCCTGGGCCTGGCGGCGACCAAGTACTGGGTGTGCAAGCGTGGCCCGACCCATGCCGCCGAAGCGCTGGAGTGCCTGGGCGGCAACGGTTACGTCGAGGAGTCCGGCATGCCCCGGCTGTACCGGGAGGCGCCGCTGACCTCGATCTGGGAAGGTTCCGGCAACGTCGCCGCGCTGGACGTCCTGCGCGCCATGGCCAAGGAACCGGCGTCGGTGGAGGCGTTTCTCGCCGAAGTCGACCGCGCGGCCGGAGCCGACCAGCGGTTGGACGGAGCCGTGGCCGGGTTGCGGAAGGAACTGTCCAGCACTGACAAGTCCATTGAGGACATTCAGTTCGGGGCGCGGCGACTGGTCGAGACCATGGCGCTGGTGCTGCAGGGATCACTCCTGGTCCGGCACAGCGATCCCGCTGTCGCGGACGCCTTCTGCGCCTCCCGCTTTGGCGGCGACTGGGGCGTCGCCCTGGGCACGCTGCCGAGCGGTGTGGACACCAAGACGGTCGTCGACCGCGTTACGTGCCAGATTCCGGGCTAGGTCTGGCGCTGGTCAGCCTGCGGTGACCCGAAACTTGAGGCACGACTGGCATGAGCGTAGGCTATAAGCCTACGGAGGTGACACCTAATGCCCGCTCGTCAGGCTGGGCGGCTGCCGCCAGCCTTGCTTCGGGGTCCTGTCCGGGTCCTCCGGCCACAAGATGCGGCCGGAGCGTACGCGCACCCGCGTCCAGAATTCGCGCGGCTCACGCGGTCCGGCGTGCTCCACCGGCTGGCCACCGGCTACTACGCCGTTGTCCCGGACGATCAGATCGATCGCCGGTGGCTGCCCGAGCTGGAATCAGCGGCGGTGGGGATCGCTGCCTCTGATGAGGGCGTTGACTCGGTGGCGCTCATGGGCCTCAGCGCGGCTCGTGTGCACGGCGCTGTTCCGCGTGCGGTGGGTGTTGCGGTTGTAGCGGCCTCACGCCATCGGGCGACCGTGCGCTTGAGCGATCGTGATGCTGAGGTGATCTTCGTTCGGCGCAGAGTGGAGCGGATTGATGTCGAACGGCACGCCTTCGAGCTAGGTCAAGGCTTTGTGACGACGGTGGAGCAGACGGTAGTTGACCTGGCGGCCCGTCCGAACCTGGGTGGGCTGCCCGATGAGGCTCATGCTGCGATGCATGCACTGCTTGCCAGGGCGGACCACGAGATTCTGCGTGATCTTGCCGCAGCCCAACGGCGCACCGCCACACTGAACCGAGCTCTGCGAGGCACCGACCATGCTGGCACCTGAAGAGGAGCTTGCGGTTGCCGAACGATTTGGCGTCGCGCGTGTCCAGGTGCGACGCGATCACCTGATTTCTCATCTGCTGGCGGCGCTCACCGCCCACTGCGCGGATCGGCTTGTGTTCTTCGGTGGGACCGCGCTGTCCAGGAGTTTCGCTCCAGACGGTCGGCTATCCGAGGATCTTGATCTGATCGCGCTAGAAGCACGTCGAGAAGTTGCCGGCGAGGTCGAGAAGTGGCTCGTGCGCGGGACACGCCGGGAGTACCCGGGGTTGCGCTGGCAGCCAACCTTGAGCTCGGTTCGTGATGTCGAACCGGCCGTCCTCACGACACCTGATGGCGTCAGCGTTCGGATTCAGCTTCTCAGCCAGACGGGCTATCCTGCCTGGCCTGCCGCTCCACATGCGCTGGCGCAGCGCTATTCCGATGCCCCTCCCGCCACATTGAAGGTTCCAACACCCGCATCGTTCGCCGCGTGGAAAACGGTCGCATGGATGAGCCGAGGTGCGCCCCGTGACCTGTTCGACCTCTGGCTGCTAGCGGAAATCGATGCCATTGGCTCCGAAGCAGCCGCACTCTTCGCCAAGTTCGGGCCGACGAATCGTCCGCCGGCTGCGGGTCTGTTCACGAATCCACCGGATGAGGCGGTCTGGCGGCGCGACCTCGGCTCACAAACGCGCTTGCAGATCACCGCGGCTGAGGCCCTAGCCGTTGTACATGACGCGTGGATATCAGTCTCGACGTAAACGGCAGGCTGTGTTTGGCAGCAGGTCGGCATCGTTTCCACAAAGTCCATAGTGGATTGGATAGCCCCCGCCCGAGTGTGCGAACTCCGGCGGGGCAACCTGTTGTTTCACCGCGAAAAGACGTCTCGGAGCGCGTTCCCGTCCGGTACGCCCAGTCCCGTGCACGCGTCCCAGCCGGGACCGGAGGTGTATGCGCCGTTGTTTCCGTCCGTGATGTCGCGGAACCCCGGTTGGACCTTGCCGGGCGCGACACCGGCATACAGCTTCGGCTGGAGCAGGCCGAGTTTCCGGCCCAGCGCCTGGGACAGGCGCGTGACCAGTGCCGCCCACAGCGGAGCCACGGCGCTCGTCCCGCCGATGACGGTTCGCTGGCCGTCGACCAGGACCTGGTAGCCGCTGCTCGGGTCGGCGTCGGCGGCGACATCCGGGACACCCCGCCCGGGACCGCCGCCCTGACGCACCGGCACGCCAGCCTGACCCTGCCAGTCCGGGACCGGAAAGACGTCGCTGACTCCACCGCCGGTCGCGCTCTGCGCGGGGTCGTCGTTCCACACAGTTTCCGATGTCACGGCCCCCGACGCGGGGTCTGCCTGCAGCCGCGTGCCGCCGCAGGCCAGCACATGCGGGCTGGAGGCGGGGAAGTCCACGTGCGCGCCGCCATCCGGTGCGCCGTCGCCGCTGCCACGGTCTCCCGCCGCCGCGCACACCGTCACCCCCAGAGCGGCAGCGTCGGCGAAGTCCTTGTCCAGCGCGTTCCGGGACTGCGCGGTCCACGCGTCCTCCGACTGGCCCCAACTGATGCTCAGCGCGTCGGGCGTCGGGTTCGCGTGCACCGCCGCCGCCACCGCGTCCAGGAAGCCCTGGTCCGTGTTCGGCGCGAAATACACCGTCTGCTGCGCCTTAGGGGCGAGGCCGCCGATGACTTCGATGTCGAGTAGCACTTCGCCGTCGGCACCCTGCGGGTCCTGGCCCGGCTGGTTCTGGGCACCGTCAATGCCCTGTGCCCGCACGACCGGCGTCGGAAGTCCCAGACCCCGGAAGTAGGCGTCCAGGTCGCCCTGGCTGAATCCGCCGCCGAGTTCGAGGATCGCGACCGACTGCCCGGAACCGTCGGTGCCTTGCGGGAACCTGTAGATCGTGCCTAACTGCGGTGGTGTGTAGGAGGTTCCGGGCGCGGCGGCGTCAAGCACGCGGTGCTGGGTGCGGGCCTGCGGGCGGGTGTCGAATCCGACGATTGCTTCGACGACCCCGTCCAGAGCCGCTGGAATCCGAAGTTCGCCACTGCGGTAACGGTGTTCCACCGAACCTCCGGTCACCGGGTGCAGGCTGCGGATCAACGACACGCTCGTCCCGAACGCGCCGGTCAGCGCGCCGATCGTGCCGGAGACGCGGACGCGGCGGGCGCCGAGGTCGGTGTCCACGATCCGAATGTCGTCGCTGACGAGATGCTCCCGGAGGAGCGCGAGATCCGCGGGGTCGGCGCCGTACCGGTCCGCCAGCTCCTGCCGGGTGATGGTGTCCGGGCCCACGACGAGTTCGCGGGGCAACTCGGCCCGGCGACGCAGGAAAACGGTGAGTTCGATCCGGGTCGAGCTGTCGATCGGACCGACCTCGGTGGCGTGGGGTAGCGGGGCGCGAGCGCTGCCGGAAAGCGCGGTGAGTGACACGTCATCAGCCATGCCCCGATCTTGGCTCCGGCCGCTGACGGAATTCGAGAGGTTTCGGGCATTCAACGCCAGCTCTACCCGAATGCCGCAGTGGCCGGTCCCGGACATTCGCCTGATCAGAGTCGGATACTGGGTGCGTCGGCATAGCCACCGCGACCGTCTACTGTGGTTCGTGGTCGGAACCGTTGTCCTGCTTGGCGTTCTCGATCACCCAGGTGGCGACCTGTGCCCGCGAGGTGAAACCCAGTTTGATGAGAATGTTCTCCACGTGCGCTTCCGCAGTGCGCTGTGCGATGAACAGCCTCTTCGCGATGTCCTTGTTGGTGTAGCCCTGGGCGACCAGGTTGGCGATTTCCCGCTCCCGGCGGGTCAGAGCGCTCCCCTGCGCGGTTCTGCTTCGGTCATCCCTGCTCGGGGACACTGGCACTGCCTTCCGCTGACCCAGCTCCGGGGTTTCTAGCCCGTAGTCGATCGCGGAGCCTGTCGGAAGCGCGTAACCGCGTTCGAACGACTGGTCGTAGGCTTTCGCGCCGAGTGCCTGGCGGGCGCGGTCCACCCGGTCGTCGTGCACGGTTCCCACGAGCCCGAAGTTGGCCGCTGACGTGCCGACCGCCTCCCACACCGCTGCCGCGCAGCCGAACAGCGTGGCCGCCCGATGGTGCTGGTCTCGGAGCGCGGCAATGCCGGCCAGGGTGTCGAGTGTGAAGGCCATGGTGAACCTGTTGTCCAGCGACTTCTGCAGCCGCAGAGCACTTTGACCGGCCTCGTGCGCGCGACCGAGGTCACCGTGGAGCGACTCGACCTCGGCGATACCCCACAGCGCCCACGACCGCCAGTACACGTCGCCGTACTCGGTCGTCTTGGCAACGGACTCGCTGAGCAGGGCAATGCCACGCTCGCGCTCGTCCTTGAGGCCCACCGCCAGGCCCAGATGGAACAACGCGTGAACCTCACCTCGCACGTTCCGGGCCGCGCGGAACAACGACAGCGCGTCGGTGAACCTCTTCTCCGCCCGGTCGAGGTCCCCGCGGACCAGGGCCACCATGCCCGGCGCATCCGCCAGGTGGGCGGCCTCGGACCGCTCGCCGAGCCGCTCGGCCAGGGTGACCGCCTCCCGGAACAACTCGTCGGCGGCTTCGCCCTGCATGAGCGCGAACCAGGCGTCCAGCCGTAGCCCAGACAGCCGTTCCGGCACCGGTTCAGGCACGGCCGGAAGCATCCGGTCCAGCCAGTACCGGGCCTCGGTGTGGAAGCCGCGAACGGACCAGTACTCGTGGATCTGGGAGACCATCCGCAGCCCGCGACGCGCCTCGCCCGGCTCGGTGGCGCAGAAATCCAGTGCCACGCGCAGGTTGGCGTGGTCCCGCCGCAACCGCTCGATCCAGCTGCCCTGGTCCGGCCCGAGCCACTCGGCGTCGAACCGCTCGGTCAGGCCCGAGTACCAGTCGCGCAGCCGGTGGCGGATGCGCTCCAGTTGCCCGGACGCGATCAGCTTCTCCTGCCCGAACTCCCGCAGCAGGTCCAGCAAACGGTAGCGGACGGTGCCCTGGTGCTCCTCGCGCGTCAGGATCGACTTGTCGACCAGCGAGTCCACGAGGTCGAGCACGTCCGCCGCGCGCAGGTCGCCGTTGCTGGCGACGTGCTCGGCGGTGTCCAGGTCGAACGTTCCGCTGAACACCGACGTCCGCTCCCAGGCCAACCGCTCCCGTTCGGTGCACAGCCGGTAGCTCCACTCGATCAGGTTGCGCAGTGCCTGATGGCGTTCCGGCATGCCCCTGGGGCGCGGGGCCAGTGGTCGACCGTGGCTGAGTCGTTCCTCCAGTTGGGGAAGCGACAGCGTGCGCATCGCGACCGCAGCCAGCTCCAGGGCCAGCGGAAGCCCGTCGACGTGGTGACACAGCCGCACCAGCGCCGCGGTGTCCTCGGATGTCAGCTCGTAGTTCGGCATGACGGCGCGGACACGATCAAGGAAGAGCTGTACCGAGTCGTAGTGCCGCAGTTCGTCCAGCGGCGGCGGACGCGCGGAGCCCTCGCCGGGAAAGTGCGCCGCGGGCAGCGGGGGCACCGGCAGCGGGGGCACCGCGAAGACGCTTTCACCCCCGATGCCCAGGGACTGCCGGCTCGTGGCGATCACGTGCAACCCCCGGCAGGCGTGCAGCAGCACGTTGACCAACCTGGCGCACTCGTCGATCAGGTGCTCGCAGTTGTCCAGCACCAGCAACAGCTCGCGGTCGCGCAGGTGATCGACGATCACGTCCAGCGCGGGCCGTGACGACTGGTTGCGCAGGCCGAGCTGGTCGGCCACCACGCTGGCGAGCAGCGTCGCCTCCCGGAGCTGCGCGAGCTCGATGAAGTACGTCTGATCGTGGTAGGTGCGTCGGACGCTGGCTGCGACCTTGAGCGCGAGCCGGGTCTTGCCCACGCCGCCGGCACCGGTCAGGGTCACGCACCGGGAGTCGGACAGCAGCCCCTTGATCGCATTGATCTCCTGCCGGCGGCCGACGAAGGTCGTCACCTCGGCCGGAAGACCGCCCGCACCCGGCCGAGCGCTCCTGCTGGCCGCTGTCACCATGACCTCACGCTACGCCGGCTCGCCGAGGTGCACCCTGCGGCGACTCGCCCTGAACCCGTTGTTCAAACGGCCGAGCGAGTGCGCGAGCCGGGGACTCGCGTGGTTGGCCGCCACGAGCCTGAAGATCCACATGAGACGATCGCGCATGGTGGGCGAAAGCCATTCGGTGGCAAGGGAAAGCCCGCTTCCCTTGGGCATGCGGCACGACAGCCCGGAGAGCGACATTCAGTCAACGCGGCCGACGTGGCACGTCGTAACAGCATGGGCCATATATGCAACTAGTTGCACTGCACTTAGTTGCATAGTAGCGTGCCCGGCATGGCGTTGGAGCACGCGATCCTGGTGTCGCTGGAGGAGCGCTCGGGGTCCGGATACGAGCTGGCTCGCCGCTTCGACAAGTCCATCGGGTTCTTCTGGGCCGCTACCCACCAGCAGATCTACCGGACGCTGAAGCGGATGGTGGATCTCGGCTGGGTGTCCTGTGCCGAGGTGCCACAGGAGGGGCGCCCGGACAAGAAGGTGTACCGGGTGGACGCCGAGGGCCGGGCCGAGCTGGCGCGCTGGCTGGCCGAACCGGTCGAACCCGTCGTGCTGCGCTCCGAACTCGGGGTGAAGGTGCGCGGGGCGTCGTTCGGCAACATCACCGCGCTGCTCGACGAGATCGCCCGCCACCGGTCGCGGCACGCGGAGCGCCTCGACGTCTACCGCATGATCGAGGAGCGGGACTTTCCCGACCGAACCCGGATCTCCGGCCAACGCCTGCATCAGTACCTGGTTCTGCGCGGCGGGATTCGTGCCGAGCAGGGGTTCGTGGACTGGTGTGACGAGATGCTCGAAGCCCTGCGGCGTGACCAGCCCAGCGATCAGTCCAGCACCGAGCCCAGCGACCGGCCGACCGGAGGACATGACGACCGATGAACGATTACCCGAACCTGCTGGCGCCACTGGACCTGGGCTTCACGACGCTGCGGAACCGTGTGGTCATGGGGTCGATGCACACCGGTATGGAGGACCGCGGGAAGGACCTCCCCAAGCTGGCGGCGTATTTCGCCGAGCGGGCGCGCGGTGGGGTCGGCCTGATGGTCACCGGCGGTTTCGCGCCGAACCGGACCGGTTGGTTGTATCCCTTCGCCTCGAAACTGACCACCCGTGCCGAGGCACGCGAGCACCGGCAGGTCACGGCGGCCGTGCACGACGAGGGCGGCAAGATCGCGATGCAGTTGCTGCACGCCGGCCGCTACTCCTACCACCCGTGGTCGGCGTCCGCGTCCGCGATCAAGGCTCCGATCAACCCGTTCCGCCCGCGCGGCCTCTCCGACCGCGGCGTGCGGGCGCAGATCTCGGCGTTCGCCCGCGCGGCGGCGCTCGCGCGGGAGGCCGGCTATGACGGAGTCGAGATCATGGGTTCGGAGGGCTATTTCATCAACCAGTTCCTCGCGCCCCGGACCAACAAGCGCACCGACCGCTGGGGTGGTTCACCGGAGAACCGGCGGCGGCTCGCCGTGGACATCGTGCGGGGAGTGCGTGCGGCCGTCGGTGACGATTTCATCATCGTCTACCGACTGTCCATGGTGGACTTCGTGCCGGAGGGCCAGACCTGGGACGAGGTCGTCGCTCTGGCCCGGGAGGTCGAGGCCGCGGGCGCGACGATCATCAACACCGGAATTGGCTGGCACGAGTCCCGGGTGCCGACCATCGTCACGTCGGTTCCGAAGGCGGCGTTCACCAACGTGACCGGCAAGCTCCGGCCACACGTGACCATCCCGGTGGTCGCGTCGAACCGGATCAACATGCCGCAGGTGGCCGAGGAAGTGCTCGAACGCGGCGACGCCGACCTGATCTCGATGGCGCGTCCACTGCTGGCGGACCCGGAATGGGTGGGGAAGGCAGCCAGCGGCCGGGCGGACGAGATCAACACCTGCATTGCCTGCAATCAGGCATGCCTGGACCACACCTTCTCCGCGAAGAAGGCATCCTGCCTGCTCAACCCGCGTGCCGGCAACGAAACCGAGCTGAACCTGCTGCCGACCCGGCGGGTCAAGAAGGTCGCCGTCGTCGGTGCCGGTCCCGCTGGACTGTCCGCAGCGGTCGGGCTTGCCGAGCGCGGGCACCAGGTGGATCTCTTCGAGGCGAATGACGACATCGGCGGCCAGTTCGGCATCGCCCGCCGTATCCCCGGCAAGGAGGAGTTCGCCGAGACCATCCGGTACTACCACCGGCAGATCGAGCGCACCGGTGTGACGCTGCACCTGAAGACCCGGGTCAGCGCGGCGGACCTGGTTGCTCGTGGTTTCGATGAGGTCGTCATCGCCACTGGGGTGACTCCCCGGGTGCCGAACATCCCCGGTATCGAGCACACGTCCGTGATGTCCTATGTGGACGCGGTTCGGCATGGCAGGCCCACCGGTGATCGAGTCGCCGTGGTGGGGGCTGGCGGAATCGGCGTCGACGTCAGCGAATTCCTCACGCACGCCGAGTCGCCCACGCTCGACCTGGAAGCCTGGCAGGCGGAATGGGGTGTCACGGACCCCGGGCTGGCACCCGGTGGGCTCACCGAGGCGAAGCCGGAACAGTCCCCCCGGCAGGTGTACCTGCTGCAGCGCAAGACCTCCAAGATCGGCAAGGGCTTGGGCAAGACCACCGGCTGGGTGCATCGGGCCGCGCTGAAGGCCAAGGGCGTCGAGCAGATCACCGGCGTCAACTACGAGAAGATCGACGATGCCGGGTTGCACATCTCGTTCGGTCCCAAGCGCGAGCGGGCGCGAGTCCTCGAAGTGGACAGCGTCGTGATCTGCGCTGGCCAGGAATCGGTCCGCGACCTCGCGGACGAGCTGATCGGTCAGGGCGTCGTCACGCACGTCATCGGTGGTGCGGAGCTCGCCGCCGAACTCGACGCCAAGCGTGCGATCGACCAGGGCACCCGGCTCGCGGCGACCGTCTAGGAGGACAGATGAGCGCAGCGGAGAAGTTCCGTGCGGCAGTGGAAAGCGGGGATCTCCGTGCCGGACTGCGACTGTTCGACCCGGACGTCCGGTTCTTCAGCCCGGTGAAGTTCCAGCCGTTCGAGGGCATCGAGGTCGTCGGGGCGCTGTTCAACGTCCTGCAGCGCACTTTCCAGGACTTCCGGTACGTCGGTCAGTTGACGGGACGTGGCGAGGAAGGCGACGGTGGCCCGGAGGTGGAAACGCACATGCTGCACTTCCGCACCACGGTCAACGGCAGGTCGGTCGAGGGAATCGATCTCCTGCAGCTCAACGACCGGGATCTCATCAGCACATTCACGGTGATGATCCGCCCGCTGTCGGCGCTTCGGACGGTGAGCGAAGCGATCTACAGTGGACTCGTGGAGGACGGCGTGCTGCCGCCGGCGTGAGCACGGTCCCTACATCGCCTTCGCGGGCCGTCATCGTTGGGGGCCCACTCGTCGTTGGGGGCGGAGCGCCCGGACGATCGGTGTGAGGTAGAGGTCGACGATCCGTTGCCGCCCCCGTGCGGAGTCGACGGGCAGCACGGTGTCGGGAGTGAGCACGAGCGAGATGACGGCGCGGACGATGAGTTCGGCGGCGCCGTCGACGTCCCCGTCCGGCAGCGCGAGGTGACCGGCGGCGATCTCGGCGTGAATGTGTCCCGCGATCCAGCCGCGGGCGGCCGCGACCAGGTCGCTGGCCCGCGTGGTCAGGTGCGGGAGGATGAGTTCGGGCTCGGTGCGCAGGAGCCGGTTGAGCAGGCGGTGGCCGCGCAGGTAGGCCAGGCAGAAGGTGAGTCCCTCGGCCAGCTTCGCCTCCGGCGTGGGCTGGCCGGCGATGACGCCGTCGACCTTGGTCAGGAACCGCCGTAGCTCGTGCATGATCATGGCGTTGACCAGCCGGTCCTTCTTGGGGAAGTACCGGTAGATCGTCACGCGCGAGACACCGGCCCGGCGGGCCACGTCGTCGACGGTGAACCGGCGCAGGCCGAAGTCCTCGGCCTGCCGCAACGCGCCGCCCAGGATGCGGCCAGCGGTCTCGTCGTCGGGCAGGTCGGACTCGGCTGCCCGGCGCAGCAGGTCATCGTGCGCGGCTGGCATCACCCCAGTTTACAGTTTTACAACTTGACTCTTTTTGTTTCACAAGTTTACCGTGAGCCCCGTCACGTTCGGGAGCGGGAGGTGGCGATGGCCGCGAAGGTGCAGGTCAAGGACCGGCAGCAGACGGCACAGCGGCTGCTGGACGGGTCGGTCAAACGCTCGTACGATCCGCACCTCGACATCGACTGGGACGCGCCGCTGGAAGACGGCAAGTTCTTCGTGCCGGAACGTCTCATCACGCTCTACGGCACACCGTTGTGGGACAGCTTGAGCCCCGCGCAGCGCATCGAGCTGTCCAAACAGGAAATGGTCAACACGGTGAGCGTGGGGATCTGGTTCGAGATCATCCTGATGCAGATGCTGCTTCGGATGTCCTACCGCGAAGATCCCACGACCGCGCACGTGCGGTACGCCTTCACCGAGGTCGCCGACGAGTGCCGGCACTCCACCATGTTCGCGATGCTGATCGAGAAGGTCGGTGGGCGTCCTTACCGGCAGAACCGCCTGCTGCAGGGCACGGCGCACGTGCTGCCGCTGATCCTGCGCGGCCCGGCGATGTGGGTGGCCACCCTCATCGGGGAGGAGGTCTTCGACGCCCTCCAGCGCGAACACCTGCAGGACGAGACCATCCAGCCGCTGGTGCGTGCGGTCATGGGCATTCACGTCGCGGAAGAAGCCCGGCATGTCCGGTACGCCCGGGAGGACCTGATGCGGCTCATGCCGCACGCACGCTGGTGGGACAAGGAATTCACGCGCCATGTGGTGGCCATCGGCGCGCTGCTGCTCGCGCGGTTGCTGACCAGGCCCGGGCAGTACGCCCGCGCGGGACTTGACCCGAGCCAGGCTGTGGCCGCCGCGCGCGGCAACCCGCACTGCCAGGAGAACCTGGCTCGCGGCGCCGCCAAGTTGGTTGCCTTCCTGCACGAGGCGGACCTGATCGGCGGTCCCAGCATGGCCCTGTGGCGCCGTGCGGGAATGCTGCTTTGAGGTCCACGCCCACTGGGGCTCATGTACTCACTTGAGTGACACCCGATCGAGCGCGGCCAGCAGATCGGGGGACCGCGGGTTCGCCGCGAAACAGGTCCTTGGTCCGGGGTGGCCGCGCGCTCCGGCGAGTAGCGTCAGACCCCTCTGCTTCAATCCCGCCAGGAACCAGCACCGCAGGTCGTGCGGGTCCACGCAGGAGACAGGGGGTGGGATGGAGGAAGTCGCGGTCGCGGCCGCACGCTTCATCGCCGCGCACGTCGGCGAGCGGATCGGGCTCGCCGACGTAGCTGACCATGTCTCGTACAGCCCGTTCCACCTGGCCCGGTCTTTCGAGCGGCACGTCGGCGTCCCGCCTGGGCAGTTCCTGGCCGCGCGGCGATTCCAGCGTGCGAAAGAGCTGTTGCTGGCCACGGACGAGCGGATCATCGACATCTGCTTCGCCGTGGGGTTCACCTCGGTGGGGACGTTCACCAGCCGGTTCACCGCCGCGGTCGGCGTGAGCCCGCTGGAGTTCCGCCGACTCCCCGACACGCTGGCGGACGCGCCGCCACGGCCCGTGCATGTACCGGGCGTCGCTTCGCACGGTGGCGTCGTCACTGGATCCGTGCACCTCAGCGCCGCCGCGTCAGCCCTGCTCGGCGACCCGGCCTCGATCTACGTGGGGCTGTTCTCGCACCGGGCCGCGCGGGGCTTGCCGGTCAGCGGATCGTTGCTGGGTGACACGCGGGATTTCCTGCTCACGGCCGTCCCGCCGGGGACGTACTGGGTGCTGTCGGCGGCCTTGCCGGCCAAGGCGGACATTCCGGCGCAGCTGATTCCGGCCACAGGTGTGGGGGGCGCGTCACCGCGACCCGTGCGAGTGACCGCGGAGGCCCCGCGCCATCGCCGCGACGTGCACCTCGACGTGGGAACGGACTGGTCCGCACCGGTCCTGGTCGCGCTGCCGCCGCTGGCTTCACCCGGTGCGCAAGATTGGAGAAGACACCGGCAGTGGTCAGCCCTACGTTGACAGTGTCACTGCCGGCCGTCGAGGAGTTCGGATGAGCGGCGTACGAGTGCTTGTAGGGACCCGCAAGGGGGCGTTTGTCCTGACTGCGGACGGGAAGCGCGAGCAGTGGGACATCCAGGGTCCCTACTTCGGAGGGTGGGAGATCTACCACCTGAAAGGATCACCGGCCGACCCGAACCGGGTGTACGCGTCGCAGTCGACCGGGTGGTTCGGGCAGCTGATCCAGCGTTCCGACGATGGTGGTCGGACGTGGGAGCCGGTCGGCAACCAGTTCACCTACGACGGAACACCCGGCACCCACCAGTGGTACGACGGAACCCCGCATCCCTGGGAGTTCGCGCGAGTCTGGCACCTCGAACCCGGACTCACCGACCCGGACACGGTCTATGCCGGGGTGGAGGACGCCTCGCTGTTCCGTTCCTCGGACGGTGGCCAGACGTGGCAGGAACTTCCGGCGCTGCGCGATCACAGGTCGGCCCCGGACTGGCATCCGGGCGCCGGGGGCATGTGCCTGCACACGATCATCCAGGGGCCGGACGACCCCAGCCGGATGTACGTGGCGATCTCGGCCGCCGGTGCGTTCCGCTCCGACGACGCCGGCACGTCGTGGCAGCCGATCAACCAGGGCCTGCGCTCCGAACACATCCCCGATCCGAACGCCGAAGTCGGCCACTGCGTGCACCGCCTGGCCGTCCATCCCCAGCGGCCGAACGTGCTGTACATGCAGAAGCACTGGGATGTCATGCGCAGCGACGACGCCGGGCAGTCGTGGCGGGAGATCAGTGGCAACCTGCCCAGCGACTTCGGGTTTCCGATCGACGTCCACGCGCACGAGCCGGACACGGTGTACGTCGTTCCGATCAAGAGCGACTCCGAACACTACCCGCCGGAAGGAAAGCTGCGCGTGTACCGCACCCGCACCGGAGGCGAGGACTGGGAGCCGTTGACGACCGGGTTGCCGCAGCGCAACTGCTACGTCAACGTGCTGCGTGATGCCATGGCCGTCGACACGCTCGACTCCTGCGGTGTGTACTTCGGCACCACGGGTGGTCAGGTGTACGCGTCCGCCGACTCCGGCGACACGTGGAACGCCATCGTCCGAGACCTTCCGTCCGTCCTTTCCGTCGAGGTGCAGGCGCTGCCATGATCCGGGTCGCTCTTCCCGCGCATCTGCGGACACTCGCCAAGGTGGGGCACGAGGTGGAGCTGGACGTGGACAGTCAGCCCACGCAGCGCGCCGTGCTGGACGCGCTGGAAGAGCGCTACCCGATGCTGCGCGGGACGATCCGCGATCCCGTCACCCAGCAACGCCGCGCGTTCGTGCGGTTCTTCGCCTGCCAGGAGGACCTGTCGCACGAATCGCCGGACGCGCCGTTGCCGGAGGCCGTCGTGCGCGGAGCCGAGCCGTTTCTGGTGATCGGCTCGGTCGCGGGCGGCTAGTTCACGCGTCGAATGTCCTAGTAGTCCGGCGTACTTTCGTCGGTTTTACCGTGTAACTCCGGGTAACTCCGGGTGGCGAAAATTCGCTCACAAAAAGCGTGGTCAGGTCAAGATCAATCTGAGTTTTCGCAGTTGAGAGTCCGCTTTTCAGGTGGAATCAGGGTTCCCTTAGGGGCTTCCTGATACTTTCTTCCACTTCGTGGCGAGAATTCGTAAACTCCTGCTTCGGGTCTTGTGGTGTCACCCTTTCGCGATTTGTAATTCCGGGCATTCGCAAACAGCGAAAGGGGTCACAGGTGACATTAAAACGACTATCCGCGGTGTTAGGTGCGGTGGCCGTCGCCTTCGGGGCGGCGACCACCGCTGGCATGGCTGGCGCTTCCGCGCAGCCGGCACCCGCCGCACCCGCGCCCGCCTTCTCGGCGGCCTGCGGACACCAGGTCGGACCGCACTGTCTGGCCATCGTCAACCACCAGGCCAGCCTCCAAAGCGAGGCGGCGATGGCCAAGGGCGGAGCGCCGCAAGGGCTGACGCCGGCCGACATCCAGGCTGCCTACAACCTCAAGGGCGGCAAGCCCGGCACGGTCGCGCTGATCGAGTCCGGTGACTACCAGAACATCGACTCCGACCTGCAGACCTACCGCAAGCAGTTCGGGCTTCCCGAGTGCAGCAAGGCCAACGGCTGCCTCCAGGTGCTCAACCAGGACGGCAAGCCCGGTCCGCTGCCGGCCCCCGACAACGACTGGGCCACCGAGACGGCGCTGGACGTGGACGCGGTCTCGGCGGCGTGCCCGAGCTGCAAGATCCAGGTCATCGAGGTCAACGAGCCGCAGGACCCGAACGACGTGCACGGCCTGATCAAGAACCTCTCGTCTGGCAACGACGCGGCGGCCAACCTCAAGGCCAACGCCGCGTCCAACAGCTGGGGCGACAAGGGCGACGGCGAGAAGTTCTACCAGGAAATGGCACCCAGCTATAACCACCCGGGCACGGCGATCACCGTCTCCAGCGGTGACGACGGCAACGGCGGGGGAGTCACCGTGCCGTCGAGCTACCCGACCGTGACCGCCGTCGGGGGCACGAGCCTGAAGAAGGACTCCAACCAGCGCGGATGGACCGAAACGGCGTGGGAGGGTGCCGGCAGCGGCTGCTCCCAGACCGCTGACCTGCCGCCGTGGCAGACCAAGGCCGTCACTGCCTGCAACGGCAAGCGCGGACTCACCGACGTCTCGGCGGTTGCCGACCCGAAGACCGGTCTCGCCGTCTTCGGCCCGAGCAAGGACGGTGGCTCGCAGTGGCAGGTCGTCGGTGGCACCAGCCTGTCCTCGCCGCTGGTCGCCGCCATCTACGCGATGGCCGGAGACACCGACTCGGTGAAGGACGCGTCGAAGGCGTACGCCAACGCGGACAAGCTCAACGACGTGACCCAGGGTCAGAACGGCGACTGCCAGGGGCCGGTGTGCCACGCCGGGCAGGGCTGGGACGGCCCAACCGGCCTCGGCACGCCGAACGGTCTCGGCGCGTTCTGAGTCCTGAGACCGTAGGTCGCTCGGTCCACAGCCCCTGCCCGCTCACCGGGCAGGGGCTGTGTCATTTGCTCCCGTTCTCTGGGATCTTGAGTCCGTATCGAACGGGTGCGTTAGCCCACGACCTCCGCGATCTTGAGCCCGTCGGGGGTGCCGAGACCAGTGCAGGGGTCCCACCCGCGACCGGCGTTGTAGCCGTCGTTGTCTCCCATCGTGATGTCGTGGAACGCTTGGGCGGCCGTCTTGGCGTAGAGCTTGTCGTGGAGGTCGCCTACCGACTGGCCGATCTTCTCGTTGATCAGCGCGGTGAGCGCTGCCCACAGCGGCGCCACGGCACTCGTACCGCCGATGACCGTGTCCTGGCCGTTGACGCGGACGCGGTAACCGGTGGTCGGGTCGGCGTCACCGGCTACGTCGGGAACTCCCCGGTGCCCGTCTGGAACGCCGGCGGCCTGCTGGTACGAGGGGAGCGGGAAGAACCTGCTCACACCACCGCCGGTGGCCCCGCCGTTGGGCAGTTCGTTCCAGACCGTTTCGGTCTCGGTCGTCAGTGTGGTCCCGCCGCAGCCGACGACGTGGGGACTGGACGCCGGGAAGTCGACGTTCGTGCCCTCGGGCAGACCGTCCTTGGCGCCTTGGTCCCCGGACGCGGCATAGACGGTGACTCCTAGGGCGGCGGCGTCGGCGAAGAGTTCGTCGTAGGCGGTCATGGCCTGCTCGGTCCACGCGGCTTCCGGCCCGCCCCAGCTGATCGAGATGATCGAAGGGCTTCGCATCGTGTCATGGAGTGCGGCTGCGATGGCGTTGTAGAAGCCGTCGCTGGCCTGCGAACCGAAGTAGACCGCCAGTTCGGCGCCCTGCGCGATGGCGCCGATGACCTCGATATCCAGTGCGACCTCACCATCAGCGTCGGTGTCGACGCCGGGCAGGTTGCGGGCACCGCCGACCGAGACCGCCGTGATGCGCGGGGTGCTCAGCTTGAGGTTGCGGAAGTAGGTGTTCAGATCCTCGGGCTGGTACCCACCGCCGAGTTCGATGATGGCGATGCACTGGCCGGAACCGTTGGCATCGGTGGGGAAGTGGTAGTGCTGGGCCACTTCCTGCGGGCTGTAGGCACGGGCGGAAACCTCCGGCCGTACCCGCCTCGAATGCGGTTTGGCCTGCCGGCGGTTGTCGAGTCCCAGCACCGCCCGCACTGCCGGCGCGAGGTTGGCGGGGAGACTGATGCGGCCCTCCCGCCCCCGGAACGTCTCCCGCTCCATCTGGTAGTGACCGAGGTCGACCTCGAACGCCGCGTTCATCTGGGAGACGGTGCCGGCCAACCTCATCGAGCGGGCGGCCGGATTCACGGCGGTCACGGTCAACCCGTGCGTGTGTGCGAAGTCCTCCACGAGGGCGATGTCCTGCGGATCGGCCCCGAACTGGGACGCGAACTCGGCCCGGTCCGTGAGACTCGTTCCCTTGGCGCCCTTTGCGCTGGTGCCCCGTCCTTTGCTGCCCTGGTTCGCAGCTCCGGTCTCGGTGCGACGTCGTAGCACGAGGGTCACCTCGACGGGCGAATCCGGGTGAGCGTCGCGCACCCGCCGCGCGCCTTCGGGGACCTTGCGCTCGCTACCGGCCAACGGCTGGCGTGTCTGTCTCTTCGTGGCCATGATGCTCTCCCCAGTGCGGCGTATAGGTTGTGACGTTCAGTGACCAACATCCACGTCAGCCGTCACTGTGCCGTCACACGGCGCTCCAGCGCGTGGGGCGGCGTTGGTCCCCCACTCGGGCGGGCTGCCGTACTCGGGACTTTCGACCGTAAGATCCCGGCGGCCCCGTCTGGACGATGAGAGGGGTGCACGTTGCGGGGACAAGGACCATGGACTGGTCCGCGCAGCGCGCCCGCCTGCGGCTACTGAGCGGCTTCCGGCTCGAACACCACGGCACGGCCGTGACGCTCTCCGCAGCCGGGCAGCGCTTGCTTGCCCTCCTGAGCGTCCGAGGCGCGATGGCCCGAACCGCCGTCGCCGGGACGTTGTGGCCGGAGGCCACCGAACGCCATGCGCACGGAAGCCTCCGTACCACGCTGTGGCGCCTTGGCCATGCGGGATTCCCGCTCGTCGAAAGTCGGACTGATCGTCTGGCGCTGGCGAACACGGTCGACGTGGACGTGCGGTCGTTCGTTGCCTGGGCCAGGCGCGTGCTCGCCCGCGCGACATCCGACGATGACCTCGACACCGCGGCCGTGCACGGCGGCGACCTGCTGCCAGGCTGGTACGAAGACTGGGTTCTGTTCGAAAGGGAGCGGTTGCGCCAACTCCAGCTGCACGCGCTGGAGGACGCGGCGTTGCAGCTCTGCGAGTCCCGCCGCTACGGCACCGCGATCGACGTTGCCCTGCGAGCGGTTCGGTTGGAGCCCCTACGGGAAAGCGCGAACCGCACGCTCATCACCATCCACCTGCACGAGAACAATGGATTCGAGGCGATCCGGCAGTTCCGCACGTTTCGGCGGCTGCTCAACGCGGAACTCGGTGTCGAGCCGTCACCACAACTCCGTGCCCTGATTTCCGATTGGCTTCCCCACGTTGGGCCGGAACCCGTGCGGGTGCCACAGCGGTGACGCCACGACTACCGAACAGGTTGCACGCAGAACCCACACCGCGCGCAACCTGTTCGATTCCTACCGGCTCAGGAGTTCCTCGGTGCGAGCCAAGCTGTGCGCGATGTGCTCCGGGAAAGCGGTGGCTCGTCCCTGTCTCGTGTCGACGTGCAGGGAGACGATCTCCTCGGTGGCGACCAGCGTGTCACCGACGTACATCTCGTGCGCGATTCGGAGCTTCTTCTCGCCGCGCCCACGGATCGTACTGCGAACCACCAACTCGGCGTCCGGCCGCACCTCCCGCAGGTAACGGATGTGCGCTTCGACCGTGTACAACGAGCAACCCGTGCTCGTGCGGTAGTTCTCGTCGAGTCCACTGTGGTCCATCAACGCGTCCGTGGCGAACCCGAAGACCAGGACGTAGTACGCCTCACTGAGGTGACCGTTGTAGTCGATCCACTCTGGACGTACCTGCTGGCGGTACTCTCCGGCCCGGCTCATGACGGCCGCCGGACGTCGTCGATGGCTCGCATGACGGCGATGATCGCCCGGTCCCGGTCGGCGACGAGATCGGCGATGCCGCGCCCGCCGGCCGCCTTCTCGCAGCCTCGCACCATCCGATCCCGCAGGTCGCTGGTGAGTTCCGGCGCCTCCAACCGGGTCCACGGCGACTTCAGCGACGGCCCGAAATGGTCGAGCATGTGCGCCATGCCGCCCTCCCCACCCGCGAGGTGGAAGGTCAGGCACGGCCCGAACAGCGGCCACCTCAGGCCGGGACCTTCGGTGATGGAAGCGTCGATCTGCTCGACGGTTGCCTCCCCGTTGGCCACCATGTGCAGGGCCTCCCGCCAGATCGCCTCCTGCAGCCGATTGGCGACGAACCCCGGGACCTCCCGATCCATCGTGATCACGGTCTTGCCCGCCACCTCGAAGAACTCGGAAGCCCAGCACACGGCCCAGGGCTCGGTCCGCTCGCCGCCAACGACCTCGACCAGCGGGATCAGGTACGGCGGGTTGAACGGGTGACCGACGACCAGACGCTGCGGGGTGGTGCAGTGCGTCTGCATCTCGGTCATCCCGTACCCCGAGGTCGACGAGGACACGACGACACCGGCCGGCGTGGCGGCGTCGATACGCGCGAGCAGGTCACGCTTGAGGTCCAGGTTTTCCGGTGCGCTTTCCTGGACGAACTGCGCATCGGCCACCGCGGCTTCGAGCGTGTCCGCCACGGTGAGGTTGTGCGCTGAAGCCCCTGTGGCGAGTCCGAGTTCGGTGAGCGCGGGCCAGGCGGCGTCCACGAGCCGGCGCAGCCGGTATTCCCCATCCGCGGCCGGGTCCCACGCGATCACGTCGTATCCCCGTGCGAGGAAGTGGGCGACCCAGCCGCCGCCGATGACCCCGGCCCCGACGCAGGCGACACGGCGAACGTCGGCCGGCTTGGGAGTAGCCGCAGGTGCGACCTCGTTGTTCGTGGATTCTGGGTTCATGGGTTTCATGTACTTCAGTCCCTCTGCTTCAAACCGAGCTTCTGGCGCGCCTGCTCGGGGGTGGCGACCTTGGCCCCCAGCGCTTCGACGATCGTCACCGCGCGCTCCGCGAGTTGCGCGTTCGTCGCTTTGACGCCCTTGCTCAGGTAGAGGTTGTCCTCAAGGCCGACCCGCACGTGCCCGCCCAGGATCGCGGACTGGGCCACCCAGGGCAGCTGGTCGCGGCCGATGGCGAAGCTCGCCCAGTTCGCCCCCGCCGGAAGCATGTTGACCATCGCCTGCAGCACCCCGGGATCGGCCGGGGCACCGTAGGGAATTCCCATGCACAACTGGAACAGCGGCGGCGCGTCGATGAGCCCTTCCTCGATGAGCTTGGTGGCGAACCAGAGCTGGCCGGTGTCGAAGATCTCCATCTCGGGCTTCACACCCAGTTCCTGGATGCGCTTGGCTCCAGCCCGGAGCATGTCCGGCGTGCTGATGTAGAGCTGGCTTCCTTCCCCGAAGTTCAACGATCCGCAGTCCATCGTGCAGATGTCCGGCAACAGTTCCTCGACGTGCGGCAACCGGTCGAGACCGTTGACCAGGTCGGTGCCGTCGACGGGCTTGAGCGGGTCCTCCTGGTCGATGACGAGGTCGCCGCCCATGCCGGCGGTGAGATTGATGACGACGTCCACATCGGACTCCCGGATACGGCGCACCACCTCGCGGTACAACGCGACATCACGGGAACCCTTGCCGTCGTCGATGTTGCGCACGTGGATGTGCACGACGGCCGCGCCGGCGTTCGCCGCCTCGATCGCGGACGCCGCGATCTGCTCCGGCGTCACCGGAACGAACTCGCTCTTGCCCACGGTGTCGCCCGCGCCGGTGAGCGCGGCAGTAATGATCACTTCGTTGTTCATCTGGAGTACCCTCCCGCTGCACTGGTGTACGGGCGCGCGCCACCGCCCGAGGAATGGCTTTCCCTTGGTCTGATTCGGTGTGATTGTCGTCCGGGCTCGGTTGTCGGTGTTTCAGTTCATTTCCGCACGATTTCGCGCTCGATGAAGTCGTGCAGGGCCTGCCGCATCCGTGTCACCGACCGACCGGGGCGGTCGGTGAGGACCTGAATGCCGAGACCGTCGATGAGCGCGGACAGCATCATCGTGAGGTCTTCCGCGTCGGTGTCGGCGAAAACGCCTTGATGCTGGCCTTCGCGGATCGTGCGAGCGATCGTCTCGTGCCACCGGGTGTACGAATCGGCGTGCAGCACTCGCAGTTCCGGCCGCAAGGCGCTTTCGTTCCACACCTGCAGCCAGATCGACCACTCCAGCCGCAGCGGTCCCGGGCTCGGCAGCTGCAGCTCGACCAGCCGAAGCAGCCGCTCGTGCGCGTCGTCGATGGTGTGCAGCTCGGCGACCTGCCGGTCGAACGCCTGCCGCACGGAATGCCGGAGGGCTTCGGTCAGCAGGTCGTCGCGGCCGGGGAAGTGGTAGTGGATCGTCGCCGCGCTGGTCCCACATTTCTCGGCGATGTCCGAGATCCGTACCGCGTGGTACCCGCGCTCGGCGATCAGGTGCCACGCCGCGTCGAGGATCTGCTGGTGACGCCCGGCTTCCGGGTTGTGGTCCCGGGACCAGTCGCCCACCGCGGAGCGTTGCGGCGCCGCGGCCACCGTTTCGGCGTCGTCGCTGCCGTTGAGCAGCCAGTTCACCGTGACGTTGCCAGCCTCCGCGATGCTGGTGAGCTCGGCGGGGGTGAAACGTCGGGTCCCGGTCAGTGACTTGGACAGCTTCGTAGCGTCCAGGCCGATCTGGTCGGCGAAGGCTCGCTGGCTGCCCCGGTACTCGTGGAGTACCTGGCGCACCCGCTCACGCAACGCCGAAGTCGTGTCGTGCACGGCAGCGGACGCTATCAGTGCGTTGCGATAACCGCAATGGTTGCGGGCGATCGCAACGCCCTAGACGCCTTCATGTCGCTCGCGACTGGCGCCTTAGATGCCTATTAACGTGCGAAAACAAACTCAATGCTTGACTGGAGGTGCCCTGTCTGTTCAAAGTAATGGCCCATCGCATGGTTGACTGTTCAGTCGAATCGCAACGTTCGCATCGAACCACGCGGGACCACGCCAGACGGGGTCACTCGCGGTTGGTGCGCTGACAAGCGACGGGCGATGGGCCCGGCTCGTCGCAAGCACCTGACCTGACCACCCTCATGGAGGCAATGGGCATGATGGCCAAACAGTCGGTCTTGGCGTCCGAGGCGCCACCGAGTGATGGTAAGGCGCTTGCCATCGAATCCCGTTCCATCGACTACGTCCCGCTGGCGGAGCGGCACGGCAAGGTCTGGCACCTGTGGCCCGTGTGGTTCACCGGCGACGCCCACCTGGCCACCGTCGCCACCGGGGCGCTCGGCATCACCATGGGCACCAATCTGCTGTGGACGTCGGTCGCGATCGTCCTCGGCTGCGCGTTCGGCACCTTCTTCATGGCGTTCCACTCCACCCAGGGGCCGCAGCTGGGCCTACCGCAGATGATCCAGTCGCGACCGCAGTTCGGCTACCTCGGTGCCCTGCTGGTGTGGATCGTGGCCCTGGTGACCTACGTCGGATACAACGCGTTCAACACGGTTCTCGCCGGTGACTCGGCGCACCTGCTCACCGGGGTGTCCTCGGGACCGGCGTACGTGGTGTTCACCGTGGTGGCGCTGGCGGTGGCGATCTTCGGGTACCGGCTGATCCACAAGGCCCAGCGGGTGCTCGCGTATGTGCTGATCGCGGCGCTGCTGGTGTTCACCGTGGGTGTCGCCGCCGCAGGGCATTTCCCCGCCGGACAGCTCAGCGTCCACGGCTTCCAGTTCACCCCTTTCCTCGCGCAGTTCTTCACCGCGGCTGCCTACCAGCTGTCGTGGTCGATCTACGTGTCCGACTACTCCCGCTACCTGCCGCGCGACGTGGGGGTGCGTTCCTCGTTCTTGTGGACTTATCTGGGCGCCCTGATCGGCGGTGCGTGGATGATGCTGCTCGGCGCCGTCGCCACGGCGTTGAACGCCCAGCTCGGCGTGCCCGAGGCGGTGCGCAACGCGGGCGACATGGTCTACCCGGGATTCGGCCTGGTGCTGCTGGTGGTGGCGCTGCTGGGCCTGATCACCATCACCGGCATCCAGTTCTACGGCGCGTCGCTGACCCTGCTGTCCATCGGTGACTCGGTCAAACCGCTGACCCGAAGCACGCGGGCCAAGCGGATCGCGACACTGGTGGTCTCGGCCGTGGTCTCCACGGCGATCGCCTTCGGCGCCTCGGAGAACTTCCTGGACCAGTTCGGCGACTTCCTGACCATCCTGCTGTACCTGTTCACCCCGTGGACCGCCATCAACCTGGTCGACTTCTACCTGGTGCGGCACACCCACTACTCGATCCGTGAGATCTTCAACCCGCGCGGCATGTACGGCCGGTGGAACTGGCGTGGGCTTGCCGCCTACGGGATCGGGTTCGCGGCCATGGCTCCGTTCATGAAGACCGGGATCTTCACGGGGCCGGTGGCAACCTGGCTCGGTGGCGCGGACATCTCGATGATCTCTGGGTTGATCGTCTCGGCCGCGGTGTACTACGTGGCGTGCCGGTCGATCGACCTGGAAGCCGAGAAGCGGCGGATCGCCGAGGTGGATCGGGACCTCGAACCCAGCACTGGCACGTAACCCTCGGAAGCACCTGGCGGAGGCGGCTCGGCGATCCCGGGCCGCGTCCGCGCTGTCGCTGTCAGCGCGGGCGCGGGGGTGCCGTCCTGCCCGGGTGGCCTGGAAGCGGTCTTGTCGCCACAGGGGGGATCAGGAAGGGCCTTAGCTGGTCGTGCAACTGGGTGTTCACCGTGGACCAGTCGCGGGTGAGCAGACCGTCGGTGTCCGAGGTCGGGTTCAGCGCCCAGAAACAGAAGTTCATCCCGGTCGAACCGGTGCCGAGGTAGCCGAGCAGTTCGCGGAGCCAGAGGTCGTTGCGGTGATCTTTGAAGCTGGAGCCGAACTCGCTGATGAGCACTGGTGCGATGTTGTCCTTCTCCAGGTAGCCCCACCACTGGTCCCACCGTCCCGGCATGTTGTTCGGGAACGTCCTCTCGCTGAACCACTCGTTGGCGTACACGGAGTTGCCGTAGTCGTGTGCTGAGTAGACCAGCTTGTCCGGTTTCGGCAGTCGCACTGGGAACTCCCGGGCGCTCATGAGATTCCCACCCCGCCACACGCACTCCTTGTCACCGTCCTCGTGCGTCGAGCAGTCGGTGCCGTTGACGATGATCAACCACTCCGGGTTGATGCTCAGAACCGCCGTTCCCGCGCGTTCCGCCGCGAGCCGCCAGTCACGATCAGGGTCGTTGCATCCCCAGCACACCCCGCTGCCATAGGGCTCGTTGTGCAGCTCGGCGCCGATCACGGTCGGGTTCCCCAGATAGCGTCTGGCCAGCATGGTCCAGTCGTCGATCCACCTGCTCTCGGGATAGCTCTTGGTGTGCCAGACCGATGTCGAGCCGTTCGCGTTCGGTCGGTGCCGGTCAAGGATGACCCGCATCCCGCGCAGACCGGCGTACTCGATCACCTTGTCGACGATCTGCAAGCTGTTCAGGCCGCGCAGGTCGGGGTTGCGGACCGGGTCGATTCCCGCGGGCTTGGTCGCCGGGTCGAGCATCTGGCTGGAGAACGGGATGCGCAGCGTGTTGTAGCCCAGGTCAGCCATTTGGTCGATGATGTCCCGGTAGTCGCGGGAAGCAAGACCGCCGAAGGTGAACTGCTGCGTTTCCGGTCCAGACCAGTTGATCCCCGTCATCCGTACGGGCATTCCGGTGGCGTCGTAGAGCTGGCTTCCCCGAGCGTGCCAGTATCCCACCCCCGTGCCCCGCTGCTCGGGCGAAAGTGGAGCCGTGATGGCTGGTGGGCGGCCCACACCGGAGGTTTCCAGCATCGGAGACTTGCCCGGTTCGGGGGTTGCCGAGGTCAGGGCCAGGCAAAGCGCGATAACAGTCCCCAGGGCTACGCAGCGCGCAGGTGTCACGTGTACCCCTCCCGATCGCCGGCCTTTCTCCGAGCTTCAGGCGTCGGCGGCTGTCGTGCTCGCTGAGCGCGTCGACAGGCGGCCGGCGAAGCAGGTTCAAGAAGGCGATGCGGGAGGTGCGGGGATAGGTGCCACGGTGGCGCCATACAACAGATGTGAGGGCGGAGGGGCCGGTAGGAGAACCGGAACCCCTCCGCCCCCAGAGTTGATCTGCCGGGGTTGATCTGCCGGGGTTGACCTGTCAGCCGCGGCTGCGACCCACGACCAGCCGGTAGATCGCCAGGATGATCACCGAGCCCGCGATCGCCAGCAGCCACGTCCGCAGATCGAAGAACTTGCCCAGCTGGACGTGGAACAGGGTCTTGCCGACCCAACCGCCCACGAACGCACCGGCCACTCCGAGCAGCATGGTCAGGATGCACCCTCCCGGGTCCCTGCCCGGCATGAGGGCTTTGGCGATCGCGCCCGCGATCAGGCCCAGCACGATCCAACTGATGATTCCCACCGACACCTCCCGTGTGTGCAGCTTGCGGATGGCAATAACCACGCGCGCGTTCCGGTCCTACCGGAACCGCGCGGCCCCATCCTCACGCAGACAATCACCCGAACGAATGATGCCCCGAGCTTGACCGGTCGACCTGGCCCGCTCCCAGCGAGTTGGAAGCAGGGTCCCAGCGCGTTCGTGGTGACACTGCCCTGGTCGGTGCGGGTTCCCCTAATGGCGCGTCGGGAATCCCCTAATGCGATTAGGGGTCATGCCCCATTGAAGCTGGTGCTACCTACGAGTAGCTTTCCGCGGCACATGAGGGAGCGCCAGTGTTCCCCGTTTGACCCAGACGCGTTTCGACTGCGCGAGGAGGTCACCAACGATGTTGCCCTCTCACCAGGACCCGTCCTCGGGGCACGTCTCCTCGGGGCACGTCTCCTCGGGGCACGTCGAGGACTCTTCGTCGCCGCTGACGCTGCACGAGTTTCTGAGCAAGCTCGTCACCAGCGCGGACGTCAAGGCGGCGTTCGAAGCCGATCCTCAGGCGACGCTGGAGCGCGCCGGGCTCGGGGATCTGAACGCGACGGACGTCCTGCACGCCACCTCGCTGATGCTCGACTTCGCACCGGTCGAGGTGGTGCGCGACTACGACCGCTCGCTGCACGGCAGCCTCCAGAAGTTCGCCGGCACCAGCAGTGACTCCGCCGCGATCAGTGAACTGTCTCCCTCTGTTCCGCACGACAACGACACGATGGAGCTAGGCATGCTCAAAAAAGGCTGGGACCACGATCAGGGTTCCCAACAGCCGCCCCCACACGGGGATCACGACCATGACGACCACCGGGATCACGACCACCGGCATCACGGCCACCGGCACGACGACCACCGGGTCAACATCGTGGAGAAGGACTCCCACAACGGGATCGACATCCACGACAATCACATGCTCAGCGGCAACAGCGTGAACGTCCTCAGCGGCGACGACCCGGACACCAGCAGCGTCAGCACGGCGATCAGCAGCGTCACCGCCGCATTCAGCAACGGGCCCGAGCAGTTGCACCAGCTCACCTCCGACCTGCCGGCGCCGAGCAGCGTGACCTCCGAGTTCACCGCTGCGGCTTCGCAGCTTCCGGGCGCGGCGAGCTTTGCCGGCGCCTTCGAGAGCGCGACCAGCTCCCTGTCCGGGGCGGCCTCGGGTGGTTTGCCGAATCCGGCTGATGGGCCTGCGGCGCTTGGTGGTGCGTTGGAGAACGGTGCTCAGCAGTTTGCCTCCGCTACGTCGGGTGTTCCGGTGGTCGGCCAGGTGACCGCTGCT
>JBPYFK010000060.1:0-25540 GCA_051984675.1 Pseudonocardiaceae bacterium | reverse complement strand
TTGACATCAGCCGTTGACATCGATGTGTGGCCCGATGCATAGTAACTTCCCGTAACTGTTACTTGTAGTAACAGGATCATGGTGCGCGCATGAGCATGGGAGGTCGGGGATGGTCCGACGAGTCGTTTCCCGGGACGGGACGTCCCTGGCCGTGGCGGAGTCCGGCGATCCGGCAGCACCCACCGTGGTCTGCGTGCACGGTTACCCGGACAACCGTACGGTTTGGAACGGTGTCGCGGAGGCGCTCGCGGACCGCTACCACGTCGTGACCTACGACGTGCGCGGCGCCGGTGACTCGGACAAGCCTCGGGCGAGGAGCGCCTACCACCTGGATCGGCTCGCCGAGGACCTTGCCGCGGTGATCGATGCCGTGAGCCTGGATCGTCCCGTGCACCTGCTGGCGCACGACTGGGGGTCGATCCAGACATGGCACGCGATCACAGGACCTGACCTGCGAGGACGAGTCAGCTCCTACACGTCGATCTCCGGTCCCTGCCTCGACCACGCGGGGCACTGGCTGCGCTCGCGCCTGCGGCCGAGTCCGCGAGCGCTGCGCGAGCTGGTGACCCAACTGGTGTTCTCCGGCTACATCGGGTTCTTCCAGCTCCCGCTGATCCCCGAGCTGGCTTGGAGAACAGGACTGACCCAGCGCGTCCTGGGCGCTCTGGAGCGACCAGAACAGTCGGGCCAGGACAGCGGGACGAGCGCGCCGGCCCTGCCGGATGCTCTCCACGGCTTGGCCTTGTACCGAGAAAACATGATCCCGCGCTTTACGCGCCCGGAGTCCCGGTATACCGACGTTCCGGTCCAGGTGCTGGCCCCCACCGGCGACCCGTTCGTGAGCACCCCGGTGCAGACGGACATCAGCCGCTGGGTGCCGGACCTGCGCATCCGCCGGCTGCCCGGCGGACACTGGCTACCGCGCAGCCGGCCCGAGGTCGTGGCGCGATGCGCCAGCGAACTGGTCGAGCACATCGAAGGCGGACCCCAGACCCGGCAGCTACGCCGCTCGCGCGTCCCGACGGGCCGCCGGTCAGCCGAGCGCCCCAGGACTGACCAGCTGGTCGTGGTCAGCGGCGCCGGCAGCGGTATCGGCCGGGCCACCGCACTGGCCTTCGCGGAGGAAGGCGCCGACGTCGTCGTCACCGACATCGACGAGACCTCCGTACGGCGGACCGCGGAGCTGGCCGAACTTCTCGGCGTCCGCGCGGAGTGGTCCCTAGTGGACGTCTCGGACGGCCCTGCGATGGCTGATTTCGCCAAGCGGGTGCGCGCCGAGCACGGCGTGCCGGACGTCGTGGTCAACAACGCCGGTATCGGCATCGCCGGCCCCTTCGCCAAGACCACGGCGGCCGAGTGGGAACGGGTCATCGACGTCAACCTGTGGGGTGTCATCCACGGGTGCCGGGTGTTCTCCGAGCAGATGATCGAGCAGGGCGAGGGCGGCCGGATCGTGAACGTCGCCTCAGCCGCCGCCTACCTGCCCTCCAAGGCTCTGTCCGCGTACGCGACGTCGAAGTCAGCGGTGCTGACCCTGTCGCAATGCCTGCGCGCCGAGCTGGCCGCAGCCGGTATCGGGGTTGTGACGGTATGCCCGGGATTCGTGCACACCAACATCACCTCCACGACCCGCTTCGTCGGGGTCAACACCCAGGAGCAGGAGCGTCGCCGGAGCGCGGCGACCAGGGCGTACCGCAGGCGCGGCTTCACGCCGGATCGGGCCGCGGGAGAGATCCTCCGTGCGGTGGCGGAGAACAAGGCCATCGCACCAGTGACGGCGGAGGCCCGGACCGGACTCGTGCTCTCCCGCCTCACGCCCGGCCTGCTCCGAACGGCCGCCCGGCTTGACCTCACGCCGAACTGAACCCCAGGTATCCCGAAGGAGATCGGCGATGACCGACCAGAATCAGCCGACACACACCACTGTGGACGATCCGCGGCATGTGGCGCTGCGCCCGCGCGACGTGCGGTTCGACTGGTCCGCGCTGCCCATGCACTGGGTTCCCGGAGAGCCCTTCCCCACGCACGTGATCAACGTGCTGCACCTCCTGTTACCCGAGGGTGAAGACTGGTTCGTCGAGGTCTTCAAGCAGGCTCTTCCCCTGATCAAGGATGACGGGCTCCGCGAGGAGGTGCTGGGCTTCATCGGGCAGGAGGCCATCCACGCCAGGTCGCACCAGGGCGTGCTGGACCACTTCAACGCACACGACCTGGACACCGATCCCTACGTGCGCCAGATCGCCTGGCTGTTCCGCAAGCTTCTCGGCGACCGCGACTACACGGGTCAGCGCGCCGAGGAATGGGTGGTCGAGCGCGTGGGGCTGATCGCCGGCATCGAGCACATCACCGCGTTCCTCGGCCAATGGATTCTCGACGCCCAGGCACTGGACCGAGCCGGCGCCGACCCGACCATGCTCGACCTGCTGCGCTGGCACGGCGCCGAGGAAGTCGAGCACCGGTCGGTCGCGTTCGACCTGTTCATGCACCTCGATGGCCGGTACTACCGGCGTACCCGCTTCTTCCTGGTCGCCGCACCGGTTTTCTTCTGGCTGTGGGTGCGCGGCGCCAAGTTCCTCATCGCGAACGACCCGAAACTGCGCGGGACTTTCAAACCGCGCTGGCGGGACTACTTCCGTAGCGCGAGAAATGGCCTCCTGCCGGGGATCCGGGAGACGCTCCGGTTGATGCTGCCGTACTTCCGCCCGTCGTTCCACCCCTCCCAACATGGCTCGACCAGCCAGGCCGTGTCCTACCTGGCGCAGTCACCGGCAGCGCTGGCGGCCGAGCACTGAGCATCTCCCCTCACCGGAACCAGCCCAAACCGGAACCGACCATGGTGCACTTCACTCCCCCGCCCGATGTCTACGGCCGCGACCGGCCCGACCGGTTCATGCGGGGCATCGCCGGCCTGATCTCGCTCTACAACAAGCTGACGGCGCTGGACCCGCCGCGTCCACCGGTGGTCGCGAAGGACCGTGACCTCCCCTTGGTTGTGGACGACATCCGTGCCGAAGCCGACGATGTGCACAGCCTGCGGCTGGTTCCAGCCAGTGGCTCCCCGCTTCCGACCTGGAGTCCCGGAGCGCACGTCGACGTGATCCTGCCCTCGGGACGTCAGCGCCAGTACTCGTTGTGCGGTGATCCGGCTGATCGCGGCTGCTACCGGATCGCGGTGCGTCGAATCGCGGATGGCGGCGGGGGCTCCCGCGAGGTGCATGACGAGCTCCGCGTGGGAAGCCGCATCACCGTGCGCGGGCCACGCAACGCGTTCCCGTTCATCCAGGCGGACCGTTACCTGTTCATCGCCGGCGGCATCGGCATCACCCCGATCCTGCCGATGGTGCGGGCAGCGGCGGCAGCACGCGCCGACTGGCGATTCGTCTACTGCGGACGTTCACGGGAGTCGATGCCGTTCCTGGACGAGATCGCGGACCTCGACCCGGATCGGGTGTGGATCAGGCCCGATGCCGAGTACGGCGTGCCGGTGTCCGGCAGCGAGCTGCTGGAGGACGCGGACGGCGCGACCGTGTACTGCTGCGGGCCGATCCCAATGATCAGCGGCGTCCGGGTCGACCTACCCGCGAGCCAGGCCAGGGAGCTGCACTTCGAACGCTTCTCGGCGGCGCCGATCGTCGACGGTAAGCCGTTCGAGGTGGAGCTCAAGCGCAGCGACCGCGTCCTGCGTGTACCGGCGGACCGAACCGCGCTGGACGTGATCCGGGAGGCGAAACCCGATGTCGCCTACTCCTGCCAGCAGGGCTTCTGCGGCACCTGCAAGGTGCGGCTGCTGGCCGGCACCGCCGACCACCGCGATCAGGCGCTCACCGACGACGAGCGTGCCCATGCACTGATGATCTGCGTCTCGCGTGCCGAACACGACCGCCTCGTGCTGGATCTGTGACCACCGAACCGAATCTGGAGTAGCCCCATGACAGCTCATCCGGTGACCGATCCCGCCGAGCAGGCGGGATTCCGTGAACTGCAACAGCTCGCTTACGAAGCCGCGCAGAGCGTCGGCGCCAGCCTCGAACCCGGCGTCACCGAGAAGGAGGCCGCGCGGCGGATCCGCGAGTACCTTGTCGAGCGAGGTGTCGAGGACTGGTTCCACACCCCGTTCGCGTGGTTCGGGGACCGGACCGCGTTTCGCGGCTTCAAGATCCCGTTGCAGTTCTTCCCGACGAACCGCCGGCTCGAAGAGGGCATGCCCTTCATTCTGGACTGCGCTCCGGTTCGGAACGGGTACGTCGCCGACATCGGCTACGCCGGCTGCCTCGGCGAGAACCCCATCTTCGAGAAGCTGATGGACGACCTCGCGGAGTACCGCAAGCTGATCGTGGAGCGGGTGCGTGCCGGCGAGCGGCTCCGGGACATCTACCTCGAAGTCGACGCCCTGATCACTCGCCAGGGTTACGACAACCGGCACCGGGTCTATCCCGGCCGGGTCATCGCGCACCAGGTCGGGAAGGTGCAGTCGCGACTGCCGAAGTTCATCGCCGCCGGTTTCGGCATCCGTTCGCTGCAAACGCTGGTGGGTGACCTCATCGTCGAGCGCATGCACCACCGCTCGCCGCTGTGGGCCGACGGTGAGATCTCCAACCACCCCGCCACACCCGGGATGTGGGCGGTCGAACCGCACATCGGATTCCGCGGTGTCGGCGTGAAGTTCGAGGAGATCCTGGTCGTCACCGAAGACGACGCCTACTGGCTCGACGACGACCTGCCGCACGTCCGTCGCTGGCAGGCCGCCAGCCAACCGGCGGGCTGAGCCCGCGCGGTGTGACGCGCTGAACATGGGTTCGTTAAGGTTCCTGCCGTGACGACCAGCGAGCGGGAATGAGAGGCCATGGCGGAGCACGACCCGTTCGACCAGATCCTTTTCGGTGCGGGACCGCGTTACCACAAGGGGGAGGTCGCCGCTGCGGCCTCCGTCCCGATCGAGCGGGCCGAGCGTCTGTGGCAGGCGATGGGCTTCGCCCACGTCGACGACGACGCGAGGATCTTCACCGACGCCGACATCACCGCGTTGCGCCTGGTGGTCCAGCTCGTGCAGGCCGAGGTGATCACGCCGGAGGTCGAGACGGCGGTCGCCCGCTCGCTGGCCCAGACGCTGTCCCGGCTCGCGGAGTGGCAGATCGGGATCTTCCAGAGCGTGCTGGGCGACTGGTTCGGCCAGGACACCGACACCACCGCCGAGTTCGCGAAAGAGATCATCCCGGTGATGGAGCAGCTCCAGGGATACGTCTGGCGCCGGCACCTGGCCGCGACCGCCGCGCGCCAGACCCCCATGCTTGACGAGTCAGGACCCGACGAGCAGGTCCAGTCCCGGACGCTCGTCGTCGGTTTCGCCGACATCGTCGGGTACACCAGGATGGTGCGCAGCCTCAGCGAAGCCGAGCTGGCGACGCTGCTCGACGAGTTCGAAGAGCTGGCCACCGAGATCATCGCGGAGAACCACGGCCGGATCGTGAAAACCGTGGGCGACGAAGTGCTTTTCGTGGCCGATTCCGCCGGCCCGGCAGCGGACATCGCGCTTGCGCTGCACGATGCCACGACCACCACCGGAGACACGCACCTGCCGGCCCTGCGCATCGGCCTCGCACAGGGACCGGTGCTGTCGCGGCTGGGTGACGTGTACGGCTCGACGGTCAACATCGCCAGCCGGCTGACCTCGCTGGCGAGGCCCGACAGCGTGTTGGTGGACCGTGAGCTCGCCGAGGTACTGCGCGCCAACGAGGCGTACTCGCTGACCTCGATCGGCCCGACCAGGGTCCGGGGCTACCGCAGCCTGCGCGCCTATGCCCTACGGCGCCGGACCGGTTAGCCGAGGATGAGCCCTGTGGTACGTGTTGACGGGTGGAAACGGGAGCGCGCCAGGGCTCGGACGTGAAGGGGTCCTTCCAGGGTGCGGTACTGGAAGGGACGCTGGAGCGGATCACCTTCGCCAACGAGGAGACCGGGTACACCGTCGCCCGTGTCGACACTGGCCGTGGCGGTGAGCTGGTCACCGTGGTCGGCGCCCTGCTGGGCGCGCAGCCCGGCGAGGCGTTACGGATGCGCGGGCGGTGGGGCTCGCATCCGCAGTACGGTCGGCAGTTCCAGGTCGAGGACTACACGACCGTCCTGCCCGCCACCGTGCAGGGCATCCGGCGGTATCTGGGCTCGGGTCTGATCAAGGGGATCGGCCCGAAGCTGGCGGAGAAGATCGTCGACCACTTCGGCACGTCCGCGCTGGACGTCATCGAAACCGAGCCCGAGCGCCTGATCGAGGTTCCCAAGCTCGGCCCGAAGCGCACGAAGCTGATCGCCGAAGCTTGGGAGGAGCAGAAGGCGATCAAGGAGGTCATGGTCTTCCTGCAGGGTGTCGGGGTCTCGACGTCGCTCGCGGTCAAGATCTACAAGCAGTACCCCGACGATGCGATCCGCGTGGTGCGCGAGGAGCCGTACCGGCTGGCCACCGACGTCTGGGGCATCGGGTTCAAGACCGCCGACACGATCGCCCAGGCGGTCGGCATTCCGCACGACTCACCGCAACGGGTGAAGGCGGGCTTGCAGTTCACGCTGTCCGAATCCACCGGGGACGGCAACTGCTTCCTGCCCGAGACCCAGCTGATCTCCGAGGCCGTGAAGATCCTCGCGGTGGACATCGGGCTGGTGATCGACTGCCTCGCCGAGCTGGTCAGCGAGGAAGGCGTGGTGCGCGAGGAGATCCCCTCGGACGACGACGAGGTGCCGACCGCGGCCATCTACCTCGTGCCGTTCCACCGCGCCGAGGTCGCCCTGGCGCACCAGCTGCTCCGGCTGCTGAACACCAGTGCGGATCGGATGTCCGAGTTCGCCACCGTTGACTGGGACAGAGCGCTCGGCTGGTTGCACTCGACGACCGGCGCGGAGCTGGCCGACGCGCAGGAGCGCGCGGTCAAGCTGGCCCTGTCCGAGAAGGTGTCGGTGCTCACCGGCGGTCCGGGCTGCGGAAAGAGCTTCACCGTGCACTCGATCATCGCCCTGGCCCGGGCCAAGCGGAAGAAGGTGATTCTGGCGGCGCCCACCGGGCGCGCCGCCAAGCGGCTCACCGAGCTGACCGGCCACGAAGCGGCGACCGTGCACCGGCTGTTGCAACTGCAGCCGGGTGGCGACGCGGCCTACGACCGGGACAACCCGCTGGACGCCGACCTCGTCGTCGTGGACGAAGCGTCGATGCTGGACCTGTTGCTGGCGAACAAGCTCGTCAAGGCAGTTCCGCCCGGCGCGCACCTGCTGCTGGTCGGCGACGTCGACCAGCTCCCCTCGGTCGGAGCCGGCGAGGTGCTGCGTGACCTGCTCGCGGACGGTACGCCGATCCCGCACGTGCGGCTGAACCAGGTGTTCCGGCAGGCCGCCGAGTCCGGTGTGGTCACCAACGCCCACCGCATCAACGCCGGCGAGTACCCGCAGACCCATGGTTTGAAGGACTTCTTCCTGTTCTCCGTGGACGATGCCGAGCAGTCCGCCGAACTGACCGTGGAGGTGGTGGCACGTCGCATCCCTCGCAAGTTCGGGCTGAACCCGCGTACGGACATCCAGGTTCTCGCCCCGATGCATCGGGGTGCCGGTGGTGCGGGAGCGCTGAACGAGCTGCTCCAGGAGACCCTGACGCCGGCCCGGGACGGCGTGGCCGAGCGGCGGTTCGGCGGCCGGGTGTTCCGGGTCGGCGACAAGGTCACCCAGATCCGCAACAACTACGACAAGGGCGCCAACGGCGTCTTCAACGGCACCCAAGGGGTCGTGACCAGTCTCGACGCGGAGGCACAGACCCTGACGGTGCGAACGGACGAGGACGAGGACATCGAGTACGACTTCGCGGAACTGGACGAACTCGTGCACGCTTACGCGGTGACCATCCACCGCTCGCAGGGCAGTGAATACCCCTGCGTTGTGATCCCGTTGACCATGAGCGCGTGGATGATGTTGCAGCGCAACCTGCTGTACACGGCCGTCACCCGGGCGAAGCGGCTCGTCGTCCTCGTCGGATCGAAAAAGGCGCTCGGCCACGCCGTACGCACGACCGGCTCAGGGCGTCGTCACACCGGGCTGACCCATCGACTACGCACAGCAACGGAATAACCACACCCTCTAACCTGTGCGCATGGCCAACGACCCGGCGGCTGCCGAACCGCCCCCGCCCGTCCCCCTCGATTACGTCTCGTTCGTCGACTACGCGATCGAGCGAACCACGCGCGAGCTACCCGAGATCGACCCGGTGGCGATGCGGCTGGTGCTGACCCTGCACCGAGCCACCAGCGCGCTCGTGTACGACCTGGAGTCGTCGGTGCACCGGCCGCGCGGGTGGAGCTGGCCGGGCTTCCGGGTGCTGTTCGCGCTGTGGATCGCCGGCCCCCTGGAGGCCAAGCGGGTCGCCGAGCTGTCCGGGATGAGCCGCGCGGCGGTGTCCGCACTGGTCAACACGTTGCACCGGGACGGCATGGTGTCCCGCTCCCAGGCCAGCCACGACCGTCGCGCGATCCAGCTGGAGCTCACCGAAACCGGGCGCCAGGCCATCACCAGCGCCTTCGCGGCGCACAACGAGCGGGAGCAGGCGTGGGCGAATATCCTCACCAAGCCGGAACGCACGATCCTCGTCGGACTGCTCGAAAAGCTGCTCAGCGGGTCGGCCAGCGTGGACGCCAAGCGGCGGTTCTGACCAGTTCCGACTCCCCCATTCGGCAGCAGCAAGCAAACGCTTGGTCGCCTGGTACACCGGAGGTGTGTGGTGTGCGGTCTCGACAGTCGTTGCTGATCCCCTCTGCCCTGCGGCGCCCAGCGCTGGTCGTCGTCGGCGTGTGCGCGCTGATCATTGTGACGCTTGGAGTCCACTACGGCGGTCAGCACCGCGCCGGGCGGATCGACTTCACGATCGACCACTGGTCGCACGACCTGGTGGCCGGTCATCAGACCTTGGTGAACGTCGTGGCCTCGATGGGAAGCTTCACACCCATGCTGTTCGAGACGACCACACTCGCGGTCGCGGGGTACTTCATCGGGCGAGGGGCCATGGCGCTGCTCGCCGTCCTGGGCCCTACCGCGGCGATCACCGTTACCGAGACGTTGAAGCACGTGTTCGGTCGCACGATCAACACCTACCTGTCGCTGCCCAGCGGCCACACCACCGCCTTGGTATCGATGCTGACGGTCGCGGTCGTGATGTGGCTCAACCGCAGGGGACGCGGTCGCGCTGTGCTCGGCGGCGTGCTGGCCATCGGGTTCGCGTTGGCGTCCCTGGGGGTCGCCTTTTCGCTGGTGTATCGGCACTATCACTACGCAACCGATGTCGTCGCCGGGGGTTGCGTGGGGCTGTCCACCGTCATTCTCGTGACCTTCGCCTTGGAGCGACTTCCCCGCCGCCAGTGAAGCGTTCACAGTGACGTGACCGAGCCGTGTCCAAGCTGCTATCGAACCGCTCTAGCGCGGACAGCGTCCGCTGATCGTCCCTGTCCGCCCGACACGACTCTTGACTTTCGCCTCGCACCAGGGAGATTGCGCATTCGCGCAGCCGGAATACCTCGTTCTTAGGCAGCCAAAGCACAGCCCCGCCGCTTGTTACGATCCGTTCGCGCTTGCGACGGACGAGATCGAAGCGCTTGGGGAGGACGGGAGCGTTGACCGAGAACGCGCAGAGTGTAGATGTCGGGAGCCGCTGGTTATCGCGCGCCGCGCTGATGTTCGTGGCGCTGGCGGCGGTCATGGGCTGGGCGGCGTCGTTCGTGGGGCTGCAGGATTACGGCCTGCACCAGATGAACGGCTTCACGAACGTGACGGCATGGTTCATCCCGGGCGCGTTCGACGGCGCGGCTTTCGGAACGTCCCTGATCACGTACCGGGCTTCGATCAACGGGCGCAGTGCCCTGCGAGGTCGCCTGCTGATGTGGGCGTTCACCGCGGTCAGCTCGGGCATCAACTATATCCACCAGCCTGATCACACCGCCCAGCTCGTCGCGGCAGGACTGCCGATGGCGGCGGTCGCGGTGTTTGACGTCGTGCTGCTGGAGCTGCGCGCGGACTACGAAGCCCGGCACGGCAAGCGTGGATTCCGGCTGCGCCCCGGCCTGCTGATGCTGCGCTGGATCGTGGACCGCTCCGGCACGCGGGACGCCTTTCGTAGCCAAGTTATGGCAATTCCGGTCGAAGAGATCGCTGGCTTGGGCAATCCGCTGCTTCCGATGCATGCGAACGCAGTCGGCCCGAAGCCTGCGAACGTGGCTTCCCCGATGGAATCCATTGTGGACGCGGAAGCCGGTGAGCTGGTCGGCGCGCCCGAGCCGGCCGAGACGGTGACGGAAGCCGAGAACCTGGAGGAAGACGGGCCCGTCACGCCGACGGACTCCACTGACGGCTCTCCGTCCGAGACCAACGGATCACTGAAAGCCGACGACATTCCGGCAGACGACATTCCGGCGGACGGCACTCCAGCAGACGGCACTCCAGCAGACGACAATGCGGCGGACGAAGAAGCCGCTGCGAGCGCGGAATCGACTGACGACTCTCATGAGCAGGGCGACTCCCGTGAGCAGGGCGACTCAGATGATCACGGCGATTCCAGTGAGCATGTCGAATCCGCCTCCGCGCCGTCCGACCGCGACAAGGCCGACGCGATGGACTCCGAGCTCCAGCCGTCCTCCGAGCATATCGACGACGACACGCAGCAGATTCCGGTCACGACGGACGAGCAGACCGTGACTCCTCCGCCCGTGCCGGTACGGCGCATGACCGACGCCGACAAGCGTGCGGCAGCCCGGCGTGACTATCTTGTGTCCCTGGAGACCGAAAAGCCGGTCAACGGTGCGCAGCTGGGTGCCCGGTACGGCTACAGCGCACGGTGGGGCCGAGAGCAGATCAAGGCCGCCCGCAAGCAGCGTCAACGTGAACAACGTCCCGAGTTGGTCGGTGCCGGCAAGGAGAACTGAGCGTCTCGACCAAGCTTTGGGGGCTCCCGCCTGTGCTGGCGGGAGCCCCCAAACGTTCCTGCGAGACGGCCCTTCTTACAGCGGCATGCTGTGGAAGGGTTCCGTTCCGGGCACCACCTGCACCCCGCTGAACGAGGAAGTGGTGTGCAGGTAGGCCAACTCCTTGCTGAGGTCACCGACTCCGTTACTGGCCGGCGTCGGGGCCAGTTCCAATGTGGACAGAATGCCCAGCGCGCGCCCGTTGGCGTCCATGAACGCGCTCCCCGAGTCGCCCGGGATTCCCGGAGTCAGGGTCAGCACCTGATGGCTCCAGCCCGCTCCGGCGTCCTGGACGCTCATCCCCTCCTTCGGGCTCAGCTGGGTGATTCCGCCGCGTAGCTTGGAATTGCCGTAGGACAGCACCGTGCTGCCCTGAGCCGCCCCGACGGTGTCCAGACCGATCGGGCCACCCCAGAACGGGACCGACGGGTTGACCTTCCCGACGTCGGCCGGATCGATCCGAATCAGCGCGAGGTCGTTGAAAGCGCACGTGTTGGGGTCTTTCTCGCCCCGCGACTGCATGGTCAACCACGAGTTGTACACCAGCGTTCCCGGCTTGCTGGCACCCTGGACCTGCACAGGCGTGCCTAACGGCAGCGAGGGGGAAGTGCAGCCATTGGTATCGGTGCTACCCCCGGTTCCCGAGCAGTGCGCGGCTTGGCCGAGGTAGACGTTGGTGCCGTCGCTGTAAACGAAGTTGGCCGTGCATTGCGCACCGTTGGTGTAGGTCTGCACGCCGGGGTGCACCGCTGCGGTGCTCGCCGGCGCCCAGGTCGGGCTGGCCGAGGCGGGTGCCCCGACCGCGGCGACCGCGGCCGTCGACATCATGACCGCGGCGCAACCGGCGTGCCACCTACTCTTCCAGGTCCTGATCCAGCGCATTCCACTCTCCCATGACAGCCGGATGGGGCAGTGGAATTCGTTGCCCGCCCCACTATTACCGAACGGTAAGTTATGCGACGTGACGCGCGCAACACTCTCGTGAAATCCGCCGGATCCGGAAAATCGCGCGGATCGGGGCCGTGACCAACCGGGGTCAGAAGATTACCGCAAGCTACCCCCGGATATCAACGCCGTCCACAATGCTTCACCGCGTCATCGCACCGGAAACCGGCTTCCGCGGCGGCGTGGTTACGTCGCGCTCCCATCGCTGTCCGTGAGGACGGTGTCCATCTCGTGCAGGGCTCCGAGGACGATCCGGCGCATGGACTCCTCCGCGCGGTCAGCGTCCCCGCACTGGATCGCGTTCGCGACTTCCGCGTGCCAGCGCACCGCGCTCGGTTCCGGCTCGGCGGGCATGAGGTGGTGCTCGGTACGACCGGCCAGGACTTCCGCGACGGTGTCGTGCAACCGCGCGAACATCTCGTTGCCCGACGCGGTGAGCACCAGGCGGTGGAACGCGATGTCGTGTTCAAGGAACGTCGTGAGGTCCCGCGCCTTCGCCGCGGTGGCCAGGCCGATGGCGAGGCCAGTGAGCTGGCCGCACTGCTCCGGGGTCACCCGTTGAGCCGCCAGCCGTGCGGCCACCGGTTCGACCGCTGAGCGCAGCTCGGTCAGCGAGCGCAGCTGGTTGGGGCGATCGCAGTCGGCCAGCCGCCACCGGATCAGCACGGGATCGAAAACGCTCCACTCCTCGCGCGGGAGCACGGTCACGCCGACCCGCCGGCGGCTGCCGACCAGCCGCATCGACTCCAGTACCCGGACGGCTTCCCGGACGACGGTGCGGGACACGCCGAAGCGGGCTTCGAGCTCTTCAATGCGCAGCACCATGCCCGGCGGGTACTTCCCCGAGGCGATGGCCGGGCCGAGCTCCGCGAGTACCTGCCCGTACAACCCCTGCGCCGGCATCGACTCCCCGCTCTCCATGCTGATCCGCTCCAGCCTACGGCAGCCCAAATTCATATTACTAAATCATCACAAGCTGTTGCAAAGATAATACCTATTGACCGTATAGTGACCCGCCATGCGCTCGGGAGCAGCAACGACGATCGGAGGCAGCTGTGGACCAACCTGACCGAGCCGGGCTCGGCGGGCACGTCGCCGTCGTCATGGGCGTCTCCGGGACCGGCAAGAGCACGGTCGGTCAGCTGCTCGCGGAGCGCGCCGGGGTGCCGTACGTGGAGGGCGACGCGCTGCACCCGCCGGCCAACATCCGCAAGATGGCAGCCGGCCAACCCCTCGACGACGACGATCGTTGGCCCTGGCTGCGCACGATCGCGGCCTGGATTCGCGATCACCACGCCACCGGCGCCGTGGTCACCTGCTCAGCACTCAAACGGGCCTACCGGGATCTGCTCCGGCGGGCCAGCGACCGCGTCTTCTTCCTGCATCTCACCGGTGATCCCGCCCTGATCGCCGAGCGCGTGCGGGACCGGGAACACCCGTACATGCCGGCGTCCCTGCTGCGGTCGCAGTACGAGACCTTGCAACCACTCCAGCCGGACGAACCGGGGCTGGTCGTCGACGTTGTCGAACCCCCGGAAGTCCTCGTCAAACAAACGATCACAGCACTGCTGGAAGGAGCCGCCAACGATGTCGCCCCAGATCGTGATGTCGCTCGGTAGCGCGCTCACCGCCGGCCCGGCCACCGCGCCCGCCGGCCACGACACTCAACTTCTCCTGGCCGGACTGCTCGGGATCGCGGTTCTGGTCGTGCTCATCACCCGGTACAAGGTGCACCCGTTCCTCGCGCTGACGGTCGGCTCCGGCGCGCTCGGGCTGGCCGCGGGTATGCCCGTGGCGAAGCTGGTGAGCACCTTCAGCAAGGGTCTCGGCGACACGGTCGCCAGCGTGGGTGTGCTCATCGCGCTCGGCGCGATGTTCGGTCGCCTGCTCGCCGACTCCGGCGGAGCGGAGCAGATCGTGGACACCATCGTCGGCCGCGCCGGTCGGCGCGCCCTGCCGTGGGCGATGGCGCTGGTGGCCGCCCTCATCGGGTTACCGATGTTCTTCGAGGTCGGCCTGGTGCTGCTGATCCCGGTCGTGCTGTTGGTGACCGTCCGCAGCCAGCAGCCGCTGATGCGGATCGGCATTCCCGCGCTCGCCGGACTGTCGGTGCTGCACGGTCTGGTGCCCCCGCACCCCGGACCGCTGGCGGGCATCGGCGCGCTGCACGCGAACCTCGGGATCACGCTGGCGTTCGGCCTGCTCATCGCGGTGCCAACGGTCGCCATCGCCGGTCCCCTCTACGGCACGGTGGCCGCTCGCTGGGTTCCGGTCGGCGCGCCCGAGCACCTCGTGCCCGAACGGACCGTTGCCGGCGAGTCCGCTGCGCGCCCCAGCTTCCGCGTCACGCTGAGCACGGTGTTGCTGCCGGTCGTGCTCATGCTCGGGAAGTCGCTGGCGGACCTCCTGCTGGCGAAGAGTTCCCTGGTGCGGCAGGTTCTCGACTTCGTCGGGGACCCGATGACCGCCATGCTGATCGCGGTGTTCGTCGGGATGTTCACCCTCGGCCGGGCCGCGGGATTCGACCGGAACCGGCTGTCCAGCGCCGTCACGAACGCGCTCGGACCGATCGCCGGGATCATGCTGATCGTCGGCGCTGGCGGCGGTTTCAAGCAGATGCTCGTGGACGCCGGTGTCGGCAAGGCCATCACGCAGTTGTCCTCCGGCGCTCACCTCTCGGCTCTGCTGCTGGGGTGGTTGCTCGCCGTAGCGCTCCGGGTGGCCACAGGTTCGGCGACGGTGGCGACCATCTCCGCCGCCGGGATCGTGGCGCCGTTGGCCACCAGCCTCAGCCCGACCCACACGGCATTGCTCGCGCTCGCCGTCGGCGCCGGCTCGTTGTTCTTCTCGCACGTCAACGACGCGGGTTTCTGGATGGTGAAGGAGTACTTCGGCACCAGCGTCGGTCAGACGATCAAGACCTGGTCGGTCATGGAGACGATCATCTCGGTCGTCTCGTTCGTCTTCATCGTCCTCCTGAGCGTCGTGGTCTGACCATCGGGGTGCGGCCGGCTAGCGAAGCAGGTCCTGCACGACCGTGGTGAGCTTCCGGCCCACCCCGCCCATATCGGTATGCAAGGTGTCCAGTCCCTGGTGGACGGCGTTGGCGGCGCCGATCGGGTCGCGCGTCACCCACACGAGCGCGGCGACAGCGACCACGAGCAACGGCAGGCTGCTGTCAATGGCCATGATCACGACCAGTGCCACGGCGACGATCCCTAGCACGAGCAGACTCTTGTCCACTTCGGCACTCCTTCTCGTCGGCGGGTGAGCCGAGTGCTCGCAGCCGGAGTCGGAGAAGACTCGAACGCCCAACCCCCCGGTTCTGGCGAGGCCGCCGCGGATAACTGTCCCCACAACCGCGGCGGCCTCCCCACGGCCCTTGATGGCGCGGTATCGACGGTGCACACAAGACGCCACGTGCTCGCCCAAGTCTTGCTACTCCGCCGCTGGTGAGATCGCATCCTCGGCTCACACCACCGAGTTACCTACAACTTGATAACGCGATCGGGTCTTCCTCTGCGGGACGTCGAACTCCTTGATATAGCGTTAATCAGGATTTGGCACAGGGGAGGTGGCCGTGGCGCAGCAGCGCGAACCGATATCCCGGCGACGGGCGCTCGGGCTCGGGATAGCAGCAGCCGCAACGCTTTCCGGCTGCTCGACCTCCACCCCGGATGGACCGTTCGCGGGAAACCCTGGTCCGAAGGGGACAGCGCGCCCGCCCGCGCCCGGTCCGGGCGTGCCTGCGCCGAGCACGTCCCGCACACCAGCCCCGGCCCCCGGTGGACCGGCCACGGAGATCGTCCGGGCTGATGGCAGTCGGCCACAGGTCGCCCTCACCTTCCACGGATCAGGCGATCTCGACATCACTCGAAAGTTGCTGGCTGTTCTCGCTCAGCACAAGGCACACGTGACCGTGCTCGCCGTCGGAACATGGCTGGACGCCTATCCGGACGCGGCGAAGATGGTGCTCGACGGCGGGCACGACCTGGGCAACCACACCTGGAGCCACCCTGACCTGTCCGGCCTCCCGGCGGCAGGCGTGCGCACCGAGATCGAACGCTGCCGGGACCGGATCGCCCAGCTCACCGGCTCGCCCGGCAGCTGGTTCCGGCAGTCGCAGGGCCAGCGCGCGACCCCCGAGGAACTGGCGGCGGCCGGAACCGCCGGGTATTCCCACGTGCTGTCCTACGACGTGGACTCGCTGGACTGGTCCGACCCGGGACCGGACGCCATCCGCCGGGCCACCGCCCAGGCCGGTGCCGGCAGCGTCGTGAGCATGCACCTCGGGCACGCGGGCACGCTCATCGCGCTTCCACAGATCCTCACTGATCTGTCTGCCCGGGGGCTGACCCCCGTCACCGCAACCGAGCTGCTGAGGTGAATCGTGGGTTACAAGCCGCTTTCACGCGTGTCCGCCGTGCTGGGAGCCTCCGCGGTTCTGGGCCCGTTCGGGCTGCTGGCAGGCTGCTCCTTCGAGCCCGCCCCGGAGAACCAGACCCTCGCGCAGCATCAGGTCCAGCTCCCGGCGCCCGCGAAAAGCGCGGTCCCGGATGCGTTGCCGGGTATGCCGGCGGTCACCGACGCTCACAACGTGTATTCGGCGGCCGGCGCCGGGATGCTGACCGATACCGTCAAACGCGACAAGCCGTTGGTGTACGTGCCGCACAGCGAGTCCGGGGATGTGTGGGTCATCGACCCCGCGACGTACCAGGTGGTCGCGAAGTACCCGGCTGGCAAGGAGCTGCAACACGTTGTGCCGTCCTACGACATGCGGACGCTCTACGCCACTGACGACATCGGCGATCACATGCTGCCGTTCGATCCCAAGACCGGCCAGGTGGGCAAGGAAATCCCGGTCGTTGACCCGTACAACATGTACTTCACGCCGGACGGCAAGTTCGCGGTCTCGGTGGCGGAGCGGATGAAGAAGCTCGTCTGGTACGACCCGCACACCTGGCAGCAGAAGGACGAGACACCGACGCCGGACTGCGCGGGCATCGACCACGCCGACTTCAGCCCGGACGGCAGGACCGCCGTGTTCACCTGCGAGTTCGCCGGGTCCGTCGCGGTCGTCGACATCCCGTCCCACAAGGTGCAGCGGACCATCGACATGCCACGCAAGGACATGCACATGGGACCGCAGGACATCAAGCTTGCCCCGGACGGTTCCGCTTACTACGTCGCCGATTCGGACGCCAACGGAGTCTGGGTGCTCGACGGCGCCGCGACGAAGGTCGAGCGCTTCATCCCCACCGGGATGGGAGCGCACGGACTCTACCTGGACCGGGACGGCAAGCGGCTGTTCGTCACCAACCGGGAGGAGGGCAGCATCAGCGTGCTCGACCCCTTCACCGGCAAGCAGATGGCCATGTGGCACCTTCCCGGCGGTGGCAGCCCGGACATGGGCAATCTGACCGCGGATGGTACACAACTCTGGCTTTCCGGCCGTTACGACCACTCGGTGTATGTTCTCTCCACAAAGGACGGATCACTGATCAGGAAGATCCCGGTGGGCAACGGTCCGCACGGACTGTGCGTGTGGCCGCAACCGGGGCGCTACTCATTGGGCCACACCGGCATCACGCGGTGAGCAGTGTCTGAAAGCTTACACAGTGGACGGTGGGTTGGAACCCCGCTCCCGGCTGGCGTCGCGACGAGGGATCGGACAGGGCACACCAGCCGGGTGCGGGAGCCGGATTCAACGGCGTGCTGCCTGAGACCGCCACAAGGGGCGGGCGGCGTCGAGATGTTCCAGGTAGCGCTGGTATCCGTCTTCGTAATGCTGCCGGTACTCGGGATTCGGCGGCAGTTCGTGTGATTCCGCCGCCCAGCCCGCCGTATCCGTGGGGTGCCCGAGCGCGCGGGCAGCGACCAGCGCGGCACCACGGACGCCGGTGCCCGGGTGGTCGGGGATCGTCAGCGACCGTCCCATGATGTCGGCGAAGACCTGGCTCCACGGCTGGGACCGCGTTCCGCCGCCACACGCGAAGAGCCGACCGGTCAGCCCGGCGGCTTCGAAGCAGTGCCGGGCGGCGTAGGCGACGCTCTCGCACACCGCCCGCACCACGTCGCAGCGCCGAGTCCCCAAACGCACGCCGGTGAGCTGCCCGCTCGCGTAGGGGTCGGTGAACGGCGCCCGCTCGCCCGAAGGCGCGAGGAACGGCAGCGCCGAGAGACCGCGCGCCCCGGGCGGGCTCTCCGCAAGCAGCGAACCCAGGTCGTCCGTGGTCACCCCGAGCAGGTCCAGCACCCAGTCCAGGCTCGCGGTGCCGACCATCGCGGGCATGGCCCGCAGGTAGCGCCCCTCGTCCGGGGTGCACAACCACATTCCGGCTGGCTCGGCGCTCGGGTCGACGTCGATCGCCCCCGTCAGCACCTGGCAGGCGAGCGTGGTTCCGATGGTGAGCAGGCCCTCACCGGGTTCACGCACCCCGGCACCGATCGCGCACGCGGGCAAGTCGAACGGTCCTGCCGTAACCGGCGTTCCAGCGGGGAGATCCAGGATGCGAGCACCCCGGCGGTCCAGGTGGAACACCTGGTACGGTTCCGCGGGTTTCGCGAGGAGCCGGCGCTGGTTGGTCAGCCCGCATGCCGCGATGGCTTCGTCGTGGTAGCAGCGCGTGGCCACGTTGAGGAAGGGCAGCGACGCGTCCGAAGCGTCCACCGTGATCTCTCCCGTGAGCAGGTGCACCAGCGAGTCGACGCAGTACCCGGCGACCGCCGCGCGTTCCAGCGACTCCGGCTCGTGCTCCTGGAGGAACGCCAGGAGCGGGGCCGCCGCTCCGGGGAAGAGCCCGGCCCCCGTCCTGGCGTACACCTTCTGCACCACGCCTTCGGCCTGCCACTGGCGCAGCAGGTCCGACGCACGCCCGTCCAGCCATGAGATCGGCGGCCGGATCGACGCTCCTTCCGCGTCCCGCAACCACAGCCCGTCGCCCTGACCGGTCAGCGCGATCGCGTCGACGGGCTCGGACATCTCGTCGCGAACCGCCTGCACCACGGTCACGACCGTGCCCAGCACGTCGTCGAGATCCTGCTCCACACGACCGTCGTCGTACTGGACCAGGCGCGAGGTCTCGCTGGCCTCGGCGCGGATGCGCCCGGCGCTGTCAAATGCCGCCGCCTTGGTCAGCGACGTACCGACGTCCACTCCGATGATCACGGTGCGCTCACCGCCTCCGGGTTCGCGACGTGCGCGAGCTGCTCCCCCCGGACCCAACGTCCGACCTCGGCGGCCACTATCCGGGCCGCGCGGTGCGCGGTCTGCCGGGTGGCCCCCGCCAGGTGCGGTGTCGCGACCACGTTGGGCAGGTCCTGCAACGCCCAGTCCGGTGGTGGTGGTTCGACATCGTAGACGTCCAGCGCCACCGCGCCGAGGCGCCCGCTGCGCAACGCCTCCGGCAGCGGCGAGTAGTCCAGCAGCCCGCCACGAGCGGTGTTGACCAGTACCGCGCCGTGCGGCAGCAGCGCGAGCTTGTCGGCGTCGATGAGGTTCTTGGTCTCCGAGGTCAACCGGGCGTGCAGGCTGACGACCGTGCTGCGCCGGAGCAGCTCGTCCAGCTCGACCAGCCGCACCCCGTCACGCTCGGCCACCTGCCGGTCCGTGTAGGGGTCGGCGACCAGGACCTCGGCTCCGAAAGCCGTGAGCACGCGCGACACGATCCGGCCGATCGCACCGTAGCCCACCAGGCCGACGGTGGTGCCATCGAGTTCGACGCCGGCCTCGGTGTAGGCGTAGAAGTCGCCCCGCCAACGGCCGTCCTTGAGCTCCGCGTCAGCGGTGGGGATGCGCCGCATCGCGGCCAGCATCATGCCCACCGCGTACTCCGCCGCCGCGGCGGCATTGCGCCCGGGCGCGTAGGTGACGACTACGCCCTCCCTCGTGGCGGCCGCGAGGTCGACGTTGATCGGACCGCCCCGGCACACCGACACCAGCCGCAGGTCAGGGCAGGAGCGGAACACGCGTTCGGTGAACGGGGCCATCTGCGTCACGCAGGCGGTCGCGTCCCCGAGCGCCTCGATGATCTGCTCCTCGGTCCCGCTGGCCTCGTCGACGTTGCCGACCGGTCCGAAAGGTTCCACCGGCCAGGGCAGCTCCAACCGGTGCACGTCGACGTTCCCGTCCAGTTCAGCGCGGAGCGCCTGCTCCAGCAGGTCCGGTCCGACGAAACGGTCGCCGGCCGCCAGTACACGTACCATCCGGTCCTCCTCAACAGGCGGCGCTGGACGCGCCTGCGTGGTGCTGATGCTCGTAGGCGGTGATGTGGGCGACCTTGGACGCGCTGGGCGAGTCCGGGTCGAAGGTGTAGCCCAACCACTCGGTCACGATCCGTTTGGCCAGCTCGGGTCCGATCACGCGCGCCCCCATGGTCAGGACCTGACAGTTGTTGGACTTGATCGAGCGTTCGGCCGAGTACGGGTCGTGCGCCACGGTGGCGTACACGCCCTCGACCTTGTTCGCCGAGATGCACATGCCGATGCCCGTTCCACACACCAGAACCGCCCGGTCGGCGGCGCCTTGCGCGACCGACTCGGCCGCCGCCAGACCGAGTTTCGGGTAGGGACGGTCGTCGCTGGTGTCGTGCACACCGAAATCCAGCACGTCCACAACCCGGTCGTCGGCCAGGAGCATGTCCTTGAGGACGTTCTTCAACTCAACACCGGCATTGTCAGCCGCGATGGCGACTTTCAGGCCCATCTCCCACCGGCTCCTTCCTCCGCCGTGCTGTCGAGGGCTTCGCCGATCCCGGTCACCAGCAGCGCGAGCGAGGTCGCACCGGGGTCGGGGTGACCACGGTCGCGCTCGCCACCGAGGCGAGAGGCCCGCCCCCGGGCGGACACCAGCTCGGCAGTCGCTTCGGCGGCCTTCGTGGCTTTCACCGCCGCCGTTGACCAGCCGGCCGGGAGGTCCACGCCGGCTTCCGCCTGGGCGCGCAGCTCCGCGCGGAACGGCTCGAGCGCGTCGAGCAAGGTCTTGTCGCCCACCCGCGCACCGCCGAGTTCGACGACGGAGTCGAACGCGGAATCGACGGCGCTGACCAGTAGCGGAAGCGTGACGGGGGCTTCCCCGGCCGCACTGAGACCCGCCCCGGTCTCGGTCAGCAGCACGCCGTACAGCGCGCCGGAGGCTCCCCCGGCCGCGTCGGCGAGCGCCGTCCCGGCCGCGAGCAGCGCGGTACCTACCGAGCGCGCGTCCCTCCCGGGGGTACCGGCACGACCCGCGGCGTCGACGGCGGCGCGCAGCCCGCGCACGATCCCTTGACCGTGATCACCGTCCCCGGCCACGGCGTCGAGCCGGCCCAGCTCCTCCTCCTGGCCGGCGACCCTGTCCAGCCCGGCGCTGAGCAGGTCGAACACCGCGCCGGCGGGGGTTTCGATCGGGAGCGCTACCTCCTCGGCGTCGATCGGCAGGCTCGCCTCGACGCCACCGGGTCCGCCCGGAACGCAGCAGTATGCCGGGGTCTCACATGCCGCGTCGTACAACTCCGCAAGTTCGTCGTCGAGCACCATCAGTGACAGCGACAGCCCTGCCATGTCCAGCGACGTCACGAACTCACCGACCTCTGGCCGGTGTGGCCGCAGACCGGCCGCGGCAAGCCGCCGATGCACGTGCCTGTAGCAGACGAACAGCTCCTCGTACTTCGTACGGCCGAGGCCGTTGAGCAGCACCGCCACCCGCCCGTCGCCGCCGGGCAGCTGTGGCAGCAGCGTGTCCACCAGGGTGTCGACCAGCTCGGCCGCGCCCATTCGGTCCACTGTGGATGCTCCGGGCTCGCCGTGGATGCCGAGTCCGAGCGCCACCTGGTCGGTCCCGACGGTGAACAGCGGCTCGGTCTTGCCCGGAAGGGTGCACCCGCCGAAGGCCGCACCGAAGGTCCTGGTCATGGCATTGGCTTTGGCCGCGACCTCGGCGACGCCATCGAGGTCGTCGCCCCGTGCGGCGGCGGCGCCGGCGACCTTGAACACGAAGAAGTCCCCCGCGACGCCGCGACGCCGGGCGGCTTCCGCTTCGGAGCCACTGGCCACGTCGTCGGTCACCAGGACCGTCCGGGTCGGGATTCCGTCGGCGGCGAGCCGGCGGGCCGCCAGGCCGAAGTGCATGACGTCGCCGGAGTAGTTGCCATAGCTGAACAGCACGCCGGCGCCGCCGTCAGCCGCCCGCGCCGTGCGGTAGACCTGTTCCGCGCTCGGGCTGGTGAACACGTCCCCGATCACGGCGGCGTCCGCGAGCCCGGGCCCCACGAGCCCGCCGAAGGCCGGATAGTGCCCGCAGCCTCCGCCGATCACCACCGACACCTTGCCCGGCGTGGGCGCGTGCTGGCCGATGACGCCGAACGCCCCCGGCACCTTCCGCACGGTTCGCCCGTAGGCGTGCACGAAACCGTCCAGCCAGTCGGCTTTGAACGACGTCGACTCGCCGAGCGTGGTCATCATGCCCCCTCTCGGGCCGGCTGCCGGCCACCCGCGAGGTCGGCGAGGGCCACCCGGACCTCGTCCGGGCCGCCGGCCACGACCGCGGCCTTGGCCAGCGCGTCCGGCTTGGGCGGGTAGGTCGGGTTCGGCAGCGCCACGACCGTCATCCCGGCGGCGTGCGCGGCGCGGATGCCGTTGCTGGAGTCCTCGACGGCGGCGCAGCGGGCCGGGTCCGCACCCGCCCGCCGGGCAGCTTCGAGGTAGACGTCGGGGCTCGGTTTGCCGCGCGGCACCTCTTCGCTGGACACCGTCGCGGTGAACCGCTCCGTCAGCCCGTTCTCGGCGAGCACCGCGTCGATGAGCCGGCGCGGCGCCGACGACGCCAGCGCGATCGGCACGAGGTCGCTGGTCTCCTCGACCATCCGGCGTGCCCCGCCGAGCAGTTCGATCCGCCCGGCTCGCAAGGCGGAGACCATGCCGTCGACGACGGCCCGCTGGGTCTCCTCGGGCGACGCCGGATTACCGGCGACGTTGGCGAGGTAGGACGACCACTCCGGGGAGCTCATGCCCTGCACGGTGGCCGTGTCCTGAGCCGTCCATGAATAGCCGTGGTCCGCGGCGAAACGCGTCCACATCTCCTCCCAGAGGTGCTCGCTCTCGACGAGCACCCCGTCGAGGTCGAACACCACGGCGTCGACTGTCGCGACCATCCGGTCTCCCTTCACATCGTGGGCGTTAATATAACAGCACAGAAGTTAATTTCACTACCCCGAATGAGAAGATCATCGACCCGGCCAAGCCGGTCAGCCGAGCAGCACCAAGCCCCGCCCACACCCGCAGCCAGGCTCTCCACCTGGAGTCGGGTGCGAAGCGGGGCGAACAGGCAAAGCTCGGGTCAATGCTCAGGTCAGAACACGAACCTGAAGCAGATTAACAACCGGAAGTTTCGAGTTAACGCTTTCTGTGATGCCGTAGCGCGGCCACGAAGCCCTACTTCTGGTCGTCCGAGTTGCTCGTAGGCCCGCCGACGTCATTCCGGTCGTCCGACTTCGGCACCTCGGGCAACTTCGTCGCCTGGCTCATCGGGCCGGGCGACCAGGTGCCCCAGTGCGTCTCCTGGTGCACCTCCATCGCGGCCTGCGGCGGCAACGCGTCCGGCTTGTACGGGTCGACCTCGTACAGCGAGCCCCAGTCGCGATGGATGTTGTTCCGCAGGTACGTGGGCAGTTCGCGCACGCTGGCCGCCACATCCAGCCACCCGAAGGGCCCACCGGCCTCCGGTGACGACCAGCCCTGACCGCCGCCACGGACCTCGGCGCCGGCGGCGACCCGGAACTTCGGCATCTCGGCGATGCCGTTGCGCAACGGCGGAACCTGCAGGCACGGGTGCGCGAAGGCCGCCGTCCACTCGACGAACGTGGGGGCATCGCCGACGTAGCTGCTCATCTCCGTGAGCTGCGGTGCGCGCGGCGCGCTAACCGCCAGCCATCCCTGGGTCCCCAGGGACCGCCCCTTGGCGACCACACGCATCTTGGTCGCACCTTCGGCCTTGCCGTCCACAGTGATCCGTGCATCTCTCCACTGTGGACCGCCGCCCTGCAGTACGGTCCGGCTTTCCAGGATCTCGAAGCCCTGCGGGGTGTCCCTACCGAACTCGACGGCCAGCGCGTTCGCGCCGCGCTCTGCGCCGGCCAGGCTCAGCACCACCGGAACCTTGCCGCTGGCGGCACGGTCCGGCAGGTCGTACCACTGGGTGCGCAGCTCGCCGATGTTCACGCCGTTGGGAGAGTAAGTGCCCCACACCGGGGCGTTGTCCCCGCCGAAGTGGTGCGGCGGCTTCCAGTCCGGTTCGTCGGGGGTCGAACCGTTGCCGGGCGGGAGGCCGGGTCGGCTGAAACCGACGACCTTCGATCGCAGGTAGTGGTTCGGGTCTTCGGGCTCCCCGTTCTCCGTGGGCGCCTGCGTCCCGGGAGCGGCCGCGCCGGGCTGGCCCGGCGACACCTTGAGCATGCCGTCCAGCGGGTTGGTCTCCACGTAGATGTAGTCGGACAGCCCACAGCTCTGCCCAGCGATCTGCTTGACGTTGTCGTAACCGAGGCTGTAACTGCCCCACTGCTTCTGGATGACCTTCGCGAACGCGCCGACCTCGAAGAGCACGATCAGTGCACACACCACGGACAGCGGAGCCGTGCCCAGCCGCAACGCTCGACTGCGCTGCTCCACTGCCGGCGGCGGTCCCGGGTTGTGCTCGTCCAGACGCAGGTGCTCGATGAACGCCACCACCACCGCGATGAAGGCGATGGCCAGCAAGTAGGTGGCGAGATTGTGGCCGTACAGCGACGGCGGCTTGTCGAACCAGGGCACCCCCCAGCCGGACACGTACCAGAAGGCGTTCGGGCCGGTCGCGGAGAACGCGCAGATGACCATCAACCCGGCGAAGAAGCCGGCGCGGTTGCGTTTGGACCGCAGCACGGTGGAACTGGTCGCCAACGCCGTCAACGCGGCGAGCGCTCCTCCCACGGCCGCGAACATCCCGAAGTGGTGGGACCACTTCGTCGGCGTCAACGTCAACACCAGGAACGACAGGGCTGTCACAGCGAGCAGCCGCCGGCTCGGTCCGAGCGCGGCACCGTTGATACGGCCCCGCCGCAGTAGCACGACCGCGCAGGTCACCAGGCACAGGATCACCAGCAGCACCGGGAACCGGCGGGCCATCGAGCCGTCCGCTGACTGGCTGAACAGCAAGTTGTAGCGGTCCAGTTCCTGGTACCAGTGTTCGGCCGGTCCGAGTTCGGTCCGCAGCGCGGTGGCCTCCGAGATCGACTTCCAGGTCTGGTTGTAGAAGACGACCGACAGGATCATGAAGCCGCAGGCGCCGATCGGTGTCAGCACCGGCAGCCAGCCGAACTCCCTTGCCCGTTTCCGAATCAACCGCAACAGCGGTTTCGCCGCCGCGACGAACGGCAACACCGCCACCAGGCCGTGCGGGTTCGCGCCGACCGAGAAGGCCGCGACGACCAGGCCCAGCGCCGCCGGCATCAGCCGGCCGGTCGCCACCGCCCGTTCCACCGCGCACAACGCCAGCAGCGAGAACAGCACCACGACCGGCTCCGGCCGCAATCCGTTGTCATACGGCAGCCAGAACGCCAGGAACACCGCCGCCGCGGCCCAACCCGCCGCGTTGCTGCGCCGGACCTGCT
>JBPYFK010000059.1:0-24639 GCA_051984675.1 Pseudonocardiaceae bacterium | reverse complement strand
GTGGACGCCGACCAGAAGCCGGTGGTGTACCGCCCGGCCCTGTCGCAGATGGAAAAGCGGATGGTCCTGGACTACCTCGCCCAGGGGCACACTGTGCTGGCGGCCTTCGGCACGGCCGAGGACGAGTTGGATCCCAGCCGGCCAGCGGAAGTGCCCAACCGGTTCGTGACTGACGGTCTGTGGATCTGGCCGATGGCTATCGCGTACTACCTGGACGTCCACGACGTGCCGCCGCCACAGGACTTGCTGGACCACATCAGCGTGCGTTGGCTACCGCGTTCCCGCGAGAGTTCCGGTGCGGGCGATCGAGCACGCTACGGCCAAGGTGACCGGCAATCCGAATGCTCAGATGCCGGGCCCGCAAACGCAGTCCGCGGTCTCCGCGGTGAAGAGTCACCTCGGGGTGGGGCTGCGAGCCAGCAAGAACAGCTACAGCTTCGTGCGGCCCATCGACGACGGGTGGGCCATGTTGGAGGACAGCGAGGGCTGGTGGACGGTGTTCTACACCGGAGATTCCGGCGGGCCGCATGAACGCCAGGAGCGTTTCGACGATCCGGTGAAGGCCGGCGCGTATCTGATCGGCGCGCTCGTTCTCGACCAACGGATGAACAACCGGCCGCCGGAGGAGGAACTGCTCGATTACGAGTGCCCCTGCGTGCCGGTTCCGCAAGACCCGCCGTTACGGGCCTACGGGAACAAGTCCGTCGTGTATCTGAAGCCGGGCAGCGAGATAGATCGCTATGGCGATCTGGACGGGAACACGGTCTATGCGGTGAACACTTCGCTGCCGGAGCGTTCGGTGCCGCCGGAGCAAGCTCCGCGCGAGTACCACCGCTTCCGCATCGAATCCTCCCTGCGAGTGGTGTTCGGACGGGCACTGCCCGAGTGGGGCCAGCCAGGTGGTGGCGCCGCGTACGTGCTGCCCATGACGCTGGCCCAGGCGGTGGAGGATGGCACGCTGGTGGAGATCCGTCCGAACCTGTCGAAGATAAGCGATCTCCTCTAGACACTCGTTGCCCAGTTCGGGCTGACCCCTGCTCGGGGTCAGCCCCAATTCGAGGGGTGCAGCGTTGTCCGCGGGCCGTGATCGCGGTGCATTCCGAGGTCTCCGTGTCTCATTACTGAAAACCTTGGTATACCGAATAGCGGGACCGACAGGATGCTGCCGTCGGTGCCGTCGCTCAGTGGAAGGTGAGTTCCGGCAGCGCCTGGCCGGAGACGACCTGGAGTCCGTGCGCGACGCGACCGAGCCACCACATGGTGTAGCGGGCCTGATCGCGGAGGCTATTGCGGTCGAGTTCGGAGAACGGAAGTTTCTCCTCCGGCGCGTTGATGAGGTCCGTCAGCCCGCAGCGCGAGCCGTAGACCACGCGCATGTTCAGCAACACCCAGAACCAGGCGTGCACGTCGGAGCTGCTGCGCAGCTCAACGCGGGTGCCGTCGCTGGGCAGGGTGTTGATGACGGTTTCCGCATCCGCCTTCATGCGGGTGAGCAGGTCGGCTTCCATCCAGTACCGCAGCGCGTCGTTGTCCTCGGTGCCGCACCAGTGCTCGCAGATCGCCTTCAGCGTGTTGGATTCCAGCGGTGACACGGGCAGCGGGATGCCGAGATGATCACACAGCGGGTCGTAGTACCGGTACTGCCGAATCCGCGTGTCGATCATCTTGAGGTAACCGGGCATCGAGTCGTGCAGCCACTTCAGCTTGGTGGCATCGAAGTCGCCCTTGACCGTCCCGTCGTCTGTGCACTCCCACCTGAACCCCAACCCCGACTCCTCACGCTTGGTGGTCCATGTCCTCGCCGGTCTCCCCTAGATGATTCTTGCACCCTTAGGTCGGGAAATCGATCATCCGGGGGAACCCTTGACGAGTGCATTCGGGAATTCCTCACCAAATCGGATTACATCATCCGGGGCCGGTTCCGGCCACCTGACACGCCCGGATGTCTGGCAACAGGTTGGAAACGTACCGGTGGGACCCGGTCGAGCGCTAGGTCAGGCCGAGGTGCCGCATAACGTCGTGGGCCATGGCGATCGCATAGCTCTGGCCGCGATCTTGCGGGTAGATCTGGGACATCGTCGCCAGGGTCACGCCCGGCATGGTGGTTCGGTGGCCGGGAATCAGGGCCCGGTAGGTCGGGGTGACGATGGGCTGCGCGAATCCGGCGCGTGAGAAGTGCCAGTCCAGAATCCAGGACTCGTCGAACTCGGGGTTGAGTTGGCGCAACCAGGGGAGGTATGCGTTGAGCAGTTCGGCCGGGTCGGTGTTGAACCGCCAGTCGGCATGGTCGACGTAGTTCCCGACGTACACGACGTGCCGACCACCGTACTCGTCCTTGTCGACCATTCGGGTGTGTTCGACCACGGCCAGGAAGGGGAATCCCGTATCCGTGATGTTGAGCCAGTAGTAGGGAATCAGACTCCGGGAACATTCCAGCACGAAGCAGGTCGCGCCGAGGTACTGGTTGCGCCAGAGCACGTCGTCGGAGGGAATCCGGGCCGCCTTGGCGAATACCGGCTGCGGCACGGTCACGATCAGGTGGTCGAATTCGTAGGCGTCGTCGTCGCCGTCGCGTACGCGCACCTGGCCCGCCGGGTCGGGTTGCTCGATCGAGTGCACCGGCTTGCTGAACTCGACCTTTCCACCACGCGTGGTGACCGCGTCCAGCAACGCCGAGTACACCTGCTGGAACCCGCCGTGCACATAACCGAGATCGAAGGTCCGGTAGTGGATGCGTGCCCACAGCCACGCCATCGACACTTCCCGCGCGCGGGCACCGAACTTGCCCGTCAGCAATGGTTCCCAGATCGTGTCGGTGACGTTTCGCCCGGCCCACCGGCGCATCCAGTCCACCGCGTGCACGTCGTTGAACCGCTGCCCGTTGCGGACGGCTTTCAACATCGCCGATGACCCGGCGAAACGAAGCCGGTCCACCAGTGAGAACTTCGGGAACCGCAGCATCTCGGCCGGCGTCCCGAACGGATACATCCGCCCGTCGCAATACACCCCGGTGCTGGGCCGATAGAAGCGGAGTCGGTCGCCGAGACCGAGTTCGTGCACGAGGTCGATCATCGCGCGATCGGTTCGGAAGCTGTGGTGGTAGAACCGCTCCAGCGGCGTGCCGCCGACCGTGATCGACGACGCGAGCCCGCCGAGCTGGTCGGAGGCTTCCAGCACGGTGACGTCGTGGTCGGCCTTAACCCCGTCGAGTGCCGCAGTCAACCCGGTGGCGCCTGCCCCGACGATTCCCAGCTTCATCTCGGAAACTCCACTTCTTGTTCAGGGAGTACTGGAAAAGCAGCACGATCGGAAGCGATGCGGTCTTGACGATGTTCGGATTCAGGCCGAGCAGCCCGGAAAACAGCCAGAGCAGGAGGAAGGTGAGTCCGATGCCGGCGAGGCCGACGAGGTAGAACCGAGCGAAGCGGGTGAGGACGCGGTCCCACTTGCGGAAGTTGAAGAACCGGTTGAGCACGAAGTTGTTCGTGATCCCGGCGGTCGTGCTGATCACGTTCGCGATCTGCGGGTGCAGGCCGACGACGTTGAACAGCAGCAGGAACACGCACAGGTCGAGCAGCACGCCGGTGGCCCCGAACAGCGCATACCGCACCAGGGACGACCTGATCAGCGCGCTGATCGCGGGCCGTTCGCGGCTCGCCGGAGCGGGCCGGGTCGCGGTCGCCCGATCGTCACTCCTCATACTCGATCACGCTTCGCACGATGTAGAGCGGTCGGCGCTGGACTTCGGTGTAGATGCGGCCGATGTAGCTGCCGATGACGCCGAGCGAGAGCATCTGCACGCCCCCGAGGAACAGCATCACGACCATCAGCATCGTCCACCCGGACACCGTGACTTCCGGGAAGAACAGCCGCAGCGTGACGGCGTAGGCGATGCCGATCGCCGCGAGCGCGATCGTCAGGAACCCGATCCGTGTGATCAGCTTCAGCGGCACGGTGGAGAAGCTGGTGACGCCGTCGGCGGCGAGCCGGACCATCTTGCGCAGCGGGTACTTCGTCTCCCCGGCCGCGCGCTCGTCCCGGTCGAAGGGCACTTCCCGCTGGTGGAAGCCCATCGACGCGACCATGCCCCGGATGAACCGGCTGCGCTCGCGGAAGCCGCGCAGCTCGTCGGCCACCCGCCGGTTGAGCAGCCGGAAGTCCCCGGCGTCCACGGGGATGTCCACCTCGGCGCAACGGCGCAGCAGCCGGTAGTAGGCGTGCGCGGTGGCGCGCTTGAACGCGCTGTCGGACCGGGTGCGGCGGCGGGCGTAGACGATCTCCGCGCCGGACTGCCAGGCGTCGATGAGCCGGAGGCTGACTTCGGGCGGGTCCTGCAGATCGGTATCCATGATCACGATCGCTTCCCCGGTCGCGTGATCGATTCCGGCGGTGATGGCGATCTGGTGGCCGAAGTTGCGCGCGAAGTCGACGACCCGCACCCGTGAGTCGTTCTTCGCGATGTCCCGCAGGATCTCCAGCGAGCCGTCCGTGGAACCGTCGTTGACGTAGATGAACTCGTAGCGGAATTCGGGCCGGTCACTGACGGTGCTGACGAGTTCGCGGTGGAACCGGTTGACCAGTTGGACCTCGTTGTAGACGGGCAGGACGTAGGACACCAGCGGGCGAGCGTCCGGGCCGTCTTCGGGGGACGGCCGCGCGGACACCAGCCGGTAGCCGGCCGGGAGGTCGGGGTGGGTCGGCGCGTCCGGGCTGATCGGCGTGGTGTCGGGGTTGGTCCTCGGGGCTGTGGTGCTCGCGGCTAGGTCATTGATCTCTCTCGAAGATCTCGAAGGGGTATCCACCATCGCCTCCCGCTCCACTCGTCCACACGCGGCGCTGCTCGGTGTCGTAGGCATCGCGGTCGATCGAGTACTTGACGGAGTACACGTGCCCCCACGTGTGTTCTGGCGCTCCTTTCAGTCTGCTCGGGGTTTCGAAATGCTGCGAGATCATCGGCAGACCCGCAAAAACACCACCCGCTTGCGAATCGAAAGTCATCGAGTTGTCCCCCGAAGGGGGCATTACCAGCGTTCGCGGCGCCTGCGCCAACCCCTGTCCCACGTTCGGGTAGTCCGTGCGGCACGGGAACAGGAAGCCGATCGGCCAGTCGACCAGGGTGGGCTCGGCGCCGCTCAAGAACGCCCGCAACGGCACGATGTTCCGAACGACCGGGCCGCTGAACGCGATCCAACCCTGCGCATCGGTCGTCGTATCGAGTGCGTGCAGTCGCACTCGATCGGTGCCGGGCGGGACGGCCCCGCCGTCCACGCCGAGCTGGCGCCACGGCCGGAAGTTCCGCCAGTCCTTGGGACGGCCGTGCCGGGGGTCGTCGTAGGGGCGCTGGTCCGGCGGCGGGTCGTGCAGCTCCCGGGTGCCCAGCGTCTTGACGCCATCGGCGGTGGACTGCCCGAACTCCAGGGACAGCGAGTTGCCCTGCTCGGTCTTGCCGGACACCCACAGGGACAGCCGCTGGTCGGGTGTCAGCTGGTCGAGTGCGAACCACTGGCTGGTCATCGCACCGGTGTTCTGCGCACCACCCGGTTTGGTGAAGCTGCCCCACACCCAGGGGGTCGCGCCGATCGGTCTCCATGCGGTGGACGCGCGGTCCGGTGGGCCGGTCGGCCCGCCAGGCGCCTCCGCGGGCGGGCCGCCGCCGGGAAGGCCGGCAGCGCCGGAGGCGAAGCCGTCGAGATCGGCGGTGCCTTCGACCGGTCGTAGCGAGCCGCCCGGCGCGACCGGCAGAACCTGGACGTCGTCCTCGATCCCGCAGTTCGGCGCGGTGAGGCTGGCGAGGTTCGAGCGCCCGACGGAGAACCGGTCGCCAGGTTGCTGCGCGGCGCCCAGAAACGTGCCGAGCAACAGAGCCACGGACGCGGTGGCGGACAGCGTCAGCGCGGCAGCCGGCATCGCCGTCCACCCCGGGCCCGCCGTCTTCCGCTGGCTGCGGGTGAGCACGCGGAGGGCGGTTCGGAAGGCGAAGACCGTCACGCCCGCGACGGCGCCGACCGCGATCCACCACAGTGGACTGTCGAGTCCGAGGCCGGGCACCCGGATCGGGGAGTCCGACCACGCCATGTCGAAGTTCGAGTACGCCCACCACGCGTTTGGTCCCATGAACGACAGCGCCGCCGCGACGGCGCCCGCGAGCACGCCGAACACCCCGAACAGCAGCCCTTCCGTCCACCGAGCGGGGAACTTGTCCACAGACTTGTCCCCAGGGTCATCCCCAGGGTTATCCACAAGTGCTGCCCCGATGCGGACGACGAGCACTACCGCGATCGTGAGCAGCGCGGAACCGAACCCGGCGAGCGCGCCGAAGTGGTGCGTCCACTTCGACGGCGTGAGCCAGTAGGCCGCGAGCATGCACAGCACACCGCCGATCACCAGCGTCGCGTCCGGCATCCGCAGCCGGCGGGTCCAGCCGCGCAAGGCGCCGGCGCTGACGACGAGCAGCGCGGCCAGCGGCAGAAAGACCGCGAGTCGCTTGCTCGCCGCGCCCCAACTGGACGTGCCAAGCAACATCTGGTAACGGGAAATCTCCTCGTACCAGCCCAAGCTCGGGCCGAACTGGTCGTGGACGTCGTTCGCACGCAGTACGGCGGTCCACGTCGAATCGGCGAAGACCACGACCAGGAAGACCGCTCCGACACAGCTGACCAGCACAAACCGCGAGACGGTGCGCAGCCGGTCGGCGTGCGAGGTCAGCACCGGGTAGATCCGGGGTGCGAACATCAGCACGAACAGCACAGTGACAACCCCTGTCGGGGTCACCGTCAGGGTCAGGCCGGCGGCCAGCGCTGCCAGGCCCAGCCACCCGGGGGCATTCCGTACACCCGGGCGTGTCGCCTTCAGCAGCAGCGCGAACGTGCCGATCGCGCCCAAGGCGACGAACGGCTCCGGCCGCACACCAAGGTTGTAGGGCAGCCAGCAGGCCAGGAAGAACACGGTCGTGGCGAGGTGCAGCGCGAAGCGGGGCACGGCCCGGACCCGGCTGGGACCGCCGACGACCCGTTCCACCACGCCTCGACTGACGATCAGCCAGCTCAGCCAGCCCGCGAGGACGCTCGGGATGCGCAGCCACAGCGGACCGAGCCCGACGGACGAGACCGCGCGCAACATCTCCTGCACCGAGGTGAACGGCGCTTCGGAGGCGTTGAACCACCGGTAATAATTGCCGATATAGCCGGCTGAGTGGACATTGCGGACGGTCATCATCGCGAAGCCGTCATCGTCTGTCAGCGGTCCGATCACCGCCCACAGCAGCAGAACACCTGCGACGACGGCGTCGAGCAGCAGCAGCGGCCAGCGGACGCGCAGCCACCGAAGCGCCACCCGAGCGCGGCGGCTCAGCGTCAGGTACGGCAGCGGCGACCGGGGGCCCGCGAAGAACAGCAGCGCGAGCGAGAGCGCGGCGAGTCCGAGCGCGTTGAACGCGAGTGCGGTCTTCACCGTCGTGGAGGTGGTGTCGAACCACGAGTACGTCCGGGCGTTCACCGACAGCCGCCATGCCTGGTCGGTCGGCAGGTCGGTGGCGAACGTGAAGATCTCCGGCGGGTGCGCCTTGGCGACGGTGACCGGCGGTTGGTCGCCGTAGGTCACGAAGGTGCGCTGTGCGTCCGAGTGCACGCGCAGGTCACAGTTGGCGGTGTCGTCCGCCAGGTTGACCGGCGGCAGGCTGACTTCGTGCCTGCCGAGCGTCAGATGCACTTCGCCCACCCGGGTCGTGACCACCATGCCTTCCCGGTCGCTGGCGGGTGGCAGGGTGCTGAAGATCGTGGTGATCCTCGGGGTTTCCAGGCCCCAGCGGATCGCCTGGCACGGGACCGAGGCGTCGAACGACGCCGGCCGGTAGGGCGCGAAGAAGGCGGTCGTCGTGGCGGCCGGGTAGTCGCCCGGCGGCCAGTGCACTGTCGTGGAGTTCGTCCACACTGGAGCGAAGGGCAGCGCGACGGCGCAGATCAGACCTAGCAGTCCGACCAGGATGCCCAGGGCGTCAGCGGACCGGGCGCGTTTCGGGCGCGGCAGGGTGGCGGTCTCGGTGGCCTTCGGTTCCCCGCCGGGTTGCCCCGGCGGGTCGAGCTGCGTGGGACCACTCCGATCGCTCAATGCCGTCCCCCTTGCGCGCGAGGGGAATTTCCTTCCCCATCAGGGGACTCTAGGGAAAGTGCACACACCCTTACGCGGGGCTGTCAAACGGTGCCGCAAATCGACCTTCAACTTAACCCGAAGGTATGGCAACTATTGATGGAGCGACGTTTGCGCAACTGTCGGTAATTCGCCTTTTCCGGGTACCACGGGCGTTTTCTCCCGATTGGGTGTTGCGGACGTCGAAAGGCGTCCCGACCAGGTTATTTGCGCACCAGGTCGATCACGTTCGGCGATCAGTCGAGGTCCTCCACGTGCGATCAGTGAGATCGTGCCGGACTGTGCCTATCGGGGGCTGATGCACCCCGATGGGGGTTCGATGCACACGACACGCAGGGGCGAGTCGAACGCATTCCACACAGGGCCGGGTCTCCGAGTGGATGGCGCCGGCCGGTGGGCCGTGGTGCGTCCGAATGCAGCGGTCCGGGAAGAGTTGCGCGCCCCGGCGCTGGCCTCCGGGCTGTCCGCCGTCCTTGCGATCGGGCTGTTATGGCTGGTTCACGGCGCCCTCATCGACGATGCCTATATCACCCTGTCCTACGCCCGGAATCTGGCGCAGCACCTGCACTGGGGACTGATCCCGCAGGAGACCGCGAATTCGGCCACCGCGCCGCTGAACGTACTGCTCATCGCGGCAGCCACCGCCGTGGTCGGTGTCGTGGGGAAGGGCACTTTCGTTGGGTTCGGCGTCGTTTTCGTCGGCGCGGCGGCGGCTCTCGGCTGGTGGTGGGGTCGCATCGCGCAGACCTTGGCGCTGCCGTGGTTCGCCGTTGGGCTCGGCGTGGGTGCGGTGCTGCTGAACCCGTTCGTGCTGTCGGCATCCGGGATGGAGGTTCTGCTCAGCGCGGCAGTGCTCACCGGGTTGCTCGCCGCCAGCACCAGAAACCGGCCGGTGGCGTTCGGTGTGCTGGCCGGACTGGCTGTGCTGGTGCGACTGGACCTCGCCGTATTTGTGGTGGCGCTGGCTCTGGAGGCGGTGCTCTCGCGCCGGATGCCCCTCGCGGCGATCGGGCGCGCGGCGTTGGCGTCCGGCGTGATCGCGCTTCCCTGGTACCTGTTCAGCTGGGTGTACCTGGGGTCGGCGATCCCGGACACGTACGTCATCAAGACGCTGGAAGGCTCGTTCGGCGGCTGGACCTTCGCCGGCGGCCCCGCCTTCTACCTGCGCAGATTTCCTGCTGCGACCGTCGCGGGCTTCGCCGGTTTCGGGCTGGGACTCGCCGCCGTCGCGATGTGGGTGACACGCCGAGGGCGAGTCCGTTTCGCCCCGGTGGCAGCACTCGGACTCGGTGCGATCGCGTACTACGGCGCCTACAGCATTCTCGGCGTTCCGCCGTACCAGTGGTACTTCGTCCCGGACATCGTCGCGCTGACCAGCGCCTACGTCATCCTGGCGAGCGCGGCCCGGCGGCGCCGGGCCGTCCTGGCCGGCGCGGCGGCCGTGGTCGTGCTTGCGGGCGCCGCTGTCGATGCCGCGCAGGGCCTCCCCTGGCGCGGTCCGGTGATCTTCGGTAACTGGGCGACCCCGACCGAGTACGCCCGAGCCGGCACCGACCTCGGGCGCAGGGTCGGTGGCGGCACGGTCACCGCGCCGCCCGAGATCGGCACGCTCGCCTACTTCTGCGACTGCGCGCTCGTCGACGCGTTCTCCGACCGCGGCCGGGTCGTGCCCGTGATCGACGAGCGCATCAGGAACTCCGGGCTGCTGGGTCGGCAGTTGCTGAAGCTGAACTACCTGTGGCTCGACCGCTCGCAGCGACCGCGTCCGGCCGAGTTCCAGCTGCGCTGGGAGTCCGGTCCAGGCCCCGGTGGGGGCGATTCGTGGACGACGACGTCCCCGGCCAAAGGAACGAACCATCTGCACCTCGTGGGACCGGCTGATGGGGGTGGTGTGCGGTGACCACTGCGAAGAAACCCGCGAGCGCGCATCCTGGTACGGGCAGGACGGACAGAACGGGCAGTGCGCCCGAGGCTGAGGCCGTTTCCCGTGCTGCCAAGCGCCGTTCACCAACGCTCCAAACGGGCAACCGATGGACCGCGCTGGTCATCCTGGGTGCGGTGGCGCTGTGGAGCGGCGCGGTGTTCGTGGTGGTGCGCGGTGGTCTGGTCGACGACGCCTACATCACCCTGTCGTACGCCCGGAACCTGGCGTTCCACCTGCATTGGGGGCTGCTCCCCCAAGAGACAGCGAATTCCGCGACCTCGCCGCTGAACGTGCTCGTGCTGGGTGCGGCCACTGCCGTACTGCGCGCACCTCTCGTCGGGCTCGGTGCGGTGTTCGTGCTGGCGAACGTGGTGCTGGCAGGGGCGCTGTGGCGGGCGGCGCGCAGTAGCGGGATGCCGGGCGCCAGCGGTGTGCTGGGGGTACTGCTGGTGCTCGGTAACCCGTTGGTGTTGTCGTCGGTGGGGATGGAGATGGCGCTCGCGGCGACCCTGCTCGCGCTCCTCCTGCTGGCCGCCGTCGAACGCCGGCCCGTGCTGTTCGGGGTGGCGGCGGGCCTGCTCGCGCTGACCCGGCTGGACCTGGTGGTCTTCCCGCTCGCGGTGTTCGTCGGACGGCCGGTCCTGTGGCGGGCCGTGTGGCGTGCGCTCGGGACCGCGTGCGCGGTGGCCCTGCCGTGGTTCGCGTTCAGCTGGTGGCACTTCGGGTCGGCGGTCCCCGACACGGTGGCCATCAAGCTGATCCAGCGCTCGTGGGGTGGTTGGACGTTCACCAACGGGCTGGCGCTCTACTACGCCCGGTACCCGGTTGCGATCATCCTTTCCGTCGTGGCGGCCGGGCTCGCACTGGTAGGCATCGTGGTGTGGTTGGTGCTCCAGATCGCGGGACGTACCGGACCGGCCACATTGGACCCCTGGGTGCTCGTGGGCATCGGTGCTGCGGCGCACTTCCTCGTGTACGTGCGCATTCAAGTTCCGCCGTATCACTGGTATTACGCACCGAGTCTGATCGGCCTTTCGATCACTTTCGCGGGCATGGTGGGAGCCATTGCCGCCGGTGCCCGTAGCGTGCCGTCGCGCGTGGTGGCCGAGCTGGCGGGAACACTCGCGATCGTTCTCGTTGCGGCACAGGTGTCGCTGATCGCTGCCAACGGCATGCCTTGGCGCCAGGCCGTGATCAACGCCAACTGGGGGAAACCGGCCGATTACGCGCGGATCGGACAGCTGCTGCGCCAGGATGTTGGCTCGCGCACGGTGTCGAGTCCGGGAGAAATCGGTGGGCTGGCGTACTTCTGCGGATGCTCCATTGTGGACGACTTCGCGGATCGTGGTCATCTGGCCGGAATGATCCGACAGCGCATCGCGCACGCGGAAGGGCTCCAGCGGTGGCTCATGGAGCTGAACTTCGCGCGCTTCCCGTACCAAGTGCAGCGGCCGGTGGAATTCGCCCTGCGCCGGGAGGCGGGCCAGGCTGACGACCCGCGCTGGAACATCAGCTCGTCGTGGTCGAGGACCACCCACCTGCGACTGCATCTCGATGCCACACCGTGAGTACGTCTCATATGTGACGGTGCCCTCGGCAGCTACCTGCCGAGGGCACCGTCACAGGTGATCACGGACTAGTGGTCGTAGGTGCCGGCTTTGACGGCGTTGACGAAGGTCGCTAAGACCGAGGGGACGAAGGTCAGGATCGGGCCGGTTCGATCCTTGCTGTCGCGTATGGCGTGGACATGGGGAACGTTGCGAGCGACCTCGACGCACGTACCGTTCTCGCCGCCGCTGTAACTGCTCTTACGGAAGTTGAACGTCATTCTCCTGATACCATTCCCGGTAACGCACGATCAACTTTGCGGATTCTTTGGTGTCCAGAGCAACCTGGTCCGGGTTGTCAAGGACTCTCTTGTATGCTTCTGTCGATTTATCGTCGATAAACGTCCCACTCCCTTGATTCTCCAGAAAAATCACCCTGTGGTCGTCGACGAGTTCATACATGATGAAGGCGCCCTCGCATCCCCAGTAGGTCCCGAGCGCGGTCAGGATCGATGCCACCTCGTCCGCAGCCGGTCGTCTCGCGCCGGTTTCGATCCGGGACAACGTGGATCGCGAGACGTCTGCCTGTGCGGCAAGCTGGTCTAGAGTCCATTCGAGTGAATCTCGGTGCTTTCGTATCTCAGCCCCGAGCGCGCGAGCTTGAGAACCAGCGAACTTCGGCCCCGTTGACCTCCGCAGACATGTTATCGCGGTGTGCAAGGGTTGCACGGCACTGCGCAACCGGGTGATTTCCAGTATTCCGGGAAATCGCTACGGTCTTCCATGTCGGTGCGTTCCGGTGTTGGGGCGAGTGGGAAAGAACCACCTTATTGAGTGACCGACCGCAGAACCTTCGTCGGTGAAGGGGAATTCCGCATGTCTTATGACGGGTTGATCGGGCTGTGGCGTCCGGTCGGTATCGGACGGCACGCTTTCGAGGTCGCTCAGCGGAAAGCACCTCCCGGCGAGCTGGTGAGGGCGTTCTGCGGGAAGGAAGTGGAGGCGTGGCGGCTGCAGCGTCAGGCGACGAAGTACGAGTGGATTACCGAGCCGACGTGCATGGACTGCTGGCATGAACTGGCGAGGCGCCAGTGATCCCGGGAATCTGAAGGATTTTTCGCTGACTCATTTCCTTTGTCGGTACGCGACGGTCTAATCCAGGAAGAGGCTCTTCGACGGACCCGTGTCTCCCTGCCGGATTCCCGAGTTGCGGCTGATGTTCGGGTAGGCGTTGGTGGCGAGGGTCGGTGGCTGGGCGAGCCCGGAACGTGTGACTTCGTCGACGTGCACGTCGAACTGGCCGAGCGGGTGCGTGTACTGCACGGTGAACACCTGGCCCCACGGCTGTCGCGGCGGACCTCCACCGCGCAGCCGTGACCCCAGCTTCGTCAACACCGCCGTGCGCGAGGTTTGCACCCAGGCACCGCCCCACTCCAGGTACGTCGGGTTGCCGAGAACATCGGTCGGGATCGACTCGTCGGCGGTCAGTTGGACGCTCGGCGCGTCCGTGATGCCGTCGTGCAGCGTCGCCTGGTGCACGCAGGGCCACAGCGCCGCGGAAATCTGGTCCGCGAAAACCGTCGCACCGCGCGTGATGTCGGTGACCGGCCGGTAATCGGTCAGCTTCGGCTCGCCCGCGGCTATCCAGCTGTCCGCGCCGGTCACCTGGTCGACGACGTGCACGCGCACGGCCGTCGGCCGGTTCCGGGGCAGCGGCACGGACAACTGCTGCCAGGTGTTCGCCGGCTGGCGTGGATCAGGTTTCAGGTCGAAGGTCTGTGCCGGCACGGGCGCGGCGGGGTTGCCGGTCCCGAACTGGACCTCCAACTTCTGCTTTCGCAGCGATCCGGCCAGCGGCACGGTCACGTTCGTGCCACCCTGCGCCGGAACCGCGTACCAGCCGGTGGTCAGCGTCCCCGTTCCCGTTGTGGTGCCGTCGGGTTGGTCGTCGTGCCAGTACGCCGACCGGTCCTGCCACGGTCGGCCCAGCACCGGTGACTCCGTCGGGCTCAGGAAGTCCCCGGTCAGCGTCACCGGGCCGGTTGCCGGTCCGAGCCGTTGCTGCGACGGCAGCAGCACTTCGACGTAGTTGGCGAGCCCGCAGGGGTTTCCCGACGCGGCCTGAACAGCGGACCGTGCGACTGTCCACCCCGGATACTCGGCGATCGGCGCATCCACGAACAGCGCCAGCATCAGCAGCACAGAAGACAGCGAGGCGGTGACGAGGACCGTGCGTTCGGCGTTGACCCGGACCCGCCTTCCTTGGCGGTACCACCATTTCGCCCACACGTATCCGAGCAGAGCGAACCCGAGCCACAGCAGCGGACTCCGCAGGAACAACGAGCCGACGTGCGGCTGCACGTTGTTCGTCACCGAGTCGATGTCCAGGTGGTTGCCGAAGCGCTGGCCGGCGTCGGTAAACGGGTGCCATGCGTTGTCCCCGGCGAAGCTCAGCGACACCGCACCCACCACGACCAGCAGGGACGCGACCCTGATCACCGATCCGGCGCGTCGCGGCAGGGGGGAGCGCAGCAGCGCCGAGGCGATCAGCACCGTCGGAGCGGCGGCGACGGCGTGGAAGTGGTTGACCCACTTCGTGGGGCTCAACGCGATCAGGCCGAGCGCGACGGCGGTGATGATGCCGCTGGTCAACACCAATCGCCGGACCGGGTCATGGCCCATCCGACCGCGACCGCTGGCGATCGCGACCACCAGCAACAGCGCCAGCGTCAGCAACACCGGCATCCGGCGCGCCCAGCCGGACGTGTCCAGCAGAGTGTTGTAGTGGACGATCTCCTCGTACCAGGGGTGTGCGAGGTAGTACCAGCGGTGCGTCTTCGCCGCGTCCGCGACGTCGCCGAACGTCGTGTCCGCGAAGCCCGCCGGTACGAGGACGGTGACCGTCGCACACCCGAGCAGCACCGTCGCGACCCGCGTGGGCCACGGCTTGGCCCGCAGCCACTGGCGCAACCACGGCAGGGCGAGCACCAGCGGCGCCCCCGCTACCAGCCCGGACGGCGACGAGGTGAAGGCCAGCACGGCGAACACGCACGCGATCGCGAGCGCACCGACCGAGCGCCGCACTCGCGCCGCTTCCGCGAACACCAGCGTCGCCGCGGCACATGCCACGATCAGCGGCTCGGGCCGCAACGTTTCGCCGTACGGCAGGAACCACAGCAGGTGCGCGACGAGCAGCGCCCACGGGACCATCGGCAGGTTGGCCGCGCGGCCGAGCATGGTCGCGAACAGCACGCGCAAGAGTCCCCACGTCACGAGCCCGTAGAACGTGGGCACCAACCGCATCCACCACAGCGACCAGCCGCCGAGCCAGCCCCAGAACTCCAATGCGTACTGCGAGAGCGAGAACGGGTTCTCGGTCGCGTTGAACATGTAGACGTAATTGCCGATATAGCCCGAAGTTTCGCCGTTTCGGGCCATCAGCAGGTACCACGAGTCGTCCATCTGCATCGGGCCGAGGAACACCCACGCGATCGCGATCAGGACGACGGTGGCGTCCGCCCACGACGGTTTCGGCAGGCTCAGCCCGCGCATCGACTCCGTCCCGCGCAACCAGCGCCACGCGAGCGCGAGCAGCGCGCACAGCGCGGCAGCGTGCGCAAGCAGCAGCGCCAGTTTCAGCGTCGTCGGGTTGGACTGGCCGCGAGCGTCCGTGTGTATCCGCGCGGAAAGGCCGGCGGCTTCGGGACGTCCCTCGGCCTGCGTGGACAGTTCCGCGACCTGCGGCGGGACCACGCCCGGCCGATCGGCCACGACCGTGCCGTTGAGCAGCACACGGACACCGTGCTCGTCGGCGGAGACCTGGTACGCGCAGTTGTCCGCAGGTAGCGGTTGGGCGAGCACTTCCTGCCCGGACACTCGGACGTGTAGCTCGCCCTGCCGGGCGCTCACGGCGAGTCCCTGCCGGCCGTTCGGCTGCGTGCCCAGGGCCGTGCCGCCGGTCGCGTTCACCCCGCGCAGCGTCGCGCACGGGATGGTCGCGTCCAGCCGCACCGGCCGGTACGGCGACAGCGGCAGCACCGTCGAGGCCGGGGCGGAGCCGGCCTTGGGCCAGGTCACGACCGGGTCGTCGGCGCGCACCGGCGCGACGACGGCGAGCACGCCGAGCACCAGCGTCAGCGCGGCCAGCGCGATCAGCACCCAGGCCCGGGGCCCGGACTGGCGGACCTCCGCCCGCAGAGCGGAGCTGACCCTCGGGTGGTCGGGGCGCCCGCTGCCGTTCTGCGAGGTGCGCTGGGCAGGTCTCAGGCGTTGCGCAGAAGGGGTCACATTGGTATTGATCTGCCGATTCCGGCGGCAAGTTGAGGCGATCTCGCGTCTCGATCTGATCACAATCCGCCGAATGGCCGGAAAAATACACCCAGGCGGGTGAGCAGAGTGCACACGTTGTGGTGCGGCGGGACTTATGGCCGTGGTCGCTACTTGGGGCGTGACGCAGGATGGGATCCGCCGAGGCGGCCATCGAACTGTCCAGCACGTGCTAGGGGGTGGCTGCCATGAGGCACCTTGTTGTGTGCTGCGATGGGACCTGGGCCACCAGGAAACAGAAGACTCGCGGTGTCCCGAGACCGACGAACGTGGCACGGCTCTACAACGCCTTGGCTCTGACCGGTCCGGATGGCGAACAACAACTCCGCTTCTACCGATCCGGTGTGGGTGCACAGGGCGGACTGGGTGAGAGGGTTGGTGGCGGCGCCTTCGGCATGGGCCTGAAACGCGACCTGATCAGTGCCTACCGCTGGCTCGCGGTCCGACGCCACGAGCATCCGGAAGCGGAGTCCATCAGCCTGTTCGGCTTCAGCCGTGGTGCCTATACCGTCCGTAACCTGGCCAGATTGCTCACCGAGGACACCTTCGGCCTCCTGGACATCGGCAATACCCCCGGGCTTCAGCCTGAACAGGCATTCGAGGCAGCCGAGGAGATCTATGCGTGCTACCACAAGGGCGAGTCGCCGCCGCGGCGCTACCACTTCTTCCCAGATCGCAAGGTGCACTTTCTGGGCGTCTGGGACACCGTCGGCGCCGTTGGCATCCCCAAGAGTCTGGACCTGATGTTGCTCTTTCCGCAGCGCAGGAGTTTCGCCTTCCGCGACACCCAACTCAGCGAGCGGGTCGAGTACGCACGTCATGCCGTGGCGCTCGACGAGATGCGAGGTCCTTTCGCGCCCACCCTCTGGGATCTCCCGGTGAACGCGGCGACGTCGTTTGAACAGGTGTGGTTTCCAGGCGATCACAGCGACGTCGGCGGCGGCCATCCCGAAACGGGGCTCTCTGACGGCGCACTCGAATGGATGATCCGCGAAGCGGAGAAGGCGGGACTGGCCTTCGACGAGTCCGTGCGTTCCCAGATTCGACCGGACGCGACCGGGATCCTGCATGACGAAAGCGCCGGCTTCCGCTACCGGCTGCTGAGTTCACAGCCACGGCACGTTGACCTCATCGATCAAACGAACCCGAACGCGCTCCACGATTCAGTCTTTACCGGGTTTCACGAGTCGGTCTCCATTCGGCAGGAGCATCCGCTGATCACGGTAGGCCCCTATCGCCCGTCCAAACTCATTCCCGTCGGCCAGAGCGAGAAAGCCACCATCGATGCCAATGAGCCATGGAACTACACAGGGTTCTGGCTCGTCAGCGGGCGCTACGATTTCTCCGCCGAAGGCCAGTGGACCGACGGCACGATCCCCGCGGGTCCTGACGGTTTCCCGACGACATCTGATGATGTGGATCGGCGCTACCATCGCGTGGCATGGTTCGTTCGCGGCCTTCGTCTGCCCATCGAATGGGCGCTCTCCGCGTGTCAGAGGAAGAACCGGGCAGCGCAGCTCTTCGCGACACGGCGCGTTCTCCGGGATCACACGGCTTCTGACCGGAAATGGGTGCCCTGGATGTCCATGGTAGGCGTGATCGCCAATGGCGACATGGACCGCGACACCGGAACGCAGATCCACCAAACATTCCAGATCGGTAAGAAGCGCAACGACGTCCACGTCGACAAGCCCGGCTACCTGTACGTTTTCGCCAACGACGCCTGGGGTTTCTACGACAACAACCAAGGCACTGTCGAACTCACTGTCGTTCGCAGGTCATGAACAAAGCCGCCGGCATCGAGGGGTGCCGGCGGCAGAGCCGAATCCCAACCGGGTCAGAACGGCAGCTTGCGGAAGATCGGGCGCGGAACGTGCCGCAGGGCCGACATCACCCAGCGCATCCGCCGCGGAGCCCAGACCTGCTCCTTGCCGGCGCGCACGGCGTCCACGATCACCGACGCGACCCGGTCCGGGGTCTGCGCCATCGGCGCCGGCTTCATGCCCTCGGTGAGCTTCGTGTGCACGAAGTTCGGGCGCACCACGGTGACCTTGATCCCCGCCGGCTTCAGCGCGTAGGTCAGACCGGTGTAGAAGGCGTCCATCCCGGCCTTCGACGCGCCGTACACGAAGTTGGAGCGCCGAGCCCGCTCAGCGGACGGGGAGGACATCGCCACCAGGTGGCCGTGCCCCTGCTTGCGCAGCCTGTCCGCCAGCAGCACGCCCAGCGTCACCGGCGCGACGTAGTTGACCTCGGCGACCTCGCGGGTCGCCTCGACCTCGGTCCAGCCCTGCTCGTTGTCGCCCTGCACACCGAAGGCCAGCAGCGTGATGTCGACGTCGCCTTCCGCGAACGCCTTCTCGACCACCTCGGCGTGCGTCTCCGGCTCGCGCGCGTCGAACGGGACCGTCGTCACCGTGCTGCCCGTGGCGCGCAGCCGCTCGGCGGCGGCGTCCAGCCGCTCGCCCGGGCGGGCCGCCAGCACGATCCGAAGTGGACGCGCGGCGGCGTACCTCTCCGCCGTCGCCAGCGCGATGTCGGAGGTGCCGCCGAGGACGAACAGGGACTGGGGGTTTCCTACCGCGTCGATCACAGGGCCAACCTTCGGGACAAATCGGAGCGGAAAACGCCGTCGGGGTCGACGGCGGCGCGGACCTTGCGCCACTCGTCAAGGCGGGGATACATCTGCCGGATCATCTCCGGCGTGGTGCGCGAGTCCTTCGCGAAGTACAACCGGCCGCCCGCGCCGAGCACCTCGTCGTCGAGCTCCTCGCAGAACCGGTGCAGCCCGTCCTTGATCGGAAAGTCGACGCTGAGCATCCAGCCCGGATGCGGCCACGACAGCGGGGCCTGGTTGCTCTCGCCCATCCGTTTGATGACGTTGAGGAACGAGTAGTGCCCGGACCGCGACATCTTCTGGATGATGCGCTTGAGGGTGTCCTCACCCCCGAACGGGATCGAGAACTGGTACTGCAGGAATCCCTTCGAACCGTAGGCGCGGCTCCACTCACCGACCATGTCCAGTGGGTGGTAGAACTGCGTGAGGTTCTGGATCTGTCCGCGAATGCCCTTCTTCGGCACCTTGCGGTACCACAGCTCCCCGAGCATCGAGAAGGTCAGCTTGTTGCCCAGCCCGTTGGGGAAGATGTCGGGCAGTGTCGCCAGCTGGGGGGCGTCGAACTTCAGCGGGTTGTCGCGCAGCTTCGGCGGCAACTGGTCCACAGTGGCCAATGAGCCTCGGGAGAATGTCGCGCGGCCGAGCCGGCCGTCGGTGGAGATGGTGTCCGGCACCGCCATCGAGTAGTCGTAGGCGAGATCCGAGCCGTTGCTGAACAGCTCCAGCGTCTCGTCCAGGTTCTCGGTGCGGTCGGCGTCGACGATGAAGTAAGCCGTCTCGGTCTTCTTCATCTGGATCTTGGCGCGCAGCACGAGCCCGGTCAGACCGACACCGCCGACCGTGGCCCAGAACAGCGCGCAGCCGTCGCCGTACGGGCTGATCGTGCGGATCTCCCCGTCAGCGGTGAGAACGTCCATCGACACCACGTGGTTGCCGAACGAGCCGTGCGAGTGGTGGTTCTTGCCGTGGATGTCACAGCCGATCGCGCCGCCGATGGTCACCTGGCGGGTGCCCGGCAGGACCGGCACCCACAGGCCGTGCGGCAACCCGGCCTTCATCAGCTGGTCCAGGCTCACGCCCGCGTCCACGTCGACGACCCCGGTGTCCGGGTCGATGTCGTGGATGCGGTTCAGCGGCGTCATGTCGATGACGGTGCCGCCGGCGTTCTGCGCGGGGTCGCCGTAGCTGCGGCCGAGGCCGCGAGCGATGACACCACGCTCGTCCGCCTCGCGTACCGCCCGCGCGATCACCTCGACATCCGGGGTGCTGACCACGCGCGCACGGGTGGGCGACGTGCGCGCCCAACCCATCAGCGTCTTGTACTCGTAGGGGACAGAAACGGCTTCAGCCGCACTGGTGGTGGGAGCGCTCGTGGAAGCGGTCACAGCTCAAGCCTCCGGGACTGGTCCGAGTTGAACACGCCGTTGGGGTCATAGGTCTCGCGCAGCTTCTTCCACTCACCCATGCGGGAGTAGCCACGGTGGAACGTCTCCGGTGCGGTGCGGGACTCCTTGGCCAGGTACAACCGGCCGCCGGCCTCCATGACCATCTCGTCCAGCCGGTGGCACAGCGCGTCCAACCCGGGCCGCACCGGCAGGTCCACCGCCAGCGTCCACCCCGGGGTCGGGAACGACAGCACGCCCGGGTTGCCCTCGCCGAAGCGTTTGAGCACGTTGAGCGCGGACACGTGCCCGGACGTGGAGATCGTCTCCATCATCCGGCGGAAGATCGTCTCCTGGCCGAACGGAACGACGAACTGGTACTGCAGGAACCCGGCGGGGCCGTAGACGCGGTTCCACTCGGCGGCGATGTCCAGCGGGTGAAAGAACTGGGTGATGTTCTGCACCGCGCCGAACTTCGTGGGTGCCTTGCGCCACCACATCTCGTTGAACATCCGGGCGGTGAGGCCGTTGAGCATGCCGTTCGGGAAAACCGGGGGAACGGTCGCGAGCTGGGGGGCGTCGAACTTCAGCGGGTCCTTGCGGAGCTTCTTCGGGAGGTCTTCCAGGGTCGCCGACCACCCGCGGGTGAGTGTGCCCCGGCCCATGTTCGCGCCGGTGGTCACCGAGTCGAACCAGGCCACCGAGTAGGTGTACTGGTCGTCGTTGCTCTGCAGCCGCTCCATCAGCTCGTCCAGGTTTCGCACCTGTTCGGTGTCCACCAGGAAGTACGCGGTCTCGACCCGCTTGAGCTGGATGGTGGCGCGCAGCACGATGCCGACCAGGCCCATCCCGCCGACCACGGCCCAGAACAGCTCCGAGCCCTCACCCTCCGGGGTGACCGTGCGGATCTCGCCGTCGGCGCCGAGGACGTCCATGGACAGCACGTGGTTGCCGAAGCTGCCCTGCGAGTGGTGGTTCTTACCGTGCACGTCGGCGGCGATCGCCCCACCGACGGTGACTTGGCGCGTGCCGGGCAGCACCGGGACCCACAGGCCGTACGGCAGCAGCCGCCGCACCAGGGTGTCCAGTGACACACCCGCGTCCACGTCGATCACTGCGGAATCCGCGTCAACGCGGTGGACGCGGTTCAGGGCGGTCATGTCGATCACGACGCCACCCGCGTTCTGCGAGGGATCGCCGTAGCTGCGGCCGAGACCGCGTGCGATCACACCGCGCTCGCCGGATTCCCGCACCGCGCGCGCGATCACCTCGATGTCCGGGGTGCTGACCACGCGTGCCCTGGTCGGCGCCGTGCGCCCCCAGCCGGTCAGCGTCTGAAGCTCGTCCTTTACCGGGTCCACCCAGCCGAGTCTATCGACGGCACGGCCTGCCATTCGGACGGGTAGTGGGGCCGTCGCGGGTGGTGTTGCCGGGACATCGATACACTCGCTCGGGGTGGTTAGCCCTGCCTCATGGAGGCTGTCTCGGGAGTGTCACGAGCGACCTATGTGGTTCCCGAGTCGCTGAGTTGTCTCCGTACCCCGTGGCCCCAATCGACCGAGGTGAACCAGTGGCCGTGGCCGAATCCGCCGCCGAGCAGGCCGTCCAGCAGCAGGAATCCAAGCGGCTGGGGCTGTTCAGCCAGCTGTTCCGCTTCATCATCATCGGCGGCGGGTGCGCCGTCATTGACTTCGGCACGTACTCGCTGCTGCTCGGACTGTTCGGGTGGCCCGTCTACCTGTCGAAGTCGATCTCTTTCATTCTCGGCACGACCACGTCGTACTTCATCAACCGGAAATTCACCTTCGCCGGTGCCAACACCGGGAACACCAAGGCGAAGGCCGGTGGGTTCGCGCTCGTCTACACGGTCACGTTCTTCGTCAACACCGGCACCAACCAGCTGTTGGTGACGCTGTTCCAGGCGCACGAGCCGTGGCAGTTCACGCTGATCTGGGTGATCGCGCAGGGCCTCGGCACGCTGATGAACTTCATCATGCTGAAGTGGATCGTCTTCAAGGACGCTTGATCACGGCCCGGTCAGGGTCGGAAGCCGGCGGGCCGGCTGATCGATCCGTAGACGTGCCCGTTCGACGGGAGCGTGGACAGGTGCGCGGTGGCGACGTGCCGGAAGTTCACCACGAACTGGCCGCCGTCCGAGGTGTGCAGTAGGCGGGTGTCGCCGACTGCCATGAGTTCCGGCAGCACCGGTTGGATCGTCTCGGCACTCGCCTCGTCCAGGGCGATGTACAGCGGCTGATTCATGCCGGGAAGGTGCAGGACGAGCACGTTCTTGTGCTGCCCACTCTTGCTCTGCGTGCTTTCGCTCTGACTCTGTGTCTCGCTCATGCCGCCAGCGCACCAGCTGTGTGGTGAGCGCGCCAGCGATTTCACCCACGGCAGAGCCAAACCACCGAACGGTGTTCACCATGCGTGAGCGGGGCGCGCACGCTGGCGCACCCCGCTCACTGCTACGCGGTGACTACTGGTCGGGGCCGTTGCCGAAGCCCTTGACGTCGTTGCGGTTGTCGGAGTTCGGCACGCCACCGGGCAGGTGGACCGTCTCGCTCATCCGGCCGGGCGACCAGGTGCCCCAGTGCGTCTCCGGGTGCACCTCCATCGCGGCCTGCGCGGGCAGGGCATCCGGCCGGAAGGGGTCGACCTCGTACAGCGAGCCCCAGTCGCGGTGGAGGTTGTTGTTCAGGTAGGTGGGCAGCTCACGCACGCTGGCCACCACGTCCAGCCACCCGAACGGGCCACCGGCGTCCGGCGACGACCAGCCCTGACCGATGTCCCGGACCTCGGCGCCGGCGGCGACCCGGAACTTCGGCATCTCCGCGATGCCGTTGCGGATCGGCGAGGGCTGCAGGCACGGGTGCAGGAAGGCCGCGGTCCACTCCGTGTACGTCGGGGCGTTACCGACGTAGTGGCTCATCTCCGTCAGCTGCGGCGCACGCGGCGCGCTCACGGCCAGCCACCCGTTGGTGCCGAGGGACTGGTCGACCGCGACGATGCGCATCTTGGTCGCCTGCTTCGCCGGGCCGTCGACGGTGATCCGGGCGTCCCGCCACTGCGGCGGCGGACCCTGCTCAACCGGTCGGGAGTCCAGGATCTCGAAGCCGTGCGGGGTGTCCCGGCCGAACTCGACGGCCAGCGAGTTCGCGCCCTTCTCCGAACCGGCGATGCTCAGCACCACCGGGACCGTGCCGCTGGCAGCCCGCGGCGGCAGGTCGTACCACTGGGATCGCAGCTGGCCGATGTCCACGCCGTTGGGGTGGTAGCTGCCCCATACCGGGGCGTTGTCCCCGCCGAAGTGGTACGGCGGCTTCCAGTCCGGCTCGTCCGGGGCGGAGCCGTCGCCCGGCGGCAGCCCGCCCCGGGCGAAGCCGGTCGTCTTCGGGCGCAGGTACTGGTTCGCGGTCTCGTCCTCACCGGGCAGCTTCGGCACCTTCGTACCAGGCGTGGCAGTCGCCGGCTGGCTGGCTGCGACCGGCAGCATGCCGTCCAGCGGGTTGGTCTCGACGTAGATGTAGTCCGACAGCCCGCAACTTTGCCCCATGATCTGCCGGACGTTGTCGACGCCGAGGCTGTAGCTGTTCCACTGCTTCTGGATGACCTTGGTGAACGCGCCGACCTCGAAGAGCACGATCAGCGCGCACACCACCGCCAGCGGTGCCGTGCCCAGTCGCAACGCGCGGCTGCGCTGCTCCAGGCGACTGCCGTTGCGGGGAGCCTTCGGCCCCCGGTGCTCGTCGAGACGCAGGTGCTCGATGACCGCCACCACGACCGCGCCGAACGCGATGATCAGAAACAGCGTGCTCAGGTTGTGCCCGTGGTAGGAGATGGGCTTGTCGTACCAGGGCACCCCCCAGCCGGACACGTACCAGAAGCCGTTCGGGCCGGTCGCCGCGAACGCGCAGATGAGCATCAACCCGGCGAAGAAGCCGGCGCGGTTGCGTTTGGATCGCAGGACCGTGCTGCTGGTCGCCAACGCCGTCAACGCGGCGAGCGCGCCTCCCACGGCTGCGAACATCCCGAAGTGGTGGGACCACTTCGTGGGGGTCAGCGCCAGGACGACGAACGACAGTGCTGTCACAGCGAGCAGCCGCCGGCTCGGTCCGAGCGCGGCACCGTTGATACGACCCCGCCGCAGTAGCACGACCGCGCAGGTCACCAGGCACAGGATCAGCAGCAGCACCGGGAACCGGCGGGCCATCGAGCCGTCCGGCGTCTGGCTGAAGAGCAAGTTGTACCGGTCCAGTTCCTGGTACCAGTCCGAGGCCGGGCCGAGTTCGGTGCGCAGGCCGGTGGCCTCCGAGATCGACTTCCAGGTCTGGTTGTAGAAGACGACCGACAGGATCACGAAGCCGCAGGCGCCGATGGGCGCCAGCACCGGGAGCCAGCCGAACTGTTGCGCGCGTTTCCGCAACAGCCGGATCAGCGGCTTGAGCGCCGCGACGAACGGCAACATCGCCACGAGGCCGTGCGGGTTCGCGCCGACCGAGAAGGCCGCGACGACCAGGCCCAGCGCCGCCGGCATCAGCCGGCCGGTCGCCACGGCCCGTTCCACCGCACACAACGCCAGCAGCGAGAACAGCACCACGACCGGCTCCGGCCGCAATCCGTTGTCATACGGCAGCCAGAACGCCAGGAACACCGCCGCCGCGGCCCAACCCGCCGCGTTGCTGCGCCGGACCTGCT
>JBPYFK010000058.1:0-31224 GCA_051984675.1 Pseudonocardiaceae bacterium | reverse complement strand
GTGGCGATCGCCTTGGAGAGGTGGAACGGCTCCGTGTGCGTGACCACGGCGGTCGGCAACAGTCCGATGTGGGCAGTTCGAGGGGCCACTCGCGATGCGATCAACACGGCGTCCAGGCGTCCGCGTACCCGGTCGAGGCGATCGTCGGGTCCGTCTTCGCGAGAGGACTGCACACCGAGCGAGTCCTCGATCGTGACGAAGTCCAGGAGGCTACGTTCGGCCTCCAAGACCAGATCTTCCCAGTATCGGGCGGTGAAAAGCTCATCGGCACGCGCATCCGGCTCGCGCCACGCCGCCGGATGCCACCCCGAACCTTCCAACGCCACACCAAGACGCAGTCCCGGCTTTCCTGACATGTACAGGTCCTCCCTGCCCTCCACCAGCGGCCCCACCATCGAAACCCTGTCCCCGACGACGTCATCGCAAGAACCGTTATTCCGCGTATCAGAGAGTGGGAACGGCTTCGATAAGCGGCATCGACACCATGTTCTTCAGGCGGCCACGCCCGAGAGGCGCTGGAGAAAGCTGCTCACTTCCTGCTCTGCTACCGGGCTCGGGTGCGAAGCGTGCAACACCAGTGTGGGAATCCCGGGGTTGCCGCTCCGTGCCTGCTCGACGAGTCCGTCGAAGCCGAGGTCCTGACTGATCACGGCTGGCGGAGCCGCCGCGATCACACCAGCGGCAGCGACGTCACCCCAGCGTGCGAACCGCAGTGCCAGCAACGCACCAATCCCGTGGCCTGCCAGCACGATGGGCCGTGGGAGGCCCTGCGTCGCCCGCGCCACTCGCCGGCCAAGGTCGATCGGACGCGCAGCGACGATGGGAAAGGCCCGTGTTTGGAAACCACAAGCGGCGCTGCGCACCCCCAGCCCGCCATACCATGGAAGATCTGCGTTTTGATCCTCCAGAGTGATGACCGTCCCTTGTGGATCGCCGAGCGTCGGGCAGGTATTTGGTAGTTCCAGAAGGTCCAGCGCATGAACCGGTTGGCTGTGCATGGGTCTGCTCCTTTGGGCGCACGCAAGCCGGGCGGACGGTAGCCGTGCGCCTGGCCGGAATGGCTTGTGCTGCGGGAAGAACCAGCGTGCAGAGGCAGGAAACGCGTCAGGCGCGAGCAGACATCGCCGAGGCGACCCGCAAAAGGTCAATGTGCTCGCGGTGTACGAGCAGCACTCCCGGCGTCATACTGAAGATACAAACAGGCGCAGGCCCGCAGGTCAATCGCGCCCAGTGGGTGAGAGGAGGGTCGCGGAGGGTTTGTGCGGCCTGAGAGTTTTGCGTATGCGGTGACTCACCACACCGACGCGACAGCGAAGCACGGGGATATGGCTATAAAACAGCCGACGAGTTCCTGAATTGGTCAGCGCGGCCGAAGACGTTCACTGGCATCGCGCGGAACGCGGTCAAATCGAATCCGAGACAGTCGCACGTGATCCCGGCAGCGCTGGCGGCTGCCGGGTCGGTCAACCCCCCGACTCGACCAGTTCCTCCTCCGGGACGGGCGGCTCGTGCTGGCGCTTGCCACGGACGATCCCGGCGACCACGACGATCAGGGCGAGCGCGGCGGTGACCATCACCGCGATGAGCACCACCTTCGGCACGGGCAACAGCGACAATCCCGATCCCAGAAGGAGAATGGCGAGGATCGCGCGCAACGCGCCGCTGGGCGCTCGGCTGGACAGCAGGGCACCAATGAGGATGCCGGGGAGCGCACCGATCAGGACGATCGCGGCCAGTCCGAGCTTGGCGTCGCCGACGATGAGATGTCCGATCGCCGCGGCGCCAGCGAGGGGGATGGCCTGTACGAGATCGGTGCCGACCAGTTCGTTGGCTCGCAGCCGGGGGTGCGTGAGCATCAACATGACGATGATCAGCGATCCGGAGCCGACCGAGGTCATCCCGACGATCAAGCCGCCGATCAGGCCGATCAGCAGCGTCGGTACCGGGCGGATGGGGGTGGGGGCGTCATCGGGCGTCCGCGCGCCTTCACGACGGGCGAGCAACAGCCGTACCAGCATTCCCGCGACGGCGAGCAGCAGCGCGGCACCCACGGCCAGTTTGAGCTGACTCTGCAACTGCGCCCCGTGAGCGAACCAACGCAGTACGAACGCACCCACGAACCCGGCGGGTACGGCCGTGGGCAACAGCCACCGCACCAGATCCCAACGCACCGTGCGTGCGCGGAGATGCACCAGCGCACCGACCGGCTTCATCGCAACCGAGACCACCAGGTCGCTGCCGACAGCGGAGCTCGGATTGATCCCGAACAGCAGCACCAGGATCGGCGTCATCAACGCCCCGCCGCCCATCCCGGTGACGCCTACGGAGATGCCCACCAGCGCACCGGCCACGACCAATGCCCACGAGAAGCCCATGATGGGCACACTAGAGATACTTGACCCACAAGGTCTAATTAGTCTTGTATCGTGAACAGGCTGGCGTTCTTGCCTGGCATTCCGCTACCATTCCGGGATTTTTCGCACCAGCGCGCCGGTGCTCGATCTTGCAGCCAGCAACCGCGGACGGGCCGTCGGGGGAAGTCGTCCGCGTGGCCTACAGGGGGCGGCGCAGCTGACTGGCAGCAGGCCGAGTTGCTTCATCGTCCTAGCGCACTAGGAACTCAAGTGGCGAGACAGGGGGCGGTGTGCGTGTCCCTGGTCACGGCCCCCCTGGCCGAATGTGGACTTATCAGGTCCACTTAGTTTACATTGCCGGCTTGACGAGTTAGCTGGAAGGGAGTGCTCTGTGACGCTGCGAATGCACTGGTTCTTGCCCACTACCGGCGACAGCCGGTACGTGGTGGGAGGCGGTCATGGTGCTGCGCCCGGGCTCGCGGCCGGGGATCGGCCCGCGACGGTCGCGTATCTGGGGCAGATCGCCCGGACCGCTGAGCAGCTCGGTTTCGAAGGGGCGCTGACTCCCACAGGAGCCTGGTGCGAAGACGCGTGGGTGGTCACCGCGATGCTGACGCAGCTCACCGAGAGGTTGAAGTTCTTGGTGGCGTTCCGCCCCGGGCTGCTCAGCCCGCCGCTTGCTGCACAGATGGCCGCCACGTATCAACGCCAGTCGCAGGGCCGTCTGCTGCTCAACGTGGTTACTGGCGGGGACGCGAGCGAGCAGCAGGCTTACGGGGACTACCTGGACAAGGATCAGCGCTACGAGCGCACCGGGGAGTTCCTCGACATCGTGTCGAGGCTGTGGTCGGGGCAGACCGTGTCTTACCACGGGACGCATCTGGATGTGGACGGAGCGGTGCTGAACCGGCTTCCCGATCCTGTGCCGGAGATCTATTTCGGCGGATCTTCAGGCGCTGCCGGGGCGGTGGCCGCACGGCACAGCGATGTTTACCTGACGTGGGGCGAGCCTCCGTCGGCCGTTGCGGAGAAGGTCAACTGGATTCGGTCGCTGGCCGCCGAGCAGAACCGCACGGTGCGATTCGGGATTCGGCTGCACGTGATCACGCGGGACCGCGCGGAGCATGCCTGGGACGAGGCACGTCGCCTGCTGGAGGGTATGGATCCGGATCGGATACGGGCTGCCCAGGCCGGCCAGGCGTCGATCGAGTCGGAAGGGCAACGCCGGATGCGCGCCCTGCATCGGGGCTCGGTAGACAACTTGGAGGTTTCGCCGAATCTGTGGGCCGGAATCGGGCTGGTCCGCGGCGGGGCGGGAACCGCGCTGGTGGGCAGTCACACCGAGGTCGCAGACCGCATCAGCGAGTACCACGAACTCGGCATCGATGAGTTCATCCTCTCCGGTATCCCGCATGTCGAGGAAGCGTACTGGTTCGGAGAAGGCGTGCTGCCGTTGCTCGCGCAGCGAGGTCTGTGGCGTCACCCCGCAGGACCGCAGCCGCCGGAGCCCGGCATCGCCGCGTTCGCCACGGGTGCCCCGGCGGCGACGTCATGAGCACCGGGATCGCCGATACCCCGGCCACGAGCGAGGAAACCCGCACCAGCGGAAAAACGGTATTGGTCGCGTCCCTGATCGGGACGACGATCGAGTGGTACGACTTCTTCCTGTTCGCCACCGCTGCGGGGATCATTTTCCCCAAGATCTTCTACGGCAACGGTGATCCTGCGGTCGGCACGCTCCTGTCGTTCGCCACCTTCGCGATCGGTTTCGTCGCTCGTCCGCTCGGTGGTCTCATTTTCGGCCACGTTGGCGACCGGTTCGGCAGGCGGGAAACGCTGATCATCACCATGGCGCTGACAGGGTTGTCGACCGCGGCGATCGGAGTGCTGCCCAGTTATCAGACCATCGGCGTCCTCGCCCCGCTGAGCCTGGTGATCCTGCGGATCATTCAGGGTGTCGCCGTTGGCGGTGAGTGGGGAGGTGCTGTGCTCATGGCCGTCGAGTACGCCCCGCCCGGTAAGCGGGGTCTCTACGGCAGTATTCCCCAGATCGGGCTGGGCATCGGGCTTGCCCTCGGCACCGGGGCGTTCGCGCTCCTTGGCGTGGTGATGGATGACGCCGCTTTTGCCAGCTACGGCTGGCGAATCGCGTTCATCGCCAGCGTGTTCCTCGTCTTCATCGGTTTGGTCGTTCGGCTGAAGGTCATGGAGACTCCGGCGTTCCAGCGGATGCAGGCCGACGCCGGAATCTCGCGGGTCCCCGCAGCCGACGTTCTCCGGGACCGGGTATCACGGCGCAACCTCGGTTGGGCACTGCTCGCCCGGTGGGCAGAGGGCGCCTCGTTCAACACCTGGGGCGTGTTCGTGCTGACCTACACCGTCTCGACGCTGAAGATGAATCGGACAACGATGCTCATCGTGGTCACGGTTGCCGCTCTCGTCTGCGCTGCCGTAGTGCCCCTTGCCGGGGTATGGGGTGACCGGATCGGCCGGGGCAAGGTGTTCGCGATTGGCTGCGCCCTGTTCGGGCTGGGGGTGTTTCCTGCTTTCCTCGGGCTGCGCACCGGTGAGGTGTGGCTTGTGGCCATCGTCCTGGTGGTGATGCTCGGTATTTCTTACGGCCTGGCCAGCGGCGCGGAATCAACGCTGTTCGCCGAAGTCTTCCCGACCCGCACGCGCTACACAGGCATGTCCCTGGCGTTTCAAGGCGGAGGTATCTACGCGTCTGGTTTTACCCCGCTGATCTTGACTTCTCTGCTCGCCGCGGCCGGCGGTGCGCCCTGGTTGGCGTGCGCCTACCTACTCGTGACCGGAGCGATCAGCACGGTATCAGCCACCAGGGCTATACCCTTGAACGACGTGTGACCTCTTCCCAGAATCCTCCGGCAGGGATCCGCTCTAAGGGAATCATGTTTCCGCAGCTGCCACGTGCCTCCAATTGCCGCGCCGCTGAACCCGTCTCTGTATCGGCACGTAATGTTCCTTACGCCGTGCCGTCCCACATAGTGCAACGGTTTCGCCGGTGATCCGCGCAACTTGGTGACATGAGTCTGGAGATTCGTCATATCACTGTGGACGATCCGTTGGTCCAGCCGTTGCTCGACGAGCTCGCGTTCGAGTACCGCAGCCGTTACGGCAGGCTGGCACGCGGTGAGCTGGAGGGGTACCCGGCCGATGCGTTCACGCCTCCACACGGGGTTTTCCTGGTATTCACCGAGAACGGGCGTGCCGTGGCTGGTGGGGCTTTTCGACGGTACGATCCGCAAACCGCCGAGCTGAAGCGGATCTGGACCCGATCGACGCATCGCCGGCGCGGGCTGGCGCGCCGCGTCTTGCGTGAACTCGAAACCGAGGCGGCGCGTGTGGGATACGTGCGGATCTACCTCACTACCGGGCCGCGCCAGCCCGAAGCCAGAGCCTTGTACCTCAACTCAGGATACGCACCACTGTTCGATCCGACCGCGAACCCTGAAGCGTTTCGACACCTGCCCTTCGAGAAAACCATCGTCTCGGGCGTCCCGGCATCCGGGAGCGATGCCCTGAATAGTTGACAGTGCAACCCCATTGTCGGTTCGATCGGATACGTGTCAGCGAGCATCGACCTCACCGAGCGCCGCTACGTGGACTGCGTTCACGTAGCCAGTGCGCGCTGTTGCTGACCTGATCGGCGCCGGCTCGCGCGGATTTCGCGTCGGCGCCTCCCCGTTGGATTTCATTCGCGCCGCTCCTCGGCGCGCTGTCGCCTTCCTCCCTCCCCCTAGATTTCGCACGCCTTCGAATACCCAGAATGCGAGTTGCCCGCCGTGCTCAGCGATACCCGAAAATCTCTCCGGAGACGGGACCTACTGCGATATGGAGTCTCCACGCTCGCGGCCGGAACGGTCCTGAGTGGATGTTCGATCGGATCCGCTTCCCCTCGCGGGGAGACCAAGGTCATCCGCTACCAGGGCTGGTCGGGTCAGGTACTCCTCCCGGAACTCGCGGCCGATCTCGGTTTGCTGGGCGACGTTCGTCTGGAGTGGATCGGGAACACGACCAGTGGGCCGCAAGATATCCAGGCCACGGTGACCGGCGATATCGACATCGGTGGGGCCTTCAACGGTGCGATCATCCGGCTGGCTGCGGCCGGTGCACCGATCAAAGCGGTCATCGCCTACTACGGGGCCAACGACCTGACCAACACCGGGTACTACGTGCCGCAGGGCAGCCCGATCCGTTCGCCCCGCGACTTCATCGGCAAGTCGGTGGGCATGAACACCATCGGCGCGCATGCCCAGGACGTCCTGTCCGTGTATCTGCAGCGAGGTGGGCTCACCGAGGAGGAGATCCGGCAGGTCCAGCCCGTGGTGGTGCCTCCGATCAGTGCCGATCAGGCGTTGCGTTCCGGTCAGATCGACGTGTCCGCGATGAGCAACCCGATCTCGGACAAGGCCATGGCGCACGGCGGAATCCACCCCGTGTTCCGGGATTATGACCTGCTCGGCGCCTTCAGCGCCGGTTGCTACGTCCTGCGCGACGAATTCATCGCCGCGAACCCGAACACCACCCGTGCCCTCGTGGGCGGTGTCGCTCGGGCGATCCGGTGGACGCAAACTCGCCCGTACTCGGAGGTTGTCGCACGGTTCCTGGACATTCTCCGGCGACGGAACCGCAACGAAGACTCCTCGACGATCAAGTACTGGAAGTCGGCAGGAATCGCCGGCCCCGGCGGCGTGATCAGTGACCGGGAGTTCACCACCTGGCTGGATCGGCTGATCGCCGAGGGCGTCGTCGCACCCCACAGCATCAACGTGGGTTCGCTCTACACCAACGAATTCAACCCGTACCGCACCGCCTGACCTCGAAACGAGGAGATCATGGCAGATATTGTTTTCGACAACGTTTCCAAGACCTTCCGCAGTCGCGGCTGGAAGGGGCAGGATGCCGGCGGCGAGTTCCGCGTGCTGGACAGCGTCGACCTGCGCATCGAAGCAGGCGAACTCGCCGTCATCGTGGGTCCCAGCGGCTCCGGCAAGTCCACCCTGCTCGACCTGCTCGCCGGCCTTGCCTCCCCTACGTCCGGCGAGATCCGGCTCGACGGCGAGGCCATCACCGGACCGGGCCTCAACCGAGGGGTGGTGTTCCAACAGTACGCGCTGTTGCCCTGGCGCACTGCCCGGGCGAACGTGGAGTTCGGGTTGGAGGCCAAGCGCGTCGGAAAGCACGAGCGGGAGACTCTCGCCCGCGAATACCTCGATCTGGTGGGCCTTTCCGGATTCGCCGACCACTACCCACACGAGCTCTCCGGCGGGATGCGGCAACGCGTGGCGATCGCGCGTAGCCTCGCTTTCGACCCCGAGGTGCTGCTCATGGACGAGCCCTTCGCCGCGCTGGACGCGCAGACCCGGGAACGGCTCCAGGAGGAGCTTCTGCGCATCTGGGAACGCACCCGCAAGACGATTGTCTTCATCACCCATGGCATCGACGAAGCGGTTTACCTGGGCCAGCGGATCGCGGTGTTGACCTCCCGCCCCGGGCGGATCAAGCAAGTTGTCGACGTCCCTTTCGAGAACCGTACGGAACACGAAGACCTGCGGTCGGAGCCCGAATTCGCGCGGTACCGCCACCTGATCTGGAGCCTGCTCCACGACGAGGTGGACCGCGCCCAGTCCGAGGAGCGCAGTCTTGCTCAGCGAACCACTCAGGACAGTGCGAGCAAGGAGGCGGTCTCCGTTGGCTAGCATCACCCCGCCTCGGCTGAAACTCAACACGGCCGAATCGCTCGTAGCACGAGCCGGTAGCGCCCTGGGCCGCACGGCACAAGCTAGTGCCGCGATCATTGCCTTCCTGGTTCTGTGGGAGATCGTGCCGCGCGTCGGACTAGTGGACAGTATCTTCCTCCCGCCCGTGAGCCGGGTCGTGACGACGTGGTTCCATCTCGCAGCCAGTGGGCAGCTCTGGCAGAACCTCGGTGCCAGCCTGGAGCGTTCGCTGGCCGGGTTCCTCATCGCCGTCGCACTTGCCGTGCCGCTTGGGATTCTCATCGGCTGGTACCGGCCCGTCGACCGGCTGCTCACGCCGCTGTTGGACGTCTTCCGCAACACCCCCGCGCTCGCGCTCCTTCCGGTGTTCGTGCTGTTGCTCGGGCTCGGGGAGACGTCCAAGATCGCACTTGTCGTGTTCGCGTGCGCTTGGCCGATCCTGTTGAACACGATCAGTGCTGTGCGCACGGTGGACCCGCTGCTGCTCAAATCCGCGCGGTCGTTGGGATTCTCCGCGCTGCCAGTGTTCGTCAAGGTCGTGCTTCCCGCATCGGTGCCTACGGTGTTCACCGGAATCCGGCTCGCGGCGGCGAACGCTCTGCTGGTGCTGGTCGCCGCCGAGATGGCCGGCGCCAAGGCCGGGCTCGGATACCTCATCAATGCGGCGCAATACAACTTCCAGGTTCCCGAGATGTATGCCGGGATCATCACGCTCTCCCTGCTCGGCCTGGCCTTCAACCAGATCCTGGTCGTGATCGAACGCCGGCTCTCACACTGGCGACACTGAAAGACTCATCAAGATCCACAATGGAAGGAAAGAGAATGACCGTCCACTTGGAACAACCGACAGACGAAGCCACCACTGGTAGCCGGATCAAGGTGGTCAAGCTCGGTTCTCGCATCGGTGCTCGTATTGAGGGAGTCCGGCTCGGCGGCGACCTGGATGCGCAGACCGTGTCCGATATCCGGTCCGCCCTGCTGGAACACAAGGTGATCTTCTTCAGGGGTCAGCAGCACCTCGATGACACCGCGCAGCAGCAGTTCGCCTCGCTTCTGGGTGAGCTGACCCAAGCGCATCCCACCACGAAGAGCAGGGCCCAAGGGAACATCCTGCCGATCGACTCGGAATACGGGAAAGCGAACAGCTGGCACACCGATGTGACGTTCGTGGACCGCGTTCCGGCCATCAGCATCCTGCGGGCAGTGCAACTGCCCTCCTACGGCGGAAGCACCACCTGGGCCAGCACGGTCGCCGCCTACGACAAACTACCGGCTCCTCTCAAGTCGTTGGTGGACTCGCTGTGGGCGGTGCACACCAACGACTACGACTACACCTCGCACCTGAACGAGACGGTCACCGGCGGCGTGGATGTCAAGATCCAGGCCCAGCGCAAGGAATTCGTCTCGGATCTCTATGAGACCGAGCATCCCGTGGTCCGTGTGCACCCGGAAACCGGCGAGCGCGCTCTGCTGCTGGGTCACTTTGTCAAGCGGCTCATCGGGTTCAGCAGCACGGAGTCCCAGGCGCTGTTCAAGTTGCTGCAGGATCGCGTGGTCGCGCTAGAAAACACCACGCGCTGGCAGTGGGAACCCGGCGATGTCGCGATCTGGGACAACCGTGCGACTCAGCACTACGCGGTGGCCGACTATGACGACCAGGCGCGCACGATGCACCGGGTCACGATCGCGGGCGACGTGCCGGCCAGTATCGACGGTCGGCGCAGCACCACGACCGTGGGCGATCCGTCCCAGTACGCGCCGCTGCTCGCGACGACCGAGCGCGCTTGACCTTCTGGAGGACGGCATGACCACGCTCGACCTGACCACGGACGTGCTCGTTGTCGGCGGCGGGCCGGCCGCGACCTGGGCGGCGCTGAAGGCCGCGGAGGCTGGCGCGGACGTCGTCCTGGCCGACAAGGGGTACTGCGGCACCAGCGGCGCGACCGCGTCGGCGGGCACCGGCGTCTGGTACGTGCCGCCGGATCCCGAGGCGCGGGAGGCGGCCATGGCCAGCCGCGAAGGTCTCGGCGGCTATCTCGCCGACGGTCGCTGGATGACCCGGGTGCTGGACGAGACCTACGCCCGGATCAACGAGCTCGCCGACAGGGCGCGCTACCCGTTCCCGGTCGGCTCCGACGGCGTCGAACTGCGCACCGGCCTGCAGGGCCCGGAGTACATGCGGCGGATGCGGATTCTCGTGCGCAGGGCCGGGGTGCGGATCCTCGACCACAGCCCGGTCGTGGAGCTGCTCGCCGACCCGTCCGGAGCGGTCGCGGGTGCGGTGGGCTACCGCAGGCAGGTGCGGCAGGACTATCGGGTCCGGGCGTCGGCCGTCGTCCTCGCCACGGGCGGGTGCGCGTTCCTGTCCAAGGCGCTGGGCTGCGACGTCAACACCGGCGACGGCGCGCTGTTCGCAGCCGAGGCCGGGGCGGATCTGTCCGGGATGGAGTTCTCCAACGCCTACGGCATCGCTCCGGAGGGAACTTCGGTCACCAAGACGGCCTTCTACCACTACGCGACGTTCTACCGCGAGGACGGCAGCGTGCTGGAAGGCGCCAGCGGGATCCGCCGCACTCCGATCGCCCGCGAGCTACTGCGCGGCACGGTCTATGCCCGGTTGGACCTGGCCGAGCCTGGGGTCCAGGCGGCGATGCGGCTGACCCAGCCGAACTTCTTCTTGCCCTTCGACCGGATGGGAGTCAACCCGTTCACCGACAAGTTCCCTGTCACGCTACTGGCCGAGGGCACGGTCCGCGGCACCGGCGGCATCCGAATCGCCTCGGATGACTGCGCCACCACGGTCCCTGGCCTGTACGCGGCCGGGGACGCCGCGACCCGCGAGCTGATCTGCGGTGGCTTCACCGGCGGAGGCAGTCACAACGCGGCCTGGGCGATCAGCTCGGGTGGCTGGGCCGGCGCGGGAGCGGCCCGGTTCGCGCGGTCGCTTGGGGCGCGGGCCCGCCAGCGCAAGGTTGTGCCGCTGGGTGCGGCAGGCTTGCGCCCCCACGGCCAGCCGCAGCGGGACCACCGCGAGGTCGTGTCCGCCGTGCAGCGTGAGGTCCTGCCCTACGACAAGAACTACCTGCGCCACGGCGAGACCTTGACCGCAGCACTCGCCGCACTGGACGACGTCTGGGCACGGGTCCGCTCGTCGCTCTACGACACCGGCGCCGACGCCGTGCGTTCCCGGCAGGCGGCTGCGATGACCGCGCACGCCCGTTGGATGTACACCGCCGCCCTGGCGCGCACCGAGACCCGGGGCATGGCCAAGCGGCTGGACTTCCCCGAACTCGACCCGACCCAGTGGCACCGACTGACCATCGGCGGGCTCGACGAGGTATGGGTCCGCCCCGAGTCCACCCGTCCCGTCGCGGGGACTGCGTCATGATCGAGCTGGTGTCAGCCGAGCGGTGCATTGCCTGCGACAAATGCATCGCCATCTGCCCGACCAACGTGTTCGACCGTGGCGCGGACGGCGTCCCGATGATCAGCAGGCACGACGACTGCCAGACCTGCTTCCAGTGCGAGGCGAACTGCCCGGTCGACGCATTGTTCGTCGCGCCCGCCACCGCGCCCCAAGACGCACCCTCGGCGACCGAGCTCGCCAACGGCGGGCTGCTGGGCAGCTACCGCGCCCGCATCGGGTGGGGCAAGGGCCGCACTCCAGGCTCTCGGCTCGCCATCGGCCCGCCGCTGCGCCCGGAGTCCGGCCCGATCACCAGCTAAGGCAGACCGGTGCCCCCCTCGCCTTCGGCGGATCGGACGCCGGGGAACGCGCAGCGACTTCTGATGCGCGCGGTTCTCGCGCATCGGCACCGATGTCAGCGCTCGATCGTCGGTGGCCGCTTCGCCATAACCCGACCTCTCATCCATCACCGCAGGAGCCGTCCAGCGCGCTCGTTTACAGCGATCCCTTGTCCTTGCCTCACCGACCACGGAAAGAGTCTTCCCATGTCGAAGCCGCAACTGCACCTGAACGCGTTCCTGATGGGCGTCGGCCACCACGAGGCCGCGTGGCGTCACCCGCGCACCGACCCGGACCTGCTGGCCGACGTCGCGCACTTCCAGAACCTTGCCCGCATCGCCGAGCGCGGCACCTTCGACTCGGTGTTCTTCGCCGACGGCGTCCAGGTCTGGGGGGACATCGAGCACACCGCGGCCTCCCGGTTCGAGCCGATCACGCTGCTGTCGACGATCGCCGCAGTCACCGAGCACATCGGCCTGATCGCGACCGCGTCCACCGGGTTCTCCGAGCCGTACAACCTGGCCCGCTGGTTCTCCTCGCTGGACCACATCAGCGGCGGCCGCGCCGGCTGGAACATCGTCACCACTGCCGGCGACCGGTCCGCGCAGAACTTCAACCGCGACCGCAACACCGACCACGCCGAGCGATACCAGCGCGCCACGGAGTTCGTCGAGATCGCCACCGCCCTGTGGGATTCTTGGGAGGACGACGCGCTCATCGTGGACAAGGAGTCCGGCCGGTTCACCGACCCCGCCAAGGTGCACGAGATCGGCCATCGCGGCCGGCACTTCTCCGTGCGCGGACCACTCAACCACACGCGCAGCCCGCAGGGGCACCCGCTGCTGGTGCAGGCCGGATCGTCCGAGGACGGCAAGGCGTTCGCGGCCACCTACGCCGAAGCCGTGTTCACCGCGCAGCAGACGCTGGCCGACGCGCAGGCGTTCTACCGCGACCTGAAGTCCCGGCTCCCGCAGGCAGGCCGCCCGCGGGAGGCGCTGAAGGTGCTACCCGGCATCGTGCCCGTACTCGGCTCGACCACTGAGGAAGCGCAGCGGCTGTCCAACGAGCTCGACGACCTGATCGTGCCGGACCGGGCCGTCGCACAGCTGTCCGAACTCATCGGCGTCGACCTCACCGGCCACCCGCTGGACGAACCGCTGCCGACGCTGCCGCCAGTGCACCGGATCAACGGTGCGAAGAGCCGCTTCGAACTGGTCCGCGACCTCGCCGAGCGAGAACGTCTGACGCTGCGGCAACTGCTGGCCCGGCTCGGCGGCGGCCGCGGGCACCAAGTCGTCGCCGGTACCCCGGAGCAGATCGCCGACCACATCGAGATCTGGTTCACCAGCGAGGCCGCCGACGGCTTCAACGTGATGCCGCCGCTGCTCCCATCTGGGCTGGAGGAGTTCGTCGACCACGTCGTGCCTGAGCTGCGGCGCCGCGGTCTGTTCCGCACCCGCTACACCGGCCGCACCCTGCGCGACCACTACGGCCTGCCCCGCCCGTCCAGCCGCGACGCAGCAGATCCGGTCAGCATACCGGGGTGTCCCGCAGGAGGCTCCAGTTGTTGAGAGTCCGATGCCCGATGACGGGGGCAGGGAAGATTCGACAACGATGAGCCAGCGGCAGATTGGGCGCGGCCCCGTACCGCGTCCGGAGCAATCTTTAGTCCGTGCGGCCACTTGTTGGGCGTCGCACCCCAGTCATCTTGCACCTGCTGCGCGGACACTCATCCCGCGGCGCCCCGGCGCCGGAACTCGGGAGCTCCTGATCCGTTGAGGAACCACACGAACTCGGCCGGTCTCAACTGGTGATCTTATCTACCGGACCATTGAGGTGATCTCCTTTGTCCTGAACGTGAGGAGTGCGAATGTAGGTAGTACCCAAAACCACACCGAGCCGACTTCGTTCGCCCCAGTACGACAGGCTTGTCGCAGAGTAAGCCACGGAGTAACCACGTGGTGGGGAGAGCGAGGTGCTCGAGGGTAGTCACCGACGCCCTACGAATCCGCACCCACCAATTCACCCTTCTTCCGGGCGAGGTAGGCGCGCTCGGCGGAGTTCTGGGTCGCGGCGATCGCGGCCTCGTACGCCGCCCGTGCCTCGCCGCTGCGGCCGAGCCGGCGGAGCAGGTCGGCACGGGTCGCGTGCCACGCGTGGTAGGTCGTCAAGGGGAGGCGGTCGACGATCGCGAGCGCGACCTCCGGGCCGTCGAGCTCGGCTACCGCGACCGCGCGGTTGAGCGCGACGATGGGGGACGGGTCGATCCGGGCCAATTGGTCGTAGAGCGTCACCACCTGCGACCAGTCGGTGGCGGCGGCGGTGGGTGCGTCGGTGTGGACGGCGTTGATCGCCGCCAGGATCTGGTAGCGCCCGGGCCGGTTGATCGCCAGGCACTCGCGGACCAGGTCGTGCCCGTCCGCGACCAGCGCCCGATCCCAGCCGCCGCGGTCCTGCTCGCCCAGTGGAACCAGCTCGCCCTGCCGGACCCGCGCCTCGCGCCGGGCCTCAGTCAGCAGCATCAAGGCGAGCAGGCCAGTCACTTCGGGCTCGCCAGGCATCAGCTGGTGCAGGATCCGTGCGAGCCGGATCGCCTCACCGGTGAGCTCGACCCGGACCGGGGCGCCCTCCCCGGTCGCGAGGTAGCCCTCGTTGAAGACGAGGAAGAGGACCGCGAGCACGGTGCCGAGCCGGTCGCTGAGGTCGCCCGCCTCGGGGACGCGGTAGGGGATCTTCGCCGCTGCGATCTTCTTCTTCGCGCGGGTGATCCGCTGCGCCATCGTGGTCTCCGGTACGAGGAACGCCTCGGCGATCTCGGCGACGGTCAGGCCGCCGAGCAGCCGCAGGGTCAGGGCGATCCGCGCCTCTGGCGCGAGCGCCGGGTGGCAGCAGGTGAAGATGAGCCGCAACCGGTCGTCCTCGACCGGGCCGGTCGGCTCGTGGGGCGTATGGTCATACATCATCATGGCCGCCTGGTACTTGGCGTCGCGCTGCTTCTCCCGGCGAAGCCGGTCGATGGCGCGGTTGCCGGCGGTGGTCGTGAGCCAGGCTCCCGGGTTCGGGGGTACGCCGCCCTCTGGCCACTTCTCGAGCGCGGCCACGAGCGCCTCGCCGGCCGCCTCCTCGGCGATGTCGACATCGCCGAAGCGGCGGACCAGCGAGGCGATCAGGCGGCCATACTCCTCGCGGAAGATTCTCTCGACGGCCGCCGCCGCGCCCGACATCGATCAGTCGTCCGTTCGGTCGGCTCAGGCGAGCCCGGCGAACGGACGGACCTCGACCTTGCCCCGACACGCCTTGGAGGCCTCGGCCGCGAGCCGGAGCGCCACGTCGAGGTCGGGCGCATCGATCACCCAGAAGCCGCCGATGACCTCCTTGGTCTCGAGGTAGGGACCGTCAGTCATCACCGGCGTCTCACCCTGGCCGTCCACGACGGTCGCTGTCGACGCCGACTGGAGTCCGCCGGCGAAGACCCAGTAGCCCTCTGCGTGGAGCTTGTCGTTGAAGGCGCCGGTGTCGGCGAACGCCTGCTCCATCTCCTCCTTGGAGCCGTAGTTGCCGAACTCGCCCATCTCAGCGGGGCCGTGCACGGACATCAGGTAGTGCGTCATGTCGATCTCCTCAGTTCGAGGCGGTCCCGGTGACCGCCTTCCACCCTCACCACGAACGGTGCGCGGCCGATACGACAACCTGCCACAGAATTCTCTCGAGCAGATCGTCAAGCTTTGGGCCATGAGCTCGCCGGTCTACTCATCCTCGGCCCCGGTCTGTCCGTCGCACGCCGGCTCACGCAGGGGTCACCTCGCCGCGCTGACCACCCGCCTGGAGTCGGAGGCGGCGCCGCCACCGCAGGCCCTGGTCGAGCTCAACCGGTCGCCCTCGATGGTGCACTCGACCAGCGTGGTGATGCTCGGCACGGGCCGCAGCGACCGCCGAAAAGGACTTCCCGGGGACTTGTCGTATCCGGCGTCAACCGTTCGTGGAGGGGACATCGAGCGGGTCGAATCGCGCGCCCGCCCAAGGAAACGGAGGCCCAGATGTCCACCACCGTCACCCGCCCCGCCACGTTCACCCCCACGCCCGAGACCGCCACCAAGCGGCGCCCGGTCTGGAAGCACGGCGTCGCCGCCGCCGTCGGCGCCTCTGTCGGCACCACGGCCCTGGCCGCAGTCGCGTCCGCCGCCGGCGTCTCGTTCGCCGACCACACCGGCACCGCCATCCCGATCGCCGCGTTCGCCCAGCTGACGCTGTTCTTCTCGCTCGTCGGCGTCGGGCTGGCAGCCGTGTTCGCCCGCAAGGCCGAGCGCCCGCAGTCGACGTTCGTGCGGACCACGATCGCGCTGGCCGTCCTCTCGGCCGTGCCGGACGCGACCTTCGGCTTCGACCTCCCCTCGGCGCTCACTCTGATGGGTCTGCACGCCGTCGCGGCCGCGATCGTGATCCCGACCCTGGCGAGCCGGCTGGCGCCAACCCGCTGACGTCGCGCCTCGCGTGCCCTGGTCCACCTCCGCGATGTGGACCAGGGCACAGCCGGTGCGGATCGAGCACGACACCCTGGGCGCCCCTGCATACCTCCCGCACGGTGGCTGGTCACTGCTCATCGAAACTGCGCCCTGGGCATTCCTGCGGCGCAGGCATCTCAGCGTCTGTTCCAGCACAGCAAGATCGCCACCAGTCCGATGGACGTTTGGGGCCCACGCGGCGCGAACTATCTGCGGCTGGTTTTCGCGAACGAACCGATCGAGAGGCTCACCGACCTTCGCGACCGATTCCAGGCGGCCCTCGGCTGACCGCTTACTACCGGTAGGACTCGGGCACCGCAGCACCGGCCACTTGGGTCGCTCCCATCCACCACCTCACCGCATCGCGCGCCGTTCGCAGCGACCCCGCAGTGGGCGGCGCGCGGGGCGGCAACCGCTCGCGAGGAGCTACTGGCTGATCGGTTGCCGGTGTTCGGCTGGTCCTGACCACCCCCAACATTGAAACTGCTGCATCGAGCACGGAATGTGTCGAACCCAAGTTCGCGAGAACCGCGAAAGTCGAGGCACGGTTACCCCTGGTACCGGCAAGCCCAGGCCAGAGCCACGCGTCGCGCGGCGAGTGAACGCATGGAGGCTGAGCAAGCCGCGCGCTATGCAGCCATCTACCGGAACAATACGGACAGGTAGCGCGACGTCTGCGTACAGAGCGGTAGTGGCGTTCAGCGTGTTGACCGTCGAGCGGCTGCCCTGCTACGCCCCCGACCTCAACCCCGTAGAAGCGCTGTGGTCGAGCAGCAAAGGCGTCGAGCTGGCCAACCTCTGCCCGGACACGATCGAGAAAGCCATCACCCACGCTCAGCACGGCATCGACCGCATCCGCGCCACCGAGCACTTGCCGTATTCATTTCCCAACACGCCGGACTGTTGCTCTAAACCACCAAGCTCTGTAAGCGTTACCGTGCTCCCGGCGGGCTTTCTCCCGCACTGTCGCCCTGGAACCGTGGCGTGGCGTGGCGCGTCGAGCGAGCATGATCGTGGGGTCACAAGACCCCACGATCCCGACAGGTTGGCCGTACCTACCCGGTCACGGCGACGGCAACAGCCTCTGGGGGACATCGGAAACCGCCTGGATCACACCGAAGACCGGTATGCCCAGCGGCGCGAATGTCCAGGTGTTGTTCAGGTTGCTGGTATCGGGTTCGTCCACGACGTTGGGCTGGCCGTTGTTCGGCCCACCGTCGGCGAGGGCCGGTGCCACGGGCACGGTGAGGCTGGCGGCTGCGACGAGTGCGGTGCCCGCCAGAGCACGGATGAGCGTTGCGGGTGCGATGGGTGTGCGCATGGTTCTCCCTTTCCTTGGTGGTGGTAGCTGCCTGCGGGTTTCAGCAGACCGCGTCGGTAGGTTTGGGGTTGCTGAGGCCGAACACGCGGCGCAGGGGGATGCCGGCGTAGGTTCCGGCGATGGCCATCGCGCCCCACAGCCAGCCGTGCAGGCTGAAGGAGGCGACGCCGGCGAAGTAGGCGCCGATGTTGCATCCCCCGGCCAGGCGTGCGCCGAAACCCATCGCGATGCCGCCGAGCACGGCAGCGAGAGCGATGCGTGCGGGTACCTTTTGATGCAGCACGAAGGCGCCGGCGAGCGCGGAGGCGATCAGCGCGCCGATCATGATCCCGAAGTCCATCACCGACGTCCGGTCGGTGAGCACCGAAGCGTGCAGCGCGGCGGCGTTTTTCGGCACGCTCCAGTAGGCCGTGTGGGCGAGGTCGATGCCGGTGTAGTGGAGGATCTTCGCTCCCCAGAGCGCGAACGCGGAGGTGATACCCCACGGACTGCCGGAGACGACCAGCGTCAGACCGTTGAGTCCCGCCAGCAGCAAGGCCCCGACCCACAGCGGCCAGGAGCCGCGCACGATCCGCCGGGCGCCCCGAGCCGTGGGGGGAGGCTGGACTGGTGGTGGGTTACGCCGCCGCTCCACCAAAAGCGACACACCGACGACGGTGCCGATGAGCGCAAGCGAGATCAGCAGAGCACCGGGGTAACCCAGCGGGGTGTTCGCGAAGGACACGGTCGGCCCGATGTGTTGGACCCTGGTGATCCAGTTGGCAGGAAAAGCGGCGGCGACCGAGCCGACAATGAATCCGCCCAGGGTGTAGAGGATCGCGGTGTGCCCGCTGCCGACGGAGAACAGTGTCCCGGACGCGCACGATCCGCCGATTTGCATCCCGACGCCGAACAGGAACGCGCCGAGCACGACGCCGAGGCCGGCGGGCGCGACGGTGCCCTGCGGTGTGCCGGAGAATCCCAGTCCGCTGCCGAGAATCATAGCGAACAACACGCACGCTGCTGCCAGCATCAGCATGTGCGCGCGGACGGCCTTGCCTTGTCCCACCGCCACGATCTGCCGCCAGGCCGCGGTGAAACCGAACCGGGCGTGGAACAGCACCAGACCGAGCGTCAGACCGATCACATAGGACACGGTCAGCTTCCAGCCCGCGGTGTGCTCGACTGCCAGACCGAGTGCGACCGCCAGAACGATCCCGACAAGCGTCACACCGTGGCGTGCCGGAGGCGCCGCGTCGGCCAGAACCGACCGGCCACGACCGGCAAGCGGGACAAGATCCCTTGCTGAACTATCTCGTGTGGACATTCGTGTTCCTTCCCTGTTAGTTGGGCAGCGCAGCGGTGATGGGGACGATTGTTCCGCCGGGGAGCCACTGCCCCGGGTAGTTCCCACCGCCCATGCCCATGTCCATACCCGCCATCTCGGCGGTTTCCGACGGCATGGCGCTGACCTGCGCGGCGGCGTAAAGCGCGACGTCGCGGTCGAGACCGGACCGGTGGGAGGCCAACCATTGCTGGAATCCCGCCGTGGAGGGCGTCTCCCCGTCGAAACCGCCTGCCAGCGCCACGGCGTAACCCAGCGCTTGATCGTCGCGGGGGTTGAACCGTAGAGGCAGGAACGACGTCAACGCCGAGTTGACGACGGGCGCGTGCGCCAGCCAGGGCGCGAGGTAGATCCCCGCGCCGTAGTTGCGCTGTGTGGCCTGCTGCTCGGCGACCGCGTGCAGCCGGGTCGCCGCGTCCGACCAGCCGGACACCAGCACGAACGCGCTGTCTGGGTTCGGCGAGTCGCTGACGGGAATCCTCGCCTGCGCCGCACGGTCACGAACCACCTGCTCCGCCAGGAGCGACCTCGGTGAACCGTCTCCGGCGACCGTGATCGCGGGGACCGACCTACTCGCGAGGAAACCGACAAGCTTGCCCAGCGCGTCCGCGTCGGTCGGTGCCAGGACGTCCGAGGGGCAGGTCGCGAGCACATCGCGGGTGCCGCCCACGAGCCCGCCGAGTGCCGCGCTGGCGCATTCCGGCCCGTCCGGGCCGGTGGCGCTGGGCGGCCCCGGTGCGGAACCGGCGTCCACCTCGACCGTGTCCTGACCGTGGGCACCGGAGATGACCAGATCGCTGCGGCCGGGCGGCAACGTGACCTCCGCCCAAGTGCCGTCACTTCCCGGACGCGCGGTCGCGTGCACGGGCGGACCGCTACCGGCGGCTACGGACGGGCTCCGGCCCGCGCTGTCGGAAAAGTGCACGAGATTGATCCCGGCCCGTTGCGGGCTGACCAGGATCGGGTGTTGCTTCCCGGCCAGGGACACTTGAGCCAGCAGCGGCACGCCGGGCTCCGGCAACGCCGGCGGCCGTGGCAGGACGCCCCACGCGCTCCAGGCCAGAAACGCCAATGCCACCACGGCAACACCAGCGGGGTACATCCGGCGGTCCGTGCTGGAGCGGGGGAGCAGGGCAACAAGTGCGGCAAGTGCGATCGGCAACACCACCGCCAGCAGCAGGGTCACGCCGAACGCGGTGTGGTAGAGCCGACGATCGAAGCCGATGCCGGAGAGCAGGCTCTGCAGGACCCCGGCCAGCGAGAGTGCCGCTGCGGCCGTCCATGCCACGACACGGGGACGTACCCGGCCGGTGTGCCAGGTCTGGTGCCCCGTCGTCGCGGCCAGGACCGTCAGCCCGAACCACACCACAGCGCCGAGCACGTACACCGTTCCGATCGCGAACCCGATTCCTGAATGGCCGGTTGAGGATTCGACGACCAGCAAGACGGTCAGTGCCGCACCACCCCCGACTGCCAGCTTCGCCCACCGCAGGAGCATGCCCAACACCAGAGTCAGCACCACGTGTGCCACCGCCAGCGGCACACTCACCGGCAGCACCACGATTTCGAGTACGTTCGCGATCAGAACCAGCGCGCCCGCCGACACCACGACCGCGACCATGCGACGCGTCTCGTGCCGCACGACGGGGCGCAGCAGCCCGGTACCCGCTACGACCGCTGTGGCCAGCAACAGCACCAGCCGCAGCACTAAGGCAACCGACCCGGTGTCCATTGAGGACGCGGCCGGTGCCATGTCCATGCCGTCCATATTCATTGGTGACTCGTCGCTTTCTGCGCGCTGGGGGACAGGGGTGGCGCCAGGATTCCGCCGGCGCCACCCCCGCCTACTTCCGGGTTGCCGTCTGGTTCACTGCGCCGGCGCCTACTTCAGGTCGTCGTCGGCGACGACGAACAGCTCCGAGTGCGGCTTGGCGTTCCCGAAGGGTCCGTGCGGCCAGTCCTTCCGGTTGAAGTTCACCCCGATCTGGCCGGTGACTTCGTCGCGGAAGGTCGGGTCCACCGTGAGGCGGCCGCCGGGACCGACGTCGACCAGGGTCACTTTGTGGTCGCCGTCCAGCCCGGAGCGGGCCACGAAGTAGTCCGACACCGCCAGCCGGTTCGGTTGGTTCGTGTCGTGGTAGAAGCCGTCCGGTCCGATGTGGAAATGGTCGTAGGTGCCCCAGTGGGGTCCCTGCCCCGGTTGGTTCTCGTTGATCGGCGCGGCACCGGCCAGCGCCGGGCAGTCCTGCCCACCGCCGCTCTGGGCCTTCTGGATCGTGTCGACGGTGCAGTGATAGTCGTTACCGGCGGCGACCAGCTTGGAGATGTCCAGGGCGTAGACACCACCGGAGGTGCCGGGATCGTTCGGCCCGAGAGTCCCCTTGGGACGTCCGATCACGGCGTGGTACAGGTAGTGGTCATCCGGGCTGGTCTGCACCCAGCCCCCGTTGGTTCCAGAGCCGTTGCTGTCGTTGGACGGGTTGAACGCCTTGCCCGCCGTGCCATCGTCGAACACTTCCCGCCAGTGCGGGGTCGGCGAGGTGATGTCGGGGGTGTAGAAGATTGCGCCACCCTGCATGGTCTGGGCGAACGCGCCCTTGTGGCCGGGCAGGTTGGTCACCGTCGTCTCCATCGCCGCCCGGCTTTCCGAGTGCAGCGGGTCGCTCGGGTTCGCTCGGGGGCCGTCAGGCAGGTAGGACACCGCCTTGACCTTGGGATGGTTGCGGTCCGAGATGTCCCACGTGCGCACCGTCGGGCGCCGCAGGTAAGGCGAGGGCTGTTTGAGCGGGTCGAGAATGATGTTGCGTGGCTCGACGTAGTCGCTGGTGACCAGCGTGTTGAGGTCCTCGCGGGCCTGGATGCCGTGCGGGTTGGCGCAGGTCGGTTTGTCCAGCTGCGGCAGGTTGTCGCAGAGTTTCTGGTTGTCGCCCTGCGGGATCGCCGCCGGGGACTGCGAGAGCACCCTGCCGCTTTGGTCAAAGTGGACGACCTCCCCGGGACTTCCCGCGAAGCCGTTGCCCACGTGCACCGAGCCGTCGTCATACCGGTACGGGCCGGGAGCCACCGGACCACCCATGTAGGTCCCGTAGCTCGTCCCGTCCTTGAGCGTCCAGTACGCGTCCGGGACCGAGCCGCCCAGCGTCTGGTTCGGCAGGCTGACGCCCTTGAGTTTCAGGTTTGGCAAGGCCTTGACGTCGAAGGCGTAGGTGGTCGCCGCGAACAGCCCGCCCGCGTACAACGTGTCGCCCTTGCGCCACGTGTACTGCATGTGGTGCGGCTCGTTCTCGACCAGCGGCCCCACGGTGGCCGTGTTGACGACCTTCCCGTATGTCGGCGATCCCTTCGTCGCATCGATGACCGCGAGGAAGTCTGGACCAGGCGGGGCATTCCGGGCCTTCGATGCCGGATCGCTCACCGAGCCGGGGAACTTCTTGATGTCAGGCACCGCGGTGTCAGCCGCGTTTTCGTCACCGGCCCAGACCAGCAGCCACTCTTTGCGCTGCCCACCGCCCGCCTGCCGGGTGTCACTGCCGACAACATGGTTGGTAACGGAATAGTCTTTTCCGTCACTGCCCCGCAGATGATCGGTGAATACCTGGACTTCGCCATACGCGCTCGTACTGCCTAAAGGAGAGGTCACTACGCCTGCGGCCAACACGGTTGCTGCCCCGAGGGTCAGCACGCGCCGCCGCCGCGTTGAATACAGAAACATGCACACTCCGAACTACTCAAATGATCCCGAAATATCGAGATCCTGGAATATCGCAAGACGACAAGAGCACGGAAAACCAGACGTGCATGATCGACGGCTCTCCACGCGCACTGAGCGTGAAAGCCGCGAACCCGAAGACACCGTGCGGGAAGCATCATCCCGCCGGAAACAGGAATCAGATCAAGAACGAGGACACAGTTCGCTCGCCTGATGCTGCAGATCGACATGCAGACGAGTTACCAACAGGGCAACCCTACGCATGCATCGGATGATGCTGTGTAGTAGCCGTTGCTGTCAACAACCATCCCAGCTGTCGGAATCGCTCCTCATCCGGGTACTCCGACGACGATGTGTCAGGGCGCCGCCGGCGAGTAGGGCCGTGTCCACCGGACCGTGGGCGACCAAACGCCGCGAACCTCGCCATTCTCGGGCTCGGATCGGGAAAATGGCTGTCCGAAATAGACAGCGAGCTGTCCATTGCTGTGTTGGGGCGCGAGCGGGCTCACCCAGCGAGCGGGATTGACCCGCAGCAGTGGTCGTGTTTGCATCCCAAGCGTGACGCCGGGTGTGCTGCTCGTGCAGCGCGAGCACATTGATCTGTTGCGGGTCGCGTCGGCGATGTCTGCTCCCGCCTGACGCCTTTCCTGCCATTTCGGTCTTCATCCAGCACGAGCCAAACCACGTCAAGCGCAGCGGTTGTCGCCGGTCGGCCGCGTGCGCCAAAGGAGCAGAGCTATGCATAACCACCAGGCTCATGATCGCCCACCTGCATCCTCGGGCGGATCGATCTCGGGCTCGGGCGGGCCGGGACAGGGCGTGCTCGGGATCTGGCGCGGAAGTACTCCCGGTTTGGCCGTTTCCAGCGTGCTCGGCTGGGTTTTCACGTGCGGGTGGGTGCGCACGGCAATGCCCAGGGCCATCAGGGCGACCGCGGTGGCGGTGGCGAAAGCCGCGCGGAAGCCGGCGGGGGCGACGAGCGCGCCGGAGAGCGGTCCGGCGATCATGATGCCGAGGTCCCAGAAGGAGGTCATGACACCGACCGAGGTGCCGGGGCGAAGCGGACCGGTGCGCTGGAGGGTCATCCAGACCGTTGCCGGGTACATCAGGGAGACGCCGATGCCGGCCAGGAAGGTGCCGACGAGGGCACCGGCGGTGGTGGGCACGGCCGCGATCAGCCCGAGCCCCCCGGCCTCGACGCCAAGTGTGGTGGTGGCGACCCGGCGCCCGCCGAGCCGGTCGACGGCCGGGCTTCCGACCAGCCGGGTGCCCAGGAATCCGAGGGCGAACAGCGCGAGCGCGATGGTGGTGCCGCCGAGGGCCTGCTGCGCGAGGTAGAGCACGATCAGGGCGGTGATGGTGCCGTATCCGTACGCCGACAGGCCGAAAACCAGACCAGGCCGTATCGCGCCGGCAGGAACGAGCCCGTTCTGCGCGCCGGACTGGGTGGCGGTGGCCGCGCCGCGTTGCCTGGGCGTGGTCAGCACCAGCACGGCGGCGGCGACGGCGAGCACGACCACGGCCTGCCAGACCCCCTGGACACCACGGATCTGCTGGATCAGGGCCGCGACCAGCGGGCCGAGTGCCAGCCCGCCCCACATCGACAGGCCGAACCAGCCCGCGACCCGGCCGCGCCGATCGGCGGAGGCGCTGGCGAGTACCCAAGGCAGCGCCGCGGAGAACAGCGCGCCTTCCCCGGCGCCCATGACCACGCGCGAGAGCAGGATCATGGTGACGTTCGGTGCCCACCAGTGCCCGAGACCGCCCAGTGCGGTGAGCACCCCGCCGAGTGCCACGACGGGTCGTGCGCCGCCGTGGTCGGCGCGCCTGCCGGCGAACGGGCGGGTGCAGGCGGTGGCGGCGAAGGCCACGCCGACCGACAGGCCCGCGAGCGCCGTGCTCGCGTGAAACTGGTGAACGACGAACGACGGCAGGGTCTGCAGGGTCGCGCCGAGAGCGAGGTATCCGCAGAGCACAGCGAGCCACAATCGGGTGACGGGTGGACTGGTGGTGGGATGAGAGTGAGAATCGGACATAGATAAAACAGTACGGTACTGTCTTATCTTGTGTCACTGACTGGGATCGAGAGGTGGATCATGCCGGTGCCGGCGGGGAGCAAGCTGGACCCGGAGGCGACGCGGGAGAAGATCCTGGCCGCCGCACATGAGCTGTTCTACGAGCGGGGTGTGCACGCGGTCGGTGTGAACGAGATCGCGGAGCGCTCCGGGGCCTCGAAGTTGAGCATCTACCGCTACTTCCAGTCCAAGGAGGGCTTGGTCGAGGCGGTCCTGAGCGCTCGCAGCGACCGCATTCACCGCTGGCTGGTGAAGCGCACGGAAGGCGCTGCGCCGGGGCGGGAGCGGGTGCTCGCGCTGTTCGACACCTTGCTGGCCTGGTACGCCGAAGACGGGTACCGGGGTTGCGCGGTCCTGAACACCGCCACGGACGCCAGGGGCGGTACCCCGGACGTCCGTGGCCTCGCCAGGAATCACTTGACGCGCTACCGGGAGTTCCTGGCAGAGCAGCTTCGGGTGGCAGGCGTCCGTGAACCCGAGCCGCTGGCCGGGCGCTTGCTCGTGCTCATCGAAGGGGCGACCGTGATCACCGCCGTGGAGGGCGACACCCGCGCGGGACACGATGCTCGTCGGGCCGCCGAACTCCTGGTGGACGCCGAGCTTCCGCGGCGCTGAATGTTGCCGGCACGGTTGCTCACTGTGCTGGCGCTGCGCCTATGCGGTCTTCGGTGAGTATCGGCGCGCGAGTCCTTTCGCGTGCCGGATGGGTGCCGTGGATCTGCTCAGCTTCGAGCCGGCCAGCGCACCGTCGTAGAGGACCTGGATGGTCTGCGCGCCCTCGTCCGCTGGATGAACCCGGACGGCGGAGGTGGTCGAGTTCCAGGTCCCCTCCGATCGTTCCCGGATCTGGGAAGACGAGAAGACAAGATGCACGTCTGGTATCTCGTGAGCCCAACAGGTGACGCGATCAAGAACGTACCGGCAAGCTAACACGGTTGCGTCCACCACTCGGGACGACCGACAACGAGCACAGTGGATCGTCGAGATACCGCGTGGTCCGAGCGCCGCCCACGGCTGACCTACGCCGAGGTCGTCTCCGAAGTCCAAGCTCGCGACACCGGTGTGCGGGCGGTGTGATCAACGGAGCTCTCGTCGCGTCCGACCGCCGCCTGGCAAACCCCTTGCGGGCATGCCAAGCACGCCGTCTCGACCCCGCGCCAGCATCTTCCCCGGACGTATCGTCCGCTCAACCATCAACTGAACACCCATGACCAGTTACACCAGCCATCGGACAGGCCCCCGGAAACCGAGGTGGGCTAAACGACCGTCTTCCCTGTTGCTGGTGCTCGGTGGCACGGTGCACGTTGACGATCAACCCACTCCGGGGGTGCGAAGTGAACGTCGAGGATGCCGTAGCGGCGCAGCCGTGGCGCGATCGGGAAGGCTCGTTTCTCCGCCCTGCCGAAGTGGCCCTGGGGTGGACCGTTCGGACAGCTCTCGGGATCGCGCAAGCCGGTGCGGCAGTTGCCCGGCAGATCCCCGGTGGCGCCCCCGTCGTGGGTCGGTTTTCCCAGCTTGGGTGCGCGATGGTGGTGAGCTGGGTGCGCCCATGGCTGGCGGAGGCAGTCACGGAACGCGACAGCGTCGGCACCGACGAGCCAGACGCGCCGCATACCGAGCGGGAGACACCGCGAACGTTGCGAGCGGCCATGGCGGAGTTGCTGAACCGGTCCACCACCTCACGTCGTGTGGATGCGCAGAACGACCTTTATGCCAGCATCCTGGGTTGGATCACCCCCGACGAGGCACGGATTCTGGCTGGCTTGGCCGATGAGGCCATCTACCCGGTCGTCCACGTGGTCGAGCGGACCGGTATTGGGCCTGGTGCCAGCAGGTTCGTGTTGCGTAACGCCTCCAACGTGGGCCGAGCGGTGGGAACGACGCTGACCAGCGAGGTTCCGCACTACCTCACGCGACTCGAGGCGTGGGGGCTCATCGAGATCGGCCCGCACCAACCCGACATGGACGACCACTACGAACTGCTGCAAACCGACGCAGACATCCGGGCGGCGATGCGGTCTGCTCGGCACACCAGGATTCTGCGAGGTTCCGTGCGGATCTCGGAACTCGGCCAGCAGTTCTGGCACGCCTGCGATCCGAGCAGGCCATGAGCGATGGTCATGCACCGTGCCCCCGATACCGCCGCACGCGGCCGTGAACTCCAACGGTGGCTTGTCCACCCACGTTGGCGAGGTAGGGTCAGATCAGATGTGACGGTGATCACTCTCCGTGCGGCGAAGGGTGGGTGCGATGGTTCAGGACTTCGCAGCGCACTGGCCCGTCTACGCCTCGATCCCGCTCGTGGCAGCGCTCATCGGTTACGTGACCAAGCTCGTCGCCATCCGGATGATGTTCGCGCCGGTGGATTTCGTCGGGATCGCGCCGTTTCTGGGCTGGCAGGGCATCGTGCCCAAGCATGCCGCGAAGATGGCCGGCATCGCCTGCGACACGATGACCGAGCAGCTGATCAGCCCCCAGGAAGTCCTCGACCGACTTGATCCCGACCGGGTGGCCGCTGAGGTCGAGAAACCCCTGCGGCAGGTGGTCGACGAAATCGTGCGCGAGGTGGCGGCCGGCTACCAGCCCGGACTGTGGGAGTCGTTGCCGCACCGCGCGCAGCAGATGGTCATCAACCAGGTCCAGCAGGACACGCCACAGCTCGTCGCCGAGATCTTGGACGAGATCAAGTCCGATGTGGACAACGTGTTCGACCTCAAGGACATGGTGGTCACCAGCCTGGTACGGGACAAAGAGCTGCTCAACCGGATTTTCCTGGAGGCGGGCTGCAAAGAGTTCCGGTTCATCTCCCGATCCGGCGCGCTGTTCGGCGCCCTGATCGGGCTCGTGCAGATGTGCGCGTGGCTGATGTTCAAAACACCGATCCTGATGCCGCTGTTCGGCCTGGTCACCGGGTGGCTCACGGATTGGCTGGCCCTGAAGATGATCTTCCATCCGCGCCAGCCGGTTCGCTACTTCGGCCTGATCGAGTGGCAGGGCCTGTTCCTCAAACGGCGGGCCGAGGTCGCCGAAGCGTACGGCGCGCTGATCGCACGCGAGATCATCACCCCGCGCAACGTGATTGAAGCGGTCCTGCGCGGACCGATGTCTGACAAGGTGCTCGCGTTGGTCCAGCGCAAGGTGGACGAGGAGCTCAGCCGCCGGGCAGGCATCGCCAAGCCGCTCGTTGTGCTGGCCGTAGGCGGGCGCCGCTACCAGGACCTCAAGCGGCGGATCGCCGAGATGCTCATGCAGCGGATGCCGACCACGATGAGTTACGTCGAAGACTACGCTACGGATGCGATGGACATCCGCAACACGCTGGTCGCCAAGATGAAACAACTCGACGCGCGTGCTTTCGAGGAGCTTCTACGCCCCGCGTTTCGTGAGGACGAATGGATCCTCATCGCGACCGGAGCGGTGTTGGGTTTCCTCGTAGGAGAGCTGCAGATCCTCGCCCTCGAATTCCTGATTCATTAGCAGCTGGCCCAGCTCGGGATGCCCGAACAGTTCAGGACCTCGGCGATCACGTCGTGCCGTTGGGTTGCCGACTGCGGACTGGTGATGGTGCAGGTTCGGCATTGCCACACGCCGTGGTTTGTTCTATAACTTATAGAGCAAAGGGGCGGAGGTGGTGTTCATGATCCTCAACGTCGACCTGGCCAGCGAGGTGCCGATCTACCAGCAGATTCGGGACCGGATCGTGGAGGCGATCGCTGACGGCGTGCTGACCGAGGGCAGCCCGTTGCCCGCGACCAGGGCGCTCGCCGCGGACTTCGGGATCAACTTCCACACCGTGAACAAAGCCTACGACCTGCTGCGCCAGCAGGGCCTGATCCGGCTGAACCGTAAGACCGGCGCAGTGGTGACCCCGGTCCCGGACGCGTCGTTTCGCGACGACTGGACCGCGAGGGCACGGACCCTGCTGGCCGAGGCCGTCGCCAGAGGACTACCGGCGGACGAGGTTCTCGCGACCTGTCGGTCCGTGCTCGATTCATTCGGTACCACGCAGCTAGAGGACACGCCATGACCGTTGCCATTGCCCTAAGCTCCGGGTTGTTAGCACTGGTGCTCGTACTCGCCCTAGTCCTGCCCTCGATCACCAGTCCGACCGTGCCTTTCGGGGTTCGGGTACCGGCCCAGCGTGCCGCCGACCCGACGGTGGCCAGGCAGACCCGCCTCTACCGATCGCGGGTACTCGTCGGTGGGATCGTCGCCGCCGGGGTGGGCGTCGTCCTCTACAGCGTGACCGGCGCAACGTTGCTGCTGCCGTTATCGGTACTGGCGCTCGTCGGCATCTGGTACGGCTGCTTCTTCCTGGCCAACCATGAGATCCGAGCCGCCAAGGCCGCTGGGGGCTGGTACGAGGGCTTGCACCAAGGCATCGCCGTGGACACCGAACTGCGCACCGATCCACCCCGGTTTCCCTGGCTCTGGCTGGCACCGGCCCTGATCGTCATCGTCGTCACGGTGGTGATCGGCGTCATCAGCTACCCGTGGATGCCCGAGAACCTTGCCGTGCATTACGGCGGGAAGGGCGTGCCCAACCGGTGGGCCGCCAAGTCGATCGGCACCGCGTTCTCGCTGGTGTTCGTGCAGATTGGCGTGACCGCGTTGCTTGTGGGTATAGCGGCGGCCATCTTCTTCCGCAGCCGGCCCGACATCGACCCGGCGCACCCGGTCAGCTCCGCGCGCTGGCACCGCCAGTACATGTCACTGGGAGCCAAGGCGCTGCTCGGGCTGGTCGCGATGATCGACGTGGGGATGCTGGGCTCATCGCTGCTGATGTGGACCGGGACGGTCACGTCGTGGGCGCCTCTGGTGGTCGTGCTCCCGATCCTGACCGCCGTCGTGGTTGCTGTCGTGATTCTGGCCAGAAACAACCGCGAGGGGCATGAGGGCGAGCAGGACACCGGCCTGACCCACCGGGACGACGACACGTATTGGCGGGGCGGCTTGTTCTACATTAACCGCGAGGACCATGCGCTGGTCGTTCCGCGCCGGTTCGGACTGGGATGGACGCTGAATTTCGGCAATCCCAGGACGGCGATGCTTCTGGCCGGCGTGGTCGCGCTGATCGGCCTGGTGATCATCCTGCGTTTTGGCGGCTGACCCCCACCGGCAGCGTCATGGTAGGGCTACGCGCGTTGGTTGAGTTGGGCTTTGTGCTTCTGCCAGCGTTCCAGGAGTTTGGGCAGTTCCTCTTGAATGAATTCGAAGAAGGCCAGGGATTCGGCCAGGCGGGCACCTGCGGGAGTGTCGGGCCCCAATGCGTGGATGCCCTCGCGCATGGCGGTGTTCCACCGGGCCATCATCTGGTCTCGGCGGATGGCAGCCTCGTACCAGGCGTCGTCGTACACGCGGTAGTGGTCGCGGCGGGAACCCGGTTCCCGTTCGCGGCTGGCCAGGTTGACTTGGACCAGGTAGCGCACGGCTCCGGAGACGGCGGCGGGGCTGACCTGGAGCAGGTCGGCCAACTCGGATGCGGTGAGCCGGCCGGAGTCGGTCGCCAGCAACGCCGCGAATGCCCTGGCCGGCATACGAGGAAAGCCCGAGTCGGCCAGCACCGAGGCGAAGCGCTCGATGAACCCCTGAACGGCTTCGCGGTCATGCGGACCTGCGTGCTCGCTGCTCACCACCTGATCATCCCTTCTGTGCCGCCCACCACCAGGCTACTGTATTCATAATATTCACAACATTGTGAATGAGGTGTACCGTCCGTGTCATGACGACTGCGATCTCTGTGTGCGGCCTGCGGAAGTCCTTCGGCCGAACCCGCGCGCTCGACGGTCTGGACCTGACCGTGCACACGGGGGAGGTGCACGGCTTTCTCGGCCCGAACGGGGCGGGCAAGTCGACCACGATCCGGATTCTGCTGGGTCTGCTGCGTGCGGACGCCGGCTCCGCACGGCTGCTCGGCGGCGATCCGTGGCGAGAGGTGACGACGCTGCACAGGCGGCTGGCTTACGTCCCAGGCGATGTGGTGCTGTGGCCGAACCTGACCGGCGGTGAGGTGATCGACCTGCTCGGCCGTTTGCGCGGAGGGGTGGACCGCAGACGGCGGGCCGAGCTCCTGGAGCGATTCGACCTGGACCCGAGGAAGAAGGCACGCGCCTACTCCAAGGGCAACCGGCAGAAGGTGGCCCTGGTCGCGGCGCTGGCCTCGGAGGTCGAGCTGCTCATCCTGGACGAGCCGACCTCGGGACTGGACCCGTTGATGGAGGCCGTGTTTCGGGACTGCATCGCCGAGGAACGCGACAGCGGTCGCACTGTACTGCTCTCCAGCCACATCCTGGGTGAGGTGGAGGCGTTGTGCGACCAGGTGAGCATCGTCCGGGGCGGCCGCACCGTGGAAAGCGGCACGCTCGCAGAACTGCGCCACCTCACGCGGACCGAGATCTCCGCGGAGCTGGCCGCACCGGCGGACGGGCTGGCCGAACTTGCGGGCGTGCACGA
>JBPYFK010000057.1:0-9769 GCA_051984675.1 Pseudonocardiaceae bacterium | reverse complement strand
CCGCCGTCCTTGCGGATGTCGGCCGGGACCCGCTCCAACGCCATCACGGCCGCCGCACCGGCATCCTCAGCGATCTTGGCCTGCTCCGGCGTGACGACGTCCATGATCACGCCGCCCTTGAGCATCTCGGCCATGCCGCGCTTGACGCGCGCACTGCCGGTCACCGGGGTCGCGGCGGCGTCGGAGGTCTCGTTGCCTGCGGTGTTGACGGTGGTCACGATCTGCCTTTCTCGGGTGCCGACTCAGCTGGGTCAACGTGCGGGTAGCTGTGTCCACTCGGGTGTGTCCGGGCGTGGATTCCCCGGACACGACTACTCGGGCGACACAACTCCGCCATTCGCGAGCGTACTGGCAAAGTGGCCCTTCCAAAGCATCCACTTGCACCGTTTTCTCCTAGGCCACCTGTGACTGTTGCCGCACGACACGCCGGGCATCCGCCCGTTGCGGTCACCTCTCTTGCACCGTCCCCGAGAACGGGTGTGTGATCGGTCACAGGACTTGGTCACTGCGGGATGTTCGTGTTGGGAGTGGGGATGAGCAGCAGGCAACGGAGTAATGGGGTGGGCAGCGGCGGGCCGCACGCCGCGCCAGCACCCACCCAACCATCTGAAATCCGCAATGTCGCCCTGGTCGGCCCGTCCGCATCGGGCAAGACGACGCTGATCGAGGCACTGCTGGCGGCCACCGAAACGATCAACCGTGCGGGTTCGATCGCCGAGGGGAACACCGTCTGCGACCACGAACCGGCCGCCGTGGAGCAGCAGCGCTCGGTGGGGATCGCCGTCGCCCCGCTGCAGCACGGCGAGTTCAAGATCAACCTGATCGACACCCCCGGCTACGCGGATTTCGTCGGTGAGCTGCGCGCCGGGCTGCGCGCCGCCGACGCCGCGCTGTTCGTCGTCAGCGCCGGCGAGGGCGTGGACGCCGCGACCCGGGCGATCTGGCAGGAGTGCGCCGCCGTGGGCATGCCTCGTGCCGTCGTGATCTCCCGGCTGGACCAGCCGCGCGGGGACGTGGAGGGGATCATCGACGCGTGCAAGGAGGCGTTCGGCGCTTCGACGGTGCCGCTGTACCTGCCGCTGCGTGGTGTGGACGGCGAGGTCAACGGCCTGGTCGGGCTGCTGACCGAGAACGTCTACGACTACTCCGGCGCGCCCGGACCGGAGGTCCGGCGAGCAGACGACGAGCTGCGGAAACGGATCGCTGACCTGCGCAACGAGCTGCTCGAGGCGATCATCGCCGAGAGCGAGGACGAGACCCTGATGGACCGGTACCTCGGCGGCGAGACGATCGAGGAAGCCACCCTGATCCGGGATCTGGAGACGGCCGTCGCGCGTGACGGTCTGCACCCGGTGCTTCCCGTCTGCGCGACCACCGGTGTCGGGCTCGCGGAGCTGCTCGAGGGCATCACCAGCGGGTTCCCCTCCCCCACCGAACACACGCTGCCCGAGTTCACCGATCCGCAGGGCAGGAATCCGCGACGGCTCACGGCTGATCCGCAGGGACCGCTGGCGGCCGAGGTGGTGCGCACCTCGGTCGACGCTTACGTGGGCCGGGTGTCCCTGGTCCGGGTGTTCTCCGGGCAACTCCGGCCCGAACGCCCGGTGCACGTGTCCGGCCACGGGATGGCCGATCGCGGCCATCCCGACCACGACGAGGACGAGCGCGTCGCGCATCTGTACTCCGCGCTCGGGGTCAACCTTCGCGAGGTGCCGCACTGCGTCGCCGGCGACATCTGCGCCCTGACCAAGATCAGCTCGGCGGAGACCGGGGACACCCTGTCCGACCCGTCCGAGCCGCTGCTCGTGGCGCCATGGCGGATGCCCGAGCCGCTGCTGCCGATGGCGGTGGTCGCGCACACGCGCAGCGACGAAGACGCCATGGCCCGCAACCTCAACCGCCTCGTCGCCGCCGACCCCACGCTGCGCATGGAACGCAACGCCGAGACGCATCAACTCGTCCTGTGGTGCATGGGCGAGGCGCACTCGGACCTGGTTCTGCAGCGGCTGCGCGAAGGGGGCGCTGAGGTCGACACCGAGGACGTCCGCGTCCCGTTGCGGCAGACGTTCCGCAAGTCGGCCGGCGGGCACGGCCGGCACATCAAGCAGTCCGGCGGGCACGGGCAGTACGCGGTGTGCGACATCGAAGTGGAGCCGCTGCCACGCGGGAGTGGTGTGGAGTTCGTCGACCGAGTGGTCGGTGGGGCGATCCCGAAGCAGTTCATCCAGAGCGTCTACAAGGGCATCCAGCACCAGATGGACCGGGGGATCAACCCTGGCTGCCCGCTGGTGGACCTGCGGATCAGCGTGGTGGACGGCAAGACCCACAGCGTCGACTCCTCGGACGCCGCCTTCCAGGCCGCCGGCGCGCTCGCCCTGAAGGCCGCGGCGGAGAAAGCGGGGGTCACCACGCTGGAACCGGTGGACGAGATCGCCGTGCACATTCCCGACGAGCACCTGGGCGCGGTGCTCGGAGATCTGTCCAGCAGGCGAGGCAAGGTCGTCGGCACTGAACCGGAGGACGGCGGCTGGACCGTGGTCCGCGCGCACGTGCCCGCCGTTGAGCTGGTCCGGTACGCCGTCAACGTGCGCTCGCTGAGTTCAGGAAGCGCGACCTTCACCCGCGAGTTCGCCGGCTACGAGCCGGCTCCGTCGACGGCCGTACCAGCGGGCTGACGGACCAAGAACAGCTGACCGACCAAGAACGTTGGCCCGGGATCGGCGTACCGATCCCGGGCCAACGCTGTGTCCTCAGCGGCGAAGCCGCTAGGGCCATCTACGCAACCAGCAACCTCAGCCGTTGAAGGCCGCCACGACCTGCGGGTTCTGGTCGGCCCACTGCTGGGCGGCCTGGTCCTCCTGGCCCTTCGGGGCCTGGTTGACCGCGTTCTCCAGCGCGGACAGCTGCTCGTCGGTCAGGTGGAACTTCTTGGCCATCCCGGCCACGTCCGGGAAGTCCTTGCTGAAGTTCTGCCGGCCGATGCTGTGGATCTGCTCCGGCTTACCGAACGCACCCATCGGGTCCTGCAGGTCCTTCACGGGGTACCGAGCGTAGGCATAGTGCGGGTGCCACAGGTTGACCACGATCGGCTGGTGCTCCTTCACGGCCTTGTCCAGCGACGCCAGCATCGCGGTGGACGAGGACGTGTTGAGCTGCATGTCCTGCAGACCGTACTGCGGGATCACCTGGTTCTTGGTGATGCGGGTCTCACCCGCACCCGGGTCGATACCGGTGATCGTGTTGTTGAACTCCGCGGCGTGGGTCTTCAGGTCGGCGATCGAGTTCACGTCGGTGACGTAGTTGGGCACAGCCAGGTTCAGCGTGGCCTGGTCATACCAGATGCCCAGGTCTTCCAGCTTGTTCTTGTACTGCGCCCAGTAGTCCCCGTGGGTCGACGGCAGCCACGAGTCCTGGAACAGGTCGATGCTGCCCTGGGCCAAGCCGGCGTAGGTCGGCCCGGCGTCGAGCTGGGTCAGGTTGACCTTGTAGCCCTTCTTCTCCAGCAGCACCTTGAACAGGTGGGCGTTGGCGATGTTCTCGTCCCACGAGATGTAGCCAATGTTGATCGTCTTGGACTGCTGACCGGTTCCGGTCTGGGACTGCCGCCCTCCGCAGCCCGCGGCGACAAGCGCCACCGCACTCAGCGCCGCGACCAGCGCCACGAGCCAGCGGAGTCTTCGGTGCCTCATCATGTCTGTCCTCCTCCTGACCCGACGCCGGTTGGCATTGCAAGGGAAGACGTCGGGAAAAACTTCACGCTGTTGGGATGACCTGCGATGCAAGCCGGTTTCGTCCTAGGCGGCGGTGGCGGCCTTCGCTTTCCGCTCGGCCTTGCCGACCGGCGACCGGGAGCCCAGGGCAGCGGTGATCCGGTCCAAGAACACCGCCAGGATCACCACCGACAGGCCGGCCTCGAACCCGGCGCCGAGCTGGACGCGGGTCACGGCGGTGAACACCTCGGAGCCCAGCCCCTCGGCGCCGACCATCCCGGCGATGACGACCATCGACAGCGCCAGCATGATCACCTGGTTGATCCCCGCCATGATCGACGGCATGGCCAGCGGCAACTGGATGCCGGTGAGTACCCTGCGCGGCGGGGAGCCGAACGCCTCACCGGCCTCAACCACCTCACGGTCGACCTGCCGAATCCCCAGCTCGGTCAGCCGCACACCCGGCGGCAGCGCGAACACGACGGTCGCGACCACACCGGGCACCGCCCCGATGTTGAAGAAGAAGATCACGGGGATCAGGTAGACGAACGCCGGCATGGTCTGCATCAGGTCCAGCACCGGTCGGACCACCTGGCTGACCCGCTCCCGACGCGCGGAGAGGATGCCCAGCGGAACCGCGATCAGCACCGCGAGCACGCTGGCCACGATCACCAGCGACAGGGTCAGCATCGCCGAGTGCATCTCCTGCATGCTCTCGATCAGGGCGAACCCGATCAGGGTGAAGATCGCGAACTTCCAGCCCCGCAACCACAGCGCCAGCGCCGCGAAGATCAGCACCATCACGATGCCGGGCAGGAACGTAAGCACCGCCGCCAGCCCGGTGACGGCCGACTTGACCACCAGGTTGATGAAGTCGAACACCGGCCCGATGTTGTCTTCCAACCAGTTGACCAGGTCCTGGAACCAGGTCCCGATCGGCAACCTGGGCAATGTCGGTCCCGCTTGCAACATCCCTTGTCCGTGTAACAACCCGAGTCCCTGGAACAGCTCAGACCTCACTGGTGGTCACCTCCTGGGACTCGTCGTCTTCCTCCGGCGAGACGGCCGCGGCGTCGCTGGCCGTGTCGGTGGCCTTCATCTGCTCCTGCTCACCCAGTGCCGTGCACAGGGACTGCATCGTCACGGTGCCGAGCAGCCGTTGGTCGTCATCGACCACGGCCAGACCCACCGTCGACCGCGACAGCGGCCCGAACAGGTCCGACAGTGGCGTCTCCGCCGGCACCGACTCCACGTCGGTCGTCGATGGCTTGCCGACCTCCGCCCGGCCATCACGGGCCGCACGATCAGCGTCTTCCCTCGTCAACAGCCCCGCCAGGCGACCATTGGTGTCCCGCACCAGCACCGCGTCCGTGCCCTGCTCGTGCATCACACGCAACGCCGCCGCCGGCTCCGAATCGGTCCGCACCGCCACATCCGCGCTACCCAGCGCACCCGCCGCCGTGAGCACCCGGGAGCGGTCGACGTCCTGGATGAACTTCGCGACGTAGTCGGTGGCCGGCCGCTTGATGATGTCCTCGGAGGTGCCGATCTGCACGATCTGGCCGCTGCGCATGACCGCGATCCGGTCGCCGATGCGCATCGCCTCGTTGAGGTCGTGGGTGATGAACACGATCGTCTTGCCCAGCTTGGCCTGCAGTTGCAACAGCTGGTCCTGCATCTCCCGCTTGATCAACGGGTCCAGGGCGGAGAACGCCTCGTCCATCAGCAGCACGTCGGTCCCGGCCGCCAACGCCCGAGCCAACCCCACACGCTGCCGCATGCCACCGGACAGCTGCTGCGGGTACTGCTGCTCCCAGCCTTCCAGCCCCACCAGCGACAACGACTCCCGCGCCTTCTCCAGCCGCTCGGCCTTGCTCACCTCTTGGATCTGCAACGCGTACGCGGCGTTGTCCAGCACCGTCCGGTGCGGCAACAGCGCGAAGTGCTGGAAGACCATGCTCATCGAGCGCTGACGCATCAACCGCAGATCCTTCGACGACATCGCGGTCACGTCCTGGCCATCCACGAACACCTGCCCGGCCGTGGGGGTCAGCAGCCCGTTGAGCATCCGAATCAACGTCGACTTCCCCGAACCGGACAGGCCCATGACAACGAAGGTCTCGCCTTGGCGGACCTCGAAACTCGCGTCCACCACGGCAGCGGTGGTGCCTTCCGCACGCAGGTCCTCCGGCGTCGCCGAACCCTCCCGCAGCCGCCGGACGGCGTCCTTGGCGTTCGGCCCGAACACCTTGTGTAACCCGTCAACGCGCAGCTCTACCAAGGTTCCCCTCCGATCGGTGTGGACCTGCGATCGCGGCGCTCATCAAAAGAAATGGAGACACCTCCCCGCCAGTTCCGCAACCATCGCGCTGGGAATCAGGCGGCCCAGTACCCGCTCCGTCCCTGTTCTGGACACCTCTGCGCGCCCGATGGCCTCTACAGGGTACGCCATGAGGGTGACGTGTCCACAGACTTGGATCACGGTCCGGTTGCGGCATAAACAAAGCATGACCGAGACACCCTAACTTCTGGAACCACTGTTCGACCAAGGGCCTTACCGGCGACGACGCGACCGGCCCCACCCGATCACCGCACGTGAACCGGTCATTTCCGACGGTGTGCGAAACGTTTTGATTGATCTCTGCGACCCATGATCACCTGCCAAAACAAAACCGCCGTAACAGAAACGAGACACTCCCCGAAGGGGCGGCGAAAAAGATTCAGTTGGAGCGCTCCGGCACGGTCGTAAAAGTATGAACAACCCCACAGGAATGCTCATTCCGAGCAACGGATTCCGAACGCTGGACTAGCGCCGGGACTCACTCGAACGGTGTACGGCGATCAATCTCTGACCGATTGTGATCACGCAGAGTACGGCCAACAGCCATCCGGCCGCCGGTAGCGCCCACCAAAGGCCCAGCCCGGTCAGGCCCGTTCCGACCAACACGATGATCAGGCGCTCGGCCCGCTCCGCGAGGCCGCCGTCCGCCTCCAACCCGACGGCCTCCGCCTTGGCCTTGACATACGAGATGACCTGCGCGGCGGCCAGGCACACCAGCAAGACCGCACCCAGCAGCCGGTCGCCGGCCACGACCATTGCCCACCAAGCAAGCGCGCCGAACACGATGCCGTCGGTGATCCGGTCACAGCTGGCGTCCAGGACAGCTCCGAACGGCGTGGTGCGCCCCCGGGTCCGCGCCATCGCCCCGTCGAGCAGATCGAACAGCAGGAAGAACGTCACGGCCACCGTCCCGACGAACAGCTGGCCGCGCGGGTAGAACCACAGTGCGGACGCGGAACTGGCCGCGGCACCGACGACGGTCACGACGTTCGGCGACCAGCCATGACGACCCAACCACGCGCCGATCGGCTCGGTGACGCGGGAGATCGAAGCGCGGGCAAAGATGTTGAGCACCACAGAAGCCGTCCGCACCCTTCCCGAGATCAGCTGGCGCAGCAGCAGCTTACGCGCGTATCACCCACTTCAGCTTGCCGGGCGAGCGGAAGGTCGGGCATGACCCACCACAGGATGGTGACCTGTGCCACAAAAGGAATAGTTAAAATTCAAACAGAGTTGCCCCAGGTGTCCCCACGACCAAACCGATCCACGGAGGCACCCCATGACCGCTGACACCCAGGCCACGACCAGCCAGTTCCCCGGTTACGTGACCGGCACCTGGATCATCGACCCCGTCCACTCCGCCGTTGAGTTCACGCTGCGTCACATGGGCGTCGGACGTTCCCGTGGCCGGTTCGACACCTTCGAAGGTCAGATCGTCACCGCCGAGAACCCCCAGGACTCGTCGGTGACAGCCACGATCGACACGGCCTCGATCAACACCGGCAACAGCGACCGCGACGGGCACGTGCGCACCGCCGACTTCCTCGATGTGGAGAACTTCCCCACCGCGAGCTTCCGTTCCACCAGCCTCCGCCAGGACGGCGACGAACTGGTCCTCGACGGTGAGTTCACGCTGCACGGTGTCACCCAGCCGGTCACGTTGCAGGCCGAACTCGGTGGCTTCACCGACACCGGCGACGGCGGGAAGCTGCTCGGGATCTCCGCCTCCACCACGATCAACCGCACCGACTTCGGCGTCGGGCCCGCCGGCGGCGCCATGCTCGGCGAGAAGGTGAAGATCTCCCTGGAGATCGAGGCAGCCCTGCGGGGCTGAGGCCGCTAGGCCCGTCCGCCATCGGCACGCCAAGCGTCCGCCAGCAGCTTCCGGGTCTCGCCCAGCAGCTGCGGCAGGACCTTGGTGTGCCCGATGACGGGCATGAAGTTCGAGTCGCCGCCCCATCGAGGCACGACGTGCTGGTGCAGGTGGGCGGCGATGCCGGCGCCGGCCACCGGCCCCTGGTTCAGCCCGATGTTGAACCCGTGCGGTGACGACACCCGCCGGATCACCCGCATCGCCTGCTGCGTGAACTCGGCGACCGCGACCGTCTCCGCCGAAGTCAGGTCGGTGTAGTCAGCCACGTGCCGGTACGGCAGCACCATCAGGTGGCCCGGGTTGTACGGGTAGAGGTTGAGGACCGCGAACACCAACTCGCCCCGTGCCACGATCAGCGTGTCGCTGTCCGGCTCACCGGAGGCGAGCAGCCGGCAGAACGGGCAGCCCTCGCTGTGGTCGCCCTCCGGCTTGTTCTCCCCCTGGATGTAGGCCATCCGGTGCGGGGTCCACAACCGCTGCAGGCCGTCGTGCACGCCGATGCCCTGCTGCTCGGTCAGCTCCACGCCCTCGGGCACGTCCAGCCCATTGCCCTCGGCGGCCATCGCGTCCTGGGCCTTCGCTTCCGTGGCCTTCGCTTCCGGGACCGCCTCCGGGGCGGTCCCTTCCGGGGCAGTCTTCCAGCCCGTCACGCCACCTCCGCCTGGAAGTTCTCCGCGGTCGGTGAGTCGTTCTCCCGCCGCCGCAGCCAGCCCGCCACCGCCTCGACGGCGCGGTCCCCCGGCACCCCGTTGAGCTGGGTGCCGTCCCGGAAACGGAAGGACACCGCACCGGACTCCACGTCCTTACCGCCGGCCAGTAGCAGGAACGGCACCTTCTGCGTGGTGTGCGTGCGGATCTTCTTCTGCATCCGCTCGTCGCCGGTGTCGACCTCCACCCGCACGCCGTGCTCCCGGAGCCGGTCGGCCACACCCCGCAGGTACTCGACGTGCTCGTCCGCGATCGGGATTCCCATCACCTGCACCGGGGCCAGCCACGCCGGGAACGCGCCCGCGTAATGCTCGGTCAGCACCCCGAAGAACCGCTCGATCGAGCCGAACAGCGCCCGGTGGATCTTGATCGGCTGCTGCTTCGACCCGTCGGCGGCGGTGTACTCCAGGCCGAAGCGGTCCGGCAGGTGGTAGTCGACCTGAATGGTCGACATCTGCCACGTGCGTCCCAGCGCGTCCTTGGCCTGCACCGAGACCTTCGGGCCGTAGAAGGCCGCCCCGCCCGGGTCGGGCACCAGTTCCAGCCCGGAGTCCAGCGCGGCGGTCCGCAGCGCCTCGGTGGCGACCTCCCAGCTCTCGTCGTCCCCGACGTACTTCTCCTCGTCGCGGGTGGACAGCTCGAGGTAGAAGTCCTCCAGGCCGTAATCGCGCAGCAGATCCAGCACGAACGACAGCAGCGACTTGAGCTCGCCCTGCAACTGCTCGGGCGTGCAGTAGATGTGCGCGTCGTCCTGGGTCATGCCCCGCACCCGGGTCAGGCCGTGCACCACGCCGGACTTCTCGTACCGGTACACGCTGCCGAACTCGAAGAGCCGCAACGGAAGTTCGCGGTAGGACCGCCCCCGCGACCGGAAGATCAGATGGTGCATCGGGCAGTTCATCGGCTTGAGGTAGTAGTCCTGGCCGGGCTTGCGCAGCGTGCCGTCTTCGTTGTGCTCCGCGTCGAGGTGCATCGGCGGGAACATGCCGTCGGCATACCAGTCCAGGTGCCCGGATATCTGGTACAGCTGCTCCTTGGTGATGTGCGGAGTGTTGACGAATTCGTACCCGGCTTCGATGTGCTTTCGCCTGGAGTAGTCCTCCATCTCCTTGCGGACAATTCCGCCCTTGGGATGGA
>JBPYFK010000056.1:0-18826 GCA_051984675.1 Pseudonocardiaceae bacterium | reverse complement strand
GCTTGCGGCGTAGAAGTAACTTAGGTTTGAGACTAAGCCCCTTTGTGTCAACAAAAAGTCGGGATCGATCGCAAGGGCGGGTGGTATCGGAAGACGATCAGGAGAAAGCCGTGCCCGGACAATTTGAATGTTATTCATGTTTCTTTCGGCGGGTAAGCGCTGCAATCTTGAATGAGGTTGCTGGACCTAGGGCGGGTTGGGCAAATGGATTTTCCCCAGGTCAGCGCGGTCTGGGATCTTTTGGTGTCCTGTTAGTTTGGTGGTTGGAATTCTTGGTGTTCGAATGTTTTTGTTCCATTGTGGCGGGGGATGGTTGCCCAAAAAACCGGTGGCAGTGATCACCGAATGAATGGTGGATTCCCTTAATGGAACTGGGTAGTTTCGGTGACGTGGCGCCACACGGAAACCGAAAACGAGTGAAATGAGGAGGTAGTCATGATCAACGTTGGACTTCAGCTGCTGCACATCGCTATCGGACTGGTGGCCGGCTGAGCCAAACGAAATTCCCGGTTCGCTTAGGGATGCCGCATGAATGATCGGAGGTCCAACCGCCTTCGCGGTTGGACCTCCGACCCATTCGGTTCTAGACAAGCCGTGTGATGCGCGTGCGCTACTCGTCTTCGATGCCTCGGGCGGCTAGTGCTTCGCCCAGCTCATCCGCGTGTCGAAGTGTGCGGACCAGGAACGGCACGGCGAATGCGGGAAGGGAGCGCTCCGCGCCTCGCGCTCGCTGTGCTTCGCGCACGTCCGCCGCGATCGTCGACAGCGCTGCGATTGCCTGGAGTGTCAACCCGACCAGCAAGCCAAGTCGTTCTGGCCGGACGCCGAAGCGGCGCAGTGGCCGCGCTGCGCGCTCGACCGTCGCGACCAGGTCATCGACCTTGGTGACCAGCGTGAACAGATTCGCCGTGCCCAAGGCCGAAAGCAGGCGCAAGGACGCGACCTCGGCCCGCTCCAGGCCGAGAAACCACCACTGCAACGCGAAAACGATGACGACGACCGGCAGGATCAGGCGCATCGTTTGCCAGCATCGGGCGGGAGGAATACGACCGATGGCGTAGGCACCGGCGACGCATCCGGTGATTCCGGCCAGCCATGCGGGCGAGCCGATCAGGAAGATCAACACTGGCACGGCGAGCAGTCCGGCGAGTTTCCAGCCGGGCGGCGTTCGATGCAGCGGGCTGGAACCTGGCTGGTAAAGGCCGAGCGGGCTCATCTGATCAACTTCCGGTAGCTGCGCAGCGCGTTTTTCGGCGTGTCGTCCGCCATTACGCGACCACCGTCGAGCACGATGACGCGATCGAACCCGTCCAGCAGGTCGAGATCATGGGTGGCCAGCACAACCTGTTGCGGCAGATCGTTGAGCACCTCCACAAAGCGGCGCTTGTTGCGGAGGTCGAGCAGGGTGGTCGGCTCGTCGCAGACGAGCACGTCGAGGTCGAGCACGAGCATCGAGCACAGCGCGAGCAGCTGTTTCTGGCCGCCGGAGAGCTGCTGAGCTGGATGCTCCTCGTACCCGTCGAGACCGTAGCGGGCGAGCATGTCGCTGGCCCTGCGCAAGCGTTCCTTCTTGGATAAGCCGAGCCTGCGAAGCGAAAACGCCACGTCTTCGGCGGCGGTGGGCATCACGATCTGGCTGTCCGGGTTGGTGAAGATGAATCCCACGCGCTTGCGGACCAACCGGCCATTGTGGACGGTCTCAGTGCCGTTGACCTGGACTCGTCCGCTGGTCGGGTGGACCAGACCGTTGATCAACCGTGCAAGCGTGGACTTGCCGGAGCCGTTGGCTCCAACGAACGCGACGCGCTGTTCGGCCAGCCGGAGGTTCACGTCGGTCAGTACTTCACGCTTGCCGAACCGGTGGCTGACCTGCTCGAATTCGATCATCCGACTTGCTCCCACCACGCGGACACGCCGACACCTCCTGCTGAACAAGCGAACCACCAGGCCCGCGCCGGACTCCGGCCGGGGGCGTCAGCGCGCGTCGCCGAGGAGCGAGTCGGGAAGCGCGCGGTGCACGGCGGCGGCGATGACCGACGCGAGCACGAGCTTCACCGCGTCACCGGGCAGGAACATCAGTGACTGGACCGCGGCCGTGCCGAAGTCACCGGTGATCGCGCCCCAGAACGGAATTCCGATCACGTACTGCACCAGCACGCCCGCGACATTCGCGCCGAGCAGCAGCACAACGCTCGGGCGTGGAGCGCCGAACTGGGCGATCAGGCCCACGACCACGGCAGCCACCAGCCATGCCACCAGAAAGCCGCCGCCGGGGCCGACGAACGGGCCGATACCACCGCGCCCACCGGAGAGCAGTGGCAGGCCGAACGCAACCAGGACCAGGAACAACAGCACCGACGCGCCGGCCCGGCGCGCACCCAGAATGCTGCCCGCCAGCAGCGCCCCCAGGTTCTGCAGCACGATCGGAACCGCTGCCCCACCGAGGTATAAGCCTGGGAACAGGCCAAGGACCGCGATGAACGCGGCGAACACGACAGTCCTGGCCAGGTCCGCCGCGGGCAGGGCGGCGGTACGCGGTTGGGACACGATCTTTCCTCCACAGTGTTCCGAGCCCGCGTCGGGGCGCGACTCGACCTCAGGCGAACTGCGGCGTCTTCGGCGCAGGAATCCCGGGCGCGGTCAGTCGCGACGCGGGTAGGTCGGCGACAAACGTGCCGAGCGACAACGTACCGGGCGGATGCGGCAAAACAGAAAGCCGTGCGCGCGATTGTGGAGATCCTCCAAAGGGAGGCCGGTGCGGCACCTCGGCGCCCGTCGCTGATCAGGCGTTCTTTGCCGCGGCGTCGAGTCGGCGGAGTGCTCCGCGCACTACTTCCGGGTCCTGCGTCGACCAGAAAGGCGGCAGGGAAGCGCGCAGGAACCCGCCGTAGCGGGCCGTCGCCAGCCGCGGGTCAAGGACCGCGATCACACCCCGGTCGTGCGACGAACGCAACAGTCGTCCGGTGCCCTGCGCGAGCAGCAGCGCCGCGTGCGTTCCGGCCACGGTGAGGAACCCGTTACCCCCACGCGCCGCCACGGCGCGCTGCCGCGCGGACGCCAGCGGGTCGTCGGGTCGGGGGAACGGAAGGCGATCCACGACCACCAGTTGCAGCGACGGCCCTGGCACGTCCACGCCCTGCCACAGCGACAACGTACCGAACAGGCACGTCTCCGCGTCCTCGGCGAACTGCTTGACCAGCAACGACGTGCTGTCGTCGCCCTGGCACAGCACGGGCAGGTCCAACCGCTCACGCAGTTGCTCGCTGGCCTGTTTCGCCGCCCGCATGGACGAGAAAAGCCCGAGCGTGCGACCGCCAGCAGCCTGGACCAGCTCGGCCAGCTCGTCGAGGTACTCCGGTGGCAGCCCATCCCGGCCGGGATTCGGCAGGTGACGCGCGATGTAGAGGATGCCGCTGCGCTGGTGCTCGAACGGCGAACCGACGTCCATTCCTGTCCACTGTGGACTACTGGAGTCCGAGGGCGGCTCCTTCTCGGTCGCAGCGCCATCCGCTGGCCGCGAACCGCGCTGCGGCGGGAGCCCCCACTGCCTCCCCAGAGTGTCGAACGACCCGCCCAGCGCGAGCGTCGCCGAGGTGAGCACCGTCGTGCGCTGGCCAAACAGGCGCTCGCGCAGCAGACCACCGACCCCGAGCGGAGCGACGTTGACCGTGGGAGCGCGACCGTCACCCGAGATCCACACCACATCGCGCCGGTTGGCTTCGTCCTCGTCGAACGACTCCAGCACCCGCATCGCCGTGTCGTGCACGTCCTCGGTCAGCGCGAGCGCGAGCCTGCGCGCGGTCGCGCTCTCGCCGTCCTCCTTGCGCTCCGGCCCGAGCGCTGTGATGCAGGCGGTACCCGCGTCCCGCACGGCAGCCAGCGCGCCGCCGACGTCCTCGGGCAACTCGTCCAGGCGCCGTGGCTGAGCGTCCTCCAGAACCAGCCCCAACCCCTCGGCGGCCTCGTCGAGCCGGTCGGCGATCTCCTCGGCGATCACCCGCCCGCAGCGGCGGGCCGCCATCCGCACGGCGTTCGCGCTCAGCTCGCCGCTGGCCGCCGAGGTCACCCGGTCCACCAGGTCGTGTGCCTCGTCCACCACGACGACGTCGTGCTCGGGAAGCACCGGCCGGTCGTCCAGCGCGTCGATAGCCAGCAGCGCGTGGTTGGTGACCACGACATCGGCGCGACCGGCCTCGGCGCGGGCGAACTCCGCGAAGCACTCGTCACCCCAGGTGCAGCGCTGCGCGCCGATACACTCCTTGGCGGTCACCGACACCTGCCGCCACGCCTGATCCGGGACGCCGGGGACGAGTTCGTCCCGATCACCGGTCTCGGTCTCGGTCGCCCACTTTCGCAGGCGCTTGACCTGGCGTTCCAGTGCCGAAGCCGCGAACGGGTCGAACAGGCCGGGATCCTCGGGCTCCTCCGGTGCGTCGCCGCCCAGCCGGTTCTTGCACAGGTAGTTGCGGCGGCCCTTGAGGATCGCGAACGTGGGTGCGCGCCCTAACGCTTCGGTGAGCGCGGCAGCCAGCCGAGGCAGGTCACGGTCGATGAGCTGGCGTTGCAGGGCGATCGTCGACGTCGAGATCACGACCGTGGATTCCTGGACCATCGCGTGCCGGATCGCGGGAACCAGGTAGGCCAGCGACTTCCCGGTACCGGTGCCGGCCTGCACCGCAAGATGCTCGCCGGTGCGCAGCGACCGCTGTACCGCCTCGGCCATCGCTGTCTGACCGGAACGTTCGGAGCCGCCCACACCCTCGACGGCGGTCGCGAGCAGCTCGCTGACGCCGGGAATCTCCGCCTTCGGCTTGGCGGCCTTCGGACCCCCGGTGGTCAGTGCGGCGGCGATCTCCGGCGGCAGCTCCTCGTCCGGGTCGTCCGGCGCGAACGCATCGAACCTGGACGTCGCGGACCAGGCGGGAACGGAGGCCATACCTTCAGACGTTATCGCGCACGCCCGTCAACGACGTGGGTGACCTGAAGATCCGCTCCGCGTGTCAGCACGCCGTGCGACGGTCAACCCGCCACGACAGGTTCTCCGACGAGCTCGACATTGGCCGCGCGCAGGTCGGTCAACGCCTGGTCCACCGTCGGCTGGGCAACCCCGGCGGTGAGGTGCAGCAACACCGTGGTGGTGAACCCGGCACGCTCGGAGTCCAGCGCCGTGGCCCGCACGCAGTGGTCGGTGGCGATCCCGGCAACGTCCACTTTGTCCACCCGGTGCACCGAGAGCCACTGCTGCAGCGACCGTCCGTGCACGTCGGTTCCCTCGAAGCCCGAGTAGCCGTGGCTGTACTGGCCCTTGGAGAACACCGCCTCGATCTGACCGATGTCGAGATCGGGATGGAACGACGCACCCGACGTCCCCGCGACGCAGTGCCTGGGCCACGAGCGCTGGAAGTCCGGTTGATCGTTGAAATGCTCGCCAGGATCGACGTGGTAGTCCCTGGTCGCCACGACATGGTCGTAGCCGGTCTCGTTCACGTACCTCGAGATCGCGGCGGCGATTCCGGCTCCGCCGCGCACCGCCAGCGCGCCGCCTTCGCAGAAGTCGTTCTGCACGTCGACCACGATCAACGCCTTGGTCATCTCGCAGCTCCTCGACAACCGGGTTACAGGAACACGGTCGGGATCACCGGTTCCCCGTGGGAAAGTTTCAAGCCCTCCCACGGCACGCTCACCAGCGCGTGTCGCAGACGCTGCCGATTGTCCTCCAACGAGGGAAGGTCCTCGACCCTCTTCCCTTCACGCACCAACGGGATCTGCAGGTTCCGGTCGTTCGGGCCGAGTTGCGGCGGCTCGCCCGACAGCGGGTACACGACCTCCTCCAACGCGGTCCCCGTCGACTTGTACCGGCGCATTGCGCCCTTGCGGCCACCGCGCGACCGCTTCTGGATGCTGCGCTTCTCCACCGGACGCCCGTCGACCTCGACGAGTTTGTAGACCAAGCCGGCCGTGGGCGCGCCGGAACCGGTGACCAGCGCGGTCCCGACGCCGTAGGCGTCCACTGGTTCGGCCCGCAGTGCGGCGATGGCGTACTCGTCGAGGTCACCGGACACGACGATCCGCGTCCCGGTGCCGCCGAGCGAGTCGAGCTGTTCGCGGGCCTGCCGGGCCAGCACACCGACATCACCGGAGTCGATGCGGATCGAGCCCAGGTCGGTGCCGGCGACGTCGACAGCCGCCCGGATGCCTTCGGTGATGTCGTAGGTGTCCACCAGCAGCGTCGTCCCCGGCCCCAGGCTGGTGACCTGCGATTCGAAGGCCGCCCGTTCGGAGTCGTGCAGCAGGGTGAACGCGTGCGCCGACGTGCCGGCGGTCGGGATGCCGTAACGGCGGCCGGCTTCCAGGTTCGAGGTGGCGCTGAACCCGGACAGGTACGCCGCCCGCGCCGCGGCCACGGCCGCGTGCTCGTGGGTGCGCCGGGACCCCATCTCGATGATTCGCCGGCCATTGGCGGCCGAAACCATCCGAGCCGCGGCCGAGGCGATGGCGGTGTCGTGGTTGAGGATCGACAGCGTCAGCGTCTCCAGCACGACCGCGTCGGCGAAACGGCCCCGCACGGTCAGCAGCGGCGAGCCCGGAAAGTACAGCTCACCCTCGGGATAGCCGTCGATGTCACCCTGGAAGCGGTAGTTCGCCAGGTATTCCAGGGTCTCGGCGCAGGTCACGTCCGCGTCGGACAACCGGTGCAGCTCGGCGTCGTCGAAGCGGAAGTCCTCGATCGCGTCCAGAAGCCGGCCCACACCACCGACAACGCCGTAGCGCCGCCCGTCCGGCAGGCTGCGGGCGAACACTTCGAACGCGCATTGTCGCTGAGCCGTGCCGTCCCGCAACGAACTGGCCAGCATCGTCAGCTCGTAGTGGTCCGTCAGCAGCGCCGTACTCGCCCGCTCGGTCATGGCTGGGAGCCTACGTGCTGGATAACGCCTACCGGGGCGTACGTGGCGCACCTCCGCGTCACGCAATTGTTCGACCGGCTGAGGGCGTTCCACCGCCCGTGCGAAAATGAGCACATGACCTCGACCGTCGAAGAGCAGCACGCGCAGCTCGAACCGGAGGCGATCGGCGCCGAGGACAGGCCGTGGGTGACGGTGGTCTGGAACGATCCGGTCAACCTGATGTCCTATGTCACCTACGTGTTCCAGAAGCTCTTCGGTTACAGCCGGGACCACGCGACCAAGCTGATGCTGGACGTGCATCACCGGGGTCGGGCGGTGGTCTCGTCCGGATCCAAGGAGAAGGTCGAGGGCGACGTGGCGAAGCTGCACGCCGCTGGCCTGTGGGCAACCATGCAGAAGGACTGACAGGACAGAAGGACTGCCTGGGCATGGCAGCAACAGAACCAGCACTACCAGCACGGAAGGACTGACCGGCGGGACTCGTGAACGGCTGGATGCGTAAGAACGGCCACGTGGTGGCGGAGTTCTCCCAGCAGGAAGCCGCGGTGGTGCGCGGCCTGGTGGGGCAGATCAAGGACATGCTCGACGCTCGGGCGGAAGAGGCGCCGCAGGACGAGCTCGCCGAGCTCACCGGCATTCGCACCGGCCCCACCACGCCCCCGGAGGATCGGGTGCTCGAACGGCTGTTGCCGGACTTCTTCCGGGCCGACCCCGCCGAGTTCGAGGACCTCGACGACGACCAGCGCAACGCCGCCGGCGCGATGCGCGCGCTGTACGAACCGGAGCTGCTGGAGGCCAAGCAGAACATGGCTTCCGTGGTGCTGGACACCTGCCCGCGCGACGGCGGCCGGGTCGAACTCACCGGAGAGCAGGCCGACAGGTGGCTGTCGGCGCTCAACGACGTGCGCCTGGCGCTGGGGACCGCACTCGACATCGAAGAGGACATGCCGGAAGACCTGCCCGACGACGACCTCCGCCGCGAGCACCTGGGCGTCTACCACTGGTTGACCTGGGTGCAGGACAGTCTCGTGCAAGCCGTGCTGTCGTGAGCGCGCGATGAGCGACCAGCGGCACGGGGCGATCACCGACGTCGCTGGCGTGCGCGTGGGCCATCACGAGCGCCTCGACGACCACTGGGCGACCGGGGTCAGCGTCGTGCTCGTACCGGACGGCGCCGTGGCCGCCGTGGACGTGCGCGGCGGCGGACCGGGTACCCGCGAGACCGATGTCCTCGCCCCCACCCATCTGGTGCAGCAGGTGCAGGCGGTGGTGTTGACCGGGGGCAGCGCGTATGGCCTGGCCTCGGCGGACGGCGTGATGCGGTGGCTGGCCGAACGGCGATACGGCCTTCCGGTGGGGGCGCAGCCGCACGAGGTCGTGCCGGTAGTGCCGGCGGCGGTGCTGTTCGACGTGCCGATGAGTGACTGGGGGAACCGTCCCGACGCCAGCTTCGGCTACGCCGCGTGCGACGCGGCGGGCACCGATACCCGCGAAGGCAACGTCGGCGCGGGCACCGGAGCCGTCGCCGGAGGCGTCAAGGGTGGTCTGGGCACCGCGAGCGCGGTGCTGCCGGGCGGGGCGACCGTGGGAGCCCTGGTGGCGGTCAACTCGTCCGGGTCGCCGATCGACCTGGACACCGGCTTGCCGTGGACGCTGGACACCCAGCGGGCCGGCGACTTCGGCCTCCGCGCGCCCAGCGACGAGGATATCGCCGCAGGTCGGGAGCGCCTGCGGCAACGCCCATCGCGGCACGGCGGCCCGGCTCAGGCGTTCAACACGACGATCGGTGTCGTGGCCACCGACCTGGCGCTGACGAAGGCGGAGTGCCACCGCGTGGCCGTCACCGCCCATGACGGCCTCGCCAGGGCGATCCGGCCGGTGCACGCGATGTTCGACGGCGACACGGTCTTCGCGCTGTCGACCGGGGCCCGACAGCCGGAAACCTCGGTCGCGGAAGTTTTCGCCCGGGCCAAGCTCGTCGACGAGATCTGCGCCACAGCGGCCGACGTGATGGCCCGTGCCATCGTGCGCGCGATCCTGGCCGCGGGGCCGGTCGGGGCGGTGCCCTCCTACTTCACCAGCTACCCCTCGGCCCGGCACTGACCTGGGCAGCACCCGGCCCGGAAAAGATTCGGAACCCGGGAATGCTTCATAATTGTCCGGCGTTGGCCCTGTCAGCGATGCTGACCGGCGGGCTGCGCACGCCGTTCACATGCTGAGAGAGAAGTTTCAAAACCCGTAGGATGGTGGCCGTGCTGGTGATCCGACGTGACCTCGTGGAGGCGATGGTCGCCCACGCTCGACGGGACCACCCCGACGAGGCGTGCGGCGTCATTGCCGGCCCCGACGGTTCGGACCGCCCCGAACGCTTCGTCGAGATGGTCAACGCCGAGCGCTCGCCGACCTTCTACCGCTTCGACTCGCTGGAGCAGCTGCGCGTGTGGCGGGAGATGGACGCCGCCGACGAAGAGCCCGTCGTCATCTACCACTCGCACACCGCGACCGAGGCGTACCCGTCGCGCACCGACATCTCCTACGCATCCGAGCCCAACGCGCACTACGTGCTGGTGTCCACTCGGAGCCCGGACACGTACGAGCTGCGCTCCTACCGGATCGTGGACGGCGAGGTCACCGAAGAGCCGGTGGATATCGTGGAGTCCTACATGTTCGCCCACAGCGGCGTCGACGACATCCCGGACTGCGACTGATTCGCGTTGCCCCGCGCACGCCGCACGGTTGCGCCGGCACGCCCTGTTCGTTCCCTGCCGCGTCCCTGATTTGGCACTACAGGAGGTTCCCCCATGGCAGTCATCGTTTCGATCCCGACCATCCTGCGCACGCACACCGACGGCCAGAAGTCGGTGGAGGCCAAGGGCAACACCCTGGCCGAGGTCATCGACGACCTGGACACTCGGCACCAGGGTCTGAAGGACCGCCTGGTCAAGGAGGGCAACCTGCACCGGTTCGTCAACGTCTACGTCAACGACGAGGACGTGCGCTTCGCCGGTGGCCTGGAGGCGAAGGTCGCCGACGGCGACAACGTGACGATCCTGCCTGCGGTCGCCGGCGGGATGCGCTGACCCGCGGTACTCGCATACTGGAAGAGCGCCCGGTTCGAGGGCACTTGTAGGGAGGCTCGAGGTGGCCCGCTACGACTCGCTGCTGGACCTGCTGGGAGACACCCCGCTGGTGGGCTTGCCGCACCTGTCGCCGTCTCCAGACGTCCGGTTGTGGGCGAAACTGGAGGACCGCAACCCGACCGGGTCGATCAAGGACCGGCCGGCACTGGCGATGATCGAGGCCGCCGAGAAGGAAGGCCGGCTCACCGCCGGCTGCACCATTCTTGAGCCGACCTCGGGCAACACCGGCATCTCGCTGGCCATGGCCGCCAAGCTCAAGGGTTACGGCCTGGTGTGCGTGATGCCGGAGAACACCTCCGAGGAGCGCCGGCAGCTGTTGCAGGCGTACGGCGCGCGGATCGTGTCCTCGCCCGCTGAGGGCGGCTCGAACCAGGCTGTCGCCGTTGCCAAGCAGCTGGCCGAGCAGAACCCGGACTGGGTGATGCTCTACCAGTACGGCAACCCGGCGAACGCGGAGGCGCACTACCGGAGCACCGGGCCGGAGATCCTGCGGGACCTGCCGACCGTGACGCACTTCGTCGCGGGCCTCGGCACCACCGGCACGCTCGTCGGGGTGGGCCGCTACCTGCGGGAACAGAAGCCCGACATCCAGGTCATCGCCGCCGAGCCCCGGTACGGCGAGCTGGTCTACGGGCTGCGCAACCTGGACGAGGGGTTCGTTCCCGAGCTGTATGACCCGGACGTGCTCACCGGCCGGTACTCGGTCGGCTCGTATGACGCCCTGCGCCGGACCCGGCAGTTGCTGGAGACCGAAGGCATCTTCGCCGGGATTTCCACCGGCGCGATCCTGCACGCCGTGCTGGCGGCGGCGGAGAAGGCGGCCCGGGCCGGGGACTCGGCGGACATCGCGTTCGTCGTGGCCGACGCGGGCTGGAAGTACCTGTCCACCGGCGCCTATGGCGGCACGCTCGACGAGGCAGCCGAGCACCTGGACGGCCAGCTCTGGGCCTGATGTTGCCCATGTGAACACGCGTTCCCGAAGCGGGCTATGCGTTCTCGCGCGTAGCCTCAAGTGGGTGGGAACGCTGGAAAGCCAGCCCGACGGGCGCGCTCGTGTGGTGCCCCAGCGGCCGTTACGCGCTGCCATGCTGATGTTCACGCTGGTGGGGGCGCTGTACGTGATCGAGCTTGTCAACATGGCGCTCCCGTTCAACCTCGACGAGGTCGGCGGCATCGTCCCCCGCCAGGTGTCCCGGTTGGACGGGATTCTGTTCGCTCCGCTGCTGCACCTGGGTTTCACGCACCTGATGTCCAATACGGTGCCGCTGCTGGTGTTGGGATGGTTGGTCCTGGCCGGCGGCGTACGGGAGTTCGTCGTGGTCACCGTCGTGGTGTGGGTGACGTCCGGGGCGGGGACGTGGCTGATCGGGTCGGAGGCCGTGCACGTGGGGGCTTCCGGTGTGGCGTTCGGGTGGATGACGTTCCTGCTGGTACGGGGGTTCTTCACGCACAGCTTCGGGCAGACCGCGGTCGCCGCGGTGCTGTTCTTCTGCTGGGGCGGCATGTTGTGGGGGATGCTTCCAGGTCAACCCGGGATCTCCTGGGAGGGACACCTGTTCGGGGCCTTGGGTGGCCTGATCGCCGCGTCGGCGGTGGCCCGAGCGCCCCGGGCGCGTGCCGTGCGCGAACCGGGCCCGCCCGAGACCGGGCCGCCTGGAAGAATCGCGGCGTGACTGCCGCGCATGTGACTCCGGCGACCGGCTCCGATGCTCCGATCGGCATCTTCGACTCGGGCGTGGGCGGGTTGACCGTCGCCCGCGCGATCATGGACCAGCTTCCCGGCGAGCGGCTGATCTACGTCGGCGACACCGCACACAGCCCGTACGGGCCGCGGCCGATCGCGGACGTGCGGGCACGCGCGCTCAGCGTCGCCGACGATCTCGTCAACGAAGGCGTGAAGATGCTGGTGATCGCGTGCAACACGGCGTCGTCCGCGTGCCTGCGCGACGCCAGGGAGCGTTACGACGTGCCAGTGGTGGAGGTCGTGCTCCCAGCCGTGCGCAGGGCGGTCGCCATGACCCGCAACGGCCGGGTAGGCGTGATCGGAACCATCGCCACCGTTCGCTCCCGCGCTTACGAGGACGCCTTCGCCGCCGCCCCGAACGTCACGGTGACCAGCGCCGCTTGCCCGCGGTTCGCGGAGTTCGTGGAACGCGGAATCACCAGCGGTCGGCAGGTGCTCGGGCTCGCGCAGTCCTACCTCGACCCGTTGCAGCAGGCCGACGTGGACACGCTGGTGCTCGGGTGCACGCACTACCCGCTGCTTACCGGTGTTCTGCAGCTCGCCATGGGCGATCATGTGACGTTGGTCTCCAGCGCGGAGGAGACGGCCAAGGACGTGGTCCGCGTGCTCACCGAGCGCAACCTGCTCGCCGAGCCCGAGCCGGGTGAGAGCATGGGAACCTTCCCGTCACAACCGCCCGACCACGAGTTCCGGGCCACCGGCAATGCCGAACCGTTCGTGCGGCTGGCCAGGCGGTTTCTCGGTTCGGTCGCGGTCGGTGACATGGAAGAACTGATCAAGAACAAGTTGATCAGTGCGTCGGACTGACTCGGATGCGAAGCTTCCTCACGTGGAGTTGATCGTCCTCGGTTGTTCGGGCAGCGTGCCCGGGCCGCACTCGCCGTCCTCCGGGTACCTGCTTCGTTGCGGGAACACGCGGATCGTCCTCGATCTCGGCAGCGGCACGATGGGAACGTTGCAGCGCTGGATCGACCCGTTCGATCTGGACGCGGTCCTGCTGACGCACCTGCACCCGGACCATTGCGCCGATTTCGCCCCGCTGACGGTATATCGCCGTTACCGGCCGAATCCGCCGCGCGACCCGGCCGTGCACCGGCTGCCTGTGTACGGGCCGCCGGAGGCATCGAGCCGGCTGTCCGCCCTCTACGCGCCGAACGCCGCCGAGCTCGCGGACACCGACCTGTCCGACGTGTACGAGGTCTTCCCGCCGCCGGTGGACGGGGTACGCATCGGGCCCTTCGAGATCCGGGCGGTGCCGATGGATCACCTGTGCCCGTCATGGGGTTTCCGAGTGGAGGCAGCGGGTCGCGTCTTCGCCTATACCGGTGACACTGGGCCGTGTGATGGCCTCGCCGATCTCGCCGCCGACGCCGACGTCCTGCTGGCCGAAGCGTCGTGGGCGGACTTCCCCGAGCAGCCCGACGGCGTGCACTTGTCCGGGTGGCAGGCGGGCGTCGCCGCCGCGACGGCCGGTGCGCGACGGCTGTTGATCACGCATGTGCAGCCGTGGAGCGACGCGGGCGCGATCATGGCGGAAGCGCGCAAAGCGTTCGGCGGCCCGGTGGATCTCGTCCAGCCGGACGGCGTCTACCCGGTCTGATCACCGTTACCGGCCCGCGCACGCACCGTTGCCGAACGGCGTGCATCGGTCCACCAGCCACCGCTTAGGGTGGTGGGGTGGCACGAAGTGATGGCAGGAGCGACGACGCGCTCCGGGACGTCCGAATCACCCGCGGTTACCAGGACTGGCCGGCCGGCTCGGTGCTCGTCGAGTTCGGGCGCACCCGCGTGCTGTGCGCGGCCACGGTCCAGGAGGGCGTGCCCAAGTGGCGGGCCGGGTCTGGCCAGGGCTGGGTCACCGCCGAGTACGCGATGTTGCCGTCGTCCACCAACACCCGCAGCGCCCGCGAGTCGGTCAAGGGGCGCATCGGCGGGCGCACGCACGAAATCAGCCGGCTGGTCGGGCGGTCCCTGCGGGCCTGCATCGACATGGCCGCGCTGGGCGAGAACACGATCACGCTGGACTGTGACGTCATCCAGGCCGACGGTGGAACGCGGACCGCGGCGATCACCGGCGCTTACGTCGCGCTCGCAGACGCCATCACGTGGTTGGGCGCCGCCGGACGGTTGTCCGACCCGAAACCGCTGTCCTGCTCGGTCGCGGCGGTCAGCGTCGGCGTGGTGGACGGCCGGGTCCGCCTGGACCTGCCGTACGAGGAGGACTCGCGCGCCGAGGTGGACATGAACGTGGTGGCCACTGACAAGGGCACGCTGGTGGAAGTGCAGGGCACCGGTGAGGGTGCCACCTTCACTCGGTCCACAATGGACAAGATGCTGGACTTCGCGCTGGCCGGATGCACGCAGCTGGCCCAGACCCAGTCCGAGGTCCTGGCGCTGCCCTACCCGGGTCAGCTGCCGGGGAGCGCCGCATGACCAGGGTGCTGCTGGCGACCCGGAACGCGAAGAAACTGGCCGAGCTGGGCCGCATTCTCGACGCCGAGGGCGTGACCGGCGTGGAGGTCGTGGGGCTGGATTCGGTGCCCGAGTTCCCGGAGGCGCCGGAAACCGGTGCGACGTTCGAGGAGAACGCGCTCGCCAAGGCAGCCGACGCCGCCCAGGCCACCGGCCTGCCGGCGGTCGCCGACGACTCGGGCCTGGCGGTGGACGCGCTCAACGGGATGCCCGGAGTGCTGTCGGCGCGCTGGGCCGGTCGGCACGGCGACGATCAGGCGAACCTGGAGCTGGTCCTCGGCCAGCTCGCCGACGTGCCGGACGACCGCCGTGGCGCGGCGTTCGTCTGCGCGGCCGCCCTGGTGCACCCCGACGGCGACGAAGTCGTCGTTCGCGGTGAGTGGCGCGGCGAGATCATCCGCGAATCGCGGGGGCACAACGGCTTCGGGTACGACCCGATCTTCGTGCCTGACGGAGAGACGCGAACGTCGGCGGAGTTGTCGCCGGCGGAGAAGGACGCGGCCTCGCATCGGGGGCGGGCGCTGCGCCTGCTGCTGCCCAGCCTGCGCAAGCTGGCGGAGTCCTAAGGACGTGGGGTGCCCGGTCGCTGCCGCGGCCGGGCACCGCTCCCGCCTGTCAGACGCCCAGTTGCTTGCGCAAGCGCTCGACGTGGCCGGTGGCCTTCACGTTGTACAGCGCCGTGTCGATCTTGCCGTCGGCGTTGACCACGAACGTCGAGCGGATCACGCCCTGCACGGTCTTGCCGTAGTTCTGCTTCTCGCCGTACGCGCCCCAGGCGGTCATGGTCACCTTGTCTGGGTCGGACAGCAGAGGGAAGTTGAGCCCCTCGGTGGCGACGAACTCGGCGAGCTTCGCCGGCTTGTCGGGCGAGATCCCGAGCACGGCGAAGCCCGCGTCGTTGAGCACGGCGAGGCTGTCCCGGAAATCGCACGCCTGCTTCGTGCACCCCGGCGTCCCCGCGGCGGGGTAGAAGTACACGACGACCGGCTTCCCCCGGTAGTCGGACAAGGACACCGTGTCGCCATTGGCGTCGGCCAGGGAGAACCCGGGCGCCGGATCTCCCGGTGAAAGGCGGTTCTGCTCACTCATGCCCTTGACGCTAACCCATCCCGCACCGTGTGATTTCAGTGAGGCGGAATATTGATTCCATATTGCGGAGTTTGGTCTCCACTTCCTGAGATCACGGCCGCTGGTGCCTCCTGTGATGCCGGCCTGGCGGACCGGATGGCACTCGCGGCGATGAACGTGCCCACCAGCAATCCCACCACGGCAGACGCCGTCACGGACACGGCGAAGAGGGTATACAGGCGGAGACTCACCGCATGTCCTTTCGGTGTGAAGTCGTGTTGTTGATCTCTCGCGATGTCGCGCACCCGGACATCGACGATCTTGACATCGCTGACCTGCGACGATCCGTTACCGGAAGTACCCGAACGAGCGGTGAGCGGTCGCGCCGGTAGCCGAGTTGCGGCCCCGCCACGGTCGGCGTAGACGGAGGGCATGCCCACTGTCGCCGAGCAGTTCATCGAGGTACTGGCGCAAGCCGGCGTTCGCCGCATCTACGGCATCGTGGGCGACAGCCTCAACCCGGTCGTGGACGCCGTCCGGCGAACGGGCGGCGCCGACGCGGGTGGCATCGACTGGGTGCACGTCCGGCATGAGGAAACGGCTGCCTTCGCCGCCGGCGCCGAGGCCCAGATCACCGGCAGGCTCGCGGTGTGCGCCGGCAGTTGCGGGCCAGGGAACCTGCATCTGATCAACGGGCTGTTCGACGCACACCGCAGCGGCGCACCCGTGCTGGCACTGGCCTCGCACATCCCGTCCGCACAGATCGGCACCGGTTTCTTCCAGGAGACGCACCCGGAAGAGCTGTTCCAGGAATGCAGTCACTTCTGCGAGCTGCTTTCTCAACCCGAGCAAATGCCGCGCCTGTTGCGCACGGCTATCCAGACAGCAGCGGGCCGACGCGGGGTGTCCGTTCTGGTCCTACCCGGCGACGTCGCGCACAGGTCGGCAGTCAACGCGACCGGCCACAGCCTTGTGCACAGCGAACCGCCCACGGTGGTCCCGCCCGCATCGCAGGTCCGTCAGCTCGCCGACGCCCTCAACGCCTCCGAGCGCGTGATGCTGTTCTGCGGTGCGGGAACGCGTGGCGCGCACAGCGAAGTCATGCGGCTCGCCGGAAAGCTCAACGCGCCGGTCGGGCACGCCCTGCGCGGCAAGGAGTGGATTCAGTACGACAACCCCTTCGATGTCGGGATGAGCGGATTGCTCGGCTACGGCGCCTGTTACGACGCCATGCACCGCGCGGACCGGCTGCTGTTGCTCGGCACCGACTTCCCGTACGACAACTTCCTGCCGCAGGCCAACACCATCCAGGTGGACATCGATCCGGCACACCTCGGCCGGCGCACCGTGCTCGATTTCGCCGTGCAGGGTGATGTCCGCGAGACGATCCGTGCGGCGCTGCCGCACGTCGAGCAGAAGACCGACCGCTCCTACCTGGATCGGATGCTGCGGGCTCATGCCGAGCAGCTCGAACAGGTCGTGGACGCCTACACCCGCGACGTGGATCGTCAGGTGCCCATCCACCCGGAGTACGTCGCGTCCGTCCTTGACGACCGGGCGGCCGAAGACGCGGTATTCACAGTGGACACTGGAATGTGCAATGTGTGGGCGGCCCGCTACATCAGCCCCAACGGCAGGCGGCGGGTACTTGGCTCGTTCGTGCACGGGTCGATGGCCAACGCGCTGCCGCAGGCCATGGGAGCACAGCTTGCCGAACCGGAACGTCCGGTGATTTCGCTGTCCGGTGACGGCGGTCTGTCGATGTTGCTGGGGGATCTGCTGACCATGCGGACGTACCGGTTGCCGGTGAAGGTGGTGGTCTTCAACAACAGTTCACTCGGCATGGTGAAGCTGGAGATGCTGGTGGACGGTCTACCGGACTTCGGCACCGACCACGACGCCGTCGATTACGCGGCCATCGCCGCGGCGGCGGGGATTCGGTCGGTCAGGGTGGAAAAGCCAGGAGACGTGCCCGAGGCGTTGTCCCACACCCTGCGTGCGCCGGGGCCAGCGCTCGTGGACGTGGTCACCGACCCCAACGCGCTGTCCATCCCCCCGCGTATCACCGGTACGCAGGTGAAAGGTTTCGCGCTCGCGGTGAGCCGAACAGTTCTCTCCGGCGGGGTAGGGAAGATGGTGCAGCTCGCACGCAGCAACCTCCGCAACATCCCACGCCGGTGAGGGTGGCGTCCAGCGGCTCCGCCTTGCCGTCTTGTGCTGGAGCGGAGGTGACTCCGTTGGCCGCGGTTCGCCCGACAGACTGTGACGTTGCCCGACTCCTTCCTGTCTTTCGGGTGACACCTTCGTGACTCGCTGTCCGCACGCGGGGACACTGAATGACATGAACGTGAGTCCCACCGTTCGCCGCCGGCGTCTGGCCGCCGAGTTGCGGAGGCTGCGCGCGCAGGCGGACCTCACCCAGCAGCAGGCCGCCACACACCTGGGCTGCACTCAGGCGAAGATCGGGCGGTTCGAGACCGCGAAGCGTTCCCCTTCGGTTGGTGACGTCTCCGCCCTGCTGGACTTCTACCAGGTCGACGGCCCCGAGCGGGTGCAGCTGGTGAATCTGGCCAGGGATGCGCGGAAACGCGGTTGGTGGCATTCCTACAGCGACGTGCTTCCCGAGTGGTACGAGACGTATGTGGGGTTGGAAGCCGAAGCGTCCTCGATTCACACCTACGAGTCGGAAGTGATCCCCGGACTGCTGCAGACATACGAATACGCCTTCGCGCTCACCAAATCGACCCTCATTCGGGCGGACGAGTCCGAGATAGCCCGCAGAGTCGAGCTTCGCATGCAGCGCCAAGAGCGCGTCACCGGAGACGATCGGCTGCGATTGTGGGCGGTGATCGGGGAAGCGGCGCTCCGACGCAGGGTCGGGGGCTGCGACGTGTTACGCCGGCAGCTGGAGCACGTCCTGAAACTGGTCGAACTGCCGAACGTGACGCTGCAAATCATGCCGCTGGACGCGGAGGCGTATCCGGCGCAGGCCGGACCGTTCGTCATCCTGCGTTACGCCAACCAGGTTGACCCGGACGTTGTCTATCTCGAAACCCACGTGGGAGGTTTGTACCTCGAACGAGAGATAGAGGTATCGGACTACAACACGATGATGGACCATTTGCGCGCACACGCCATCGATCCCGAAGGGTCCGTACAGTTCATCAACAAGCGTATAGGGGAGCTGTAAATGGAGTACATCGCACGCTGGCGCACGAGTAGCCGGTCTTCGCACGCGGGTCAGTGTGTCGAAGCCAGAATCGGCTGTGAGCGGGTGGACGTCCGGGACACCAAGGATCGGGCCGCGGGGTACTTCACGGTCGCTGCGCAGCAGTGGGGCACGTTCGTGACTGCCATCAAGCGCGGCGACTTCGATTCGTAATCCACCGCTGGTTATCCGAGGCTGGCACGCCGCTGTCGCCTTCAACTCAATGCTTCCGGCTGGGAACGGACGTCGTCCGCCCCGGCGTGCCTGATCTCCTCGAAGATCGCTAGTG
>JBPYFK010000055.1:0-17102 GCA_051984675.1 Pseudonocardiaceae bacterium | reverse complement strand
TGTCCAGCGTTGTGGTGATCGGGCCGAGAATCTTCGGGTCCGAGGTGAGCAGCCCCAGTTCCCGGTTGCTGTCCAGCGAGGCGGCGGAGAAGTTCTCCGAGCCGATGAACGTCCGGGCGTTCGGTTTGCCCGCGTCGGCGTCCACGACCTTGGCGTGGATGTAGAGCTTGGCCTTCTGGTCGTAGGTGGAAACCTTGACCCCGGCCTGGGTCAACTTGTTGAAGTTGTCGGTCCAGCTCTTGTTGTAGGTCATGGTCACCTTGATCTGCACTCCGCGTTTGGCGGCGTCCAAGAGTGCGTTGACCACGTCGTTGTCGGCCATCTCTTCGTTCTCGATCGACAACGTCGACTTCGCGGACTTGATCAGGTCGAGCAGCGAGCCTCGTGCGTTCGTCGGGCTCCACACCAGGTCATCTCCGTTGGGCGGGGTGATCTGGGAGCCGGTGAAGTCGGCGTTGAAGGTCTGCTCGATGGCACCCACGTCCTTTGGGTCCCCATCGATCACGCCGAAATCGCGCCCGGTGGCGTAATACCGGCTGGTGAGGTTTCCCGATAATATTAACGACGTCGTTCCGTCGACTGTGATTGTCTTCTGGTGCGTGGCTTTGAACCCTGGCGGCGCCCACACGACCTGCACGCCGTTCTGGGACAGGTAGTCGAAGGCGTCCTGGTTGTGTGCGGCTTCCCGGTTGTGATCCAGGATGACCCGAACCTTCACGCCTTTCTTGGCCACGTTCACCAAGTCGTCTTCGGCTGTCTTGTCGACCAACTCGTACATGGTCATGTCCAACGACTTGTTCGCCGAGTTGATGAAGTCGTAGGCGGATTTCCACTGATCATCCGGTTCCGTGATCAAGGGTCCGGCCGGCGCCTGGCTCTGCGAAGCCGGTCGCATCGCGATAGCCGCATTGCCCGCTACAGTGGGAGAAGCGTGCCCGGGAACGGCGCAGGCAGAGGCGGCGAATGCCGGTGCGGCGGCCCCGATGACGACGAGGGCCGCCGGCACCAGCTTGGCTAATCGGTCCATGACGGACCTCCTGTCACTTGTTGGTTTGGCCTGTCACTTGTTGGTTTGGCGCCGTCATGGTCACCGGCGGGTGCCAGGGTGACTACCAACCATCGACTGCACTTGGACGCGAAAAATTCGCATTACGACATCGGGACGATGGGTTCTGCTCGCATATGGCGGAGTTCGCTACTGTCAGCCGCGAATGCCAGTCAGTCGGATGCCTCAGGTGATCGGTCGAAGCAGTGTCGAGCGCCGGCAGGTCCCTCGAAGAGGGCGCGCTGGTCCGCGCTACTCGCGTCGGCCGGAGGTGTGGCCCTGACGACGTGGCCAACAACGTCGTACGCCTTGCAACGTCCACAGAGGACATCCGCGCGTTGGGTCAGATCGCGTGCCGTCGCGGCCTCTCCGGCCGGGTTTGGTCACGAAGCCTTGATTCCCGCCCCGACATCCGGCGTCATACGCGCGGATTTTTCGCTGGCCGATGCATAGCGGTCGCAGATGAGCTCGATCACGGCCGGATGCCCGCCGAGCGGCTCGGCAATGACATCGGCGCCTGAGTCGTGCAGGGCCGTGTGGAACAGACCGGGGGCGAGGAGGTACGTCGCTACCGCTATGCGGCGTTTCGTGCCGGTGGCACGCAGAGTGGCGACGAGATCGGTCACGAGGGGCCGAGCCGTGGACAGGTAGCCGATCCGGCCGCTGGCGCCGGATAACCGTCCGAATTGGACAGCGGCGAGTCGGACGTCCTCGGTCGCGCGCTCGTCGGAGGAGCCGGCAGCGGCGAACACGATCCGGTCGGTGGGACGCCGGCCGGCTTGTTCGAGGCGCTCGCGCATGACCTGGCCGAGCACAGGATCGGGACCGAGTGGCGGGGTGACAATGGCATCCTGGCGCCCCGACCGCAGCACACCGGTAGGCACGTCGTGCCGAACGTGGTAGCCAGCGGCGAGAAACGCGGGAACGACGACCGCCGGTGCCGCGATGTCGCGCAGTGCCTCGGAAACCGTCGGTCCAAGGACGTCGACGTACGCGAGTCGCACGTCCGGGCCGCCCAACCGGTCGCGCACCCCCGACGCGATGCGTTCGAGCTCGGCGATGCCGGGGGCGTAGCGCGTGCCGTGGGCCACCAGGAGCAGGGTGGGAGTGGTCAAGCACCCTCCTCGGAACAGCGTGCCCCGGTGACCGGCTCCAGCGGGAGCCGGTAACCGCGTTTGATGACGGTCTGGACCAGTCGGGGAGCGCCGAGGGCGGAGCGCAGCCGGGCGATGGCGGATTCCACCGCGTGCTCGGCCGACGGTGGGGAGTCCGCGCCGTACACGGCAGACAGCAGCGCGGCGCGGGATACCGTCCGGCCCGGGTCGCTGGCGAGCATGCGCAGCAGGGCCATGCCGGTCGGGGAGATCGGTCGGGGATCGCCGTCCACCAGGGCGAGATGTCCGCGCAATCGCAGCTCGTGCCCGGCGACGGGGAGCGCGATTTCCCGCTCTGGCAACGCTTCGGCCACCTTGTGCACCAGCGCGCCGAGGCGGTACCGGCTGGGCACCAGACCCGGCACTCCGCGGTCGCGCAGGGGGCGGGCGGCGACCGGCCCCACGCAGGCGGTGACGACCGGTCCGCTCAGCGCGGCCAGCAGTTCACTCTCGCGCTCCTGCTTCCGGGCGCTGGCGAGCAGGCTTGCCGCAGCGGGTGCGCTGGTGAACGTGACCGCGTCGACGCCCCGCTGGCAGATCATGTCGATCAGTCGCCGCAGCGGTTCCGGGTCGGCGGGCGGTTCCCACCGGTACACCGGCACTTCGACGACTTCGGCGCCGGCACATCGCAGCGCGTCGGAGAAGTGTGGCAGCGGCTCGCCGTGCAACTGCACCACGATCCGCCGCCCGTCCAGGTCGTCGGTCAGCAGCTCATCCAGCACCTCACCCGACGATTCGGAATCGGGTGACCACGGGTCGGGCAGCCCGGCGGCGCGCACCGCCCCGCGAGCCTTCGGCCCCCGGGCGAGCAGCCGCGCCGAGCGCAGCGCGCGCAGCAGCCGCTCGCTGAGCCCCCAGCCGTCGGCGGCCTCCACCCAGCCGCGGAACCCGATGCCGGTGGTGGCCACGACGACGTCCGGGGCGCGGTCGATGCACCGCCGCGTCGCGTCGATCAGCTCGGCGTCGCCGGCTAGGGGGACGATGCGGATCGCCGGGGCGTAGAGAACGCTCGCGCCCCGACTCTCCAGCAGCGTGCCGAGCTCGTCGGCACGCCGGGCCGCCGTGACCGCCACGGTGTAGCCGGCCAGCGGTGGTAGCTCGACCGGCGCCCGGGACATCGCGGCGACGCTCAATTCACCCCGATCTCGACGGCGTCACTGCGCCGCCGCACGGGGAAGGTGTGCAGGGTGACCTCGTCGGAGCCGTCGAGGCACTTCCCGGAGCGCAGCGAGAACACCTGCTTGTGCAGCGGGGACGCCACGACCGGCTCGCCCTCGCGGTCCCCGACGATGCCCCGGCTGATCACGCTGGCGCCGGTGAACGGGTCGATGTTGCTGACCGCGTAGACCTCGTCCTCGCTCACGCGGAACAGCGCGACCGGGAAGCCTTCCAGCAACGCCGCCGCACCGCGGCCGGGCATCAACTGTTCCACACGGCAAATCTCCTGCCACTTCATGCGTGGGCCTCCTCGGAACTCGCTGGGGACAGCAGGGTGGGCATGGGCAGGTCGACCGGATCGCTGGGTCGGATCTGCCCTCTTTCCTCGGTGAAGCTGATCGTCGGGTCCGGGGCGTCGGGCGCGTTGATGAACGAGACGAACCGCGACAGCTTGTTTGGGTCGTTCAGCACGCCGGCCCATTCGTCCTGGTAGTTGGCGATGTGGCGCCGCATGGCTTCGTCCAGCTCGTGCGCCAGGCCGAGGGAGTCGTTGACGACAACGTCGCGCACGTGGTCCAGCCCGCCTTCCAGTCCCTCGACCCAGGCCGACGTGCGCTGCAACCGGTCGGCGGTGCGGATGTAGAACATCAGGAACCGGTCGATGTAGCGGATCAGGGTCTCGTCGTCGAGGTCGGACGCGAGCAGCTCGGCGTGCCTGGGCGTGAAGCCGCCGTTGCCGCCGACGTAGAGGTTCCAGCCCTTGTCGGTGGCGATGACGCCGAAGTCCTTCCCCCGGGCCTCGGCGCATTCCCGGGCGCAACCGGACACCGCGGATTTGATCTTGTGCGGTGCGCGCAGCCCCCGGTAGCGCAGCTCCAGCCGGATGGCCATGGTCACCGAGTCCTGCACGCCGTAGCGGCACCAGTCGGTGCCCACGCAGGACTTCACGGTCCGCAGCGCCTTGCCGTAGGCGTGGCCGGATTCGAAGCCGGCGTCCACCAGCCGCTTCCAGATCCGCGGGAGCTGCTCGACGCGGGCCCCGAACATGTCGACCCGCTGACCGCCGGTGATCTTCGTGTACAGCCCGAAGTCCCTGGCCACCTCGCCGAGCACGATGAGCTTCTCCGGCGTGATCTCCCCGCCGGGAATCCGTGGCACGACCGAGTAGGTGCCGTTGCGTTGGATGTTGGCCAGGAAGTGGTCGTTGGTGTCCTGCAGGGTGGCCTGCTCGCCTTCCAGGATGTGGCCGTGACCCAGGCTGGCCAGGATGGACGCGACCGCCGGCTTGCAGATGTCGCAGCCGCTGCCCGTTCCGTGCTCGGCGATCAGTTCGGAGAACGTCGAGATGCCGGTGACCTGCACGACCTCGAAGAGCTCCTGCCGGGTCTGGGGGAAGTGCTCGCACAGGTTGCGGGAAACCTCGACACCGCACTCGGTGAGCAGCTTCTTCAGCATCGGCACGCACGACCCGCAGCCGGTGCCGGCCTGCGTGCAGCCCTTCACCTCGGCCACGTCGCACAGCGACTGCTCCGTGATCGCCGTGGTGATCTGGCCCTTGGTGACGTTGTAGCAGGAGCACACGGTCGCGTCGTCGGGCAGCGCGTCGGTGCCGAGGTCGATGCCGGCGCCGCCGGCGGGGACCAGCAGGGCTTCCGGCTCGGCCGGCAGTTCGCGGCCGACCAGCGGCCGCAGGGTCGCGTACGCCGACGCGTCGCCGACCAGGATGCCGCCGAGCAGTGTCTGCGCGTCGTCGCTGACGACCAGCTTGGCGTAGGTGCCGCTGGCGCTGTTGGCGTAGACGACGTCCAGGGAGCCGTCGGTGCTGCCCTTCGCGTCCCCGAAGCTGGCGACGTCGACGCCGAGGAGCTTCAGCTTGGTGGACAGGTCCGCGCCCGGGAACTCGCCCTCGCCGCCGAGGAGCTGGTCCACGACCGCGTCGGCCATCGAGTAGCCCGGCGCGACCAGGCCGTAGCAGACGCCGTCGACCGCGGCGCACTCGCCGATGGCCCAGATGTACTCGTCCTCGGTGCGGCAGCGGGAGTCCACCAGGATGCCGCCGCGCTCGGCGGTGGCCAGTCCCGCGGCCGACGCGAGCTCGTCGCGGGGCCGGATGCCGGTGGAGAAGACCAGCATGTCCGTCTTGATGGTGGTGCCGTCCGCCAGCCGCAGCGCGGTCACCTGGCCGGTGCTGCCCTCGATCTCCTCGGTGCGCACGTCACAGTGGACGTGGATGCCGAGGTCGCTGATCAGCCGGGTCAGCGTGCGGCCGGCGCCCTCGTCGAGCTGGGCCGGCATCAGCCACGGCGCCATCTCGACCACGTGCGTGTCGGTGCCGAGCAGCCGCAGAGCGTTGGCGGCCTCCAGGCCGAGCAGCCCGCCGCCGATCACGACACCGGTGGACGCCGAGGATGCTGCCTCGCGGATCGCGTCCAGGTCGTCCAGTGTCCGGTAGACGAAGCATCCCGGCAGGTCATGGCCGGTGATCGGCGGGACGAACGGCCGCGAGCCGGTGGCCAGCACGAGCGCGTCGTAATCGATCCGGTGACCATCGGACGTCGTCACCACGCGCTCGGCGCGGTCGATCTCGGTGACCTGAGTGGACAGCCGGATCTCGGCCTGGTCGTCGGCCACCGCCGGCAAGGCGAGGTCGTCGGCGGTCTGGCCGTCGAAATAGGACGACAGGGCGACCCGGTCGTAGGCCGGCAGGCCCTCCTCGCCGAGCACCACCACACGCCACTGGTTCTCGGTGTCACGGCTGCGTAGCTGCTCCACCACCCGGTGGCCGACCATGCCGTGGCCGACCACGACCACCGTCCCGCTCATGCAGCCTCCTCGGTCTCGGGATTCGTTGACTTCAGCCAGGAACACAGGCCCTCCACCGCGTTGACGCAGCTGCCGCAGCCGGTTCCTGCCCTCGTGGTCTGGGAAATCTCGTCGGGGGTGCGGGCGCCGCCGTGCCAGGACTCGACGATGGCCTGCTTGGTGACGCTGTTGCAGCGGCAGATCACCGCGCGGTCCGGCAGCAGCGCGGGAGAGAGTTCGCGCGGTTGCTCGCGTTGGCCGAACAGCAGCGTCATCGGGTCTGCCGGCAGCTCACCAGCGCTGTCGTAGAGCTGGGTGACCACTCCGGTGGCTTCCGGGCAGCCGAGCAGGATCGCGCCGGCGAGCGCGCCGTCGCGGAGGGCGAGCTTCGCGTACTTCCCGCGCGTGGGGTCGGACAGCACTACGACGTCCGCCTCGTCGTCGCCGAGGTGCCCGGCGCCGACCGTGGCGAGGTCGATGTCCCGCGCCCGCAGCCGGGTGAGGCCCTTGCTGCCGAGGTAACGCGCGTCCGACTCCTGCTGCGAGAGCAGGCCCGCGAGCACGTCCGCCTGCTGCCAGGCGGGCTCGAGCAGGCCGGGCGTGCCGGCGTCGTGCGAGGCGCAGTCGCCGATCGCCCGGATGTGCGGGTCGCTGCTGCGCAGCTCATCGTCGACGACGATTCCGCCGTCGCCGCTGGCCACGGCCAGACCGGTGGCTTCGGCGAGCCAGACGTTCGGTCGCGCGCCGGCCGAGACGATCAGCGCGTCGGCGGGAAGCGTCTCACCGCTGGCGAGTTCCACCTCGCCGGGCCGGTAGCCGAGGACCTCGGTGCCCAGCCGCAGGTGGACCGCCAGCTTCTCGACCACCCGCGCCAGGACCTTGCCGGCACCGGCGTCCAGCTGCCGGTTCATCAGGTACTCGGCCGACTCCACGAGGCTGACGTGGATGCCACGACCGGCCAGCCCGCGCGCGGTCTCCACGCCCAGCAGGCCGCCGCCGAGCACGACCGCGCGACTCCCTTCGGCCAGCCGCGCGAAGATCCGATCGTGGTCGTCCAGCGTGCGGAAGGCGATGACGCCTTCGGCGAGGGCGCCGTCGCCGTCGAGCAGGCCCGGAATCGCGGGTAGCACCGACTCCGCGCCGGTGGCGAGGACGAGCTCGTCGTACTCGAACGCCATGCCGGCGTCGGTGCGCACCCACCGCTCGGCGCGGTCGATCTCCGTGACCCGCACTCCAGTGTGGACGGTGACGGCGTCCGGCAGCGGAGGCAGCGTGATCGCTTCCGGGGGAAGCGACCCGGCCAGCACCGACGACAGCAGCACCCGGTTGTAGGCCGGACGGCTCTCCGCGCCCAGGACGGTCACGTCGAACTGCGGAGCCCGCCGGTGCAGGCTGGCCGCCAGCCGGTGGCCCGCCGGGCCGTTGCCGATGATCACCACTCGCTTCATGCGGTCACCTCGGTGTCCCACGGTTCGAGTCGGACGGCGCAGGTCTTGAACTCGGGCATGCGGCTGGTCGGGTCCAGAGCCGCGTGGGTGAACAGGTTCGCTCTGCCCTCTCCCGGGAAGTGGAAGGGAACGAACACCGTGTCCCGGCGTGCGGACCGCACGCAGCGCACCTTGGCGGTCGTGCTGCCCCGGCGGCCGACGACCCGGGCCTTACCCCCGTCGCGGACACCGCAGCGCTTCGCGGTTTCCGGGTGGACCTCGACGTAAGCCTCCGGCACCACGTCGTGGAGTTCGGCGACCCGTCGGGTCTGTGCCCCGGACTGGTAGTGCGTCAGCACGCGGCCCGTGGTGGCGTGCAGCGGGTACTCAGCGTCGGGAACCTCTGCCGCCGCGCGGTGGTCCACCGGGACGAACCGCGCGAGCCCATCGGGGTGCGCGAAGCGGTCCAGGAACATCCGGGGCGTCGGTTCACCGCCGGCCGGGCAGGGCCAGTGCAGCGTCTCGCCGCTGTCCAGGCGCTCATAGGTGATCCCGGAGTAATCCGCGATACCGCCCTCGGAAACGCGGCGCAGCTCGTCGAAAACATCGGCCGGGTCCTGTGGAAACCGCTCCGCCGGTTGGCCGAGGCGCACGGCCAGCTCGTGCAGCACGAACAGATCACTGTGGACACTCGGCGGCGCGGGCAATGCCCTGCGGCGGCGGAGCACCCGACCGTCCAAATTGGTCATTGTGCCGTCTTCTTCGGCCCACTGCGTGACCGGAAGCACCACATCGGCCACGGCCGCGGATTCCGACGGCACGAAGTCGGCCACGACCAGCAGATCGAGCGCCGCCAAGCGTTCGGCGACCCGGGCCGAGTCGGGAGCGGAGACGATCGGGTTCGACCCGAACACCAGCAGCGCTCGCGGTCCATCCCCGCTGCCGAGCGCGTCGAGCAGTTCCGTCGCACTGCGACCCGCGCCCGGCAGGCTGTCGGCCGGAACTCCCCAGTGCCGCGCCACATGCTCGCGGGCGGCCGGGTCGGTGATCTTCCGGTACCCGGGCAGCTGGTCGGCCTTCTGGCCGTGCTCGCGCCCGCCCTGGCCGTTGCCCTGGCCGGTCAGGCAGCCGTAGCCGTTGCCGGTGGTACCCGGAAGTCCGAGCGCTAAGGAGAGGTTGATGAACGCCGACGCGGTGTCGGTGCCCTTGCTGTGCTGCTCGACGCCCCGGCCGGTGAGCACGTAGGCGCTGCCGGCCGACGCCAGCAGCCGTACCGCCTCGCGCTGTGCCGAGACCGGAACCCCGGTAATCCGCTCGACCCGCTCCGGCCACCAGGCCACCGCCTGCTGCCAGGTCTGCTCGAAACCCGAGGTGCGTTCGTGGATGTAGGTCTTGTCGAGCCACCCGTCCGCGACCACGAGGTGGAACAGACCGAGCGCGAGTGCGAGGTCGGTGCCGGGGGAGGGCTGCAGGTGCAGCGCCGCCTGCTCCGCCGTCGCCGTCCGGCGCGGGTCGATCACCACGAGTTGGGCGTTGTTGAGGTGCTGCATCAGCGGCGGCATCGTCTCGGCCGGGTTGCCGCCGGCAAGCAGTACGGTCTCGGCGCCGGCCAAGTCGGTGACAGGGAACGGCAGTCCGCGGTCGAGCCCGAACGCCGCGTTGCCGGCGGCTGCTGCCGACGACATGCAGAACCGACCGTTGTAGTCGATCTGGCTGGTGCCCAGAGCGACCCGGGCGAACTTGCCGAGCAGGTACGCCTTCTCGTTGGTGAGACCACCGCTGCCGAAGACCGCCACCGCGTCGGGGCCGCGCTCGGCCTGAAGTGTGCGAATGCGCTCGGTGATCCCGTCGAGCGCGCTAGTCCAGGACACCGCCTGGAATGGCTGCGACCGGTTCTCGCGGGACAGCGGTGTGGTCAGCCGGTCAGGGGTGGCCAGCAGTTCGCCCGCGGTCCAGCCCTTCTGGCACAGCCGCCCCCGGTTGACCGGGAAATCCGCGGGTTCGACCCGTACCCGGTCACCAGCGGCGGTCAGGGTGGTGCCGCACTGCAGGGCGCAGTAGGGGCAGTGGGTGCTCACCGGCATGTCAGCCCCTCACCTTGTCGGGGGCGGGCCGAGCGGCGGCCTCAGTCACCGACTCGGCGGACTTGCGGAGGTAGACCACCCAGGTGAGGACGACGCACACCGCGTAGTAGGCGAGGAAGGCCACGAAGGCCATCTGGCCCGAGTGGTACGAGCCGTATGCGGTGCGGAACCCGAGGTTGATGAAGACCCCGCCCAGCGCCCCGATCGCGCCGGCGATCCCGATCACGGCACCCGACATCCGCCGGGCACGGGCGAGGGCCCCGCTCATGTTGGCGCCGTGGGCGATGGCCAGCTCCGCCTGGCGCTGGAAGACCGCCGGGATCATCTTGTAGGTCGAGCCGTTACCGAGACCGGTGAACACGAACAGGGCCACGAATGCGAACAGGAATAACCCGAAGGAGTGCTGAGCGGAGGCCACGATCAGGCCGGCGGTCCCGGCGCCCATGGCCAGCAACGACCAGAACGTCACCCGCGAACCACTCGACCGGTCGGACATCCAGCCGCCGAAGGGGCGGGCCAGCGACCCCAGCAACGGCCCGATGAAGGTCAGCGACGCGGCCCGCAGCGGGGAGAACCCGAACTCGCTCTGAAGTACCAGCCCGAACGCGAAGCTGTAGCCGATGAACGACCCGAACGTGCCGATGTAGAGCGCTGAGATGAGCCAGGTGTGCGGGTTGGACACGGCCTCGCGCTGCGCTTGGAGGTCCGCTCGCGCGTGCGTCAGGTTGTCCATGAACAGCGCCGAGGTCAGCGAAGCCAGCACGATCAGAGGCAGGTAGATGGCCGCGACGTAGGCCGGGCTGGTGGACCCGAACGCGGCGATCACGAAGAGCCCGACCAGCTGGATGGTCGCCACGCCGATGTTGCCGCCTCCGGCATTGAGGCCCAGCGCCCGGCCCTTCTTGCGCTCCGGGTAGAAGTTGTTGATGTTGGTCATCGAGGAGGCGAAGTTCCCGCCGCCGACGCCGGTCAGTGCCGCCAGCAGCACGAAGACCCAGGACGGCGTGTCCGGCCGGTGCACGAAGACCAGCGCGAGAACGGTCGGAACCAGCAGGATGCTGGCGGAGAAGATCGTCCAGTTCCGGCCGCCGAAGCGGGTGACGGCGTAGCTGTACGGCAGCCGCAACATCGCCCCGACCAGCGTCGGAACGCTGACCAGCAGGAACTTCTCGCTCGCGTCGATGTGGAAGCCGATCGCCGGGCTCATGAACAGCACCAGCACCGACCACATGCTCCACACCGAGAACCCGATGTGCTCCGCGAAGATCGACGCGATCAGGTTGCGGCGCGCGATCCGCTGCCCCCGGTCCGCCCAGAAGATCTCGTCCTCGGGGTCCCAGTGGTCGATCCACCGCCCGCGGCGGACCTTGCCCTGGCCGACGGTGTCGGTGGCGCTGGTCTGCACAGCCACGATGCGTCTCCCTCCCAGTGAAGTTGCCAAGACGCTACGGGGCTGGCGTTACCCGAGCGCTTCCTCGCGTTACAACGCGGGAACGACCGCTTCACAACATGTTTCGTGGCGCTGTGAGAACCGCTGACCAGCGAAAACAAGTGACGAGGGCCACGAGTGATCCAGTGCACGCACGGGTTGCATGAACGGCTCTGTGTGCTGTTCGAACGCCGTCAGACACCGTTGGTGAAGCTTGTTAACAAGCCAGGACACGGGCTGCTAATGAAGGGCATAACGCACGAAACGGGGCCGGGGCGAAGAGCCCCGACCCCGTCGTCGGCGGATCTACCTCAGGCGGGCACGGAAGCCACGCCAGGGGCGAGGAACCGCTTGCCGTTGACCTGCTCGGAGATCCCGGCGCGGTCCAGGTACGGCGTGATGCCACCCAGCCAGAACGGCCAGCCGGCGCCGAGGATCATGCACAGGTCGATGTCCTGGGCTTCGGCGACCACGCCCTCGTCGAGCATGATCCCGATCTCCTCGGCGAGCGCCTTCAGCGCCCGCTCCCGCACCTGCTCCTCGGTCAGCGGGCTGTCGCCCCGCTTCCACAGCTCGACGACCTCGGGGTCCAGCACCTGGTTGCCCTGGTCATCGTGCTGCCACACGGCGGACTTGCCGGCGTCGACGAAGCGCTGCATGTTGTCGCTGACGCCGAACCGGTCCGGGTAGGCGGCGTGCATCGTCTCGTTGACGTGCTGCGCCACCGCCGGGCCGACCAGCTGGAGCAGCACCATCGGGCTCATCGGCAGGCCCAACGGGTTCAGCGCCCGGTCGGCGACCTCGAACGGCGTGCCCTCGTCGACCGAGGCGATGACCTCACCGAGGAAGCGGGTCAGCAGCCGGTTCACCACGAACGCCGGGGCGTCCTTGACCAGCACGCACGACTTCTTCAGCTTCTTGCCCACCGCGAACGCCGTCGCCAGGGCCGCGTCGTCGGTCTTCTCGCCGCGCACGATCTCCAGCAGCGGCAGCACGGCCACCGGGTTGAAGAAGTGGAAGCCGACCACGCGCTCCGGGTTGGCCAGTTTCGACGCCATCTCGCTGATCGACAGCGACGAGGTGTTGGTGGCCAGGATCGCCTCCGCCGAGACGTGCTGCTCGACCTCGGCGAACACCTGCTGCTTGACCGACATCTTCTCGAAGACGGCTTCGATGACGAAGTCGGCGTCGGCGAACGCGGCCTTGTCCAGCGACCCGGACACCAGAGCCTTGAGCTTGTTCGCCGCGTCCGGCGAGACCCGGCCCTTGGCCAGCAGCTTGTCGATCTCGGCGTGCACGTAGCCCACGCCCTTGTCGATGCGGTCCTGGTCGATGTCGGTGAGCACCACCGGCACCTCCAGCCGCCGCACGAACAGCAGCGCCAGCTGACTGGCCATCAAGCCGGCACCGACGATGCCGACCTTCTTGACGTCACGGGCCAGCGACTTGTCCGGCGCGCCGGCCGGCTTCTTGGCCCGCTTCTGGGTCAGGTCGAACGAGTACAGCCCGGCACGCAGCTGGTCGGACATCAGCGCGTCGGCCAGCGCCTCAGTCTCGGCGGCGTAACCGGCGTCAAGGTCGTTGGCGCGGGCCAGTTCGATCAGCTCGACGGTCTTGTCCACCGCCGGCGAGGCGCCCTGCGTCTTGGCCGCGACCAGACCCTTCGCGCGCTCGATCGCGGCGTCCCAGCCGGCGCCCCGGTCGATCTCCGGGCGCTGCACCTGGACCTCACCGCCCAGCACACGCGCGGCCCAGCGAAGCGACTCCTCCAGGTAGTCCGGCGAGTCCAGCAGCACGTCCGCGATGCCCAGCTCGACGGCCTTGGTCGGGTTGAGCATCTTGTTCTGGTTCAGCGCGTTCTCCAGGATGACCGTCACGGCCGCGTCCGGGCCGATCAGGTTCGGCAGCAGCTGCGTGCCACCCCAGCCGGGGAACAGACCCAGGAAGCACTCCGGGAACGCGATCATGCCCGCGTTGCTGGCGACCGTGCGGTAGTGGCAGGACAGCGCGAGCTCCAGCCCGCCGCCCATGGCCGCGCCGTTGACGAACGCGAACGTCGGGATCGTCGACTCGGTCAGCCGGCGGAACACGTCGTGGCCGGTCTGCGCGATCTGCAGGGCCTGCTCCCGCTGCCCGATCTCACCGACGCCGGAGAGGTCCGCGCCGACGGCGAAGATGAACGGCTTGCCGGTGACCGCGATCGCGGCCGGCTCGGCGGCGAACGCCTCGTCCAGCGCCGCGTTGAGGCTCAGCAGGCCGCGCGGGCCGAACGTGGACGGACGGGTGTGGTCGTGCCCGTTGTCCAGGGTGATCAGGGCGACCTTGCCGGCGATGCCCGGCACGTTGATCAGCCGCGTGTGGGCCTGGGTGACCACCTCGTCCGGGAAGGTGTCCGCCAGGTCGGGTGCTGTGGTGGGTTGTGTCGTCACTGCGCGCTCCCCGAAAAGTCGCGGTGGTTCGGGTTCTCCCAGATCACGGTGCCGCCCATGCCGAAGCCGATGCACATCGTGGTGATGCCGTAGCGCACGTCCGGGTTCTCCGCGAAGTGCCGGGACAGCTGGGTCATCAGCCGCACGCCGGAGGACGCCAGCGGGTGGCCGCAGGCGATCGCGCCGCCCCACGGGTTGACCCGCGGGTCGTCGTCGGCGATGCCGAAGTGCTCCAGGAAGGCCAGCACCTGCACGGCGAACGCCTCGTTGATCTCGAACAGACCGATGTCCTCAATGGACAGTCCGGCCCGCTTGAGCGCCTTCTCGGTGGCCGGCACCGGGCCGACGCCCATCACCTCGGGCTCGACGCCGGCGAAGGAGTAGCCGACCAGCCGCATCCCGACCGGCAGGCCCAGCTCGCGGGCGGTGTCGGCGTCGGCGAGCACGCACCCGGTGGCGCCGTCGTTGAGCCCGGCGGCGTTACCCGGGGTCACCCGGCCGTGCGGCCGGAACGGCGTCTTCAACCCGGCCAGCGCTTCCGCCGTGGTTCCCGGGCGCGGCGGCTCGTCCTCGGTCGCCAGGCCCCAGCCCTGCTCGGTGGAGCGGGTGGACACCGGGACGAGGTCAGCGGCGATCTTGCCCGCCTTGAACGCGTCCTCGTAGCGCTGCTGGCTCAGTGCCGCGTACGCGTCGGTGCGGTCCTTGGTCAGCGACGGGTAACGGTCGTGCAGGTTCTCGGCCGTCGAGCCCATGACCATCGCCGAGGTGTCGACCAGCCGGTCGGCCACGAACCGGGGGTTCGGGTCCACGCTCTCACCCATCGGGTGACGGCCCATGTGCTCGACACCGCCTGCGATGACCACGTCGTAGGCGCCGAAGCCGATCCCACCGGCGGTGGTGGTGACGGCGGTCATGGCGCCCGCGCACATCCGGTCGATGGCGTAGCCGGGGACCGACTTCGGCAGGCCGGACAGCAGCGCGGCGGTCCGCCCGATGGTCAGCCCCTGGTCGCCGATCTGGGTGGTGGCGGCGATGGCCACCTCGTCGACGCGCTCCGGCGGGAGTTCGGGATGGCGACGCAACAGTTCCCGGATGACCTTGACGACCATGTCATCCGCGCGGGTTTCGGCATAGATGCCCTTCGGACCGGCCTTGCCGAACGGTGTGCGTACGCCGTCGACGAAGACCACGTCCCGAACGGCACGCTGCGCTGTGGTGCCGGCGGGTGCCGACGCAGGTGCGGCCACGGCGTGTCCTCCTGGATCTGGATGGATCTCGTGAACTCTGGTGCGGCCGGTTCGCGCGGTCACGCGCATGCGCTACCGACCGGTAACTGCACTCTAACGCTTATTACCGGTCGGTAACCACGGGTGGTGTTCTATCGGGTGAGTCACACCCACCGGTGCGGGAGCACTCAGGACGATCGGGCACGCAACGCGGTGCTCATCGCCTCGGCCGTCAGGGCGATCTGCCACTCCCGCGCTCCCCGCTCGCGCAGGGCCTGGGCCACCGTGTCCGCGTCGGTGCTACCAGGTGGTTGCCAGCACACCCGACGTACCAGGTCAGGCAGGAGCAGGTTCTCCAGCGGCAGGCTGTAGGTCTCGGCGATCTCGGTGAGCGCGGTACGGGCAGCCGACAGGCGTGCGGCGGCTGCCGGGTCCCGATCAGCCCACCTGTTGGGCGGGGGCGGGCCCTCGTTCGGCGGCGAGGGGTCTGGCAGCTCCTGCTTGGGCAGCTTGCGGGCCGCTTCCAGCGCACGCAGCCACACCCCGGCCCGGCGGCGCTGCTGCCGGCCGCCGAACACCGGCAATGCGACCAGTTCGGCCTCCGTCGTCGGGTCGATCTGGGCGGCCTGGATCAGGGCACTGTCCGGCAACACTCGTCCGGGTGCGGTATCCCGGCGAAGAGCGAGTTCGTCCCGCGTTTCCCACAGCGTGCGCACGGCGGCCAGCTGCCGGGGGTTGCGCAGCCGGTGGATGCCGGACGTGCGTCGCCACGGCTCGGCACGGGGGCGAGGCGGTTCGGCGAGCCGAACCGCCTCGAACTCCTCGTGCGCCCACGCGAGCTTGCCCTGGTTGTCCAGCTCGGATTCCATCGCGTCCCGCAACGCGATGAGCAACTCGACGTCCAGCGCCGCATAGGTGAGCCACTCCGGCGGCAGCGGTCGTCGCGACCAGTCCACCGCGCTGTGGCCCTTCTCCAGCCGGTAACCGAGCATCCGCTCCACCAGCGCACCCAGCGACACCCGGTCGAACCCGGCGAGCCGACCGGCCAGTTCGGTGTCGAACAGCCGGGCCGGGCGCAGGCCGAGATCGGCCAGGCACGGCAGGTCCTGCGAAGCGGCGTGCAGCACCCACTCGGGACCTCCGAGCGCCTCCACGAGCGGCTGCAGACAGCCATCCAGCGCGATCGGGTCGATCAGCGCCGTTCCAGCCTGCTGCCGCCGCACCTGCACCAGGTACGCGCGTTGCGAGTACCGGTACCCGGAGGCGCGTTCGGTGTCGATGGCGACCGGGCCGACGCCTTCGGCCACCGCCTTGGCGGCAGCACCCAGCGCACCCGTGTCGGCCACCACCGGCGGTACCCCGTCGGGTGGCTCGGTCAACAACACGGGTTCTGGGCGGTCGGGTCCGGCTGGCCCGGCACTTGCAGCGTCCACGGAATGCAGACGATACGTCGTCCGCCGCTTCCGCGGGGCTGAACGTGGCCAGGCCGCCGGACTCGCCCGTTTCCAGCGCCCGGGTCGGTCCTTCGGTGGAGGCCCGTGCCCGCTACCGGATGACCCCGGCGCGCATGGCCAGTGCGACCATCTGCGCCCGGTCACCGGTGCCGAGCTTGCGCCCGATCCGCGACAGGTGGCTTTTCACCGTGAGCGCGGACAGGTTGAGCGCCTCACCGATTTCCTTGTTCGACCGGCCGTCTGCGACGAGTTGGAGCACCTCCACCTCGCGCCCGGACAGTTCGCGGGGCGTGTTGTCGGTACCTGGAACCCTCGTCCCAGCTGCCAGCACCGGGGCCACGCTCGGGTCGGCGTACACGCCGCCGTCCAGAACTCGGCGCACGCCGTCGGTGACGACCATCGGCGAGGCCGACTTCAGCAGATACGCCTGCGCACCTGCCTGGAAGGCGGCCCGGACCGCGTAAGGGTCGTCGGACGAGGCGAGCACCACGATCCGGGGCCAGCCCTGCCCCCGGAGTTCGGTGACCAGATCGATGCCGGTCCCGTCCGGGAGACCGAGATCGAGGATCGCGAGGTCGCAGGGACCGGTGGCCAGCGCACGCGCCCTGGCCTCGGCCATCGATGCGGCCTCGTGCACCGTGCCGGCGCCCATCTGCAACAGGCGGGAGGAGATGGCCTCCCGCAGCAGCGGATGGTCGTCCACCACGAGCACCGTAAACAGCTCTTCCCGCGGGTGCGGGACCATGTTGGCCGGTAATGCACCGGCTGGCGTGGTTCGAGCGGCCTGACCTAAGCCGACGGCAGCCACGTCACTACCTCCCTGGAGTCGGTCGTGCCCCCCGACCGGCACCGGGACTCTCGACCAATCAGCCGCGCCACTGATCGACCGAAAGT
>JBPYFK010000054.1:0-5163 GCA_051984675.1 Pseudonocardiaceae bacterium | reverse complement strand
CGTTCGCCATCAGGACCGCTCTTCCAGGCAGCTTCGAGTACCTCATGCGCGTGGAATGGTCGGCCGTCGTCGAGAAGCTGCTGAGCAAGGGCGAGGCTGTCCTCCGGAGCGAGGACGAGATCCTCGTCGATGGGTTCTACGCCAGGGCTGCCATACGGCAGCGGACGCCCAAGCCCGTCACGCGGGCGGGCGTTACGAGCCCGGCCCTGCGGATCCCGATCGCGTTGATCCATAACGCCACTGTGTCATGTGCGTGTGGGGTTTCAAAACTCGGCCACCAGGTCTGATCTGCGGTTTCATGCTGCCGGCTCGCCGTTCCCGAGCGTGTGCGCGCGAGCTTGGTTGCTCAGTCCAGGAACGCACGTGCACATCAAGACTGGGCTTGGGCTGCCGGGTCAGCGTAGTGTTGATCTACCGCTGCCCCGGACCCCGGCGGCGTGCTTCCTACATCCTCCCTAGAAAGCGGGATGCCATGCACGCACATCGAGGTCTCCGAGCAGGAGACGGCGTTCGGATTTCATAAATCAGCCGCTAGCCGTGCGCCTTCCATCCGAAGGATCACGGCTAGCAGTATCCGCAGCTATCGCGGCAGTCCTGCTCCTGCGTAGCGAGATCGCGCGGGCGGCACCGCTCCAAATCGCCGAAGGGGTAGGCCTGGCGGCCACGCTCGTACCGAGAGGGATGGCCTCCCACACCCCGGCCCCAACAGGCTCGCGGCGGTTGCTGATACTGCTCACGGTCGCCGCCCTGTTCGGGCAGGTCTACTCATCACTGCACACATACTGCTGACTCCGAATAGGTTGCGGACATGGGACCGCATATCCCCACCACTCCCCCAGCACTCCCCCGATGTCTCTGTGGGGCGATTCGGGTCGTCGTTCATCGCTCCCTTTCGCGCTGGCCAAGCACGTCGTCGCACGGCGTCGAAATCATCGAGGTGACGATCTCGCCAGCGCGTGCACCTGTTCCTGGACTACCGCAGGTCTTTTCGACGTCAACTTCCTCGATTTTCCCCCAACTCCTCGACAATCGGGTTCACCGGCGTCTCGGTCATCCGTTCAGAAAGACGATCTTGCGTGCGCTGTCGGTTCTGCTCCGCCTTATCCGAATCCGTCTGACCCTCCTCAGTTACGGCATCCATCGGAGTCGAGCGCACGACCTCAGGAAAGTTCGCATAGTCGGTATCCTGCACACTACGTAGCGCCCTAATCGTGCCCTGGTCGGCATGGTTGCTTTCCGCCCGGGCAAGCAGTTGTTCCTTACTCGCCGGATAATCGACCCCCTGCAAGGCGGTGCTCAGCCGTTCGTGATCAGTTGCCATAGCCTCTCCTACTTGGATTCGAAAGGAACACCGTTGACCAAGCGATGACGGACACCTCGGGGCGATCCAGTCACCAGTCGCTAATCATTGACTACCCCGCACCGGCAGGTGCGAAACAAGCAAGCGATCGTGTTCAAGCCGCCTGTGCGCAAATGGCGAGCCATAAGGACCAGCCTCCACTACCGGAGTGGGCAACTGGGCGGCCAGGGGCCGACATGCCCCGCGGCATCGAGCCCCCGGGGCGCGATGCTGACCGGCGGCGAAGGGCCATCATGTGTGAAGCGTGAAACGACGGGGAACCCACGAGCGTGCTAAGGAGGCCATGTGCGCCTCCGGCTTCACATACAACCCCAACGCATTTGAAAGGGTTTTCTGCAATGGCAGACGAGAACAAGGCCCAGAACAAGGCCGAAGAACTCAAGGGACAAGCCAAGGAAAAGGTCGGCGAGGTGACCGGAAATGAGCAGTGGCAGGCCGAGGGCAAAGCCGAACAGGTCAAAAGCAGCCTCAAACAGGCAGGCGAGAAGATCAAGGACGCGGTGACCGGCGATAACAAGGGCGACGAGGGCAAGAAGTAGCCTCCTCCACATGGCCTGGCCAACCGGGTGCGCATCGGACGTGGTTTCGCTACTGCTTAGCAGCGGTGTGCCTCGCCGGTTCAGAGGTTAGGGGGCCGGCCGCGTGACGTAGTGTCGTCCGCGCGCCGGCCCCTATCCGTGGTTCCACGCACATGATCATGTCGGGATCGGTGACGAGGCCCAGAACCCGGCCGCACCTTGTCCTTCGCGGGTTTCAGTACGTTGCTCTCCCACGGTCGCTTGTGGTCCCTCTCCGACCGGAATGACATCACACCGCCGCATGCGGACTCGCTGCGTCGGGCCTCTTCCGGGCCATCAAGTCCGCCATGCAGACCCTGGATCGCTCCCAAACCGGTGCTGCCGCTGATGTCCGGCATGCCCCAGCGGCGCAGCCACTGACCGGGCCCCGTTTGGTGGTCCAACTGCCTGTTCGCCGCGTTCAACATCGCCGATGGGAACGTAATCTCCGAAATTCACCGCCGGCACCGAACGGTAGAGTTCAAGAAATTCCTGTCACCATTAACAAAGCCGTGCTCGCCGAACTGGACGTGCACCTGGAGTGTGACAACTCACCACGCACAAAACACCACTCATCAACGACTGGCTGGCCAAACACCCGCGCTTCCCCGTGCACTTCACCTACCGGATGCTCTGAGCATGTCAGCTGTTCAGCGGGTACCGCAGATTTGCGCCGACCCCGTCGTTCAGTTTGGTGCCGTCGGGGACGACCGTGACCGACGAGTTGGTCTCCGCGCAAGTCTTGAGCAGGAAGGCTTCTCGCGACGCGGTCTGCCCGTCTTCGAAGAGCAGCGTCTCGATCGCGCCCATCTCGGCCGCGTGCGCGACGGCTTCGGAGCCGTGGACTGCGCGGTCATGTGCGAGGTCAACCTCCCACCGCTCCGCTGTCTCCTCGGCCCGGCGTTCGCTCGCGTCAGCTGCGATACGCAGAAGTTCTTCGGTAAGTGCCTCATCGGAGGCATTGGCGTCCCGACCGCCTCGGTCGGTCTCTACGACGATGTCTGCGAGCTCCGCAGGAATCTCTTTCCGAATTGCCGTACGTGCCTGCACTTCGCCCGCCAACACGAGTACATGAGGCCGGAAACGCTTGGCGACCTCACGGAGATGCGCCACGATATCCTTGGCGTTGCGGGCGACGGCCTCGTCGGCACGTCGCTGAATCTGGTTGTGTGAAAGCGCGCCACCGCGGGGCTTGTGGACTCCCCTGACTGCCCCACCTTCGACGTCCTCGGCGTCGAGCTCGCGTGGCTCGTGCTGTTCGGCGACCACTTCCTGACGAACCTGGGCACCCTCCTGGTCGGCGATAACCACGAGTTCGCGGACGGCGCGGGCCTTCTCACGGACGTAGGCCCCCAGCTCGGGCAACGTCGCCCAGTGCGCGCTGTCACCAGACCCGAGCGCGGCATCCCAGGGCTCGTCCAGCACGATCGTGGAACCGACCGCCACGAGCACACGCCCATTGGCTTGCTCTTCCCCGGACGTCTCCGACTGGAGCTCCGATTCGATCGCGTCCAGGACGGTATCGGGGGCGCCGTCGGCGTTCAGCCGCTCCCGCAGCGCCCTCCATCGCAGGTGGGTCTGCTCACTAGCGTCTGCCCCTGGCGAACGACCTTCGAGATAAACCGTAGCGAACGGCCCTTCGCGGTCATAGGCATGACGCAGCATAGTAAGATCCAATGTCTTCCTCCATAGCTGGTGTCTCCGGGCTTTCCCCCGGACGGCCGGGGGCGTTCACGAAGGAGTGACCGGTACTACCCAACCGTCGTCTGTCTTGGTCCACTCCGTACTCGCACTCCGACTCCAGCCTGCGGCATGCAGATGTTGATCCGCCTGCTCAGGTTCTATCGCCGAAGACGCGAGGATCAGCTCCTGTACCGGAGCGCCTCGGTCATCACGGATGGTCAGCTGCGGCTGGCCTCCGGTGATGACCAGGTGCGCATTGTTCGCCATGTGTCTCTCCTTTTCAGGGTCTACACGCCCTCTTCCCAGAGGGCTGTCGCGCCGGCCCGGAGTTGATTGAGAGCCTGCGACACCACATCTTGCTATATCCCGTATTGCTCTGCTTATACCCAGAACTGTCGGTTGGCAAACACAGGACTGCTGCAAGATCAGGTGACAGGTTAGGTCACGCGGCTTGGGCCGCGTGTGAGGTCATGATTGTCTCGTATTCGGTGGGGGTCAATCGGCCGAGGGCGAGTTGGCGGCGGTGGTAGGTGCGTTCGATCCAGGTGACGATGGCGATCCGCAACTGGTCACGGGTGGCCCAGCGGTGCCGGTCGAGGACGTTGTTTTGCAACAGCGCGAAGAACGATTCCATAGCGGCGTTGTCCCCGGCCGCACCGACCTGCCCCATCGAGCCGGCCACGCGGTGGCGGTGCAGGGCTGCGACGTATTTCCGGCTTCGAAATTGCGACCCTCGATCCGAGTGCACAATGCATCCGGCTACATCACCTCGTCTGGCGACCGCGGTTTCCAGTGCGGCCACAACCAGCCGCGACTTCATCCGCGAGTCAAGGGCGTAGCCGACGATCCGGTTGGAATAGACGTCTTTGACTGCGCACATAGAGAGCTTGCCTTCCGCGGTGGCATGCTCGGTCACATCCGTGAGCCACAGCTGATCCGGCCGCTCGGCGGCGAACTGTCGGCGCACCAGGTCATCGTGCGCCGGGGTTCCTGCGCGTGTGCCGTTGCGGTCGCGCTTCTTGCCGAACACGCTCCACCAGCGGTTATCGCGGCAGATCCGCCACACCGTGCGCTCGGCGGCTCGGTGCCCGGCGGTGCGGGCTTCGTCGGCCAGGAACCGGTAGCCGAACTCCGGGTCGTCTCGGTGGGCGTTGAATAGGGCGTTGGCCAGGTATGCCTCGGCCAGTTCGCGGTGGGTGACCGCCCCGGCCAGCCATCGGTAATAGGGTTGTCGGGCGATGCCCAGAACCCGGCACGTCACCGCGACAGGGATACCGTCGGCGGCCAGTTCACGGACGAGCGGGTAGATCATTTTCCCGGTAGGTTCGATTGCGATAGATATGCCGCTGCCCGCCGCAACACCTCGTTCTCCTGTTCCAGCAATCTGATCCGTTTCTTGGCCTCTCGCAGCTCGGCGTTCTCGGCTGCGGTGGTGCCCGGCTTGGTCCCGTCTTCGACGTCGGCGGCTTTGAGCCAGTTGGTCAGACACGACTCGCTGATCCCGAAGTCCGCGGCGATGGTCCTCAGATGCTGGCCCGGCTCACGGTTGCGAGCCACCCGCAC
>JBPYFK010000053.1:0-14491 GCA_051984675.1 Pseudonocardiaceae bacterium | reverse complement strand
CCACCCATCTGCCGTCGGTCCTGGAACAGGGGCTGGTCGCGCACAGCGTGTCTCCCGCGCACGCACGCCAGGTGGCCGCGCTGCCGCCGGTCGGCGTGCTGTTCGCCGCCTTCCTCGGCTACAATCCCCTGCAGGAACTGCTGGGTAACGTGTTGCACACGCTGCCGGCAGACCAGGCGTCCTACCTCACCGGTCGCAGTTTCTTTCCCCAGCTGATCTCCGCGCCGTTCTCCGACGGGCTTGCGGCGGCGTTTTGGTTCGCCACCATCGCCTGCCTGGTCGCGGCGTTGGCCTCGTGGCTGTGTGGACCGCGCCGCGACTCGTCCACAGTGGACCATTCTTCGCGCGAGTCGGTCGGCTCCGAGCTGGCTGCGGTCGCCGCCGAGTCCGGCACCATACCGAGCGAGCTGGTGGAGGCGGGCAGCGGACGGCACGCCACGAACGGGCATCAACCGCCCGCGGTCCCGGTCGGTACAGTCGGATCGGGCGAGATCACCGGATCGGTGCGGACACATGGCGGTGACGAGGTGGCCGATGCCGTGGTGACCGTGACGGGCTCGGCCGGTCAGCAGGTCGAGCGAACCACAGTGGGCGCGGACGGTGTGTACCGGCTCACCGGCCTGCAGCCCGGTAGCTACACGCTGATCGTCACCGCCGCCGGGTTCCAGCCGGAGGCGGCGTCCGTGGCACTCAACGGGCGCGGGGTCATCCGGAGCTTCGAGTTGCGCGGCAAGGGAACCGTGGTTGGCACGGTGCGCAGAGCGCAACGCGGTACGGGCATTCCGGCAGCGACCGTGTTGGCCACGGACCACACCGGGCAGGTGGTGGGCCACACGATCACGGACGTAGCCGGGCGGTTCGAGATGGTCGGTTTGCCTGCCGGCCAGGTCACCGTCACCGCGAGCCTTCTCGGCCACCAGCCGACGGCGGTCGGCGTGCACGTCACGCTCGACCAACCAGCCGCCGTCGACGTGGCGTTGTCGGCGGTCGGCCGCCTTTACGGCACCGTCTTCGGCCCGCATGGCGAACCTCTTCAGGACGCCACTGTGAGCCTCATCGACGCCAGTGGCCGCACTGCGGCGACCGTGACGACCGACGTCCACGGCGACTACCAGCTGAGTGAGGTGCCCGCGGGCGAATACACGCTGGTCACGAGTCTTTACCAGCCGGCAGCGGTCCAGGTTGACCTCGGCGCAGCGGAGTCGGCGACGGTGGACATCAACCTCGCCACCGACGAGCGCGCCGCGGTCACCGACCGGTAGCCGGCGAGGGGGAGAGGCAATGGCGATGGCGAAGGTGCGACCGGCAATGAAGCCGGTGTGCGCGGACCTCGCAGGCAGGCTGAGGATCGCGATCAGCGGCCTGGCACACGGACTCCGCATCGCCAGCACGGACCAAGAGCTTTCCCCCACTCGCTTGTCCGCGCTATCCATTATGGACACTTCGGGTCCGATCCGACTCGGCGACCTCGCCGGGCGGATCGGGATCACACCAGCAACGGCTTCCCGCCTGGTCGAGCGCCTGCACCGGCAGGAGCTGATCACCCGTAGTCCAGACCCGGATGATCTCCGGGTGACCAGACTGGCGCTCAGCGACACCGGCCGGGCGGTGCTGGCGAAGGTGCGCCACCGCAACACCGACTTCCTCACCGCCCGCCTGCACCACCTGAGTCCGCAACAGCGCACCGTACTCGACGCAGCGCTGCCCGTGCTCGAACAGTTGGCCTGCAATGAAACGCAAGCGGCGGGAAACCACTGCAATCCTCATACCCGAGCCGTCCGTGAAAGCCGACAGGAGCAGCATTCATGACCACCGAGAGCGAGTTCCCCGCACCGGGAGGCGGCGGGTTCCGGATCTTTGGGCAGGTACGGGGAGCTGGTGGAAAGCCGATCCCGGGAGTGGTGCTCACCATGATCGACCCTGGTGGCCACCAGCTCGACCGCGGTCGAACCGGTGAGGACGGCTCCTACGAGCTGACTACACCGCGGCGCGGCACCGTCGTGTTGATCGCCTCGGCACGCGCATACCAGCCGCACGCAGCGACGGTTGCCGTCCTGGACGGACCGGTCCGGGTCGACATCGAGCTGCGTGGCGCGAGCTCACTGTCCGGCACGGTGCACGGCGCCGGCGGCGGCGTGCCCGGGGCCGCGCTGACGCTGATCGAGCCTGACGGTGAGGTGGTCGACGCGCGAACCACCGGCGTCGCAGGAGAATACGCGTTCGGCACGCTGCCGGCCGGCGAGTACACGCTCACGGTCAACGCCGAGTCGTATCAGCCGACCGCCCGCACCGTGTCGATCGGTTCGGACGAGGACACCCGGCTGGATGTCGAGCTCATCCGAGGCGCTGCGATCGCCGGCACGATACGCACCCCGGACGGCAAGCTGCCGCTGCCCGCCGCACAAGTAGCGGTCCTGGACGCCGCCGGCAGCGTCATCGCGACCGCGACCGCCGGCACAGCCGGGGATTACACCATCGACGGTCTGGGGGCAGGCTCTTACACCGTGATCGCGACCAGCTACCCGCCGACCACGCAAGCGCTGCGGCTCGAGGACGGCCAGCACACCAGACACGACATCCGACTCGGCTAGCGCCCGCCCCAGCCCGACGACACACGTGGAGGAACAGAACATGAGCAGCGGCTCGTGGGTCTCGACCGATCCCAACCAAACCAACCCGGCAACCGGCCCCACGCCAGGGCACGGCGTGACCGCACGGATGGTGACCACCGATGGGTGGGCCGTCCCGCACGCGGTGCTGACCGTAACGGACATGTCCGGCCAGCAGGTAGCGCGGGCACTCACCGACACCGACGGCATGGCAGCGACTCCGTCGCTGCCGGCCGGAACCTACACCGCCATCGTGACCGCGGCCGGTTACGCGCCGATCGCTCGCACCGCGATCGTCACGGCAACGGAGCCCGCGCGGCTGGGCGTGATCACCCTGTCCAGTCTCGACGGACCGGAACTCCCGCCGGCCGGTCCGTGGACGATCGATCCGGCACACTCGACGGTCGAGGCGACCGCCCGACATCTCGGACTGTCCAGCGTCAAAGGGCGATTCACCGAGTTCAGCGGGTCGATTGAAATCGCCGAGCCGATCGAGAACTCTTCGGTGCACGCGGTGATCCAGGCAGACAGCATCGACACCGCCAACGCCATGCGGGACGAACACCTGCGCAGCGCCGACTTCCTCGGCGTCGCCCAACACCCGACCATCGAGTTCCACAGCACCCGGCTGACCCGGCTCGGGACCGACCGGTGGACGCTGGACGGCAAGCTTACGCTCAACGGTGTGACCGAATCGGTTCCGCTGGACCTGACCTACCTCGGCACCGGCAGCGACCCGTGGGGTGGTACTCGTGCGGCGTTTCGGGCCAGCACCGAGCTGCACCGGGAACAGTTCGCAATCACCTACAACCAACTCGTTCGCGCCGGCATCGCGGCAATCGGCGCGACGGTCCGCGTCGAGCTGAACATTCAAGCGGTACAAGGCGACTCGCTACCCACAGCCTGACCACACCAGAGCTCAGTCAAACAGAGCCGCCGAGACAGCCCGCGAACGGTGCTCCGGTCGACCTCATCGGCGGGCGCGGTGCCCGCGCGCTGCGATGGTGTTCGACCACGCGCCGCTCGGGCGTGGGTTTGCCTTTGCGGGTGATGGCCACCTGCTTCACGCCGAGTTCGGTGAGTTCGTCGTGAACGGCGCTCTCGCCGTCGTTGCGGTCGGCCGTCACCGCCTGCGGTGCCCGCCCAGTGCGTGCCTTGATCCGCCTGATCGCGGGGGCCAGCTGGGGCGCGTCTGGCAGGTTGCCGATTTCGACGTTGTGGTCCAAGACCACGCCGTCGGCGTTGTCGGCGACCTGGGCTTTGTAGTCGAACTCGACTGGCTTGTTCAGGCGTCCCTTGGGGATCGGGCGCACCTCGGGATCGTGCAGGCTGACCAACCGGGTAGCACCATCGGGTGTCTGTCCAGACAGGCGGATTCGGGTCTGGGCCACGATGCGCACAGTGCGTACCTGGACGGTCTCCAACTGCGCCACGGCTGCGGCAAGCCGCCCGGAGGCGTTCGCGTCGCTACGACGTAATGCCCGGCGAGCGTTACGCACCACGGCAGTGGCCTCGTCTGCGGCGGTAGCAGCTAACTCGGCCAGCTCACCGGTGATCCGCTTGACTGCGTCCTTACCTTCCTGGCCCCGCAGTTTCAGCTTGGATGAGATCGCCCGCGCCCGACGACCAGCCGCCGCCGATCGCGTATCTTGGTGCGTACCGTCCCACCAGCGGCCTGCACCCGTCTGACGGTAGCGGCGGTCCTGCTGATCGCTTTAGCTAGCAAACCGGAATCGGTCGGATATTCCACGTTGGCCTCCACCACCGTGGTATCCACGCGAATCTTGCTGGTACGCACCAGCTTCGCTGCAGCGGCCTTGGCCAGCAGTGTCTCGTTGAGCCCGGCCACCACCTCCGACCCGCACCGGGTAGTGATCTTCATCAGAGTCGTGGGGTGCGTTGTCGGCGTTCCCAGCGGGCTCCGGGCGAAGCGCTGCCAGGAGATCGAGTCAGACACTTCCCGGCACAGCGATTCATACCCCAGGCGGTACCGGTGCTTGAGAAACATCAACCGTACGTACGCACTGCGAGCGAGTGATCGGCAGCCTCCGTCGAGAAGTCCTCGACCACGTTCTCATGCTCGGTGAGGCCCATGCGCGCCGTGTTCTTGCCGAGTACCAGCGGCACTACAACGAGCATCGCCCCGACCGGGCCCGGAACCAGCTACCACCCGAAGCCCAGGAGCAACCACCCTACGCACCCGCGTCCTGGGCGGCGTGACTAACGAGTACCGATATGCCGCTTGAACAGCGACGATGAATATTCGAGCCCCACACGACACTGAGATGTAGACCGTCTGTACAACGACCCCGGAGTCCACAAGGCATCCGGGGTCGTTGTGTGTCCAAGCCAATCGAGCCCAGTTGCGGTACCCGGTCGATCCTGGCCTTCTTCGGTAGCTCCCATACGGCGTAGGCAGCCATCTTGACCCCGAAGACCGGCGGTTCACAGTGGACCCGCGTTTCATCCGCACTGGTCTTCAAACCGTTCGTTTGTGGGGAGAACCGATATCACTCGGCAACCGGACTCTTCATTTGAGCGTTTGACCGTATCGGCAGCAGCTCGGCGCACGCCACCGAACCCTCATGAACTCCAAGTGTCGTCGATTCGTGGATCAATGAACGCCTACTGACACGGCAGCCATAGTTGGTGGGCCAGCGTCGTGCTTGTGTCAGTCAGCGGTACGGGCATCTTCGAATGTGAGGACGGCCATTGCGGTGATCGAAGCGGTCGGCATTGCCAGTTGTGCTTCAAAATTGCATTACCTTCGCTGAAACGTCCGCGACCTGATCAGCCGCCTCGGTACCGAGAATCCAGTGTGGCGGCTTCCGCCGCGTGTCGGCGGGCTCCGCCGCCTCGGCCACACGATCAGCGTTCGCAGCTAGGATCCCGCCGTATCCTGCGAAGGTGATCCGCTGCGTCGCCGAACGTTTGGGTACGTCTCTGTGATGGCTCTTCAGTTGTACCTGGTCGGCCATGACCGAGACGCAGGCAGCACGTCCTGTGCGCCCTCATGCTGCTCCAGTGTTCGCCGCGTTGAACCGTGCTGAGGTGTGCCGGGGTCGGAACTGTTGTGACCATCCCGCCCCGGCACATCAGGGCTTTGGTAGTTCTGGGCGGGTGAGCTTGGTCTTCCCTCCGGAGGTGTGCGCGCGGAGCGCAGTGCGAGGTGTTGCTGTAGCTCGGCTTCCTCATGGCGTGCCCGCACTTTGCTCAGCGTCAACATCGCGGCCCCGTGGGCGACGGCCACGATCAACAGCGCCAGACCCAACTTCGTCTCGAGCGCCTGTGCCAGACTGCGATTTCCCGATGGGGAAGCCATCAGCAACGCGAGTACACCCAGTGCGAGCAGGTGAAACAGCACCGCGATCAGTTGATTGATCGATTCTGCGACACCGGGGTCCGGATAGACCGCTCGCAGGTAGGTCCGCCCATTAGTACGAATGATCTGTCCGTCCACGACGACGATCACAGCGGATACGACAAAGACGACTAGGGAGCTAGCCAGGTCGGCAGGCATTGGTTCCCCCGTGGGTGAAAGCAGTGGTGCAGCGGTTTGGACTCGGACTCGACGGTGGCGAAAACAGGATGCTTCTGAATGAAGCATCCACTTCGGACACATTCTCTCCGCTTCGGAGCATTCCGCGTACCTCTAGAAGGGCGATAAACCATTCACACACGACCGAGTGACACGTGACGCTGTATTACTCGCCGGGCAATCGATCCGTCTTGATTGACCGCTCATCGCCAGGTAATACTGGCAGTAACGTGAGGGCAAGTGTTTGCCACGGATTCGCGCCTCTGGCGCGTCTCGGTGGCATGTACGCGCCGATGGACGACGTCGGTTTGCGCGCCCCGCAGCGGTGATGCGGATGATCGTGGCTGGGCAGCCAGAGGTCGCGGCGACGCCTCTCGGTGTCGCCCCGCCCAGCGATCTGATCAATGGGTGAACACTCAATGACATCACTCGAAGGGATCAAGCTGTCTCAGGCAGCATTCGTACGTGTCCGTGCCGTTTGACGAGGTGCTCTTCGCGTTCCAGCCGCTGGTCAATGTCCGTATTGGTGGAATTGTCGCGGTCGAGGCGCTGGTACGTCCGTCGGGTACAGATCCCGAAGAGCTCTACCGCGTGGCAGAGCGTCAGGGCGGGACCACGGAGCTCGAAAAGCATCTTGCTGTGCGCGCGGTGCGGAGCTTCGCTGAGCACGGGATCTCGCTGCCACTGCATGTCAACCTCTTGGCAAGCACCGTGGTGCGCGATCCTGCGACCATTGAGGTCTTGCGCGATGCGCTACGCCAGGTCGGGCGTCGTGAGCACGAGGTCACCATCGAGATCGGTCCTCCGGTCGTTGACGTCCTTGACGATCTGCCGACCGGTATCGCGTACCTGCGGGACTGTGGTTTTCGCGTCGCGTTGGACCACGTCGGAGCGGGCGCGGTAGCGGTAGAACTCGTGGCCGAGCTGCGGCCGGACATGGTCAAATTGGACCGTCGCCTGCTGGATCGGTGCCGGGAGCGGAAGTACCTCGCTGTCCTGGACGCGGCACGCCACGTGTGCGAGTCCACCGGCGTCGCACTGCTGGTGGACGGGGTGGACAACGAACATCAGTTGACGCTGCTCCGCGACCATCCGGTGCCGCTGGTCCAGGGTGACCTGCTCGCTCCGCCTGATCGGCGGCCACCCGTGAGCGTCGCCGTGACCCATCCGCGGACGGTCGTCCACGATCCGTCCGTACCGGCCGTGGAATCCGCGGCTGCCGGGCCACGCGTAGCCGAGTTCATGTCCCCCGCGACGGCGCTGTCCACCGAGGTCAACGCCGAACTGGTCCGCGAGACGCTGGTCGCTCACCCCGAGATCAGCAGTGTGGTGCTCGTCGACACCGATGGCCGACCGCAGCTGTCGGTGAACCGCAATCGGTTCCTGCTGGCGGTAACCGGCCCCTACGGGCACGCTCTGTATGCCGACAAACCAGCTTCACGGCTTGGTGACAAGCCTCAGTTGGTGACCACGGCGACGACGGCAGTGGAAGCGTTGGACCTGGTCGCCCAGTCCGGCTTGGATCAGTTCCACGACGACGCCGTGGTCGTGGACGAGGCGGGTCGTTGCCTGGGAGTGGTGCCGGCGGGCGCTCTCATCCGGGGAATGGCCGAACTCAAAGTCGAGGAAGCGGCCGCACTGAACCCGTTGACCAGGCTGCCCGGCAGCGACAGCCTCGCTCCAGAAGTGGGCCGTCGCATCGACCGTGGCGAAGAGTTCACTCTGAATTGGCTGGACATCAACGCCTTCAAAACCGTCAACGACATGGGCGGCTTCGCGGCGGGCGATGACCTAATCCGCAGCGTCGGCCGATGCCTCACCGATGCGGCGACCTCGTTGACGTCCGTGCGGCTCGCGCACCCCGGCGGGGACGACTTCCTGTTCGTGGCCCATCCGGAGGATCTGTTTTCCCTGGGGAAAAGGGTGCTCGACATGCGGCACGAGGCCGGTGGGCTCCTGGTCAGCCTGTCGTTGGCCACGCTGTTGTGCGCACCCGCGAGCACGACCAGCTACGGTGAGGCATCACGCCGGCTCGCGCCGCTGAAGCGGTTCGCGAAATCGTTGGCCGGCAACGGCTGGGTGCTCTCCCGACCCGGTACCGACCACGTTGAGGTCTTGCGCGGCGAACGCCGTACCGGGTCGGCGACAGACAAGGAGTTGAATCAAGATTCCGATGCGGCGTCGCAGCAGTCGGAAACGGAAACGCCCGCCAATCATGTGGCAGCGCACAACAGCGCTCAGGCTCACTCAGAGGACGCCCAGCGACTTGTCCACCTGTTCTCGCTTGCTCCCGCGGGTATTGGTATCTTCGACGAGTCGGAACGTTTGGTACACGCCAATCATGCATTGTGCACCCTACTCGGCTACCCCCTGGATGACCTACGAGAAATGTCCACTGAGGACTTGGCGCATCCGCAAGATTCCGCGGACACCTGGCGGGTCGGGCAGCCGAACTCGGCGGTGACGGGTCTTGCCGGCCAATCCGTTTCCCAGCGGTTGCTGGTCAGGTCCGATGGGCAACCGGTGCACTGCGAACTGCATAGCACGTTGTCCATACAGGACGATCGTTCGCAGTTCTGGATAGTGGTGTTCCAGGACATCACGCAGCGACACCAGGTGGCGGAAATGCTGCGTCACCAAGCTACCCACGACAGCCTCACGGGCCTTCCGAACCGCGCGGCTGCGAAGCAACTGCTTCGCGCGGCGCTCAACGCTGCTCAGCCGGCACGGGTGGCCGTCCTGTTCTGCGACATCGACAACTTTAAACGGATCAATGATTCGTTGGGACACGAAGCTGGGGATGAGCTGCTCGTCGCGCTGGCCAGGCGTCTGGAGGGTGGGCTGCCGCGCGGATGCACCCCGGCGCGGCTTCCCGGCGACGAATTTCTGATCAGCTGCCTGGATGTCGACAGCATCAGCGGCGGGATTGACTCTCTGGCCATCACGGTGTCGTCGCTGCTTCGCACGTCCCTGCCCTTGCACGGGCAGCTTGTCCGCGTCTCGGCCTCGGTCGGTGCGGCGGTGTCGACACCGGCTGGTTCGAACGTCGACGACCTGCTGCGATTCGCCGACGCTGCGCTGTCCCAAGCGAAACGCCGTGGCCCGGGACACGTCTCGCTCGCCGGTCCCGCCCTGATGACCTCCGCCGACCGGCAGCTGCACGTGGAAGGTCAACTCCGCGCAGCGCTGCACAACGACGGCTTGACCCTGCATTACCAGCCGATGGTCGACCAGGACGGAACCGTCGTCGCCGTCGAAGCGCTTGTGCGGTGGCCCCACCCGGACCGGGGTCTGCTCCCACCGGGGGAGTTCCTGCCGATCGCAGAACAAAGCGACCTACTTGGCGAGCTCGACCGCTGGGTGCTGGGCGCGGCACTGCGAGAAGCCGCTCAGTGGCGCGAACCGGCCGGCCCACGCGTGGCGATCAACGTCAACCTCGGCGGCCTGATGCCGGATGGTCCGGACTTTGTCGACGAGATCGGTGACATCGCCGGGGAGTCCGGCATTGACCCCTACCGCATCGTCCTGGAACTCGTCGAAACGTCCGCGTTCGAGCTGTCGGCACAGGCCCGTACCGCGATGCACGTGCTTGCGGAGCGGGGTGTGCGGTTTGCCATCGATGACTTCGGCACCGGCTACTCGTCGCTCGCCCGACTCAAGCACCTTCCCACCCAGATCATCAAGACCGACCCCCAGCTCGTCTCCGACGTGGCCAGCAGCTCGTCGGACCTGGCCATTGCCCGGGCAGCCGTCGACATGGCGCACGCCATGGGGCGCAGGTGCATTGCCGAAGGCGTCGAGACCGCGGCACAGTTCGAAGCACTACACGGACTGGGCGTGGACGGCTACCAAGGAACGTTGTTCGCAAAGCCGATGCCGCCGGAGCAACTGCGTGCGGTGCTTGAGACCGGCCGCCTAGCGGTTCCCGAACCCCGCCCACAGGGAAGTCACGATGCCTGACCGCCGACTTGTCCCGGAGAGGATGTGATGGAACAGCTCATGCCAACGGTGGCGTCATGGTGTTTGGCGGCGGGCGTCGTGGTCCTCGGCGTGCTGTTGATCCGCCAACGATGGATCACAGCACGGCTACGCCGGCGGAACCGGGAGTGGGAAGGTCTCGTGCACGACCGTGACGAGGAGGTTCGCCATCTCGTCGCCACCCGGCTACCGTCGCTGGCGGAACCGATCTACCATCCGCCCGCCCAGGTACCTGGTCTAGGGCGCGAGCACCTGGCCGGCACGAAGTTCGGCCACGATCTCGAACAGGTGCTCGCCATGTTCAGCGAGGCTGGGGACAAAGCACTCGCTCGCGCCGACAAGTCGGCGCAGGCCGCATTGAGAACTGTGATGAAGACCGTGCAAAGCCTGGCCAACGAGCAGCAGCTGGCCATCAGCACCATGCAGGCCGAGCACGACAATCCCGAGGTCCTCGAGGGTCTTCTGGAGATCGACCACGCGAACGCGCAACTGAGCCGGCGAGCCCAGGCGATCGCGGTGTTGTGCGGCTCTTGGGCTGGCCGGCAGCGTTCCGCGGCGACCCTGACGGATGTTGTGCGCGGGGCGACGTCCCGGATCCGCAACTACCTGCGGGTCCAGGTCCACGCGCAGGTCGATACCGCCGTCGTCAGTTGGGCCGTGGAACCCGTGGTGCTCACCGTGGCCGAGCTGCTCGACAACGCCGCACGCTACTCCGCGCCGACCACCGTCATCGAGGTCAACTTTCAGGCGGCGCATCATGGCATGGCCATCATGGTCGACGACGCCGGCGTCGGGATGGACGCTGATGCGCGAGAGCGGGCGATGCAGGTGCTATCCGCAGGGCGCCGGTCTGTGGACATCACTGCGCTGGGCGACCCCCCGCAGGTTGGTTTCGCAGTGATCGGGGTTCTCGCAGCCCGCTATGGCTTCAGCGTGTCGGTTGACACCACCTCCCCCTACGGGGGAGCACGCGCGGTCGTGTTCCTGCCCACCAAGCTACTCACCCACATCGAGCACTCGGACGCCTCACCGACTACCTCGATCAGTGCGTCCAGCCCGTCCCAGAACGACGAACCATCACCCCCGAAGGAAACGACGTCCACCGGGCTTCCCAAGCGCCGCCGTCGCGAACCCGTTGCCGAAGCGTCGTCGTCCGCGCAACCGTCTCATGCGGCCCAACCACTGTCGGGCCGTCCAGCCAGGCAAACTGCGGCTGGTCTGGGCGCGTGGCAGCGCGGCACCCGAACCGGCCGCGGTACCACCCCGACCGACACGGAAGGGACTCATCAGATATGACCGCTGAGCTCGCGAACAACAAGCTTGGTTGGATGCTCGACGACGCGCTGGACATGCCGGAAACGCGGCATGCCATCCTGCTTTCGGCGGATGGGTTGCTCAAAGCACATTCCCGGGAGATCAGCCGAGACGATGCCGAACGGCACGCCGCCGGAATGTCCGGACTACAGGCTCTGGCCCGTGGCAGCGCCGAATTCTGCGGTCCGTCGGGCACCGAGTGGCGGCAGACCGTGAACGAGTTCGTCGACGGTTATGTCTTCCTCGTCGCCGCCGGTGAGGGTGCCTACCTTGCGGTCTCCACGACCGAGAACGTCGACCTGGAGGCGGTCTCCTTCCGGCTGCAGCAACTGGTCCAGCGCCTGGGCACCCACCTGACAACCCTGGCACGGCAGGACTCCGGTAGCCAGCCATGAGCCCCCAGCGGCGAGAAACGGCGTTGGTGCGCCCGCACGTCATCACCGGTGGGCGCGCACACCCGACTCGCAACACACTGGATGTCGTCACGCTCGTTGTCCCGACCGGCGCCACCGGGGATCCCCCGACCGGCCTGAATCCGGAGAAGCGGCGCATCATGCGGCTGTGCCAGGGCGGTGCACTGTCGGTGGCCGAGATCGCCGGACACCTGGCGCTGCCCATGACTGTCACCAGGGTTCTGATCGCTGATCTCATCGACAGCGGACACCTCGCCATCCGAAAGCCCCAACAAGACACCTCACGCCCCAGCGCCCAGCTGCTTCAGGATCTCCTCGATGGACTTCGCACCCGACTGTGACGACGTGTACGTACGCGATTCCGTCAGTACCGTGGTCAAGATCCTGATCGTCGGATCATTCGCGGTGGGCAAGACCACCCTGGTCCGCACGTTGTCCGAGATTCGGCCGCTGCACACCGAAGAAGTCATGACTCGAGCCAGCATCGGCATCGACGATCTGGGGGAGACCGACAGCAAGAACACCACCACGGTCGCGATGGATTTCGGCCGGCTCACGCTCAGCGACGACATGGTGTTGTACCTGTTCGGTGTACCCGGTCAGCAGCGCTTCATGCCTTTGTGGAAGGACCTGGCACGTGGCGCCCTCGGTGCGCTGGTGCTCGTCGACAGCCGTCGCCTGGAGTGCTCCTTCGACGTCATCGACCTGCTGGAAGAAGAAGGGCTCGGCTACGCGGTGGTGGTCAATGCCTTCGACAACGCTCCGAAGATCGCGGAAGCGGACCTCCGTGAAGCTCTGGACCTGCTGCCCGCCACCCCCTTGATGACCTGCGATGCCCGCGAGCCGACATCGTCGGCAGGTGCCCTGATCGCTCTTGTCGAATACCTTCTCGTTACTGCTCAGGAGGGCGTATGAGTTCCGATTCCGCCGTCGGTCGGGCGGCCACGTCGACTGGATGCCCAGCACACGCTGGTCGGACTCCGTTGTATGGCCCGGAATTCACCGAGGAGCCGCAGAGGGTCTATGCGCAGCTGCGTCACCACGGATCGGTGGCGCCGGTCGAACTCGCGCCCGGCGTGTCCGCCACACTGGTCATCGGTTATGACACAGCACTGGAGGTACTCCGTAACCCCGCCACCTTCTCGAAGGACCCCAGCAGTTGGCAACGAGCGGTTCCGCCCAGCAGTCCCGTCCTGCCGATCATGGGTTACCGGCCCAACTGCCAGTTCGGCGACGGAAACGAGCACGCGCGGCTGCGGGAAGCGATCACCGACAGCCTCGGTCGCGTGAACCCCAACGCGCTCCGCGAACATGTTGAACACACCGCCCAGGCACTCATCAACGACTTCGGTCCCACAGGTGAGGCCGACCTGCGGGCCGAGTATGCCGAACTCCTACCCCTGCGGGTGCTCATCCAGCTGTTCGGGTGCCCGCCCGACGACGAGCAACGGATTCTTGCCGACGTTCGCGAGATCTGGCACGGACCCAACGCCGAGGAGGCCGACCGGGATCTCGACACGTACTTGCGGGACTTGGTGTCGCTGAAGCGCGAACGTCCCGGTCTGGACCTGACATCCTGGCTCATGGCACACGCGGCGCATCTCACCGACGAGGAGATGCGCCACCAGCTTGGTCTTTTCGTCCGTGTCGGCCTCACCGCCGAGCAGAACCTGATCACCAATGCACTCCGGCTCCTGCTCTGCGGCGAGCGCTTCGCCGGCGACCTCACCGGCGGAACACTGCCCGTGGAAGATGCTCTGGATGAAGTCCTCTGGACTGAACCCCCGCTCGCCAACTACGCGATGACATATCCGACCCGCGATGTCGATCTGGCCCGTGTCCGGCTCGTGCGGGACCAGCCGGTGGTGATCAGCCTCGTCGCCGCCAACACCGACGCCAAGTCGGCTTCCGCCTGCACTGTCGGCAATCGGGCACACCTCGCCTTTGGCGCTGGGCCACACAGCTGCCCGGCACAGCGGCTCGCGCGTCTGATCGCGTCGGTGGCACTGGAACAGCTTCTCGATCGTCTACCGGAGATGCGGCTGGCCCAACCCGCTGACCAGTTGACTTGGCACGCTGGCCCGTTCCAACGGGCCCTGACGGCCCTGCCTGTGCGCTTCCCACCGGTCGCGGCCATCCCTCTCGCTTGATCCGCAAGCCCTTACGTCTCTTGACGCGGCCCGTATTCACGCAACGTGGACATGGTCGGGCTGGTGCACAGCGTGGAACAGTCGCAGCGACATGCTGGGGTGGATGGGCAGTTCCGCGAGATCGTCCTCGGCCACCCAAGCGGCGTTGATCGTTTCGATGTCATCTGGTCGGGGCTCGCCATGGATGGGGGTGGCGTGGAAGCAAAGGGCGAATTGTTGCCGCACCTCGCCGTTGGCGTAGCGCATGACGTGGCCGGGGTCGGTGTAGACGCCGGCGAGCGTGGTTACGGCAATGCTGAGGCCGGTTTCTTCGGTTACTTCCCGCATGACGGCGTCCACTGCGGACTCTCCGTATTCGACGGTGCCGCCGGGGAGTTCCCAGTTGCCGGTGTCGGCTCGTCGGACCAGCAAGATCTGGCCGGAGTCGTTGCGGACCACCGCAAACGAGGTCGGGGTCAGTGAGTTCGGTGTGGGCGCGTTCGGGTCGTG
>JBPYFK010000052.1:0-6483 GCA_051984675.1 Pseudonocardiaceae bacterium | reverse complement strand
GTAGGCCTGATTGTTGCAGCCTTGACGTGGGGCGATCCGTCCGGTGTATGGCCAGCGGTCCCAGCGGGGTTGCTCGCTGTGGGCATTGGCATGATCGTTGCGGGTCTGGTCTCCACTAAGCACAGGCGCCGCGTGCGGTCGGGAGGCAGCAGCGCGGCGTTCGACACACACCGCCCCTCGGGCGGTCCGGTACGCCGTATCCGAAGTTTTCCGCTCATGATCGCGGATTCTTGGCGAGGACGTACTGCGGTGCCGCGTTTCCAACTTCTGTTGTGGCTGGTAGCGGTGGTGTACTTGGTATCCCCAGTCGACTTAGCAGCCGACTTCGTTCTGCCAGCGCTGGGGATCCCCGGTGGGATTGGCCTGGCTGTCTGGTTAGTGATCAGCGTGTATGCGGAGACCGGATACTACCTCGCTGAGCGTGATCATCAGGCGTGTGATGCTCACGAGTCGGGCTAGCTGGTCCTTGTCCGCTCGGGGCAGTCGAACGGGTCTCCTGTGACCTGATCCGCATGATCACGGGGCTGCTTTGTTAGGCAAGTTCCTCGTCGGGCAGCCCGAGCTCTATCGCGGCAGCATGGAACGCGTCCAAGCCCGTGAGTAGGGCAGCCCGGCTGCGGGGTTTCATGAGGCGCAGGACTTCCTCGAGGTCGGCCTGACGGTCTTTTCTGAACTTGCGCAGGAGACGCTGTCCATCTCGTGAGAGCTGGAGGGTGGTTTCCCGGCGGTCCTCGGCTCCCGTTGCACGTATCAGGAGTCCCGCCGCCTGGAGACGGTCGCAGAGCCGGCTGGTGACTGAAGGGGTGGAGCGGAGCTCTTCGGCGAGACCGGTGAGTGTGATCGACTCGTAGCTTTCTACGAGGAGTAAGGCTCGGAGCTGCGAGGTGGACACACTCGGCCGGATACGTTCGGCGCTTCGGCCCCAGATCACGACGAAGGCCTGCGCAGCCTGTTCGACGTCGGCAGGCAATTTCTCCGGAAATCCATCGTTATCGCGTACCAGCGTCGTCCTCCCTCGCTCCGACCAGCATACTGGTCCGTGAGGCTCGGCTGGTGGACATTGTGACATGACGGTCGGTCTCGGGCTGCCTTACCGGGCAGGCAACGGTTGGAGGGATCCATTGACTGCGAGCGGGCGGCTGGCACGCGTCGACAGGGCACTCAAGAAGGCGTCCGCGTACGATCTTGCTGAAGTGCTTGATCACGTGCTAAGCGCTCAGTACGGGGTCAGTGAGGTCGAGCTCTACTTGATTGATCTGCGACTGATGGGCCTGGAACCGGTGTTGGAGCCCGACGATCCCGGGTTATCCCTGGTCGGTACAGCGGCTGGCCAAGCATTCACCGAACAACGCGCGGTGGAAGAGACGCGCCCCAAGAGCACGGTTTGGTGGTTGCCCATGTCAGTCCGTGGGGACCGGACGGGCGTCCTTCGCATGGCGTGGACGTACCCACCCGAGGAGGAAATCTGCGGTGAACTCGCGACTATCGCGGAGACCGTGGCGCACGCACTGACTGTTGCCGACATCGCTACTGACCGATACGCGCGGGTTCGATGCCGTCGACGGTTGACGCTCGCTGCGGAGATGCAATGGCAGCTCCTGCCCGTCCGAGCTGTTGACGGAGAGACGGTCCGGCTCGCGGGACAGCTTGAGCCCGCGTACGCCGTCCGGGGCGACAATTTTGACTGGACGCAGGACGGGCAGTACTTGACTCTTGCGGTCACCAATGGCATGGGCGAGGGTGTGGTGGCGGCGATCCTGACCACCCTGGTGATCACGGCTCTCCGTAACGCACGGCGAACAGGAGCGAGCCTGGAAGACCAGGCGATGCTCGCGGACCAGGCACTTTGGGCGCACCACGCGGGCGATGAATATGTTTCGACTCTGTTGATGAGAGTAAACCTGGAAACGGGGGAGGTCTGTGCCGTCGATGCGGGTTCGCCCCGCCTTTGGCGTGTGCGCGACATCGAGGCGACGCCCATCGAGTTAGAGCAACAACTGCCGCTCGGGATGTTTGACGACACCCACTACTCCGTTCAGCATTTCACCCTGGAGCCTGGCGATCGACTTTTCTTGCTGAGCGACGGGATCTACGACGCAGTGGCTCAGGAACGCCGCTACAGCGAGGTAGGGCTCCGTCGTATCCTGCGTGCCAGTCGCCTTCTCCCACCAGCCGAAGCTGTCCGGGCGCTGCTGAGCGACCTGCGTGTCTTCTTGGAAGATCACGAACTCGACGATGACGCCGTTGCCGTATGTCTGGACTGGCTCGGTCCCAGTGCGTCGACATACGATGCACGCCCTGTGACAGTGGACGAGTGACATCAGCACTCGGTTCTCGATGCGCAGCCGCGACTGCCGGCCCGGCCAGCCTCCAGCGGTCGCATCACCGCCACGCTGGGCGACGCTGGCGGTGTGCCACGGGCCCTGGGGAGTCACTTTGACCGTCGGCCGACGTAGATGCCGACAAAGTAGCCCATCATCGCGCCCGTCAGGAGCACGACCCCGAGCACAACGCCCAGTGCGTCGACCCCGCCGGCTAGGCAGCCTGGTCCCATCGGGTCGGCAACCATGATCGTGCTGATCTTGGCGAATGCGCCCGTAGCCACTGCGGTAGCTTAACCACCCCTGATAGCTGCGCCAAGAGACAGTTCGCAACGATCGTCGTTACTGTGGTCGTAGCTCCAGCCACTGCGGTTTGCTTGTCCTCGGACAACTGCTCGGCACCAAGGTCGTGGCCCCGACCGGAAGATCGTCGTCGAGCCTGCGATGCAACCGCGAACGAGACTCAGAGGTCGCTGAGAGTGACGGCGCCGAGGCACCCCAGCAGCAGCTACACCCATGGTGAGCCCAGCACCAGGGTTCAAGGGCATTTCACGGTTGCTTGGCCCGCTGGCGTGGGCGGTGGACATCCTGCGGTTCAAGTCTGAGCGGACGGCGCGCCGGGGGTGTTTCTGCCCAAGGCCGGGGCGCCGGAAATAGTTGTCCGAGAGTAACTAAACTGACTGCGACGGCGGTGTGGTGAAGCCAAAGAGCCACGGTGGCGCAACGAAACCTGCCGAGATCGGGACCTTCTGTAGAAGTGATCACGAACAGTCGGAGTACAACGCTTCGGTTGAGGGACGGTGCGGCTGGTTGAGGTGGCCGCTAGGGTCTACCCCAGTTGGATTCCGAGCTACGGGGTGATGTATGGCCGCTCGTCCCAAGCGCAATCCGGTACGCAAGCGCGTGCGTAACTGGGGTTGCCTGACCGTGCTCGGAGTGGTGATCGCCCTGGCGGCCATCATCGTGTTGTTGGCCGTCATCGCCCATGATCCCACTGGCGCGGCCGGAGGGGTAAGTCATCTCTGGGGCCGTCTGGGTGATGCGGCTCGGGCAATAGTGCGCGCACCGCTGGACTTCTTCGGCGCTTTGAAGACCTTCGTCGAGAAGCTGTTCCACTGAGTTCCGCGCGAGCAGGCACGCCGCAGCCGACGGTAGGGACGGCCGTTGAGATAGCCGACCCGCTGGCACGGAACGCGTCAGTGCCACTAATAAGGTCGATGCCCGTCATAAGGTGGGTACTTGTCTCCGTACAACGCTGTCGAGATGGTGCTCAGGTCACCTGTAGGGACTGGGCTTCGTTTGGCTCGAAGGTGGCCAGGCGCGGCACCAGCAGGTGCACGGTGGATAGCTCAGGCCCGCGTGGCCCGTACGGTCGATCCCCTCGGCGGCAGCTATCGATGGTCCAGTGTGGGCTTCCCAAGATTCGGCCGGTCCATCAGCATGGTGTTTGCATACACGCATCCAACGTCGGAGGCACACAGTGGACGCAGCGGAGACTGTCAACCAAGCCGCTCACAGGGTGGGGAGCACTTTCGGCACGGGGCTAGAGCAAGCGCGGCGAGGTGTGGGGCGCAGCGGAAGAGCGGGTATGGAGCTGACCCGGCACGCACTGGCGCGTGTCGAGCAGCAGTTGGCCGAACATGGAACTTCTCTGGACGAGCTACCTGAAGTACTCGCGCGCCGGACAACCGGCCTATCGCGCAAACAGCTCGCCAAGCGGAGCAAGAAGGCGCGCAAACACTTCGACAAGCGCGCCCGGCAGGCCCGTAAGCAACTGGAGACGGCGATCCACCAAGCGCGCACGCAATTGTCGGTTGCGCTCGAACCTGCACCGACTAGGCGTACACGCTGGTGGCCCTGGCTGTTGTTGGCCGCCGTCGGGATTGCTGTAGCTATGATGGTGTCGCGCCAGCGCCAGGCTCAGCCCGAAACAGAAACGGCGGGGGCGGGTACTTCAACCGACGAGCAGACAGACGAGCCTGGGCAGCGGCGTCCGACACGGTAGGCCGTTGACGTCGTCGGCGCTGTCGGAGAACTCGAGCGCCTCGCGGATGCGGTAGTCGCTTTCGGGTAGCAGGAACCGCAGCAGCATCGTGTGATACGGCGACACCAGACGGTGTCGTGCGAGGTGCTCGTCGAGGCCGGGGTACGGGCCCGTACTAGTGGAACCGAGCGCCAATCCCATGCTGCGGTTGCGGGTAGGGCTGCAGGAGGGGACGAGCCTCCGCCAGGTCTGCGATCAGGTGGATACGGCCGTCCTCACTCAGGCGCGAGGCGCCCTCGGCCGCGCCACCCTGCCAGCGACCGTCCACCTTGAATTCGACCGCACACCCCTGCAACGCGTGACCTAGCAAGCCGGTACCGAAATCACAAGCGAGCTGAGGCTCCACCGGTTCAATGCAGTAGCCGGTGGGGCCTTCTTCTGATCATCTGGGGTCTGAGTAGGTGTCCCGCCCCGGCATCGTCCCGGCGGCAGTGATCTTCACAGGTCTGTGGTGCTGACTCTTCTGGTGAGCACTAACGAGATTTACGGCCCAGTGTCCGGCTCGACGATCTCGCAATCACCGCTGGGATACATCAACCGAAGATGGCCGTCTTCGTGGAAGCGCACCCAGTAGGGAGGTCCTCCGTTGGTGCCGTGTATTGCGACGATGGTTCCGGTCCGATCGGGCTGGTTGGTCGTGTGACTGTGCACGAGGAGTTGGTCACCAACGCGAGCAAACACCGTGTGTTCCTCCCGTCCGGGTTGCTGGGTCGGGATGGAGCTTTGCCACTGGCCCGCCGGTTGATCTGACCTTCCGGGATCACCGGGTCATGCGCGTGTCAATGCGAAGGGTGTTCTGGTCAAACCATCCGGACCATCCGTGTCGATCAGCCAACTCGCGCCGGAACTGGGGTGGAGCCGAAATGGCCCAGTCCGCGTCCTCGACGGCATACAGTTCGCTCAGTCGCGCATAGATCGGAGACTCGTCGCGCGCGTTGGACCGGACGACCATGACCCTCACCTCTTCGCAGCACTTTGGGCTGCACCGATCAGCAGCCTCCTGGTGGCTCGCTCTGGCCACAGGCTTCATCCATGAAGTCGCGTGACGCACGCCACATCGTTACGGGTCGCGAACCTATGTAGGGCCCCTTGTGTATGTCGTTCCGGTCGCCGCGTTCGGGAATCGCGGGTTCTATTTGACGCGCGGCAGGTCAGGACAGGTGCTGTGGTTCGGTTTCGGACGCCGTTGACATGGCCTCGTCTTCGTCGGTATCGGCGTAGGTGCTGAAGCGCACGTCGACGGTTTGGACCGAGGTGTGGCGTTGTACCGCCGCGTAGGACGTATAGGCACGGCGCTGGGCCCGCGTCAGGTCGGTGGTCTCGGTGACCAGGCCGCGCAGGGAACGTGGTCAGAGACGGTGGGCGCGGACGACGCTGACTTCGGCGGCGAACACGATGATGAAGGCCCCGAGGCAGATCCAGGCCAGGAGGCCGAGCACGATGCCGGACAGGCCGTAGGCGGCGTTGAGGCCGCGCGGTTCGCGGCCAAAAACGTTGGTCCCGAGTTCTTGCAGCGCCTGCCAGGCGATGCCGGCTGCGATCGCCCCGTCGCGCAGGTCACGCAGGTCGATGTGGTGGGCGGTGAGCACGCGGAATGCCAGCACGCACACGGCCGTGTTGATCGTCACGGCCACCACGGTGGCCATGACCCGCACTATCACGGCCAGCGAGTCCCACGAGCCCGCCGAAGGCATGCGCGGTGGTGGTCACCCCGGACAAGGCGGTGGTCGCCAGCAACGCCAGACCCAGTCCGAGGATCAACAGCACGGCACGGCCGTAGGCGCGCAGGGGTCAGGCCACGCGCGGCGCGGGATCGCCCACACCTGGTTGAGGGCGTACTGGCCGGCGTGGGCCATACGCCGTGCTCCGTAGCCGCTGACGAGGATGCCGATGATCAGCGCGGGAACGCTGCCATGAAGAGTATGGACATTGCCGGCAAGCTGATCTCCCACGACCACGACGAACACCCCGTTTCGCCTCCACCGGCCCGCGTCACACGATGTGGCCTTCGACGGGCAAGCCGGCCATCTCGCGGATGATGTTTTGGATTCCTTTCACCGCGGTGAGTTCGCCTTCGGAGAACCGGCGTTGACCATGGCTGTCAACGGCCAGCTCGCT
>JBPYFK010000051.1:0-9335 GCA_051984675.1 Pseudonocardiaceae bacterium | reverse complement strand
GATCGCTCCGCTGCTGGCTGCGTGGGACGCGGACCGGACGACTCCGCGCACGGCGGCGCTCGCGTTGGCCGACTGGCAGACCGAGCAGAACCGGGCGGCCGAAGCGGAAGGACGCCTGCTGGTCCAGATTCCCTAAACGCCGAAGCTATGTCCTTGTCAGGACGAAGGACTGGCTGAAAGCCCGGCATAAGGTGCCTGCCCAGCGCTTCCGCACTCTGTTACCACTCCCAGCTGGGCCAGTGGACTACTACCCCTCATGCCACGGCCAGGCGGCCGAATGGAGGAACGTGAACGCGATCTTTGAAATTCTCGAGTCCGAAGTCCGCAGCTACAGCCGAAACTGGCCAACCGTGTTCGACCGCGCACGGGGAAGCTGGATGTACACCGAAGATGGACGCCCCTACCTGGATTTCTTCGCCGGCGCGGGGGCGCTCAACTATGGTCACAACAATCCAGTGCTCAAACGTCAGCTCATCGACTACCTCCGCGACGACCACGTCGTCCATGGCCTCGACCAGGCCACCGTGGCGAAACGCGAGTTCCTGGAAACGGTCAGCGACACGCTGTTGCGGCCACGTGGGCTGAACTACCGGGTCCAGTTTCCTGGGCCGACCGGCACGAACGCGGTGGAAGCCGCGCTGAAGCTGGCGCGCAAGATCACTGGCCGGGAATCGATCATCAGCTTCACCAACGCGTTCCATGGCATGACGCTCGGCTCGCTGTCAGTCACCGGAAACTCGATGAAACGCAGCGGAGCAGGCATTCCCCTCGTGCACGCCACGCCCATGCCCTACGACAACTATTTCGACGGCGAAGTCCCGGATTTCCTCTATTTCGAGCGGCTGCTGGAAGATAGCGGCAGCGGACTGAACGAGCCAGCCGCTGTGATCGTCGAGACGCTGCAGGGCGAGGGCGGAATGAACTCCTGCCGTCCCGAGTGGTTGCAGGGGCTGGCTGACTTGTGCCGACGCCAAAACCTGTTGTTGATCGTCGACGATGTACAGATGGGCTGTGGGCGCACCGGACCCTTCTTCAGCTTCGAAGACGCAGGCATCGCACCCGATATCGTCTGTCTGTCGAAATCGATCGGCGGCTACGGTCTACCGCTGGCATTGACCCTGATCAAGCCCGAGCACGACGTGTGGGAACCGGGCGAGCACAACGGCACGTTCCGTGGTAACAACCCCGCCTTTGTCACCGCGACAGAGACGCTACAGCACTATTGGAGCGATGACACCTTGCAGCGATCTACCGTGGCCAAAGGCAAGCACGTCGGTTCCGTGCTGGACAGCATCGCCGACCGGTATGAGGGGGCACTCGCCAAAGGACGGGGCTTGGCTCGCGGGTTGAGCTTCCCGGACCCGCAGGCTGCGGGCAAGATCGCCAAGGCCGTCTTTGATCGTGGGCTCCTCGTGGAAACATCCGGACCGGACAACGAGGTTCTCAAGATCATGCCGCCACTGACTGTCACCGAAGAAGACCTCGACCATGGCTTACACATCATTGAGGACGCCGTGCACGCCGTGGCCAGCTGACCTTCACCTGGATCAGCAGTGCCGCGAACGGTTCGGGGGACAGCCACGGCCCCTCGCTGCGCTGACACCGAGCGGCTAACTCGTTAGCCATGCCGTGGACAACTCATGGCCACGGCATCGAGACCGAGGGCCTCAATCTGCGCACTCGATCGGCGTTTGAGCGCACGGTCGAGAACTCGTGCGCCGGATCAGGCAGGAGCTCGACACTCCGTTCTCGACCTGGGCGACCGCTGGAGTCGGAATGGATGGCGCCGGGTTCATCACGGGGGCTTCGGCGCAACGCTACGGCACGCAGCGCAAACTCGCGGTGGCGGACGGGCCGCACGTTCTTGGTCCGCTTCTGGAGGCGCAGTGGCCGGGCGTCGAGTTCGGCGACGATGCACTGTGGACGTGCTGGGGCGGCATCCGTGGGCCGGGGCGCCTACAGCTTCCGGCCCGTCGGGTAGCCACCTCGCCAGGACCGACCTCACCCTTGCCGCAGGGCCGAGCGTGGCGCTCGCGACAAGCTTGAGCGCTCACCGGGTCCAGCGCGCTGTACCTGGCCGCCCGGGCGGTTCGTGGCGGGCTCGTCGATTTGCGCCCTGGCACTGGGCTTCGAGCCGGAGCCCAGTGCTCAGAACTCACCTGGCAGCTGCGCGGCACGGCGGACCAGCGCCAGGTTCCCGGGGCGAAAGTCGCCCTGCAACACAACATCGGCCTCGGCGGTGCCGCCGTCGTCACCGTTTACCGACCCGCCGCCGCTGGCGGCAAGGCCACGGCGAACACCGACAACATCGCGACCTGGGACGGCGCCAAGGCGCTCGTCGACCAGGCGGTCACTGATTGCGGGCGGCTGGACGTCGTGGTCAACCACGCCGGCATCCTGCATGACGCCTTTGTCGCCTCCACCGACGAGGCGCAGTGGGACGCGGTGATCGACGTGCATCTCAAAGGCCACTTCGCCGTGATGCACCACGCCGCCGCGTACTGGAAGGCCGAGTCCAAGGCCGGATACCCGGTGGCTGGTTCCGTGATCAACACGGCGTCGATCTCGGGCACGACCATGCCCAATCCGGGCCAGGCCAACTACGGCGCGGCGAGGGCGGGGATCGCCGCGATGTCGTTGGTCGCCGCGCTGGAGCTGGAGCGCTACCACCGGCGTATCGGCGGTGATACCTCATGAGCGTGATCGAGGCCCGGAGCGGGCGAAGGCCTCCGGCGTGATGAGCATGACCAAACGGTTGACCGTCGAGTACCGGCCACATCCGGTGGTTCGCGTGGTGACTCCGTGGAACTTCCCGTTCCTTCTCCCAGGTTCGACGTCGTACCCGCGTTGCTTGCTGGTGCGTCGGTGCTGCTTGAGCCGTTCGAGGTCACCCCATTGTCCGCTAGAACTCAGCCGTGGCTGACGCGAAATCGGTGCCAGTGCCCCGCCGGTCTTCGCCACAGTTACCGGCGGCGCCGATACGGGCGCGGCACCGGTGGACAATGTGGACTTTGTCCAGTTCACGGGGTCAACCCAAACAGGCCGGCTGATCACCCATCGCGCGATCGAGCGGCTTATGCCCTACAGCCTGGAATTGGGTGGCAAGGACGCAGCCATCGTGCTCGCCGACGCCGATTTTGACCGCGCCGGAGCCGGAGTCGCCTGGGGTGCGCTCTTCAACTCTGGACAAGCCTGCGTATCGATCGAGCGAGTCTATGTCGAGACCTCGATCTATGACACGTTTATCGCGCGGCTAACCGATCACGTGCGGGCGCTTCGCCAGGGCGCCGACGATGACGGCTACCGCTACGACATCGGTGCGATGGCTATCGAGGATCAAGGCGACCTCGTCGCGACGCAGGTCTTCCAGGCCCTCACGGCGGGCGCCAACCCTATGGACCCCCGCAAGAGCAAACTGCTCCAACGACTGCTCCATGCGATAGCGGGCCGGGCGCCGCGCCGCCTCCCCAAAGTCGGTCGATAAGACGCCCTCAAACACGAAGAGCGAGCACCCGGACCGTGATGTTGGAACCGTACTGCTCGGAAAGCACCCCGCTTCGTCCAAACCACACTCGGCTCGGTGCTCTTGGATGAAGGCGGGCCATCCATGCCGCTGGCTTCATCGCGGGTGCTGACCTCTACCATTCCGCAGGTGGCCGCCTACGACGATTCTGATGCCTTCGAGCACCTGGACACCTCGACCCTGCCGCGACGTCAGCAGCACATCCTGGCCACGATCCGGGATTGGGTGGTCCGGTACGGCTATCCGCCGAGCACGAGACAGATCGGTGATGCGGTCGGTCTGCGTTCGTCGTCGTCGGTGTCGAAACACTTGGCGAGCCTGGAGGAGAGGGGCTTCCTCCGGCGCAGCGCGACGATGTCCCGGCCCATCGACGTGCGCCTGTTCCTGCGACCGGCGCCAACCCAGGAACCCGCCGATGACTCGGTGAGCGTGCCCGTGGTCGGCGACATCGCAGCGGGAAGCCCTATCGCGGCCGAAGAGCATGTCGATGACATGCTGACGTTGCCTCGCGAACTCATCGGTAGGGGTAACGTTTTCGGCTTGCGTGTGCGTGGCGACTCGATGATCGACGCTGCCATCTGTGACGGCGACATCGTCGTCGTGCGGCAGCAACCCGAGGCCCATTCGGGCCAGATCGTCGCCGCGATGATCGATGACGAGGCGACTGTCAAGGTGTACCGCCGCCGCAACGGCCACGTCTACTTGGAGCCGCGCAACCCGGATTACGACGTCATCGACGGTGACGAGGCCGTCGTCCTGGGCACGGTCGTTTCGGTACTGCGCAGCGTCTGAAGTCCCGGTGCTCGGTCGTCGCCGGGCCTGCGGAGAAGGCGGTCGTGCCGAACAGTCGACGGGGACAGGGCGATGAGCAGGAAGAACCGCGAGAAGCGAGCGGCGAAACAGCGTGCGCGACAGCGGCACGGGACTCCTCCACCGCACACGTCACTGGACGCGCTCGTGGACGGGCTGCTCGGCGCTGCCGCTGCGTACCAGAACGGCCACCATGCCGCCGCGCAGAAGTGTGCGGGTGAGTTCACCGGCGGGAGTCTGGCTGAGCGTCCGCGGACGGTCGGTGTCGCGGCTGACATGGCGCTCCACCACGTGATCAGTGCGACGATCGATGGCGGCTGGCTGCCCGTTGACCTCCACCAGATCACCCGTCGGAGGCTGGACGTCCGGGCTGCCGGGCTTATCGCTGGGGCGGTTGCTTCCGCGACCGCGGAGCACTCCCCGGTGACCGTACACACGCGCTGGGAAGACCAGCTGCGACAGCTCGACGCGACCGTCTGGTGGGAACAAGGTCGCCCGCACCTCACCCAGTGGGCGCTGTGGCACGGCCTCGACCTGAAGCAGGCACTCGTCGTGGTCATCACCGCGATCGCCGAGCTGATGACCCTGCCCAAGCTGCCGCGCATCGTCGCCCCGCCCGGCGCGGCGACCCGAAGCCGGCACCCGACGTCCAATGTGGACCAGAAGGTTCTCGGCCGGGTACGCGCGCTGCTGGCCAAGGCCGAAGCCACGCCCTACCCCGAAGAGGCCGAGGTCCTGTCCGCGAAGGCGCAGGAGCTGATGAACCGGCACGCGTTCGAGCGCGCGCTGCTGGACGCCACCGAACACAAGCCACAGACCGCGACCTCCTGCCGGCTCTGGCTGGACAGCCCGTACCTGGAGGCCAAGGCTCAGCTCGTGCACACCGTCGCCGAAGCGAACCGGTGCCGCGCGGTGTTCCACAAGCAGCTGGGGTTCGTCTCCCTGGTCGGCGCGGAGATGGACTTGGAGATCACCGAGCTGCTGACGACCTCGCTGCTGGTTCAGGCGGCCAAGGCGATGGCCGCCGAAGGTCGCCGCACCACGAGCGGGGGAACGTCGCGCACCCGCTCGTTCCGGCAGTCGTTCCTGGTCGGCTACGCGGTCCGCATCGGCGAGCGGCTGCGTGCGGCCAGCGAAGCCGCACACGACTCGGCCGAAGACTCCCGGCTGCTACCGGTGCTGGCGGACCGTGAACGGGTCGTGGACGAGACTTTCCAAGAGATGTTCGCGTTCACTTACGCGCGCGGGGTCACGGTCAATGACGGTGAGGGCTGGCAGGCGGGCCTGGCAGCGGCTGACCGCGCCGATCTCAGCATCGACCGCACGGCTGTTCGACCCTGAGGCACCTGACGAACCTGCGCACCGAATGTCAGACGCAAGAGGTAAAATTGTGATTTACGTCACCTTTATGGATTACCATGCTTGCCATCTTCAGTCTTTCGGGTGACAGTCTTGTGCTCCAATCAGCGCTTTTTCGCGGAAACAGGTGGTGACGCAAGGTGCCTCGAACTTCGGTGCCGAGACGTACACGTGGTCGGCACCGTTTGCGCGTAGCCCGAGGGCATCGCCGAGTCCGTGTGACTCGCGTCCTCGCGCACGCGGGGGTCGCGGCCGCGAGCTTCCTTGTGCTGGGCAGTGCTCATTTCGCGCCCCGAGCTGTCCAGGCGCCGTCACCTCCCCCCGCCAGTCCGCGGATCGCCGCGCTGCCCGGTGCGGACGGCGGGGCACCGCTGTTCCTGACGCCACCACCCGGCGATTCCAGCTCTCCTGCGCAGGTTTCCACTAACGGACCCGCGCTGCTGGCCAACAGTTCCCGTACGTTCGGGATTCCGGCGACCGTCTTGGACGCCTACCAGCGGGCCGAAAGCCGGACCGCCAGCAGCGACCCCCGGTGCCACATGTCGTGGCCGCTGCTCGCGGCGATCGGTCAGGTCGAGTCCGGGCAGGCACGCGGAGGCGATGTGGACAGCTCGGGCCGCGCCCGCCAGCCGATCCTCGGACCAGCACTCAATGGCACCAACGGCAACGGCGCGATGTCCAACACCTTTGGCACGCGGTATGACCAGCAAGGCCAGTGGGCTCGGGCGGCCGGTCCGATGCAGTTCCTGCCGAGCACGTGGACGACCTGGGGTGCCGATGGCAATGGCGACGGCGTCGCGGACCCCGAGAACGTGTACGACGCGGCCCTGGCCGCCAGCCACTACCTGTGTGCCGGTGGCGGTGACCTGGCCAGCCCGGACGGACTGCGTTCCGCGATTCTGAGCTACAACCACTCCCAGCAGTACCTCAGCACGGTGCTGTCCTGGATGCGCGCCTACGGCCAGGGCGGCGTTTCGGTGCCCGACCAGCCCGATCAGGCTGGTGCCGGCCAGCAGGTCACGCAACCCGCCAGCCCACCACCATCCGCTGCCAGTTCGCCGCCCGCCGCGCCGGCCAGCAGCAGCCGTCCTTCCGGTGGCTCGCAGAGCTCCAGTTCCTCCGGGTCGTCGTCGGGTAGCAGCGGGTCGTCGTCGGGTAGCAGCGGGTCGGGCTCGGGCAGTAGCGGATCAAGCAGCCCGCCCCCGTCCTCAAGCCCGGCGCCCAAGCCGTCGTCGCCGCTTCCCGCACCAGTCAACAAGGTGGTCGGCGGTGTCACCGGGACCGTGGGCGGCCTGTAGGGCATCCCACGGGGGCTCCCCGGTCAGAAGCGGCCCATCGCAATCGGGTTCGGCGGGACGTCATCGCGGTACGGCGCGCGGCCAGGAGGTGGCGGGAGTCAGAACGTTGCGGTGGGTCTGCCGGATGAGCAGCGCGAGACTGATCAGTCCGACGATCACGTATCCGTACGAACTCGCCGAGGCGTCCCATGCGGTGTGCAGGATGACGACCAGTACAAACGTCCCTGCCGCGCCCGCCAGCGCGGCGATGCTCCACCTTCGGGCGCGCGCATGCCACAGGGCGTTGGCAGCGAGTCCGGTCCAGGCGGCGTGCCCCGCCGGGCTCATCACTCCCCGGATCAGCAGCAGTTCCTCGACCGCGCCGAGGTCGCCTCGGGTGGTCAGCAACGCGACGAACCCGTAGCCGAGGGTTTCCAGCACGGCGAAACCCATGCCGACCACGACTCCGAGCAACAGCCCGTCCGCCGGGTTGGCGCGGTACCGCGTGAACAGCAGGACCCACAGCGGCACCAGCAGCTTGGCCGCCTCCTCGATCACTCCGACCGCCAGGTTCGGCACGGCGCCGAGGTGCCGCAGGGTGTCGAACTCCAGGATGCTGGCGACGGCGGTGCCCAGCACGCCGCCGAGCAGCGCGCAGACCAGCAGCACGCTCAGCGGGATGTCGTACGCCGGGTTCCGGCCGTCGACGTAGAAGACGAAGGTGACCGGGATCAGCAGCGACGCCAGCATCAGCAACGACGGCACCAGGTGGGCGTTGCCCGTCACGACGAGGACCTGCTGCACGGTTATGAACAGGGCGCTTCCCACCAGCAACACCGGCAGCCACGCCCAGCGGCGGCCTGCGGACACCTCCACCGGGGCGGGGTGCCCGCCGTTCTGGGATGGCTGGATGACCCCCGGGTCACGCATGTCGGATCTCCTGGCTTCGTCATACCGTCGCCTGTGGGCGCTTCCACTTTCGCATGCCCGGTAGCCCTATGAAGCTCATTCGCATTCGGCTTCGGACGAACTCTGGACCGGCAACCGTGATGACGCATACTGGGACCAGGTGGTGAAACCTTCAGGCCGCGGCGAACCTGACGACCCAGGTGTTCGACCCAGGTGTTCGACCCAGGTGTTCGGCGAGGAGGTTGTGATGGCGCGTGCGGTGGGGATCGATCTCGGTACGACTAACTCCGTCGTGGCCGTCCTGGAGGGCGGCGAACCGACGGTGATCGCCAACTCGGAAGGCTCCCGCACTACTCCCTCCGTGGTGGCGTTCGCCAAGAGTGGCGAGTTGCTGGTCGGCCAGCCGGCGAAGAACCAGGCCGTCACGAACGTCGATCGCACGATCCGGTCGGTCAAGCGGCACATGGGGACCGACTGGAAGACCAACGAGATCGACGGCAAGGAGTACACCCCGCAGGAAATCAGCGCCCGCGTGCTGATGAAGCTCAAGCGGGACGCCGAGGCATACCTGGGCGAGGACGTCACCGACGCGGTGGTCACCGTTCCGGCGTACTTCGACGACGCCCAGCGGCAGACGACCAAGGAAGCCGGCCAGATCGCCGGTCTGAACGTGCTGCGCATCATCAACGAACCGACATCGGCCGCCCTGGCCTACGGCCTCGACAAGGAGCAGAACCAGACCGTCCTGGTCTTCGATCTCGGTGGCGGGACCTTCGACGTCTCGCTGCTGGACGTCGGTGAGGGCCTGGTCGAGGTCAAGGCGACCTCGGGTGACACCCACCTGGGTGGAGATGACTGGGACCAGCGGATCGTCGACTGGCTGGTGGACAAGTTCAAGTCCAGCACCGGCATCGACCTCACCAAGGACCGGATGGCGATGCAGCGCCTCCGGGAAGCCGCCGAGAAGGCCAAGATCGAGCTGTCCAGCTCGTCGCAGACCAACATCAACCTGCCCTACATCACCGTGGACGCGGACAAGAACCCGCTGTTCCTGGACGAGACGCTCTCCCGGGCCGAGTTCCAGCGGATCACCTCGGACCTGCTGGAGCGCACCAAGCAGCCGTTCCACAACGCCATCCGGGACGCCGGCATCAAGGTCAGCGACATCGACCACGTCGTGATGGTGGGTGGCGCGACCCGGATGCCGGCCGTGAGCGAACTGGTCACCGAGCTCACCGGCGGCAAGCAGCCGCACAAGGGCGTCAACCCGGACGAGGTCGTCGCCGTGGGTGCCGCTCTGCAGGCCGGTGTGCTGCGCGGCGAGGTCAAAGACGTCCTGCTGCTCGACGTCACCCCGCTGTCCCTGGGCATCGAGACCAAGGGCGGCATCATGACCAAGCTCATCGAGCGGAACACGACCATCCCGACCAAGCGCTCGGAGGTCTTCACCACCGCCG
>JBPYFK010000050.1:0-5706 GCA_051984675.1 Pseudonocardiaceae bacterium | reverse complement strand
GGGGAATGCACCAGCCAGCAAACCTTGAGCGCGGCGTTCGTCAACTCGGGGACTTACTTGTCTAGGAGCTGCTGGCCACGATCCAGGCCACCCAGGTCGTGTCAGGTGACCGCTTGGACGAGGTGCGGGCAAGTCAGCTCTAGCGGCAGGGAAAAGCGTTCACAGCTTTGGAAGGCCAAGAAGGCTGTTAACTTGTTAATCACCGACCCGACCCTGCGTTACAGGGAAGACGCTCATGAGCGCAGCACGTGGCAGCACTACCCCGCCTTCGGCGTGGGGACCATCCGGGGACCATGAGGCGAGCAATGTCAGCGAAATGGGCAGGTGAGAGAGAAGTCGGCAACTGGCGATTGCCCCGGTTTTTCCAGGTCGCGGAAAGGCTCACGTTCTGGGGGTCAAGGGGTCGTGGGTTCGAATCCCGCCGTCCCGACAACCGGCGAAGCCCGCTGATCGAGCACGAAAGTGCAGGTCAGCGGGCTTTTTGCGCCCGGGATGCGGATCACCTGTCGATCTCCAGATGATCTTGGTGGGTATTTTTGGGAGGAATTCGGGAGGATCGCGTTCGCGCCGGTCAAATGGGGTCACGGTGACCGCCGATCGGCATTACGCCGTCCGGGTCGATGACGCAGTGATCCACAGCACGCGCAGGGTTGCCGGGGCCCTTTCAAAGCCCCTGTTCACCGGCGGGGCCGGCGACGTCGGCACCCGCTGCCTTACCGCAAGCCGCGGGCTGGTCAAGGGGTCACTGGCCTTCGAACACCGGGCTCCACCGCCGTGCGGACGCACCGGGCAGTGCTGGCCGAGCCAGCTACCACCCCGGCACAGGCGCAGCTTTGCCAACGCTTGCGGTGCCTGGGAGTGGCTCACGAGGTGACGAGGTGAACGCCGTCATGGGAACGGATGCAGACCTGGTCTGTAAAGGCATCAGCGACGCGCACTGCATACGCTTCGGTCATGCGCTCAAGGGCTGCTGGAAGGTCGAGCCAAGCGACATTTGCGCTCTCAGCAGTAGCCCGCGCCGCTCCAGCAACGGCACGGCAGCGGAAGACGAGCGCGACAATGCCTCCCGAGAGGTTCTTGTAAATCCCGGTCAAACGGTCTACCTCGACCGTGATACCAGTTTCTTCGAGAACTTCTCGACATACGCCCTCTTCAAACGTCTCGTTGAGTTCGAGCACCCCGCCGGGCGGTTCCCAGCGTCCATTGTCACGACGCTGAACTAGAAGGACTCGCTCATCGTCATTGACCACGACGCCAGCCACACTGACGGAGTGTCTCGGCGTGCTGGACATGGCAGCCTCCTAGAGTCCCTCGTTGTGCGGTACCCTATCACTCGTCTGGACGTGTAGAGGAGTGAGTGCGATGCAGCTGGGCGCGATCGACCGTGCAAGTGACCGCTCACCCTCGAAACAGATTGCTGATGATCTTCGCAGCGTCATCCTCTCATCGCGTATTACTGAGGGCGAAAAGCTCCCCTCTGAGTCCGCGCTGGTATCGCACTACGGCGTGGCCCGCATGACAGTTCGGCAAGCTATCCAGCAGCTACGGGCCGAGGGCCTGGTGGTCGCCGAGCATGGGCGCGGCGTCTACGTCCGCAAGATCGCGCCGGTACGCCGGCTGGCATCTGATCGTTTCGCGCGCCGCCACCGTGAAGCCGGCAACGCGGCGTTCGCGGCGGAGGCTGAGAAGTTCGGGTTTCAAGCTTCCGTTGATCAGATCCAGGTCTCCGAGTCTCGTCCCGACCTGGAAACCCAACAACGGCTCCGTATTGCCAAGAACGACAAAGTTGTTGTGCGCTCTCGTCGATACCTGGCGAATGGCGTTCCGGTCGAGACGGAGATTTCTTACATTCCGCTCGAGATTGCACGCAATACCCGCATCACTGAACACGATACTGGACCAGGCGGTATCTACGCACGAATCGAGGAGACGGGCCGAACACTGGACCACTTCCACGAAGAGGTGACCGCTCGGATGCCAACTCCACACGAGCGCGAAGCCCTCCAGCTTGGCGCGTCAGTTCCTGTGCTGCGGGTGGTTCGGACCGCCTACGACACGTCGGGGCGGGCCGTGGAGGTGTGCGACACGGTCAAGGCAGCACCCGCCTACGTCCTGGAGTACGAGTTCCCCGCCCACTGAGGCGTCAGCCGATCACATCTCACCAGTATGGCACACGTCTAGACGTATAGTACTGTTTCCCCTCTCCCCTAGACGAGCAGACGAGATGGTGATTCACGATGTCTTCACAAGACCGCTACGTGTATACGCAGGCCGGGTTGCCTCGCCGCGTGCGCGGAGCACACCTCGCCAAGCCGCTCGTGCTGACGGGGCTGCTGGCACCGAAAAACGACTCACCTGCTTGGCCCACGAGCGACCCCCAATGAGGTAGCCGAGTTCGCCCACCAACTGATCGACAGCATCAACCGGCTCTGAGGGACCGGCCGTGGCCACAACGGGAACGACCCCGCCCGTGCCTACCCCAGAGTCATGGAGATCGACGGTGAATTGTGGTGGGTGTGCCCCCTACGCGGACCGAACTGCTGCCGCATGCGCAACGACTTCGGCGGACAGTGGGCAGCCGACACGATCGCCGTGCACGTTCAGGTCTCACATGGACCGCTGATGGAACAGGCGGTGCTACTGCGCGCCGTTTTCGGCGGTACGCGGCCGAATGTAGACGAACACGACAGCCATTGATTTCGATGAGCACTGAAACCACAGCTCACCCAGAGAGTCAAGAGGCCGGAGGAGCGCGAGCAGGCATCCCTTGGTGATCTGATGACGGACCGTACCGCCAATCACCGTCCGCGCAGCGGCCGGGCACGAGGATCCCTGCACATCACACGATGAGGGGGCCGTGCTCTTGCCGTCAACATCATCGGTGTACCCAGGCGTGCTCGCACTCGTAGAAAATCATGCTGGCCCTCGGTATATGCCGAGGGCAGCTATCGTGTCCGGATCTGTGATGGGCGTAGGTAGCGGTTTCACCGGGCATGGTGTTCGCGATGCCTCGGTGCGGCCGGTGTCCGTTGTAGAACGGTTCGAGCGCACGCAGGGCAGGAAACAGATGCCGCTGGTTCCAGATCACCGGGTGCAGAGCGGGTCCGGCGGCAACCGGATGTCAAAGCGGTGCGGGTGCACCGGTGTACGACGGTCGATAATGGCCGCCCAGGACCGTCCTGGTGCGCAGCTCACCGCGAGTTCAGTCGAGGTAGTCGCGTAGTGTCTGAGCGCGCGACGGGTGACGCAGCTTGGACATGGTCTTGGACTCGATCTGCCGGATGCGCTCCCGTGTCACGCCATATTCGTGGCCGATCTCATCCAGCGTCCGCGGCCGGCCGTCGGTGAGGCCGAACCGCAGCCGCACCACACCGGCCTCCCGCTCGGACAGCGTGGCCAGCACCGACTGCAGCTGGTCCTGCAGCAGCGTGAACGACACCGCGTCCACCGCGACGACAGCCTCGGAGTCCTCGATCAAGTCACCCAACTGGCTGTCACCCTCATCGCCGATCGTCTGATCCAGCGAGATGGGCTCCCGGGCGTACTGCTGGATCTCCAGCACCTTCTCCGGGGCGATGTCCAGCTCCTTGCCGAGCTCTTCCGGGGTCGGCTCGCGGCCAAGGTCCTGAAGCAACTGGCGCTGGATCCGGCCGAGCTTGTTGATGACCTCGACCATGTGCACCGGCATACGGATGGTGCGCGCCTGGTCGGCCATCGCGCGGGTGATCGCCTGGCGAATCCACCAGGTGGCGTAGGTGGAGAACTTGTAACCCTTGGTGTAGTCGAACTTCTCCACCGCGCGGATCAAGCCGAGGTTGCCTTCCTGGATCAGGTCCAGGAACGCCAAAGCACGACCGGTGTAGCGCTTGGCCAGGCTGACCACCAGCCGCAGGTTGGCCTCCACCAGCTGGTTCTTGGCCTTCTCACCGTCGCGGACGATCCAGCGCAAGTCACGGCGCAGTTCGGTGGTGAGGCTTGCGTGTTCCTCCTCGGCGATCCGCAGACGTTCAGCGGCGAAAAGTCCCACTTCGATCCGCTTGGCGAGCTCGACCTCGCCTTCCGCGCTGAGCAGGGCCGCCTTGCCGATCTGCTTGAGGTAGGCACGGACGGAATCGGCCGACACCGCGAGCGCGGCGTCCTTACGCGCCTGGCGCAGGGCCTTCGACTCCTCCTCATCCCAGACGAAGTCACCAGCGCCCGACACGTCCTGTTCTTCGTCAGGTTCCTCCTCTGACCGGCGGTCTGTGGGATCGGCGTCGACGATCTCGGCTGGCTGCATCGGCTCTCCATCGGCACATTCGCTGGGTATCTCACCGAGGCCCGCGGCAACACGAGAATGCCAGCTTGTGGGTGCTCTACCACCGACTCTACGCGGTGCCCCGGTTCGCGAGTCGACTCGAGATAGCGCAGCCACCCGATTCGATGGGGGTTTTGCAGCTTGCATTCACGGTTGCGTCCGTCGGTGTTCAGCGACCTTCGCTGGTGGCCGTTTCAGTCTGGGTGCGGGTCGGCGGCATCAACAACTCCGGCGTCGTGGCTGGTCGGCTGCTGAGCTGGCACATCACGCTTACTGGCGACTGGTGGCGCCCGTACGCTCCGATACACGGCCGATGGTCGTCGTCGAGCTCGGGCGCATCGTAGAAGAGCACGTACTGCATGGCTTGTGTGACTTTACGTGTGGATACGCTGTGCAGTGTCGCACGTAGCGCTGGGGCATCGGTAACGTTTGGTCATCCCTCACGGTGTCGTTGCGACTACTGTGCGTTCTACGATGTGCAGGAACAGCCCACCCGGTTAAGGGGCAGACCGATGTCCTCGGCACACAGACAACCGCACGCAGTGAACACGGCGTTTGTGGATCTTGCCGATACCGTGGCGAACAAGCACGACGTGCCGGAATTGCTGGACCGGTTGTGCGGCTACTGCACCGATTTTGCCGACGTGACGGCAGCCGTCACCGTCCTGACTGATAAGCACGGTAAGCCCCACGTCGCCGCCACCACCTCCGCCGGGCTGGCCCAGCTGGTTCAACCACACCCCCACCTGGGAGACGAGCCGATATCAGCATGTCTGCGAGACGGCACCTCCGTGGTGGTTCCAGATGTAACCCACAGCGGCAACGGCTGGCCCCTTGCGAGTCACGCCCGTGAGCAGGGAGTGGCCTCTGCCCACCTGCTGCCCATGCGGGCGGGGGGCGCGACGCTTGGCACGCTCGTGCTACTCGGCGGCCCGTTCGCCGCTCTCACGGCTGAGGATGTCGATCTGTGCCAGGCCCTGGCCGATGCCGCTACGGCCGCAATGCAGCAACAACAGGCCCTCGATCAGTCCCACACGGTCAACCGTCAACTGTACGAGGCACTCGATAGCCGCATCGTCATCGAGCAGGCTAAAGGCATCCTCGCACACCACGGGGGCATCAGCGTGGACCAAGCCTTCAGCGTCCTACGTCGCTATGCCCGCGCTCATCAGTCGACGCTGCGCGATCTCGCAAGCCGAGTTGTCGACAACCCCGACGTGGCCGGCCAGATCCTCGGCTAGCAGCGGTCCATCTGCGCGCCCTTCCCACCGCCGTCGTAGGGCGGTAAGACGCAGGTAGAGCGGTCCGTCTGCGCAAAAGGTGGCCTGACCCCTTGAAGGGGGCCAGGCCACGCTTGCGTGGAGGAATCCTTGGTGATCCGTTAGTCGTCGGAGTCCTTGTCCTTCTTG
>JBPYFK010000049.1:0-11971 GCA_051984675.1 Pseudonocardiaceae bacterium | reverse complement strand
GGATCTGGGGTGACGACGAGCGCTACAAGGAGACCTACTGGGCGAAGTTCGCCGACAAGGGTTTCTACTTCGCCGGCGACGGCGCCAAGTACGACGACGACGGCGACATCTGGCTGCTCGGCCGGGTCGACGACGTCATGAACGTCTCCGGTCACCGCATCTCGACCACCGAGGTCGAGTCCGCGCTGGTGTCGCACGCCAACGTGGCCGAGGCTGCCGTGGTCGGCGCCAGCGACCCGACGACCGGCCAGGGCATCGTCGCGTTCGTCATCCTGCGTGGCGGTGTCGACGACCAGGCCTCCGGTCAGGCCGCGCTCAAGGCGCTGCGCGAGCACGTGGCGCACGAGATCGGGCCGATCGCCAAGCCCCGGCAGATCATGGTCGTGCCCGAACTGCCCAAGACCCGCTCCGGCAAGATCATGCGCCGGCTGCTGCGAGACATCGCGGAGAACCGCGAGATCGGCGACGTCTCCACGCTCGCCGATTCCTCGGTCATGGACGAGATCTCCAAGGGGCTGAAGAAGTCCGCCGACGAGGAGTAATCAGTTCGTAACGGTTGAGCACCCGGCGGTGCCCCTCCACAGGGTGGAGGGGCACCGGGGGCTATTCAGTGGGTGATGAAAACCGCAGGTCAACGACGCCGTTCTGCGCACGGTCCGCAGGGGTGGCACAGGCTAGCGAAAACGCGGGGCATAACACGCCGCGAGTCACTCGTTCGCCACCACGGCCACATGGCACGATGACCGTCGTGAGCAGCGCCCAGAAGAACACCAACGGCAGTCGAGGCAGGGCCGGTGACGGCTGGCCAGCGGTCACGTCGATCCCGCTGTCCGAAGAGGACACCGGGCACGGCGAGCAGTCCATCGGCGCACTGGTCCGGGATGCCACCACGCACCTGTCCACCCTGGTGCGCGCCGAGGTGGAACTGGCGAAGTCGGAGCTGGCCAGCGAGGTCCGCAAGGGCGTCAAGGGCAGTGTCTACTTCATCCTGGCCCTGACGGTGCTCGCCTTCAGCATGTTCTTCCTGTTCTTCACGCTCGCTGAGGGCTTGGCGCAGCTCGGTCTGTGGCGCTGGGCCTCGTTCGGAATCGTGTTCCTGCTGATGCTGCTGACCTCGGGACTGTTCGCGCTGGTCGGCTACCGGCGGGTGCGCAAGATCCGCGCGCCGAAACGCACGATCGACTCGCTGAAGGACACGGCTGCGCTGGCGAAGAGGCGTGGCAGTACCGAGGGATGACATCGGGGATTAACCCGATCAGGTAATAACAGCGGTTGGGGTAGCGGCTGGCCGCCGCGACCCGCGCCGCCTGATCGACCAACGGCTGCAACAGCCCGGGAAGGCCGCTGCCGGCCATGAATTCAACCGTTACAAGGCGTATCGCTCCAGGTAGCTGACGACGAGGTCGATTCCTTCGCTGATCACCCACTCGTCACCGGCGAGGTCGTGCTCAAAGGCCACCTGGAAGACGCGGTCGCCCACCTCCACCGCCAGTTCCGCGACCATCACGTCGATATCGGGCGGGACGAGTCCCGCCCCCAGCGCGAAATCGAACAGGTCGCGTGCGATGCGCTTGTTGTGCGCGCGGCAGAAGTCCTGCACGGCCGCATTCGTCCGGCCTCGCCACCAGATCACCACGAACGCCGGCCTGCGGTGATACACGTCGACGAACGCGCGCATCGTCGTCTCGACCAACGTGCGGACCGTCGGTGTCTCCAGGCTGCTCACGGCCTCCGCGACGCGCTCGTCCATTTCCGCCGTGTCGCGTTCGACCAGGGCCAGGATGATCTCGTCCTTGTCGGCGAAGTACTGATACAAGGATGCGACCGGGACGTCCGCGCGAGCCGCGATCGTCCTCGTGCTCAACCGTTCCACGCCGTGCGTGACGATCAGGCCCGCCGCCGCGTCGAGGATGCGCTCGACCCGTTCGCGGCTGCGCCGCTGAATCGGTGCGCGACGTTTCGGACTCCCCTCATCGGGCCTTGCGGCTGTCATACCCGCAGTGTAAAGATTCCGAACCTGACTCGTGTTCATATCTAACGGGTCCTTAGGTCTCCGAGGTGAGGAGTGCCTGATGAGCAACGAGGCTCACGTGCCGGTGGCCGTTATCGGCGCCGGCCCGGCCGGGCTGGCCACCGCCGCCGCACTGCGTGCGCGAGCCGTGCCGAACATCGTGATCGAGCGGGCCGAGCAGGTCGCCGCCAGCTGGCGCCAGCACTACGACCGACTGCATCTGCACACCGTGCGTTGGCTGTCCCACCTGCCCGGATACCCGATCCCGCGCGCGGAAGGCCGATGGGTGTCGCGCGATGGCGTGATCAGGTACTTGGAGCGCTACACCGAGCATCACGACCTGGACATCCGCACCGGAATCACCGTCGGGCAGGTGGATCGCGACGGCGACAGGTGGGTGCTGCGCTCCGAGCAGGGTGACGTGCGTGCCAGCGCAGTCGTCGTCGCCACCGGATACAACCACACACCGCGGCTGCCGGATTGGCCTGGCCAGGCGGAATTCAGCGGAGAGATCATCCACGCCAGCGCATACCGCAACGGTTCGCCGTACCGGGGGCGGGATGTGCTGGTGGTGGGCGCCGGCAATACCGGTGCGGAAATCGCCGTCGACCTCACCGAGCACCTAGCGGCACGGGTACGGCTGGCTGTGCGGACGCCACCGCACATCCTGCGTCGCGCGCAGCTCGGGATTCCGACGCAGCTGACTGGCGTGCTCATGCGCTATCTTCCGGCGCGCATCGCGGACACGCTCGCTGAACCGGTGCGCAAACTGTCCATACCGGACATGCGGCACAAGGGCCTCGCTGATCCCGGCAAGGGGCTGTTCACCCGCGCTTCCCGCGGCGAGATCCCGATTCTCGACGTCGGCCTCGTCGACGCCGTCCTGGACGACCGGGTCGAGCCGGTCGCTGCGGTCACCGGATTCGACGGGTCGAAGGTGCTGCTCGCGGACGGGTCCGCGATCGAGCCTGAGGCCATCGTGGTCGCCGCCGGGTACCGGCGCGGGCTGGAGCCGCTGGTCGGACATCTCGGCATCCTCGACGGTTCCGGGCTGCCGGTGGTTCACGGCGCGCGGACGCACGACAGGGCACCGCACTTGCACTTCATCGGCTTCACGAACCCGGCCAGCGGCATGTTCCGGGAGATCGCCATCGATGCCCGGCGAATCGCTTCCGCGCTGAGCACCGTGGTCGACTATCGAGAAAGGACAGACGTCTGATGGTTGGGACAGATGTCAGCCGCCGCGGTCTTCTCGGTGGGCTTGCCGTGACAGGCGCACTCGGTGTTGTGGGCTCCGGCACTGCGTTCGCGGCCGACCGGGTACCGGCGAAGGCAGACGTGGTCGTCGTAGGCGGCGGAATCTCCGGACTCGTCGCCGCCCGCCAGCTCGCCCGCGCGGGCCGCTCCGTCGTGGTGCTCGAAGCACGCGATCGGGTGGGCGGTCGGGTCCTCAACCACACCTTGGCGAACGGTTCGGTGATCGAGTCCGGCGGGGCGTTCGTCGGGCCGACGCAGGACCACATCCTGGCGCTGGCCGGCGAACTCGGCGTACGCACGTTCAAGGAGTACGACCAGGGCGACAACGTCTACGTCGCGCATGGAACAACACTCCGCTACAGCGGCACGATCCCGCCCGATCCGACGATTCTGCCGGACGCCCTGGTCCTCCAGACGAAGATGGACGAGATGTCCAAGGAAGTCCCAGTGGACGCGCCCTGGAACGCCCAGCATGCCGCCGAATGGGACGCCACCTCGATGCACGACTGGGTCCAGGCGAACACGGTGAACCCGGAGACACGGGACGTCCTTCTGGCCTACTTCCAGCCGCTGATCGGCGAGGACCCCCGGGACGTCTCCCTGCTGTTCTTCCTCTGGTACCTGGCGACCGCCGGCAACGAGACGAACCCCGGGACGTTCGAACGCTCGGCCGGAACGTCCGGCGGAGCGCAGGATTCGCGGTTCGTCGGAGGCTCCCAGCAGATTCCGTTGCGGATGGCCGAGCAACTCGGCGACGCGGTGGTGCTGAACGCCCCGGTGCGCAGGATCGAGCAGGATGGCACCGCCGTGACCGTGACCAGCGATCGCGGGCAGGTCATGGCCTCGCGCGTGATCGTCGCCGTGCCGCCACCACTGGCTGCCGCGATCGACTGGGTTCCGCTGATGCCCCCTACCCGGATGCAGCTGCTGCAACGCTTGTCCATGGGAACGCTGATGAAGGTCGACGCCGTGTACCGCACGCCGTTCTGGCGTGCCGCTGGACTGTCCGGGATGGCGGTTTTCGACAACGGCCCGGTCCGGGTCAGCTTCGACAACAGCCCACCGGATGCCAGCGTCGGCGTTCTGCTCGCCTTCATAGGCGGATCTACCTGGCACGACTGGGGAAACCGCACCCTGGAGCAGCGGCGCGAGGGGGTGCTGCAGGCGTTCGCCAAAGTCGTCGGACCACAGGCACTTTCGCCGATCGACTACGTAGAGCACGACTGGACGCGCGAGCGGTGGTCCAGGGGCGGTCCAGTGGCCACTGCCGGGGTTGGCACGGTCTACGGCTACGGCTCGACGATCCGTCAGCCGTTCGGTCTGGTGCATTGGGCGGGAACGGAGACTGCCACCTATTGGTCGGGTTACATGGATGGCGCGGTCCGTGCTGGTGAACGCGCCGCAGCGGAGGTGTTGAACCGGGCATGAGATCGACTACGAAGTCTCGAAGACGGATCACCTTACGATTCCTGGGCATCGTCGGCGCGGTGCTGCTCCTGCCCGCCGTCACGCCGGCTGCGGCGGGTTCCTCCGGGCCCGGCTACCAGGTCGATGACTACGCCGACGGCGGTGTCCTCGCCGTCAACCCACCGGGCGAGAACGGCCTGGTCAACGCGGCGGATCTGGCTCAGTTCGAGACCACGAAGCAACGTCCGCCGAACAGCACCGACCAGCGCACGCAGTACGCCAACCTGTTGCACGGGTATTCCACGCTCACGGACCAGCAGCTACCACAGTTCTACAACGACGAGTCGTTCGGTGTGCGCGACAGCGATATCACGCGCACCGAGCAGCCGGCCAGCACGGTTCCCGTCACGATTTACCGCGATACGCACGACATTCCGCACGTCTACGGCAACACGAACGATGCGATGTCCTTCGGGGCCGGCTATGCGCAGGCGGAAGACCGGCTCTTCGAGATGGACGTGCTCCGGCACTACGGAAGCGGTTCGCTGTCGCAGTTCCTGGGCCCGTCGTGCTCGAACGAGCAGTTCGACCACGACGAGTTACTGCTGGCTCCGTACACGGAACAGCAGGCACAGGCGCAGATTGACGCTCTCCCCGCGCGTTATGGGGCGGAGGGCGCGCAGGCGAAGCAGGCGATCCTCAACTACGTTGCCGGCGTCAACGCCTACATCGCCCAGACCAGGCTCGATCCGCGCAAGCTACCCGCGGATTACGGGGCTGCGCTGCAGCCTCCCCAGCCGTGGAAGCCGTCGGACGTGGTCGCGGTCGCCGCGCTGATCGGCGGCATCTTCGGCAACGGTGGCGGCGGTGAGGTGCAGAACGCCGCGCTGTCGCAATACCTGCGCAACCAGCTCGGACCGGCGGGCGGCAAGCAGGCGTTCACCGACTTCCGCGAGCAGAACGACCCGGACGCCGCGACCACAATCAGGGATAAGGCTTTCCCGTACGAGTCGGCGCCGGCAGCGGATCCGGCGAAGGCCGCGATGCCGGACGACGCGTCGAAACCGTTGTCCGGCGGTCCGACGAGCACGACGCCGGGGTGCGATCTGGTCCCGAGCAACCCCGCGTCAACAAACGTCGCCCGGTCGCTGCTGACGATGCCTCAGCACATGAGCAATGCTCTGGTGGTGGACGGGCAGCACTCGGCTGACGGTCATCCGGTAGCGGTGTTCGGCCCGCAGGTGTCGTACTTCGCCCCCGGCATCCTCATGCAGGAGGACCTGCACTCGCCCGAGTACGCCGCCGAAGGCACGTCCTTCCCGGGAACGGGGCTCGTCGAACTCGGCCGGGGCCGGGATTACGCCTGGTCCGCTACGTCCGCCGGCTCTGACCTCACGGACCAGCGGCTGGAGCTGATCTGCGATCCGAAGGGCGGTCCACCGCAGCCGCAGGGCACGTACTACGAGTTCAACGGCCAGTGTCTACCGATGTCCCGCGACACGTTCACAGAGACGGCTGTCCCCAAGCCGGGTGGTCCCGGCGCACCCGCTGTGATCAATCACGACATCTACCAGACCCGGCACGGCGTGGTGCAGGGCTGGACCACGGCGGCGGGTGGCAAACCGGTCGCGGTCGTCAACCAGCGCTCGACCTTCAACCACGAGGTCGACTCGATCATCGGGTTCATGCACTGGGGCGAGCCCGCCAAGACGCACGACGCCTCCTCCTGGATGGCGGGCGCCACTCAGATCAACTACACGTTCAACTGGTTCTACGTCGACGCGCGGGATATCGGGTATTACAGCTCCGGCTGGCTTCCCGTACGCCCACCGAATGTTGACCCGAACCTGCCGACCTGGGGCACCGGGCAGGCCGAGTGGCAGGGATTCCTTGCCGCCGGGGCACACCCGCACGAGATCGACCCGCCCTCGGGGTCCTTCACGAACTGGAACAACAAGCCGGCGCCGGAATTCTCCGCTGCCGACTCGCAGTACGGCTACGGCCCGACGTATCGAAGCGTCATGCTCGATCGGGCGCTGGAGCAGCAGCTCGCTGCGCACCAAGGCAAGATCACCCGCTCGAACCTCGTGCAGGCGATGGAAACGGCCGCCACGCAGGATCTCGATGGCCTGACCGAGATTCCCAACCTGCTCGGCTACCTGGACGGACGGCCTGAGCCGCCGGGAGTGCAAGCGCTCCTCGCGCAACTGCGGTCGTGGTACGGAGATGGCGCGCATCGGCGGAAGGCCGCCGCCAGCGACACGCAGTACGACCACCACGCCGCCGTCGCCATCATGGACGTGCTGCAGGAGAAGCTGATCCGGGCCCTGTTCGACCCGATCCTGGCCGCGGGCGGGCTCAGTGATCAGGGCTCGACTGGTGGCGCGAGGTCGCCGGGCTACACCGCGCTGCCGATGCAGTGGGTGAACACGCCGAACAGCGGCGGCGCGCATCTCGGCAGCGCCTACGACGGCGGGTACGAGGGTTACGTGCTCAAGGTGTTGGGCCAGCTTCGTGGCGAGCGGGTCGCGCAGCCCTTTGGCCCGTCGGTGAGCGCGAAGCTCTGCGGGGCCGGACCAGCGAGTTGCGGGCAGGCCATCGACAAGGCGCTGGCGGATACGTATGCGGATCTCGTCAGCGCGAACGGTGGCTCGACGGATGTCGCGTCGTGGACGTCGACACCAGCGACGAACGCCCAGCGGCAGAGCATGCCGGACTACGACGCGATCCAGTTCCAATCGCTGGGAATCGTCGGTCAAGATCCGATCGAGTGGCAGAACCGACCGACGTACCAGCAGGTTGTCGAGTTTCGGCGGAAGAGGTGACCGCTGGCCAACGAGCGGTGCTGTCCCTGGTAGTGCCGGTGCTCGCGAACCACACGGCGGCGAGCACCGTGGCACTGCCCAGGAGTTGCCCCGCCAGCGGACGCTCGCCGAGCAGCGCCATGCCGAACAGCACGCTCAAGACAGGCTGTAGGAGCAGGAGGGTCGCCCCGACAGCAGAACGCAACTGGGGCAGCGCGGCGCCCACCAGGAGCCAACCGCACACCTGGCCGGACAGGGCCAACGCGACCAACCATCCGAACGCCGACCAGCCCGGGGCCAGATCGATGCCGTGCCAGGACGACCCGAGTGCGGTCGCGCTGATCGCGGCACCGACGGTGGCCCAGCACACCGGTTGGAACCGGTGCCCGGTCGACCCTGCCCTGCGCAGCAGCAACAAGTAGCCGCCGTACGCCACTCCCGCGCCAGCGCCCAGCAACGCACCGCGCACCGGGTGGCTGCCTGGCGCGGCACCTCCCACCGCGCCCGAGGCCAGCGCGACGGCAACGAGCAGGACCGGAGCGATCGCGAGGAAACGGCGCGGCGGGCGCTCGCGGAACACCAGCCACGCCAGCACGGGCACCACGATCACCTGCACGTTGACCAGGACGGTCGCGATGCCGGCGCCGAGGTCGCCGATGGAAGCGCCCCAAGCCACGAGATCCACGCCGAGGAACGCCCCGCCGAGCACGTCCAGCAGCCGTGCGCGCATCGGTCGGGTGCCGATGCGACGCCGTTCGGCGACGGCGAGCGGAATGAGCACGGGCAGGGCGAGCAGGCACCGGAAGAATGCGCCGGTCCCGGCGGAGGTGCCGGAGAGCTTCATCAGAATCGCCGAACCGGAGATGCAGGCGGCGCCAGCGGCGGCGAGCAGGCGTGGGTCGATCCGGCGTGCTGGGGTGGGCATGTGTCCACGATGCTGTCTCAGAACTAATTAGGACAAGTGAATATTTTTGTCCATTATCCGGTAGTATTTCTACCGTGTTGAGTGTGCAGCGACTTCGCGCGCTGACCGCAGTGCGCCGGCTGGGTTCTGTGGCGGGCGCCGCAGCGGAACTGCACGCCACGCCGTCAGGTGTGTCACAGCAGCTGGCGAAGCTCGCGCAGGAGGCGGGGCACGAGCTGCTTGAGCCGCGTGGCCGGGGCGTTCGCCTGACGCAGGCGGGACTGGTGCTGGCTGACCACGCCGAACGGGTGCTCGCGCAGGTCGCCGCCGCCGAACTGGACCTCGCCGACCTGCACACCGAGATCCTGGGTCCGCTGCGGATCGGCGCGCTGCAGAGCGCGATCCGGGGTCTGGTCGCGCCCGCACTCGCGACGCTGCTGGACCGGCATCCCCGGCTGTCGCCGTCGCTGACCGACGGTGAGGCGATCGACCTCATGCCGCTGCTGCTGTCCGGTGACCTCGACCTGGTGGTCGCGGAGAGCTGGGAGAACCGGCCCGCCCCGCCGCCGGCCGGCATCCGGCACGCGCGGTTGCTGACCGAGGACGCCTGGCTGGCGCTGTCCGAGCGGCACCGGCTGGCCGACGCCGAGGTTGTGGACCTCGCGGCACTTGCTGGTACCGCGTGGACGAGTTGTGCTGCGGGCACCGACGACCGGGAAGCGCTCGTGGCCGGGCTACGGGCCGCCGGCGTCGAGCCCGAGATCACCTGCGAGGCGTCCGACTACTTGACGCAGCTCGTGCTGGTCGCGGCGAACGTCGTGGCGGCCATGGTGCCGCCACTGGGGTTCAGTTACCACGTGCCCGACGGCGTCAGGCTGCTGGCGACCCGCCCAGCCTTGCGCCGCGAGCTGTATGTGGCGTGGCGCGCGGATGCCGAACGGCCAGCGATTCGGGCCGCCGTGACAGCACTACGCGAAGCGGTTCCAGCTTCGTCCGCGTTTCCTGGGTCCACGGGTCCCTCGTCCACGGGTCCCTCGTCCACTGGTCATTGAGTGCAGGCGCCGGTCGGGACCGAGCGGGTCAGCGTCGGCGCTTTCGCCACGTCATCGGCGACCTGTTGGCGAGTGAGCGCGAAGCCGGTCTCCGGGTCGTCCACGGCCGCGCCGAAGACCACGCCGACCACGTGTCCGGCAGGGTCGATCAGCGGCCCGCCGGAGTTCCCGCTGCGCACCTTCGCCCGGACCGTGTACACGTCACGGACGACGGTGGTGGAGTCGTAGATGTTCGGTCCCCGGAGGTGGATCTGCTCGCGCACTCGACCGGCTGACGCGGTGTACGGACCGTCGAGCGGGTAGCCGATGGCGATGACGTCGTCGCCAGCGTGCGCGCCCGAGTCGGTGAAGATCAGCGGGTCGGCGTCCAGGTCCGGCACGGTGAGCACGGCGAGGTCGGTCTGCGGGTCGAACAGCACCACCCGGGCGTCGAACTCCCCGCTGCCCATCTCGATCTCCACCCGGTCCGTACCCGCCACCACGTGGGCGTTGGTCAACACACGATGGGGTGCGATCACGAAACCGGTGCCTTCCAGCGCTCGCGAGCACGAGCTGGCCCGACCCCGCACCTTGACGACGCTGGAGCGCGCCTTGCGCACCACCGGGCTGGATTCCAGCGCGCCGTTCGGTGGCGCGGTCGCAGCGACCGGTGTCTGGGTGAACGGCTCCAGGGCTTCCGGGAAGCCGTTGACGCCGAGCATCCGGCGCAGGTCGTCGGGCAGGCTGCGCAGCCCGGACGGCATCATGGTGTCCACAGTGCTGAGCACCTCGGACTTCGTGATCGACGACGCCAGACCGGGCGTCTCGCTCGCGGATGTCAGCGGCAATGCCACCAGCCACGCCACGACGAACACCGCGAATGCCTGGACGACCGCGCCGAGCGCGTTGTCCACGCCGGTGAACCGGGCGGAGGTGATCCGATCGCGCAGCTCACGGCCGCCCCACATACCGACGGTCTCGCCCAGGACCACCAGCAACACCATGATCACGACACCGAACGCAACCCGGGCCGTGGTGTCGGTGACCCTCGCGAGCAGCAACGGCGTGATCTGCAGGCCCAGCACCGTCCCGACGAGCACGCCGAGGAACGAGCACAGCGACGTGACCATTCCCTGCCTGGAACCGGAAAGCCCCGCGGCGACCGCGAGCAGCAGGACCAGGAGGTCGACCCAGTTCACCGTTCACCCCGTCCCGGCCAGCCGTCAGCCATTTGATGCATCCTCGCAGTCGCCCTGCGACCCACCGCCCAGTGGTGCCCGATCGGGGCATTGCGCGAAGAGGAACGGTAGCCCGGACGCGTTCACTCCGGGAAGGGCGCGTCGTCGAACTCGGCGACCTGGTGCCACGCGTGGTCGAGGTCGCGCACATCATTCCAGTCCCACGGCTGTGACCAGCCGGCCAAGTCGAGCAGGCCGGACAGCAGGCCGCCGGTGAAGCCCCACACCAGCATCCCGGGCACCAGGAAGGCCGGGCTTGCGAAGGGTCCGCCGTAGGTGACTCGAAGGCGGTGTGCGGGGTCGGCAAGCCACGAGATCGGCACCCGCGCCACCGCCGCCGTCTCCGCCGGGTCCACCGGCGCCACCGGGCTCGGCTTCAGCCAGTGCGCGAGCACCGGGGTCACCCGGAACCCGGTGCGAACCTCAAGCTCGGGCAACAGCGCAACGGGGCGCACGCCCTCCGGCAGCACCCCAACCTCTTCGGCAGCCTCGCGCAGGGCCGCATCCACCGGTCCAGCGTCCGAGTCGTCGATGGTCCCGCCCGGAAACGCGACCTGACCGGGGTGCGAGTTCAGCCCGTCCGCCCTGCGCAGCAGGAGCACGTCGGGACCGTTCTGGGACGTGTGCTCCCCGAACAGCACCAGCACTGCCGCCCCCCGGGCATCGCCGTTCGTGGGCATCTTCGGCCAGCCCAGATGCGACGGCTTCAGCCCCTCGGTCCGCTCTACCAGCGGCCGTAGCCAGCCGGGCAACTCGGCAAGGTCGACCAGGGGTCCGGCCGGGTAGGCATGCGTTGACCTGCACGTCTCACTCATCCCGCCACCCCCAGCGCGTGGCGGACGGCGTCGTCCACCTGCTGGGCGGAGTGGAACACCTGCGGGTCCAGCCGGTGCACGTGCCCGGCCGCGTCAACCACGTAGCTGGCCGGCAGAGCGTACGGGACGTGAAGCGCGGCGGACGTGCTGTTGTAGGTGTCGTGCACCGACGGAAAGTGCGCGCCCAACTGGCCCAACAGGCGCAAGCCGTCGGCTTCGTCGCTGGCGACCTGCACTCCGAGCACCGGCATCGCACCCGGTCGGATGGAGTATTCCTGCAATGCGGGTAGCTCCTCACGGCATGGCGAGCACCAGGACGCCCAGACGTTGATCAGCGCGGGCCCGTGAACCACGGCGGCGACGTCCACTGGCGCGCCATCCGCCATGCAGGTCGCGCGGGCTGCGGCGAGATCCGCCGAGCCGCCGGGCGCGGCCTGCGGGCACGGCCGCACCGCCGCGGCGCGGCGCAGGCCCGCGAGGTCGACGGCGCTGGGGGCGGGCGGC
>JBPYFK010000048.1:0-4987 GCA_051984675.1 Pseudonocardiaceae bacterium | reverse complement strand
CGTGTCTGGTTAGCATTACTGATCACTTTGGTCACGGCTGCCGGTGGCTGCACGAGCATGCCGGACCTGGCCTCCGGCCCTCCGCCGCCGGTACGTGTGACGACCACGCCTGGCAATGGCGCTCACGACGTCAGCCCGTCGGCTCCCATCAGTCTGGCCGTCACCGGCGGGTCGGTCGCCACGGTGGCGCTGACCAGCTCCGACGGGAAACCCGTGACCGGGCGACTGAGCCCCGACGGGCGGAGCTGGGGACCGACTCAGCCGCTGGAGTACGGCGCCACATACACCTGGTCGGGCACCGCCAACGGCCCCGGCGGACAACGCCGCCCGATCGGCGGCGCATTCACCACCGCCAGCCCGGCTTCGCTGGTGCACGCCTCGGTCAACATCGACAACGCCAGCTCCGTCGGCATCGCGGCACCGATCATCATCACCTTCGACACCCACATCCAGGACAGGGCCGCTGCCGAGAAGGCACTGTCGGTACAGACCTCGGTCCCCACCGAAGGCTCCTGGGCATGGCTGCCCGACACCCCGGACGGCACCTCCAGGGTGCATTGGCGCCCCAAGGACTACTGGAAGGCGGGCACCAACGTCACCGTGACCGCCAACCTGTACGGCGTGCCCTACGGCGACGGGGCCTACGGGGCGGACAACCTCACCTCGCACTTCACCATCGGGCGTGCGCAGATCGTCAAAGCCGACGTCCCCAGCCACCAGCTCGTCGTCCAGCGTGACGGCAAGGAAGTCGCCCGCTACAACGCCAGCTACGGCATGGAGTCCGACCCCGACCGGGTCACCCGGTCGGGCGTCCACGTCGTCACCGACAAAGCGGCCCTGCAGCGTATGCGCAGCCCGCAGTACGGCTACGACACCGTCGAGCCGTGGGCCGTGCACATCAACGACAACGGGGAGTACATCCACACGAACACCGAAACCGACGACGTGCAGGGCTCGGAGAACGTCACCCACGGCTGTGTCAACCTCAACGAGGACGACGGCCAGGCGTACTTCGAATCCGCTATGTACGGCGATCCCGTCGAGGTCACCAACTCCAGCGTGCCGCTATCCGCCGCGGACGGCGACATCTATGACTGGACCGTCCCCTGGCAACAGTGGCAGACCATGTCCGCCCTGCCGCACGACCCCGGACCACACCCGTCCCCTCCCCCGGTCGCTCGCGTGGCTCAGCACTGACGGTTGGCGCGCCCGGATGACATGTCTCCGCCCGAGATGCCGGGCCGAGATCCCGGCGCGATGCTGGATGCGGGGAGAAGCCACGGGAAACAGGACCGGTGCGGCCTGCCGCACCGAGAAGTCAGCGTCGTGGGGACGCTCGAAGGAGACTGGCGATGGGTTCAGCTCGCAGCGGTCGTCCCGATTCCGGTCGTCGCTTCGTTCGAGCTCGACAACGAGCGCGTGCGATCTCCCAGCAGCAGGCATTCTTAGCCTCCGACCACAGACCGGCGTCCGCCACATCGATGACCGCCCTCGGCATAGGGCGGCCCGCCCGAGGTCGCACCCGCTTGCGCACGGGTGTGGCTGTGGCCGCCGCGTTGGTGTTCGCCGCGGTCGGCGTGGCCTGGGGACAATACGAAGAGTTCCACGGCGGGCTGCACACTTCCGACGCGCTCAATAACCTGCCCCCGTCGAAGACGTTCGACGAGACCGCGCCCTCGCCAACCGGGGCCATGAACATCCTGCTCATTGGGCTGGACAGCCGCAAAGATCAGGACGGCAACCCGCTTCCACCTGCCATCCTGAACAAGCTCCATGCTGGCAACGGAGACGAGGGCGGGTACAACACCAACACCCTCATCCTGATGCACATCCCGGCCGGGGGTGGGCGCGCGACCGCCTTCTCGATTCCCCGCGACGACCTGGTCAGCATTCCCGGCGAACACCCGGACAAGATCAAAAAAGCCTACGGCTACGCCAAATCCAAGGCGGAAAACGAACTTCGCGCCACCGGGGTGACCGATCAACACCAGCTGGAGACCCAAAGCCGCGACGCCGGCCGCCGGGCCACCTTCCAAGTGGTGCGGGAACTCACCGGCGTGCCCATCGACCACTTCGCCGAGGTCAACCTCGCCGGCTTCTACGACCTCGCACATGCGCTCGGCGGCGTCGAAGTGTGTCTCAACCATCCAGTGCACGATGACTACTCGGGCGCGAACTTCCGCGCCGGGCGGCAGATGCTCGACGGCGCACAGGCGCTGGCGTTCGTGCGCCAACGGCACGGACTGACCAACGGCGACCTGGACCGCACCCACCGGCAGCAGGCGTTCCTGGCCGCGGTGGCGGCCAAACTGCGCGGTGCCAGCATCCTCACCGATCCCGGCAAGTTGCAGCAGTTGCTTCGGATCGCCCGGGAGGATGTCGTCATCGACTCCCGCTGGAACGTGCTCAGTTTCGCGCACCAGGAGCAGAACCTCGCTGGCGGGAACCTGGACTTTCACACCCTGCCGATCAAGGGATATTCCACCAACGGAAACGGGGAGGATGTCAACCTGATCGATCCGGTGCAGGTCCGTGACATGGTGCGCGCGGCCTTCGGCTATCAGCCCGCGACACCGCCTCCGCCGCCAGCAGCAGCGACCACAGTGGACATTCAGGACGGCTCGGGCGCTGCCGGGCTGGTGGGCCGCGTGTCCGACCTGCTCAACAACCACGGATTCCCCACGGGTGCGGTGACCCACATGGTTCATCAGACCAATTCCACCGTCCACTATCACCCGGGTGATCAGGTCAGCGCGTCGGCAGCGGGACAGCAACTCGGGGGACTCGCTCTGGTGCCCGACGACACCATCCCCTCAGGACGCCTGCAGGTCGTCCTCGGCACGGACCTCACCCTGCCCAGCGGCACGTCCGGGCCTCCTGCGCGGCCGGCGGCACTACCGGCGCCGGCCACGGCAGCGCAGCCAGAGCCACCTCCGCCGGCCGCGCCAGCTGACATTCCGTGCGTCGACTGACCCGACCCTGCGACGCAAGCAGGCTCACGGCTGTCGGCGAGTTAGCGCGTGATGCCCGTGTGACCGAGTGAGTACCGGCCGGGTTGCGGCCAGACGCACAGACCGTGCGGGTGGTTACCGACGGGGATCCGGGCGAGCAATCGGCCATCCACGGTGGAGAGCACGTAGACCTGGCTGTCGTAGCGCCCGGACAGCCACAGCTGTGAACCGTCCGCGGTCAGGTTTCCCATGTCCGGGCTACCACCGCCGGGTAGTTGCCACTTGGCCCGTGGGGTGCCGGTGGCCGGATCGAGCACGCTGATACTGCCTTCCATCCGGTTGGTGACGAACAGCCGGCGGCTGGCGCGGTCCAAGTAGAGACCGTGGGCGCCCTTACCGGTCGGGATGAACCGCCGCACACCGGTGGCGGCCCCGTCCAGCACCCAGACGCCGTCGGCGTCGGCGTCAGCGATGTAGTAGGCGGAGCCATCCGGTGCCAGTTTGATGTCCTGGGGACCCATATGCGTGTTGCGATGCGGCATGTCGATCACCCGGAGCAGCTTGTGGCTGGCCACGTCGACCACCGCGACCCGTCCAGCGAACTCGCAGGTGAACACGGCCGTCCTGCCGTCGGCGCTGAACTCGGCATGGTCGATGCCGGCACAGTCGGGAACCTGCGTGACGCCCTGTTGCCGCCACGTGCGCGGGTCGTACCAGAACAGGGCCTTGTGGTCCTCAGCGACCGAGATCGCCGACACGCCGTTGGGCGTGAAATACATGTTGTAAGGATCAACTACCGGGATGGGCTTGCCTGGCGTGCCCGTGCGCGGGTCGAACGGCAGCAAGTGATCATGCAAGTCGTCGGTGGCGTACAACGTCCGCATGTCCCAGGACGGCACGACGTGCTGGATCTCCTTGCCAGCCGGATAACGAGCCACAACACGGAACGTGGTCGGATCGATCACCCACACATCGCCGGATCGTGCATGGGGCACGTACACCAGGGGTCGATCTTGCCGCAGCGCCGGGGCCACCATGTTCGGACCGGCCGCGGAATAGACGTTGTGCGCATCGAGTACCGGAGGCATGCCCGCCAGCGCGGACGCGCGGGGCACCGGAGGCGAGGCCGCCATGTGGGTGAGCGGCGGGTGCGCCCCGTCCGACGGGGTGGCTGAGCAGGCTGCCGACACGATCAGCAGCACGGCAACAGCCCAGTATCCGCGTCGACGACCCGAACGACGCCACCGAAACCCTGCCCGCGTCATCACCACGTCACCCTCCCGGTGCCGCACGCTTCGTGGTGCTGCGACTTGATGTGCCACCAGCACAGCACCCACCGTGCGCGCACACCCGCTGATCTCACCCAGTCAGACGACGTAGCCCTACACGCTGTATCCAGCACGGACGTCTTTCTTGACAAGAGCCGCCGCCGTGACTCTTCCGAATCTCGGCCGTTACCACATCTTGATCTACATGACCAGTGCCACAGCACCGAAACGGTTGGATTCACCTGCCGTTCACGAAGACGGCGACAGCCAGCCACTACTCGGGCATAGCGTCGGCGCCACCTGACAGGCGGCAGCAAGGGCCGCCTTCGTGCCGTGACTTCCAGTGGAGGAACGACGTGAAGATCAAGCGGCTCAGTGCTGCGCTCGGTCTCATGACCGCCAGTGCTCTCGCGCTTACTGCGTGCGGATCGGACGTGAACGCACCAGGAGGACAGACGGCCCAGACACCGGGTGTCGAATGCGGTGGCAAGCCGGCACTGACCGGTGAAGGCTCCACGGCCCAGGCCAACGCGATCACCCATTTCGCGGCAGCCCTGCAGGCCCAGTGCAGCCAGAACCGGTTCTCCTACAACCCGACCGGTTCGGGTGCGGGTATCAAGCAGTTCAGCGCCGGCCAGGTCGACGTCGGCGGCACCGACTCGCCGCTGAAGCCGACCGAGGCCCCCGCCGCGGACGCGCGCTGCAAGGGCAACCCGGCCCTGCACATGCCGCTGGTGTTCGGCCCGATCGCGCTGGCCTACAACGTCG
>JBPYFK010000047.1:0-45071 GCA_051984675.1 Pseudonocardiaceae bacterium | reverse complement strand
TGTCTGGCCGGCCTGCTGTCCGGGCGCGTGGTCCCGTCAGGCGAACTCCCGGTCCAGATTCCCGCAACACCGGGGGCATGGGGGCACAGCCGAGCAAGTACCTGCACGCCCCGCTGGGTGGCTTTAGTGCCGGCATCAGCAACCTCGACCCCGCGCCCGGTGTTCCCGTTCCGGCACGGTCTGACCTACACCACCTTGACCGGGCAACGCATTGTCGAACCCGGCGACCTCCATTTGATGATCGGCTCGTCCAGCACCGACATCCGCATGCACCAGACCCTCTCACTCACGGGCACCACCCACGTGGTGGGGGCCGACCGCCATCCCGCCAAGGTTCACGCGCAGTAACCAAGATCGACCGAAGGGAGCTGTACTCATGGTTCGCCCGATGACACGAAGATCGTTTATTGCCGGAGCAGCCTCGGCGGCGGCACTGGCCGCGACTGCCTGTGGAACATCTGGACCCAGTCGGCCCGGAGCTTCCGGCGGGCCACTGATCTGGGCCGTCCAGGGCGGCGCTTCGAGCATTTACCAGGACTCGGTGCAACGCTTCAACCAGTCCCACCCCGGCCAATCGCTCGAGGTCCAGCTGTTCCAAAACGACCCCTACAAGCAGAAACTACGGCTGGCCATGGGCGCCGGAACCCCGCCCGATGTGTTCTACGGCTGGGGCGGCGGGGTCCTCAATTCCTACATCACATCAGGCAACGTCCGTGACCTGTCCCAGGATCTGCGCAGCGACCCCGCGCTGGCCACCAAGTTCTTCCCGAACGTGATGCAGTCCGTGACCTTCGACGGCAAGACCTATGGTGTCCCCATCCGCGGGGTGCAGCCGGTCGTGCTCTTCTACAACAAGGAGTTGTTCGAGCAGCACGGCGTGCAGCCGCCGAAGACCTGGCAGGACTTGCTCGCAGCCGTGGGCACGTTCAAGTCCGCTGGCCTGACGCCCATCGCGCTGGGCGGGGCGAGCCGGTGGACCTACCTGATGTGGGAAGAGTATCTCGTCGATCGTGTTGGCGGCCCCGAGGCGTTCCGCGACGTGTTGGCTCGCAAGTCCGGCGCCTGGTCACACCCGGCGATCATCCAGGCGAACACGATGATCCAGCAACTGGTCGACGGCGGGGCTTTCGGTGACGGCTTCTCCTCGGTCAACTACGACACCGGCCAGCAAACCGCCCTGCTCTACACCGGCAAGGCCCCCATGGAGCTCATGGGCTCGTGGGACTTCTCGAGCATCGTCAAGGCCAACCCGTCCTTCATCAAATCCGGAAAGCTAGGGTGGACCACCTTCCCCGCGGTTCCCGGCGGAGCAGGCGACCCGAACGACGTCGTCGGCAACAGCAGCAACTTCTTCTCCGTGGCGCAGAAGTCGCGCCACCAGGATGTCGCGGTGGACTACCTCAAACACACCGTCATGGATGACGCGTACATCAACGGTCTCATCAAGGTCGGTGACGTGCCGCCCGTGCAGGGAATCGAGCAGAAACTCGCGCGCGCCGACAACGCGAACTATCTCCAGTTCATCTACACACTCACCCAGACAGCGCCGAACTTCCAGCTGTCCTGGGACCAAGCGCTGCCACCCGAACAGGCCGAGGCGGTGCTGACCAACCTGGAACAGCTTTTTTTGAAGAAGATCACGCCCGAGCAGTTCTCCACGGCCATGAACGGAACGTTGCGATGACCACCCACGCAGCGCCCAGCCGTATGCTGCTGCTGCCCGCGTTGGCCTTCTTCGGCCTGTTCGCACTCGCTCCCATGCTGATCGTGGTCGCCCTGAGCTTTTTCTCCTGGGACGGACTCGCCGCGCCCCAGTGGGCCGGCCTGGCGAACTGGAGCAGGTTCGTCCACGATTCCGTCACACACCAGGCCATCTGGCTGAGTGTCAAAGTGATGCTGCTCAGCTGGCTGCTACAGACTCCCACCAGCCTCCTGCTGGGTGTGTTCCTGGCGGGACGACAGCGGTACCGGGCAGTGCTCGGTGCCGTCTACATTCTCCCTCTGCTGTTGTCGGCCGCGGCGATCGCCATCACGTGGAAGTATCTGCTCGATCCCAACTTCGGGCTGCTCAACGCAGTGGCCGGCCTGCCCGGTCTGTCCGTGCTGCATCAGAACTGGCTCGGAGACGGCAACCTGGCCCTGTATGTGGTCATCTTCGTCATCGGATGGCAGTTCATCCCGTTCCACACACTGCTGTACCAAGCCGCCGCCCGCCAGGTGCCCCAGTCACTGTATGAAGCCGCCGCCATCGACGGAGCCGGCCGGTGGCGCCAGTTAGTCTCGATCACGTTGCCCCAACTGCGCTACACGACCGTGACCTCCTCCACCCTCGTCCTCGTCGGATCGCTGACCTACTTCGACCTCGTCTTCGTGATGACCAACGGCGGGCCGGGCAACGAAACGAGGATCCTTCCGCTGGACATGTACGTGAACGGGTTCGCCAGCTACCAGATGGGCTACGCGAGCGCCATCGCCGTCGTCCTCGTGCTCTTCGGCGTGAGCCTGTCCCTGTTGCTGGTCAAACTCAGCGGCTTCACCAAGATGCAAAGCCAAATGGAGGGAGTCTGATGCCTCCCGCGGTCGTCCCTCGACAAGCAGCGACGTCTGATACCACCCGCCCCGCACAGCGGATTCGCCGAAGTCCAGCACGGCGACCTCGGCGACGTTTACGGCGCAGACCCAACGTTCTCGCCGGCCTGGGTGGCCTGGCATGGCTGACGGTCGTGGCCATCCCGCTGTACTGGGTGCTGATCACCAGCCTCAAGGACCAGGACGGTTTCCTCACCTCAAGTCCCTGGGCCCCACCCACCGCGCCCACCCTGGACAACTATCAGCAGGTGCTGGCCAGCGGATTCCCCCAGTACCTCCTCAACAGCGCGATCGTCACGGTCGCCACGATCGCGCTGGCGGTCGGCGCCGGACTGATGGCGGCCTACGTCATCGTCCGGCGGGCAGGCCGGTTCGCCCAGTCCACGTTCAAGATCTTTCTCGCGGGACTAGCCATCCCTGTCCACGCCTCGATCATTCCCGTCTACTTCATCATCACCCAGTTGCGCCTGTACGACACGCTGATCGCGCTCATCCTCCCCACGGTGGCGTTCGGACTGCCGATGACCATCCTCATCCTGTCCAACTTCCTCCGGGACGTGCCCAACGAACTCTTCGACGCCATGCACGTCGACGGCGCAACCCAGTGGACGGTACTACGTCACCTCGTCATGCCGCTGAGCAAGCCCGCATTGATCACGGTGACGATCTACAACGCGCTGCAGGTCTGGAACGGCTTCCTATTCCCTCTCGTGCTCACCCAGAGCCCCTCCACCCGCGTGGTGTCACTGAGCCTGTGGAGCTTCCAAGGCGAATTCACCATCAACGTGCCCGCCATCCTCGCCGCCGTCGTGCTGTCCAGCCTCCCCCTACTCGCGCTCTATCTGGGCGCCCGCCGCCAGCTCATCAGCGGACTCACCGCAGGCTTCAGCAAATGACCACCACCGGAGAAAGACGGAAACCATGGACGATGCGGTCTTCTTACACACCGATGGCCCCCGCCTGGTCACCCGAGCGCGACAACCCGTCACCTTGCGCGGGGTCGGGCTCGGGGGCTGGATGAACATGGAAAACTTCATCACCGGCTACCCCTCCACCGAGTCCGTGCACCGGCACGCGCTGCGTCGAACCCTCGGCGAGGACAACTACCACGCCTTCTTCGACCGGCTTCTGGACGTCTTCTTCACCGACGACGACGCCGCGTTCCTCGCCTCACTGGGCTTGAACTGCGTGCGCATCCCCGTCAACTACCGTCACTTCGAAGACGACATGGCGCCCTTCGAGCTCCTCGAGGAGGGATTCGCCAGGCTGGACCGGGTCATCGACGCCTGCGCCCGGCACGGGTTGTATTCCATCATCGATCTCCATGCGCTCCCCGGATTCCAGAACCAGCACTGGCACAGCGACAACCCCACCCATTGGTCCTTTTTCTGGACCCACCGCCACTTCCAGGACCGGGTCGTCCACCTCTGGGAAGGCTTCGCCCACCGCTACCGCAACAACCCGTGGGTCGCCGGGTACAACCCGATCAACGAACCCGGCGACGTCTCCGGCACCGCCATCGGCCCCTTCTACCAGCGGCTACACGAAGCCATCCGGGCCATCGATGGCGACCACATCCTGTTCCTCGACGGCAACCGCTATGGCACCGAGTTCCATATGTTCGCCGATCCGCTCCCCAATTCCGTTTACACCGCCCACGACTACGGACTTCCTGGCTTCGTCGACGGTGGACCGTATCCCGGCGTCTCCCGCGGCCGGTACGTCGACCGGGATGTGCTCGAAGAGATGTACCTCGAACGCACCCAGTACATGCGCCAGACCGGAACCCCGATCTGGATCGGTGAATTCGGCCCCGTCTACACCGGCGACCCACAACGGGACGACCAGCGGTATCAGGTTCTGGAAGACCAACTCGACATCTACCAGAAGTACGGCGCGAGTTGGTCGATCTGGACCTACAAGGACATCGGCCTGCAGGGCCTGCTCTATACTCCGGAAGACTCGCCCTACACCGAGACGATCAAGCCGGTTCTGGCGAAGAAAGCACGATTGGGCGTGGACTCCTGGGGAAGTCTCGATCACGGAGTCCGGCACATTCTCGACCCGATCGAGGCAACCTTCACACGCGAGTTCCCCCACTTCGCCCCATTCCCGTTCGGCCAGAAAAAATGGATCGACGTCCTCGTACGCCACATCCTGCTCGCCGAACCCATGGCCGACGACTACGCACGATGCTTGGAAGGGCTTTCACGCGACGAGCTCACCGCGCTCGCCGAGTCCTTCGCCTTCACCGCGTGCACCCGCCGCGAGCGGCTTGCCACCACCTTGCACCAAGCCGCCACCGCCTCGTGAGGTCGATCAAATCAAGGAGCCCCCGCCATGGCCGCCATCACCTACAACCAAGTGGCCCGAGGTTCGACTCCCCCGGGCCAGGCCGACGCAGGCACACGCGCCACGCCACCCTCATCGCCGTTGGGGCGCTGCCACATCTTCCACGACAGCGCGCCGACCTGGTCTCCGATGACATCCTTGATCTCGTCGGGCACGTGGACATAGCGCTTGAGCATGGACACTTGGCTGCGTCGAACGTCTGGCAAGATCTGGGTCGTGGACTGGATGTCGCTGGCGAGCACCGCGCTCGGTGCGGTGATCGCGCTCTTCGCAACATTGATCAACGAGCGCTTCAAGTGGAGACCCGAGCAGGTGTCCAACCGCCGAAAGCTGCAGCAGCAAACATATTCTTCGTTTTTTGCAGCACTCACCGAGGCCCATGAACGGATGCGCACCGGCCACCGTGCGCAACCGAATTCCCTGCTCCACGCGACAGCCTCGATCAGCCAGCAGCGGTCGGATCTCGCCGATGGACTCCGGCGTCTGCTCAAACGAAGTCCCGACCATTGCGTTACGGCGGCGGCCCTCTGGCGAGGCACTTCGCCACGGTGTCCGCACCTCAAACTGCCGACGCCGGGGCGGAATGCCGACCTAGCGGATTCGCCGCCGACGACACTGACCCAACCTCGCACGGGGCCGCTTCAGTCGTCGCGTCCGACACCGCGATCAGGTGCGCTCATGTCCCCCGTTCCGGGCGTGCCAGCGGCGAGCCCATAGCGCAGATACACGATGCCCGTGGGACCGGCTACCGGCGGTTCGAGGAGCGTGACGTTCGTGGGCACCGCCCCACCGTCGAACACCTTCTTCCCAACGCCGAGCACGATCGGGTGCACCCAGAGGTCAAGATAGTCGAAGAGCTTCTCGCGCAGTAGGGTCTGCACCAGGTTCAGGCTCCCGACGACCTTTACGTGCTCGTGCCGGTCACGGATCTCGCGCACCGCGCCGGGCAGATCCTGGCCGAGCTGGGTCGACCCGGCCCACGAGAGGTCGGGCCTGCCGCGGGAGGCCACGTACTTCGGGACGCGGTTGAAGAGCGTGGCGATCTCGTTGTCCTCGCCGCCCTCCTGGTACGGCCAGTAGGCGGCGAAGATGTCATACGTCCGCCGGCCAAGCAGGAGGGCGTCCGTGCCCTCGTACGCGGCACCGACCTGAGCCCCGACGACCTCGTCCAGCAAGGGCGCCTGCCAGCCGCCGAACGGGAACCCCACCGGGTCCTCGTTCGGGCCACCGGGAGACTGTCCGACGAGGTCGAGGGTTGCGAACAACTCGATGTGGATGAGGCCCATGCCTTACTCCCCCAACAGAACGACCGGTCGACAGCAGTATCTATGACCTGACTCTGCCGGCGCGACTGGGCGTCTTTCTAACGTCGTCGGACACCCAGAGACGGGCGTGAGACACCTGCTCAATGAAGCCCCGGACCACAGGGCTGTCACCCACACGTGAAAGCCGCTGAGGAATTCGTCGACGTATGCCTTGCACCGAGGACTTGAGTACCTCACGTGTTTCCAGCGCACCCAATGTAGTACGGCGTGCTTCTTCAGGCTCTCCTTGGTCAAGATATGCGTCGGCGAGAACCATGGTCACGAAGAAATCGCTTCGCGCACATCCGCTTTCTAGTGGACCTAGAGCCACCGGGGATGAGCTGCGGTTTTCATACCGCCGGTTCCTATTCGTTGATCAGCCCTCCCAAGACGGTCGACGCCTGATCCGTTCATGGCCACCGCCGCGGATGGGATGGTCTACCCGTGGCGGACGGAGTTGGTGACCTCGGTGAGGTCGTCTACCCTCGTAATGCCGCAGAAAAACGACCGAGCAACACCAGCCCACCCACAAGCCGCAACAAGATCAGGTACAGCAGGCGCAACGACACCGGACACGATCATCCCCCGATCCTCGACATCCGTCGATCACCGCAGGTCACAACACGGGCCAATACGCGATTCCGACAGGGTCTGACACCGCACGTCGACCAACTCTGACCGGCAACTGAAACACCTGTACAACAGGCAGGCGACATGCCGGGCCGCTCCAGCATGGGGTGCCGCCTCCAGGTCACCGCGCCCAGCGCCGTGCCCACGGGCATGATCTGGGACGGTGCGGGGTGACCCAACAGCGGGAGATGGCTTTAGTGAACGCTCGATTCAAGGAACTGGACTGGCGCCAGACACCGATCGGAGTGGTCAGCCTCCGGCGCAGACTCGACCCCGCGCTCCAGGAAGAGGTCTACGAGATCAAGCTCGACGACGAATTCCTCATGTCGAGCGTGTTCACCGCAGCCGAGACCGAACTCGCACACCTGGGCCTGGCCGCGCTGCCCGGCACTTCGCTCGACGTGGTGGTCGGCGGCCTCGGGCTCGGATTCACGGCCAAAGCCGCACTGGACGAACCCCGTGTGAATTCGCTGCTCGTGGTCGAAGCACTCGGCGCCGTGATCGAGTGGCACCAGCGCGAACTGCTGCCACTGGCCTCCAGCATCACGTCGGACCCCCGAACTCGCCTGATGCACGGGGACTTCTTCGCCATGGCCAGCGGAACCGGGTTCGACCCCGAGAGGCCGCACCGGCGTTTCCACGCCATCCTCCTCGACATCGACCACTCCCCCGCGCACGTTCTCCATCCGAGCCACGCCTCGTTCTACGAGCGCGTAGGACTACGCCAGCTCGCCCGGCACCTTCACCCCGGCGGGATTTTCGCCCTGTGGTCGAACGATCCACCTGACGACGACTTCACCACCGCGCTCGCCGAGGTGTTCACCGCCCCGGAGACACACGTGGTCACCTTCACCAACCCCTACACTCGCGGCGAATCCGCCAACACCGTCTACCTCGCACAACGCCCATTATGAACAGGCGGCGATCCGGGCTCCCATACCAGCGGATCCTTGCGGTGACGGGTTGTTTTGCAGCCACCACTCGTTTACAACGGACATTAGGTGACTTGCGTGCCATGCCCGGCCCTGCGGGGTCAAAAGGCGACCCCTGTACGGGCGTGTCGGCTGTGGTCAATGGGTGATTTCGCGTACCGCGACCTCGGGCAGCTCCCCGAACCCAGCCTTAGTGTCGGTGGTGACCAGCACACGGCCCGTAGCGCGAGCGGTCGCCGCGATCATCAAATCGCGCGGCCCGCGCCACGCGGCTCGACCGGCGAGTATGCGCGAGCAGCTCGGCGTGGTGCTCGGCCACCTCCGGGTCATAGTCGACCACCGGCGTCACCGCCAGCACATCGCGCAGGAAAGCACGCTGGGCGGCGCGCCGAGCCTGATCCTCATCAAGCAGCACCCCGGCCACGTACTCGGCCCGACTACAGCCGGCAGCGCCACATCGTCGTCCTCGTCCAACCCGGCCACATCCAGGCGCCCCCGCGCCCCGGCGACCAGCACGCCCGTGTCCAGGATCAGTCGCGCCACGGGTGGGTGTCCTCCTCCGTCGAGACCGCCTCGCGCGCCTGGGCGACCTGCGCCGCGACCGCGAAGCGCTCATCGAACGCGTCTGCGCCCTGCCACCGGGCAAAGACCTCCCGCAGCGCGGCCCCGTTGGCCTGCGGGGCCGGCGTTATCTGCGCGATCCGCCGTCCACCTCGGGTCACCACGATCGTCTCGCCGTGCTCGATATCGTCCAGCAGCGCCGAGAGCCCGGCTGGCCTCGGTCGCAGTCCAGCAACTTGCTTACCGATCTCCAACAGTCATCGAAGCCGCCAAGTCGCCAGGGCTGTCAATGCGTTGTCGCAAGCCACAGATGCACGGCGAGCGCTAAGCCCCCAAGCGCCACCGCGATGCGTAACGGTCGTTCGGGAAGCCGCCGCACGATCGCTGGACCGGTCCAGGCTCCGATCAGGCAGCCAACCGCCAGGATGCCAGCGGAGCCCCAGTTGACGGGGGCGAGAAAGGCATACCCGATCGCGGCGGCGAGGTTGGCGGCGCCGGTGAGGAGGTTCTTGACGGCATTGGTCACGGGTAGGGGCTCGGTCAAAGACAGGGACAACACCGCCAGCATCAACACCCCCGCCGCAGCCCCGAAATAACCGCTATACACCCCGACCAGCACCACCGCGCACGCCAGCGGCAGCGTGGCGCGTGGTGCCTCACCGCGCTGCCGTCCCCACTCATTTGCAATACGGCGCAGTGGAGTGCGCATGAGCAGCAACAGCGATCCGAGGGCGATCAGCCAGGGGACGACACGCTCGAACGTCGCCGTCGAGGTATTCAGCAGCAGGATCGCGCCCAGTGTTCCGCCGGCCACGGCCAACGCGATCAGCCGGCCGATACGGAGCTTCTGGCCACGTAGTTCGGCCCGGGACCCGGTCGCGGCTCCGACTGTCGTGGAGAACATCGCCACCGTGTTGGTGACGTTGGCCGCGATCGGCGGCAATCCGACCGCGAGAAGCGCCGGGTAGCTGAACAGCGACGCCAGACCGGCGATCGAACCGGCCAAACCGGCGCCCACCCCCGCCACCAGGAGCAGGAGCAAAGAACCGACGCTCACTGACACACCCCGATGGTTTCCATGCGTCCGGTATACCGGCCGACGTACGATATCTTGTCTACCCTGCCACGAATTCTACGGTCCCGGCGACGTGATGTTCTCCACGGCGATCCATCACACCGTCAACCGCAGAAGCGCTATGAACACCGTGCGGACCGCGTCCATCCCGAAGATCAATTGATGGTCTTGCGATTGTTGTCCGAACGCCGCGACGATCTCACTCCCCAGCGCACATGTCGCGCTGCCGGGTCGGCGCGACGACGATCTCTTGGAGAACGGCGCGCTGAGGGAGAGTGACAGCGAGGCGGATGGGCAGCAAGGCCGCCATCGCCGGCGCCACCGCGCTCGGCATCGAGCATGCCCTCCCCCGGCGGACTGTCCTGAGCCGGCTCGTCATCCGGTCCTGGTGGTTGACGGCGGCAGGCCCGACATTGATCACGCTCTTGCCGCCGAACGACAATGGACGACTCTCGCGAACCTGCTCAGCAAGGCAGTCTCCACGATGGAAGCGTACGACGAGGCAGTCTCCGAGCGGCCGTCAGCCCGAGAGGACCTCGAAGTCGCGGGAACGCACAGGGCGCGCCGAGGATCTGGTATCACGCTACGACGCCGCCCCTGAGTCACCGCGCGTCGAAGCGGCGCGGTCTGGCCCCCGGCTGCCCAAGATACGAATCTGGCGGCGCACCAAGGTCGTCCAGGAACTGCGTGCCCTGTTGCGGGAGTATTGCCCGACCTTCCTGCACGGCAACACCGCGACGACTCAGGTAACTGCTGAGGCTCGCGGGGTCCCTCGGGCCAGCGCACCCACGTTGAGCAGCCAGTCTAGGTGGGCAAGATTGGTGGCGGTCATTGGGTCTCCACTCCGCTCGGGCGGGATCGCCGTAACCCGTGGATTGTGGACATCAGGTCTCGGGGACTCTTTCACAAACGTCAGGGCGACCCATGCCGCAACGGGGCGTTTTTCTGGACAGACTTCTCCCAGGCGGTGTTGTGGGTCCCGTTTCGTGAATGGTCATGCCCGGTAGCCCAGTGCGGACGTGAGGTGGGTATGCGCGTCGACCAGACTGGGACCCCACCAGGTGAGGTAGCGTCCGGATACCAGCGCGTAGCGTGCCCCGGGGAAGGCTTCGGGGCCATCGTCGGCGGTGAAGGCATAGGGCTCGTCGGGCAGAACCACCAGGTCGGCTTGCCCGCTGGTCAGCATGGTCTGCAACTCAGCGAGGCGGGGCCGCGGGTATCGCTGCTGGTCGGTGTCGAGTGCGTTGGCCACGCCTTGCCGGCGCAGGACGTCGCCAGCGAAAGTGTCGCGGCCGAGCACGACCCAGGGGCGTCGCCAGACGGGTACGAGGGCCCGTGCCCAGGTTGGCCTGACCGGCTGCCAGATCCGTTCGGCGGCGGTGAGCCAGGGCGGGGCGTCCACGCTGAACGCTTCGGCGAGCAGTCGGCGCAGGGAGTGCAATGCGGCCGGGACGGTCGTGGGTGCCTCGGTTACCCATACGGGTATTCCGGCCGCGCGCAGGCGGTGGACGTCTTCGGCCCGGTTCTCCTCGACGTTCGCCAGTACGAGATCGGGTTGTAGCGTGAGCACGTCGTCGATGCGCGGGTACTTCGAGCCACCGATGCGGGTGACGTCCAGTGTGCTGGGCTGCACGCAGTAGTCGGTGGCGCCGATCAGCAGGCCGGGCAGGGTGATTTCGATTGCCTCGGTCAGTGAAGGTACCAAGGACACCACGGCATGTGGGCGTTGCTGGAGTGGCACCGGGTGGCCTCGGTCGTCGTACACGGTCATGCACTGATCACGCTCCTCCCGTGATGGTCCCGGGGAAGGATGGGCAACATTGCTACCGCCGTCAATGTCGCTGCCGAGGGCGCTGATGATGGGTCATGACCGAGTCGGCAAGGTTGTCGACACCGTAGCGCCCTCCGAAGGACGACGTCACCGCTGACCGTCACCGCGGTCGAGCGACCAGCGCGTGATCAGCACGTCAATTCGTTTCCTTCCGCGTCGGTTCGCTCACCCCATCCTCGTCCGTCGCCTCAAATCCGATGCAGTCGAGGACCGGTATTTGTGGATACCGAGGTAGCCGGTTGTCCCAGGCCGCGCGAGTGCAGCGCAGGTACGTCGTTCCGCGCTTGGTGTGGTTCAAGAAGGGGTAACGACACCCGCGACATAGTCCCGGAAATCTGGCCAGGCGGTCCCACGCTGTCTGTTCGCTCAGGCCCATAGCACCCACCAGCGGACTGCCAAAGACAACCCGAGCGGCATCGTCGCTCTGGCCGATGTGTATGTGATCCGATTCCTGCCTGCCGCCATGTGCAGTTCTCCCTACTGTGGGCCGCGCGCACTCACACGTTGCGCCGGTATTGCCCGCCCACTTCGAAAAACGTTTCCGTGATCTGTCCGAGCGTGCACACACGCGCCGCGTCCATGAGAGCGTGGAACAGGTTCTCGCCTTCGGTGGCCGCGTTGCGCAGTCGCTGGAGCGCTGTCTGCGCCTCGTCGTGGTGCTGTTCTTGGAACCGGCGCGTACGCTCGACCTGTGATCGCTTCTCGTCCTCGGTGGCACGGGCGAGTTCGATCTCGGCGACGGCGTCTTGCTCGCCATGGGTGGGCAGGAAAGTGTTCACGCCAATCAGTGGCAGAGAACCATCGTGCTTGCGCTGCTCGTAGAGCATCGACTCATCCTGGATCCGACCACGCTGGTAGCCGGTCTCCATGGCGCCCAATACCCCACCTCGCTGTGAGAGCCGCTCGAATTCCGCGAGGACTGCCTCCTCGACCAGGTCCGTCAATTCATCGATGATGAAGGAGCCTTGGAGCGGGTTCTCGTTCTGCGACAGGCCCCATTCCTTGCTAGTGATCAACTGGATGGCCATGGCACGGCGGACCGAGGACTCAGTGGGCGTGGTGATCGCCTCGTCGTACGCGTTGGTGTGCAGGGAGTTGCAGTTGTCATACAGGGCGCACAGTGCCTGAAGGGTCGTGCGAATGTCATTGAAGTTCATCTCTTGGGCGTGCAGCGACCGCCCAGAGGTTTGCACGTGGTACTTGAGCTTCTGCGAGCGTTCGTTGGCTCCGTAGCGTTCCCGCATGGCGATGGACCAGATCCGTCGCGCGACGCGGCCGATCACGCTGTACTCGGCATCCATGCCGTTGGAGAAGAAAAACGACAGGTTCGGCGCGAAGTCGTCCACGTGCATCCCGCGGGCGAGATAGGACTCGACGTAGGTGAAGCCGTTGGCCAAGGTGAAAGCGAGCTGGCTGATCGGGTTCGCTCCGGCCTCGGCGATGTGGTATCCCGAGATGGACACTGAGTAGAAGTTGTGCACCTGGTTGGTGATGAACCATTCCTGGATGTCCGCCATCAACCGCAGGCTGAACTCGGTCGAGAAGATGCAGGTGTTCTGGCCTTGGTCCTCCTTGAGAATGTCGGCCTGCACCGTGCCACGCACATGCTCCAGCGCCCACGCACGGACCTCGGCCGCTTCCTCCTCGGTGGGCTCCCGCCCGTAATCGGAGCGGAACGAGTCAAGCCGCTGGTCAATGACCGTGTTGAGGAAGAACGCCAGAATAGTAGGCGCGGGTCCGTTGATCGTCATGGACACCGACGTGTTCGCAGCCGTGAGATCGAATCCGGCATACAGCGCCTTCATATCGTCCAGGGTGGCGATGGACACACCGGAGGTACCGATCTTGCCGTAGACGTCGGGGGGCGTGTCGGGATCGCGCCCATAGAGAGTGACCGAGTCGAACGCGGTGGACAGGCGAGTCGCCTCACTGCCCTGCGAGAGATACTGAAACCGGCGGTTCGTGCGGAAGGCATCGCCTTCGCCGGCGAACATCCGAGCGGGGTCCTCGCCCTGCCGCTTGGACGGGAACACTCCCGCGGTGAACGGGAAGTACCCAGGCAGGTTCTCCTTGCGCAGAAACCGCAGTAACGACGCCGCTTCGTCGTAGCGCGGCAGCGCCACCCGAGGAATCGTGCTTCCCGACAAGGTCTTCCGGGTCAGCGGGGTGCGCAGCTCGTTGCCTCGTACCGAGAAGACCAACTCCTCGCCGGAATAGTCCTCGACGGTCTGCGGCCACCGCGCGAGCAGCGCCTCGCTGTCCCGCTCGACCTTGTCGTGTGCCTGCTCAACCAGCGTGCGAAGGTCGTCGGTCACCGCGCCGGACTTCTCAAGTGCCTGCTGCGCCGCTGCCAGTTGGTGGTACTCGCGCACTGCGGCGACTTGTTCCTCGGTCTTGCGGTGGTAACCGCGGACCGTGTCGGCGATATCGGCAAGGTACCGCGACCTGCTTGGCGGAATGATCGTCGCTGCTGAGGTGGACACCTTCCCGGCAACGGTTGCGAGGACACCTGCCCCCGTCGCCAGGCCCCGCGGCGTCAACTGGTCGCGCACGTACTGATACAGGGCGGTGACCCCGTCGTCATGGAAAGTGGCGGCGCTGGTACCGAAGACCGGCATGTCTTCCCAGGAAGCGCCGAATGCCTCACGATTGCGGACGAGTTGACGAGCGACGTCACGACGGGCGTCGTCGGCACCGCGACGTTCAAACTTGTTGATCACCACCGCGTCTGCGAAGTCCAGCATGTCGATCTTCTCCAGTTGCGACGCCGCACCGAACTCAGGCGTCATCACGTAGAGCGAGAAGTCGACGAACGGCACGATCCCGGCATCGCCCTGACCAATACCAGGTGTCTCCACGATCACCAGATCAGCTCCGGACGCCTTGCAGGTGGCGATCGCGTCAGCCAAGCCGTCCGGAACCTCCGCGCCTTCCCGACGCGTGGCCATCGAGCGGAAGTAGACCGAGTCACCGACTAGGGAGTTCATGCGGATCCGGTCCCCGAGCAGGGCTCCGCCACCACGGCGGCGCGTCGGATCGATCGCGAGCACCGCGATCCGCAGTTTGTCCTCCTGATCCACCCGAAATCGTCTGAGAAGTTCGTCCGTCAGCGAGGACTTGCCCGAACCACCGGTCCCGGTGATCCCGAGAACAGGCACGCTTCGCTTGGCTGCAGCGGTCTTGATGGCTTGGTGGAGGTCTTCGGGCAAGCTGCCCGCTTCGATCTGGGTGATCGCTCTGGCCAGTTCCTGCTGACCGCCCGCGAACAGGCCCTCCCACGAGACGGGATTCCGGGTGGCCAGCTCATAATCGCATTCCTTGATCATGCTGTTGATCATGTGGGGCAGGCCCAGACTCTGACCGTCCTCCGGGGAGAAAATTCGTGCTACTCCCCGAGAGTGCAGCAGCTTGATCTCCTCGGGAACAATGACACCGCCGCCACCACCGAACACCCGCACGTGCTCGGCGCCGTGTTCCCGGAGGAAATCGACGAGATAGCTGAAGTATTCGACGTGCCCGCCCTGGTAGGCGCTGATAGCCACGCCCTGCACGTCTTCCTGCATCGCGGCCTGGGCGACCTCATGGACAGAGCGGTTGTGCCCGAGGTGGATCACCTCAGCTCCCTGGGTCTGCAGGATCCGTCGCATGATATTGATCGCCGCATCGTGACCATCGAACAGGCTCGCCGCGGTCACGAAACGCACCGGGTTGACCGGTTGGTGCAATGGGGTTGACATCAACGCGGACCACCCTTCGCTCGAAGGATCAACCCGGCGCCCTTCCCATCCCCGCACAGCGCTACCGCCCCGGCTCCTCCACGCCGGCGGCGCAGCTCGGCTGAACCCCGGAACCGCCGCACCGCTGTATGAAGCCCGGCTGCGAGCACCGCTTCCCTCATGACGCTCTCCTCGTCCCGACATCGGAGCCAGATCAAGACCCGACCGCGCAAGCCACAATTTACTTTGACTACCTACTATCGGTCTAGAAACTATTGTGTGTCCCATTTCACAGGGACTACGGGGCATTGCTCCCACAATCGCCGGGCGTCGTGACGCCAGGACGTGGCCTGGCTCGCGTGCGAGGCGTTCGCGTACTCGCTCGACGAGAGCCAGCCGTGTCCATCCCGATGCGTTCGATCTTGTGCCAGCGGTAACGGAAACCGAGCGGGACGCCCACACCCCTTGCTAACCGCGGAACCTGCGGGTTCCGGGGCCCACGTTTTGACCTGCAACGATCACTGCGGTACCTGATCTTGACCAGCCTCGTGAGCTGACTAGCTCGCCCGTTCGTTCGCATCGAGGGAGCGCGGGTCGGGCACAGCAGCTTCGCAGACCGTCCGACTCGTCCGAGTCTCCGGCTTTGACCGCGTCTGGGCGGCTTTCTCGCCAACGGTCGTAGCCAATGAGCGCGAGACGCCCGCCCGCAGCCCTGAACGGATCACACGCCGACCGGTCCTGGGAGTCTGATCAACGAAACGCGAACCCGCGGTGTGAAACCCCAGATCAGCCCACCGAACGAGTTTCGAAACCCCGCAGGGTGGGGTTCACCCGAATACGGGTAGTAGTTGTCGGCGCACCGGCGTAGCCACCTGGGCTGGCGAGAAAGGGAGCCGCTAGCGTGCCCGTGCACGCGGCGCTACCAGCCAGGAACCGGCGCCGGGACATCGGACGCGCGCTGCCAACTGACCGTCGTCGCACGGCTGCCTCCTTTGCCCACTCTTCGGCGACGACGGACACCAACCCGAGCTCTCGCTCTGCTGGCTGCCGGCCTCGATCTCGCTGACGGGTCACCTTGATCGCGATGTGGCAATGACGGTCGCTCCCCGCGCGGGGATGAGGGTGATGTTGCGGGGGCGCACCGCTTCCGGACGGTTCGTGGGGCTGGTAAGAGTGAAGCGACGTAGGACCACGCGCAGGATCGCCACCGACTCCGACAGCGAAAAGCTCGCGCCGATGCAGCGTCGGACCCCACCGCCGAACGGTAACCAGTTGGCCGTGCTCACGGTCCCCTCCGCGAACCGTTCTGGCCGGTACGTCAGCGGCTCGCTGTGCTGTTCCGCGCTTTGCTGCACGAGCTGAATGGACGGTGTGACCACGGTTCCGGCAGGTAGCAGGTGGTCACCGATTCTCACCGGTTCGGTCAGCCTGCGAGCCACCGCAGGCACGACAGGGTGCACCCGCATGGCCTCCTTGACCACGGCCTCCAGGTAGTCATTGTCGTCGCCGTCCGCTGCGGCGACGGCAGCGCGCATGGCCCTGGGATCGCGCACGAGTTCGTGCACGGTCCAGGCCAGAGCGGTCGAGGTCGTCTCGTGGCCGGCGAGCAGCAACGTGATCAGTTGATCACGCAACTCCTGATCGGTCAGACCCTCGTCGGAACCGCCGGCGCACAGCAGTCGGGAGAGCACATCGCGACGCTGGTGAAGGCCATGCGCGTTTCGTCGGTCGCGGATCTCCTGGTACAGCAAGGCATCCAGCTGGAGGGTCTGCTGGACAAACGTGCGCCAGGGTGGTAATCGTCGCAGCGCCGGGTACAGACCTCCGAGCATGATCAGCGAGTTAGCCCCCACCACGCGGCGCAGCAGTGGTCGGATCTTGCGCAGCGTCCGTTGTTCGGTGACGCCGAACACCACGCGTAGAATCACCTCCAGCGTGATGTGCTGGAAGTGCCGGATGCATTTCGTGGGTGTTGCGATCGGCCACCCCGCGACCCCTTCGGTGGCGATCTCGGTGAACATGTCCCGGTAGCCGCGCAGGGCAGCTCCGGCGAAGGCAGGCATCAAGAGCTTGCGGGCGCGCCGGTGCTCCTCCTCGTCGAGCAGCAGCAGCGAGTGATCGCCCATGACCGGGCGCAGGATCTCGTTACCCTCTCCGGCGTGGAACACCGAGGGCGGCCCGTTGAAGACCTCGCGGATCAGCTCTGGATCGGCGAGCACCACGGCGTTCCTACCCGGAAGTCGGACCGTGAACATGTCGCCATAACGCCGTTGCCAATGCGGGTAGAACACGTGTCGGTAGGTCGCGAACAGCACTGTCTGCACCGGCATTGGCAGCGCTGGCCCCGGCGGCAACCCGGCCGTCGGACGAGTCTTGCTCATGGTCACCACGGGCACACCCTTCTGATCAGCATAGGAAGCCGAACCGCGCCCAGCTCGGAAAGCAGTGGACGTGCGACAGGTAGGAACCGTACAGGCATCGATTTTCGCTTCGATGTTCTTCGCACCTGAAGGGACGTCCCGTCAAGACCTACTTGCAAGCCCGTACCGGGCGCCTGGGCGAGCCCGGGCCGGTAATTCCAGCGGGGCGAGTTCGAGCCAGAAGCCCGCTGGGGGCGGCTGCCGGTCCCGCCGGCCTACCGTCTGGTCGCGGAACTGGTTACTACGCATGCGTCGCGGGCGACCCGCCCCGCAGCCCTCGCACTGGCTACGCCTCGCGCATGGCCTGCGATCATAGTCCGGCGCCTTCGATTCCAACACGTCGCGCGCCCGCGCCAACGGCCGCGCTCCCGTGCTGCCGCATGAGTCCGTTCCTGTTCGCGTCGGGCCCGACAGCCCTGTTCGAGAGCCCCGTGCGCAATGACGATCACCTCCTCCCAGCGCTTACTCGATGGAGTGATGCTGGGTCATCGGGCTCGATCCGGAGCGCCTCTACGGGCAGGATCAAATGCTCGCGATCCCTTGATCGGTCGCTTACAGGTGGCCGTTTCAGCGGCACCAGGCCGCCGGCGAGGGGTGGCGGCCCGGTTCTCCCGCCGTCCGAAAGGTGAGGTCACCAGCGATGGCCGAGGCTGACGATCTGTTTGCCTGGTTAGGCGACGCAGACCAGCAGGCACGGCATAAGATCAACTCGCTCTACGCCCACGCCCGCGCGTTGATCGGCTTACCCGCCGCCCGCGACCAGCCCGACGCGTCAACACCACCCAACCCGCACCCGCCACAACCGCCATCCTCGCAACAGCACAACCCATGACCCACTCACGTAATGCAACGACGTTGGCAGCACGCTGTCAGGACGACGGCGACAGTCTCTGTAACACGTGGCTTCGCCGTGCACCAAGCCCGGTACAGATCAGGGCGGGTAATCAGCGGCGTTCGGCGTTCGTGACGTGCTTGGGCACATCCCGGATGCTTGCTTCCGGTGCGGCCGGAGTCCAAGGGCCGCAGAGCATCCGCCCATCGCACCCCAATCCTCGCTTACTCGACCAGACTGACACGCTCGGGCAGCACCGCGTTCGACGGCGAGTTCGGCCGCTTAGCTGGTCCAGTTGTGGCTGCTGGGCGACCGCGCCGCCATCCTAATTTGTCCGCTGTGGACAAACGCTCTGTCGACAACTCCGGTGGGTCATGGGGAACTCGAACAGAGTCCCGCTCCCCCAGTCAACAGACCCCACCTCGACCTCACTGCGATAGCGGGCCAACGAGTGCCGGCCGATTTCTTCAGACAACCGGATGTTGGCGACCATCTCGTCCTCGCTAACCACACCGGCAACGGAGTCTGGAACGCCACCACCCACATCCGCAACGACAACACTCCCGTCGCGTGCGGCGTCAACCCGCCAAGCGTCACCATCAAGAACGTTAACTTCGACCGCGCCAACTACGACCGCTTCAGCAGCTCCTCGATGCCGTCTAGCTCGCCGAAGTCACGGGAGTGTCTGAAACCGCGAGGGGTCCTGGGGCCGACCCGGGGCATGTCCCAGCTGGGGTCTGGCGCATACCTGGTCTTCACGTGGGGCAGGGAACGCTCAGCGCGCGGAGTCGCCGAAACGCTGGTCGACCTCCTCGGCGGTGAGTCCGAAGTCGGACAGCTCGTAGTGGTGGCGCGGTTTCCGCGCACCCGTGGTGCCCTCGGTGTGCAGGACGCGCATGGCGGATATGGCTTCGTTGCTGAGATCGAGACCGAAGTGCTCGTAGATTGACTCGACGGTACCGATCGGATCCGCGACGAAATCCTCGTACCGCACGTCGAAGAACTGCGCTGCGGGATACTGCGCCCGTGCGGCCATGAACTCTTCGAGACCGCGCGCCCACAGATCGAGCTGGTCGCGGCCGATGACCTTACCCTGGTACACCGTCGACCACCCTGCGGATGCCTGCGCGTTCAGGCTGCACACCGACGCGATCGCGGTGCGGGGATTCCGGTGGGTCTGCACGATCAGGGCGTCGGGATAGGCATCCAGCAACGCGGGCAGCGCGAACAGGTGGCTCGGGTTCTTCAGCACCCAGCGCCGGTCGGCGTCACGCAGGCCAATGAGCTGCAGGTTGCGCCGGTGCCTGCGGTAGGCCGTCCGCCAGTCTTGCTTGGCCAGCCACGCGGAATACGTCGGCAAGTGAGCCAGGCATTCGAACGACACCGAGCGCATCGACTGCCGGAGCAACTGCCAGCACTCCTCGACCTGCTCGGCCGACATGTGGTGCACGCCCATGAACTCGGGACGCTCGACGTGATGCTGCTCAAAAGCGACCTGCATCCGCTGGAAAACGGGATTGTCCGGCCACGTCTGTCGCGGTGGCCTGGGCTGCGGAACCTCGCTGAGCCACATTTCCAGGCCCTGATGACCGGGATCGGCGGTGAGCAGCCGATGCAACGCCGTGGTACCGGTCCGAGGCAGCCCGGTGACGAACACCGGTCGCTCGATCGGGATGTGGACGTGCTCCGGGTACTGCTTCCACGCCGCCTCACTGAACAGCCTGGCGACGAGCGCACCGCGAAGAAACGCTCGCTTGACCTTGTTTCCCTGCGGGGTCAGCCCAGCCTCCCGCGCATACGACTCCAGCAGCACCTCGAGGCCGTCGCGATAGTCGTCGGTACCGAAGTCCGGCAGGCCGGCGATCTTTGTGGCCGACGCGTGCAGATCCTCCACCGTGCCCACGCTGTCCCTGCCAACGCTCATGCGACCTCCGTTCAGTGGTGGTACTCGCCACCGTTGACGTCCAGGCACTGGCCAGTGATCGCGCGCGCGAGGTCCGAGGTGAGGAAGACGACCGCGTCGGCGATCTCGTCGGGCTCGGGGAGTTTGCGCAGGTCGATCGTGGCGGCGGTCTCGTCGTAGACTTGCTGCGGGTCAACCCCGCGCTTGCGGGCGAGGTGGCTGAAGTACCACTGCAGCGAGTCGGCCCAGATGTAGCCGGGAGCGACGGAATTGACCCGGATCCCGCGCGGACCGAGTTCGGTCGCCAGGCTCTGCGCCACTGCCAGCAGAGCGGACTTGGTTAGCTTGTAGGCACCGAAGGTCCTGCGGGAGTGCCGCAGGACCGCTGAGTTGATCATGACCACGGAGCCGCGTTGTTCCGCTAGCGCCGCGGCGAACAGCCGCGTCATGCGCAGCGCGGCAAGGACGTTGGTCTCGAACGCCGCCCTTACCGCGTCGAGATCGACGGTCTCCAGCTCGGCCATCGGAGGCATCGCGAAGGCGTTGTTGACCAGCGTGTCTACCCGGCCGAAGGCGTCCAGGGCGGCCTTGGCCAGCTGGCCGGCCGAGGCGTCGTCGTTGACGTCCGTGACCACGGTGACCGCTCGCCTCCCCAGATCGGTGATCTCTTGGGCCACCTCGTCCAGCCGCGCCTCGGTGCGGGCCGCCAGCACCAGGTCCGCACCGGCCAACGCACTGCGCACCGCGATCGCGCGACCCAATCCCGGCCCGACACCGGAGACCACGACCACCCTGTCGCGCAGCAGCATCAGCCCAGCATCCTCTCCGCTACGCGGGCCTGCCGCTCCGCGATGCGTTCCGCCCATTGCTTCGGCGTCACACGGCCGTGCTCGTAGTGCGGGAGGTGCTGCGGTACCTCGTCGGCCTTGACGATCTCGACCCGTGGCCCGTCCTCGGAGCCGAGTTCGCGGGATAGCCGCTGCCAGCGGATCTGCACGTAGCCGCGCTGGTGTCCGGTCAGCTCCAGCCAGTTCGGCCAGCCGGGGTCGCGCTCGCTGATCACGAAGCGGATCATGCCGTCTGGATCAGTGTGCGCCTGGTCGGCGGTGAGGCTGGTCTGGTGGTTGATGTAGTCCAGCGAGATGTACCACATGCTACCGAGCTGGATTCCCTGGTAGGGCGCGTCGGAGCGCGGCACGGTGAGGATCATCGCGGTGTCCTCGGGCAGGTCGAAGTGGCCGGCCGAGGAGAACTGGGTGGCCAGCCCGCCCGGGGTCTGCCGCGGTTCAGTCATCGTGTTCACGGGCAGGTCGAGGTAGAACCAGTCCGGGAAGGCCAGGAACGTCCGCAGTCGATTGAGAAGAATCTTGCCGGCGACGTCGTAGCGCTTGCGTACCGTGTCCCGGTCCTTAGCCGGTGGTGCCAGTCCCGCCCGGTCCGTCCGGTGAATCCGGATCGTGCCGCGCTTCTCCCGCGACCAGTCGCTGTAGACCTCGCGAACGACGAGCATCGACGAGCCCTGCCCGAGGGTGAAGTAGTTCCGCGCCGTCGACTCGCCGGGTCCGAATCGGATCTCGAAGGCACCGTCGTCGCCGACATCGAAGGCGCGGTCATCGAACGCGGTGAGGCTGCCCGGCACTTCCACCGGCGTGTAGTCGCCTTTGAGCACCTGAAAGCTGAGATCCCGCGTGGTGCCCCGCGTCCCGGTGACGACGTACTCGGCGTCGTCGCTCAGCGACGAGTGGTAGTACAGCGCGTCTGGATTGTCCAGTCCCATCTTTGTGTACGGCCCGGTGGACTGCACGAAGAACGGAAAATCCCGCTCGTAGGCCCAGGCGAGCTGGAGGCAGCCACGAATGCTTCCGGCGAGGTACTCGTAACCTTCGACGAGATCCTGCTCCGTGCGGATGTGCGATGCGCCGGTGACGACCTTCTCCGCCTCGGCGATGGCGTCCGCGAATGACTGGGTCAGCATCGGCGACTCCCGAGGATCGATCGTTGGGATCACACTAGAACTCGTTCTATTCAACGTCAATGAATTTAGCTGCCTGCGGAGTCCGAGGCGCTGGCCCATCGGTTCGCGATGAGCTGGAAGCTCGGCAGGTCGGATAGCGACAGCATCGCTTCGTAGGTGCGCTCGTAGCCGGTGTGCTGGATGCGCCACGCGCCGTCCTCACAGCGGCGGTAACGGTCCTCGTAGAAGGCCGAACCCCTGATCAGCACCTGGTACTCGGTGGCGATCACGGTGTCTTCGAGGCACCAGATGCCCTGTGCCACGGCACCGCCCACGTCGATCTCCGGCTGGCTGGCGACGTGCACGGTGATGATGTCGTAGCCCAGCCGCTCCCGCAGGAACCCCAGGATCGCTTCGCGGCCGGTGAAGGTGAGCTCCTCACCGAGGGCCGCGGTGCCGTAGGTGGCGGTGGCGTCAGGAGCGAGAGTGTCGGCGAGTTCGTCCCAACGCTTCTGGTCCAGGCAGCGCAGGTAACGGTACTTCACGCGCTTGATCTCTTCGATGGCGGCGAGGTCCATGCCGACCAGCTTCCGCCGCCGCTTGATCCGACGCAAGAACTTGTTCTAATTTTTTCTACATTTCTGGTACGTTTCGACAGAGGTGGGCGCGATGAGGACGACGTACGAGCTCTCCCATTTGGACGCGCTCGAAGCCGAGGCGGTGCACATCTTTCGCGAGGTCGTCGCGACTTTCGAGCGGCCGGCGCTGCTGTTCTCTGGCGGCAAGGATTCGGTTGTCATGCTGCACGTCGCCGCCCGCGCGTTCTGGCCGGCACCGCTGCCCTTCCCGGTAGTGCACGTCGACACCGGACACAATTTCGACGAGGTGATCGCGTTCCGGGACGACGCTGTGCGGCGCCTGGGGCTGCGGCTGATCGTCGCACGGGTGCAGGACGACATCGACGCGGGACGCGTCACCGAGGAGACCGGGCGGCACGCGAGCCGCAACCGCTTGCAGGCAGTGACGCTGTTGCGGGCGATTCGGGAGCAGGGCTTCGACGCGGTCTTCGGCGGGGCCCGCCGGGACGAGGAAAAGGCCCGGGCCAAAGAGCGGGTGTTCAGCTTCCGCGACGAGTTCGGCCAGTGGGACCCGCGCAACCAGCGCCCCGAACTGTGGAACCTCTACAACGGACGGCACCGCAAGGGTGAGCACATCCGAGTCTTCCCGCTGTCCAACTGGACCGAACTCGACGTGTGGCAGTACATCGCCGAGCACGGCGTCGACCTGCCCAGCCTGTACTACGCGCACCACAGGACGGTGCTCGCACGAGACGGGATGCTACTCGCGCTGACTCGGCACGTGTCCCGGGCGGACGAGGAGGAGCCGTTCGAGGCCATGGTGCGGTTCCGCACGGTCGGCGATGCCACCTGCACCGGTTGTGTGCAGTCCACGGCGGCGACACCGGAGCAGGTCGTGGCTGAGGTGGCCGCCACCAGGATCACCGAGCGCGGCGCGACACGCGCCGACGATCGGATTTCCGAGGCCGGAATGGAAGACCGCAAGCGGGAAGGGTACTTCTGATGCGGAAGCAACTGCTTCGCCTCGCTACCGCGGGCAGCGTCGACGATGGCAAGTCCACCCTGATCGGGCGGTTGCTGTTCGACTCCAAGGCGCTGTTCGAGGACCAACTGGCCGCAGTGGAGCGCACCAGCCGCGAGCGTGGCGAGGAGCGCCCCGACCTGGCGTTGCTCACCGACGGTCTGCGCGCCGAGCGCGAGCAGGGCATCACGATCGACGTCGCGTACCGGTACTTCGCTACGCCACGGCGGAAGTTCGTCATCGCCGACACGCCAGGGCACATCCAGTACACCCGGAACATGGTCACCGGAGCATCCACGGCGGACTTGGCGCTGGTCCTGGTCGACGCTCGCAAAGGTGTGCTGGAGCAGTCGCGTCGCCATGCGTTCCTGGCGAGCCTGCTGGGGATTCCGCACTTGGTGCTGTGCGTGAACAAGATGGACCTCGTCGAGTGGTCGCAACAGCGGTTCGCCGAGATCCGTGAGGATTTCCGGCAGTTCGCGATGAAGCTCGACGTGCACGATCTCACGTTCGTGCCACTGTCCGCGCTGCATGGCGACAACATCGTGCACCGCAGTGAGGCCATGCCGTGGTACGAGGGTTCGTCGCTGTTGCACCACCTGGAAGAGGTGCACGTCGCGTCGGATCGCAATCTCATCGACGCGCGCTTTCCAGTGCAGCACGTGGTCCGCAGCCACGACTTTCGCGGCTACGCCGGTACGGTGGCCGGTGGGGTGTTCAAGCCGGGAGACGAGGTCATGGTGCTGCCGTCCGGCTTTACTACAACTGTGCGCGCTATCTGGGGTCCCGGCGGGGCGCCGGTCGACGAGGCATTTCCGCCGCAGGCGATCACCGTGCAGCTTGCCGACGACCTGGATGTCGGCCGGGGCGACGTGATCTGCCGTTCCAGCAACCGCCCGCACCTCGGCCAGGAGGTCGACGCGATGGTCTGCTGGCTCACCGACCAAGGCAGGCTCACTGCTGGCTCTCGGTACCTGTTGCGGCACACCACCACCAGCGCGCGAGTCAAAGTGTCCGCCTTGGACTATCGACTGGACGTAACGACGCTGCACCGGGACCAGGCCCCGGACTCGCTGTCACTCAACGAGATCGGCCGGCTGCGGCTGCGTGCTCAGCGACCGCTGCTGTTCGACCCCTACCGCCGCAACCGCGGCACAGGCAGCTTCATCCTCATCGATGAAGGCACCAACAACACCGTCGCGGCAGGCATGATTTCTGGCCCGCCACCGTCAGCCGTCGTCTGGCACCGCACCACGGTGAGCCGCGAAGAGCGTGCCACGCGCGGGTTGACGGTGTGGCTGACCGGCCTGTCCGCCTCCGGCAAGTCAACAATCGCAGCCGAGCTGGAACGCCGGCTTGTGGCGTCGGGGCGGCCCGCATACCTGCTCGACGGTGACAACCTGCGCCATGGGCTCAACGTCGACCTCGGTTTCAGCTCCGCTGATCGCGCCGAGAACGTCCGCCGCGTCGGTGAGGTCGCCAAACTGCTCGCCGACGCCGGGGTGGTGGCCATCGTCGCCGCGATCAGCCCCTACCAGGAGGACCGCGATCGCATCCGCGCCGCGCATCGGCAGGCCGGGCTGCGGTTCGTCGAGGTCTTCGTGGACACGCCACTGGAGGTCTGCGAGTCCCGCGATCCCAAGGGCCTGTATGCCCGCGCTCGGGCTGGGGAGATCATCGGTTTCACCGGCGTCGACGACCCCTACGAGCCCCCGGAGTCGCCGGAAATCGTGCTGCGTCCGACCGACGGCGACCCGAATGTCATGGCCGAGACGATCGTCGAATCGCTGGACTGAGGTGATCAGGGGCACGGCGGGCGTCGAAAGCCCTTCTCTGAGCGCCAGCTGGCAGGCCGTCACCGACCCAGGCCCGTCGACAAGAGCCAACCAACCTTGCCCATTGGTGAAACATGTTCTAGCCTCCCGAGGATCTCTCGGGAGGTATCGTGGCACTGCGTGTACTCGGACTGGTGCTTGTCGCGGTGTTCGCCAGCGCCGCTGTACCTGCCGCCGCCGACTCGGGCCCGCCGCTGTTGGTCCCGCAACAGCGACTCGACGCCGCGCTGGACTGTCACCCATTCACGCACCCCGCACACGAGCCGGTGCTATTGGTGCACGGCACCTTCACCTATGGCGAAGAGCAGTGGAACATGACCTTCCGGCGACTGCTCGCCGATCAGGGCTTCGACGTGTGTGTAGTGAGCTATCCCGACCGTGGCCTCGGCGACATCCAAGTCAGTACCGAGTACGTCGTCAACGCGATCCGGCGGATGCATGCCCGCACTGGAGGAAAGGTCGACGTGGTCGGCCACAGCCAGGGAGGTATCGAACCGCGCTGGGCGATCAAATGGTGGCCTGACGTTCGTGCCGAGGTGGACGACTACGTCGGCCTAGCCTCACCCAACCACGGAGCGTCCGGTACCGCAGTGACTGGCTTTGGCGCCCCGCAGCCCCCATCGTTTTGGCAGATGTCCGCCGGTTCGCAGTTCCTGAGCGCACTCAATGCGGGAGACGAGACGCCCGCCGGGGTGTCCTACACGTCGATCTACTCCCAGTACGACGAACTGGTCCAGCCCGCCGCGCCGGTACCGACTGCGGCGCTGTCCTGGGGTCAGCCGAACCCGCGTGTCTCCAACATCCTCGTCCAAAACGTCTGTCCGGGCCGGCTCACCGACCACGCCGCCATCGGCCTGTGGGACCGGGTCAGTTTCGCGTTACTGCTGGATGCCCTCACTCACCCTGGCCCGGCTAGCGTGGCACGTGCTGGAGGCGGTGCCCTCTGCGGCCTGCCGCTGCTGCCGGCTCCCGTGCTCGACGCCGACCTGCCCACCGACTTCGCCGGCGTCCTGGCCACCGAACCCGGGCACCGGCCCGGCGACCTCGAACTGACCACCAGCGAGCCCCCGCTTGCCGACTACGCCCGCACCCCAACCGCCGACTGACGCGGAGGTCCTGGGGAGTTTCGACTCTGAGTCTTTCCAGCAGCCAGCGCGCTGACGGCGGTGGAGCACACACAACCGGTAGTGGCTGAGTTGCGTGACATCTCGCGGCTGTGCCGCTGGTCCGCGGCGTTAGCGTTGATGTCCGCCGTGTTGGGTCTTGCGGGAGCTGCGCCCTCCGCTGTAGAAGTATTGGAACCTGACTCGCGTTCACTTCCTCGGGGAGGGTGCATGCACATTGCGTCCGGGGACTAGCGGTCGAACGAGTTCAGGGGTGGCTGCGCCCCCGTCGTCCTAAAGATCAGCATATGGGTTCTCCGTCTCTACTGCTGAGAAGGCCTCGCGATCAACGTGGCGGGAAGCGTGCTGGGACGTCGAGTCGGAACTGTGGAACTCGGTGCCCCCAACACACAACGCCACGGCCGGCGTCGACGAGCACTCACCAGAACGACGAGCTGATCACGGCCGTCGCGTCATAGGAGGTCACCGTGCAGGACCGAGGCGTCGTCTTAGGAATCCGTCGCGGTGTGCGGCGCTCGGACGGAACACGGCGTGGCGGCAGGCGGCGCGGGGTCGTCATCAGTGCCATTGCGCTGTTGAGCACGGTCGCGCTCGCTCTGCCCGCGGCGGCGGACGGCTTCGATCCCGTGGTGGAGGCCCAGAACTACGGAAAAGGCCAGGAGCGCCAGACGATCTACGACACGCCCGAATACCAGGCGCAGCTGGCGCAGGTCGGCATGACCAACGAGCAGGAGGCCGACCAAGCGCAGGCCGCCGATCCAGAACGCCAGTTCCAAACCGACCTGTGCGCTCGAGGGGACAACGGCTGCGCAGGCGACGCGCGGTTGTACGACTGGGGCCCGAAGGGGTACGGGCTCGTCGCACCGGTGTTGTTCACCGCCCGGAATGGCGCCACGATCGCCGGCCATGTGTGGGCGACCAAGGCCGGACCGGCGAAGCGCCCCGGCATCGTGATCACCAACGGCTCGGTCCAGGCCCCCGAGCGCGTCTACTGGTATGCCGCGCAGGCATTGGCAAAGGCCGGCTACGTGGTGCTGACCTTCGACCCGCAGGGGCAGGGTCTCTCCGACACCCAGGGCGAGTCGCCCGACCAGAACGAAGGCTTCCCGGCCCAAAGCGACGGGCGTCCGTTCTTCGACGGGACCGAGGATGCGGTGGACTTCTTCCTCTCCACCCCGTCGAATCCTTATCGACCCGTACCGAGCTGCAACACCGGGACCAGCCATGCCACCAAGCAGGACCGGCGTGCCGCGGCCGGGCTCGACAGCGCCGTCGACCCGTTCTGGAATCTCCTCGACCCGAGTCGACTCGGTCTCGCCGGGCATTCCTACGGTGCTGCGGGCGTCTCCTACATCGGCCAGTGGGATCCGCGCGTGACGGCGATCGTCGCATGGGACAACCTCACGGCGCCGAACCCGAACCAGCCGGGACCGGGCGGCAACCAGCCGATGGAGCAGGGCTGCGTCGACCCGTCGCAGCGCACGGTCCCGCCGATCACCAAGCCCGCGCTCGGGCTCTCCGCCGACTACTTCATCCCGCCGGTACCGAACACCGCACAGCCGGATCCCGCTGCCAAGAGCCAGGAGTCCCGGGCGTACACAGCATCCAATGTGGACAGCGGTGAACTGATCATGCGTGGCGGTACGCACTACGACTTCGACTGGGTACCGAATGCGGCCTTCCCGGCGACGCTGCGCGGTGCGGACATGATCGACTGGTACACGACCGCGTGGTTCGACAAGTACGTCAAAGGCGACCGCACCGCGGACCGTCGACTGCTCACCGATCGCTGGCTCCACGACGGCGACGAGGCCGCGATCGACCAGCCGAACCACGACGGCAACATGTTCAGCTTCTACTACCCGTCACGGCTCGACGTTCACCTTGCCGGCGGGCAGCCCTACGACAATGAGGACCTGCGGACCAATCGCACAGGTCTGACCTCGAGCGACTGCTTCAGCGGGGACTACTCCTACCTCGCGATCGCGCGAAGTCTGGACAGGGACACCCCTGGCTACTCCTGCTCCGGAACCTGACACCCGGAGTCCCGATCCGCCCAAGATCCTGCCAAGAATACCCAGCAAGATCATCATGTGTTGCTCTCACTTCTGATCGCCGCGCAACACTCGGGCCAGGATCGCGTCGACAATGCGGACCGGGAGCTTGTCGATGAGGACACGAGTGCGGTCGGGCCTGACGGAATAGCGCATCCGCGGCCGGTCGCAGGTCGCCGCGTCGACGATGACCTTGGCGAGGACGGCCGGGGCGCTGGCTTTTTGGTGCTCCTTCGCGGCCATGCGGCCCACCTTCCGGGCCATCGTGGCAAAAGGTGAGTCAGGAGGAGTCGTCCTCGCGAATTCGGCCTCGATGGAGGCTGTCATGCCGGTACGGAACGGTCCGGGTTGGACGATGCTCACGGGGATCCCGACGCAGGCCAACTCGCGTCTGAGGGCGTCACCGTACGCTTCGACGGCATGCTTGCTCATGGCGTAGGCACCGTTGAACGGCATGGCACGTTGCCACCCCGTTTCTGAACTGACGAGGATGACCCGTCCTCCGCAAGCGCGAAGATGCGGGAAGCAGGCCCGCACGGCGCGGTGTGTCCCCATGATGTTGACGTCGATGACCCGTTGGAGCTTGTCATCTGCCATCTCCGCCAAGGGTCCGATGCCCAGGATGCCCGCGAGTGACACCACGCAACCCAGGCCGGCTAGACCGCGGTCGACGCGGTCGCCGATCCGCGCCAACGCGGCGTCGACGGATGTGGTGTCGGTCACGTCCATCTGTACGGGCACGACACTGGGCGTCTCCGGCGGCGGTGTCAGATCGGCCGCGAAAACCGTCCACCCTTCTCGCGCGAACTGTTGGGTCGTGGCTGTGCCGAGTCCTCCAGAGGCACCGGTGATCAGTACCGTTCGCGGTATGCGTGCCACTGAACCGACTCCTTCACAGACGAGATCATTGGAACCAACGCAGCGCAATAATAGAACACGTTCTACTATTCCGCATCTGTCGAGGACATCGCCAGCGCGAAGGAACGGGGCTAGGTCCGCCGCGGGTGGTGCCGGACTTCCTGATACGCCCGTCTCTGGCCATAGGGGCAATCGTCGAACCAGGTTCGGCACCTCAACTGCGTCATGTTCGACTCGGTGGGGCTTGGGCAGAAGACGCTATCGACGTACACGTTGTCCTCGGGAGTATCGGTCTGCAACGCGCGGTGGTTAGCCACCAGGTAAACCAGGGTGCCTGTCCCAACGGTAGCGATCAGCACCCACCGGTTGCGGCAGCAGGCCCGTCCGCGCGTTCCGGCGGGTTTTCCTGCGATGGCGCGGGCTCTGTCTTATTTCGAGACTCCGCCGCGAGGCGTGCGACGTTACGATTCGGCACGACGAAACTGCCTTTTCGGTGACAGCGTTCGCAGATGTTGGCCAGGCGCTGGACGAGCGGAGCGACACTGTGCAGACGACGGTGCAACGACAGGCCGAGGAGCGGGTAGCGCTGGACACAGTCCTGGCGCGCGGTCGGATGCGGGGCACGGTGGCCATGCTGGGACCCGCCTTCGTCGCCGCCGTTGCCTACGTCGATCCGGGAAACTTCTCCACGAACGTCAGTGCGGGAGCGGAATTCGGCTATCGCCTGATGTGGGTGGTCGTGCTAGCCAACCTGATGGCGATGCCCGTGCAATACTGCTCTGCGAAAATTGGCATCGTCACCGGCAAGTCGTTGCCGGAGCTCTGCGCGGATCGTTACCGCCCGCCCGTACGCTGGGGGTTGTGGGCGCAGGCAGAGCTGATCGCCATGGCCACCGACCTCGCCGAGTTCGTCGGCGCCGCACTCGGGTTGCACCTGCTGTTCACAGTGCCGCTGCTGCCCGCCGGGCTCATCACGGCCCTGGTAGCGTTGGCGGTCCTCGGCCTGCAGTCTTACGGCTATCGTCCATTCGAGCGGGCCATCGCGGCGCTGCTGTTGATCATCATGGGCGGCCTCGGGTACGAACTGGCTGGCATCAGCCATCATTCGACCGACGCGGTCGGCGGGCTAGTGCCGAACTTGCCCAGCGGGGACGGCGTGTTCCTGGCCGTCGGAATCATCGGTGCAACGGTCATGCCGCACGTGGTGTACCTGCATTCCGCGTTGACCCGCAGTCGCGTCCACTGCCGCAATGATATCGAGCGGCGTCGGGCGCTGCGCTTCGAGCGGTGGGATGTGATCATCGCGCTTGGGCTGGCAGGGTTGGTCAATCTCGCCATGATGCTCATTGCCGGTACGTTGTTCCATAACGCCGAGTACTCAATACGCACAATCGACGACGCCCACACAGGTCTGACACAGCTGGTAGGAGGTTCAGCGGCCCTCGCGTTCGCGGTTGCGTTGCTGGCGTCGGGAATCTCCTCCGCCTCGGTGGGAACGTTGGCCGGTCAAGAGGTGATGGCTGGCTTTGTGCGTCTTCGCGTCCCGCTGGTACTGCGACGGTTGATCACCATGGTGCCAGCGCTGACCGTGGTGGCGGCTGGGGTCAATGTCACGGACGCGCTCAACGCGAGTCAGGTTGCGCTCGCATTAGGAATACCCTTTCCCTTGATCCCCTTGTGCGCCCTTTCGCGCGACCAGAGTGTCATGGGACCGTTCGCGAACTCGCGCATACTCCGCTGGATCATGGTGGCCATCACGGCAGTGATCATCGTCTTGAATGCTTTGCTGCTCTACAATCAGCTCCTTGGCTAACAAGGCCGGCTCGGACATGCCGCAACCACGGTTTTTTGGGCGTCTGCGCAGAGTCAAGCACGAACAGGCCGCGTTTCCGCTGGCAGTGCGTCATGGCTAGTCGTTATCGGGCATCCACAGTGCAGTCGGCATCACATGGCAGCGTCGTCATGGACGGGTGTTGATCGCTGGAGCGGGCACGAACCCCGGTTGGTTGCGTCCTCATCCCTCTTGTCAGGACGCGCTAGTCTGTGGGGTCTCGAACGCCGCGACTCGTTCGAGACCCCACAAGCCGTCCGATCCGCGAGCTCGAGCCCTGCACCGCCCGACGGCATCCGATGGCCAACGCCAAGTATTGCTGACGCGCCGCGACGCGAGGTTCTCAATATCAAACACTTCGGGCGAACGACAACCGACCGACCTGGAGGTCGGGCTCAGGCGAGGTCGACCTCCAGGTCGAGGTTAACGACACAAAGAGAACATCACAGTTTCGGCAAATTCCACGTCGGCGTCTCAAGTTGAGACCGTCGTCCTGGGTTATGTAGACGACACTGCGGTTGACCGGAACAATGCGCGCTTCCAACGAGTTGGTCGAGGTCCACTATAGACTGTCGGCGCGAGTGTTTGCGGTGTCTCAACATGAGACTTCAACGCGGTCTTCGCCGTGATTTCCTCAATCCAGTCTCGTGAAGGTCAACTGGGCGCGAGGAGGAGTGTTGTGACCGTGCGAAATGATGCCAACGGTTCTCTCTTGGACGACGTGTGGGACGCTCTCGGTACCCTGCGCCCTCTGGGACTCACGTCTTCACTAACCGAGCTGGGATGCGTGACGGCCGTGTCCACCAACGGCAGCGTCCTCCGGGTCTTGCTGCGAATGCCATCGATCCTGTGCCAATTGACAGGACCCGACAAACTATTAGCTGATCTCGACGAAGTGCTGCACGAAATCGCCCCGCTGGCCAACATCGAGTACGACGTGAAACAGTATCCTACCCAGGGAGGACCAGGCCAGGACGTGCGCGCCGCCAGCGCGCGGCCTGCAGTACCAGCGAGCGGGCAGGAGCTCGATACGCCTCCGCAACATCGCGCGAAGGCGCTGTCACCACGCGAAATCGGAGCAAGGGAGACGGTGCGTGTGTTCGTGCGAGCCCAGGTCGTGTCGAGGGACGATCTGCGTCCCGACACGAAGGAATCCCTTGCCCACACATGACCTCAGACCAGTCCGGCCCAGCATCCGATGGCGTGGCGTGCTGAGGTAGCGTCGGGAACGTCGGTGCTCACTCGATGAGATCGACAGCGGCTCTCACGATGCCATCTGCGTCAAGATCGTGATGGGTGGTAGAATTCGTTCAGCGCGCACGATTGCCCGAACGTGTAACGCCGAGGTGCCTGCTCGCCACACGGTGGATGTTCGTCAGGAAGGCCAACGTGTGCGGATGCCCATCGGCTGTCCTATGTCTCACGTTGTGACATCCCAGCAACAATTGCTGTTCGGTGTCCTACGTGGTCGCGACTTACCACGTGGGTGCCAGTTCGGTCATTTCTGACCACCCTTCGACAGGGGTTTCGACGTGGATGATGTCTGGTTTTTTCGCGATCACGTCAGGCATCCAGGCCATGGCGGTCTTGAAGTGCTCGGAGTTGACGTATACTTGGCCCGCTTCCAGCGCGGCGAACCCTTCCACGAGTACGAACTGGTTGGCCACCTCCAAGATGCGGGACCATTCGAAGAAGAGGTTTCCGGCCTCTTACCGAGTGGTCTGGGTGAAGTCATCGACGAGAGTCAGCCAGTTGTCGGCCTGCTCGGGGCGCACTGGTGAACTTGACGACAATCAGAATCATGATGAGTTCTTTCCTCTGATCGGCGTAGGTGGGCACGAAGCGTCAGCTCAGTGCGTGGCGGGGTGTCTCCAAACAGAGCCGACGCTTCGTGCCGCACTTGGGGAATCAGCCCACCGAGGGCCCCATGCCCAGCGACTGGGGAGTACTGGCGTCCGGGGAAGGCTGATGCAGACCCTCGTCCAGGGGCCCGTGCTCGGTCATCAGCGCGGAACTGCCTCCCCATGGGGTCTGCTCCTCGGCGACCAGTGTGTTCGTGGTGAGCAGAAGTCCCGCCACGGAAGCGCCGTTCTGCAGTGCGGAGCGGGCAACCCGCAGCGGATCGACAATCCCCAACTCGACGAGGTTGCCGAAGCGGTCTTCGAGGGCGTCGAAGCCTTCGTCGGCGCCCATCTCGGCGACGCGGGAAACCACCTCGCTGGCGGCGAATCCAGCGTTTTCCGCGATCAGGCGCGCCGGCTCGGACAGGGTGCGCCGCACGATGTCCACGCCGATGGCGTAGTCGTCTTTGACTTCGAGGTCGTCGAGGGCCGGGGTGGCGTGCAGGAGGGCCGCCCCACCGCCGGCGACGATTCCCTCGGCCATCGCGGCTCGGGTGGCGGCCAAGGCGTCGTCCACCCGATGCTGAAGTTCCTTGAGCTCCGCGTCGGTCGGCGCCCCGACCCTGACCACCGCGACCTTGCCCGACAGGGCTCCGATGCGCTCGGTGAGCGCGTCCTCGTCGGCGCCGATCGTGGCCCGCTGCAACTCGGACCGCAACTGGGTGAGCCGGAACTCGACCTGGTCAGCCGCGGCTCCGCCGATGATCGTCGTGCTGTCGGCCGTGACACGCACCTGCGCGGCACGCCCGAGCTGCTCGACACCCATCGTCTCCAGCGTGAATCCAGAATGTCTACTATAGACAGCGCCTCCGGTGAGCGCGGCAATGTCCTCCAGTTTGTGGATCCGACGATCACCGAAACCCGGTGCCCGCACGGCCACGCACTGGAACAGGCCGTTGACGTGGTTGTGCACGAGCATGCTCAGCGCGGTACCTTCGAGGTTCTCCGCGATGATCACCAGTGGGCGCGGGGCTCTCATGATCTTGTCCAACAGCGGCATGATCTGCTGGACCTGCGTAATCTTCTCGCTACACAGCAGGATATACGGGTCCTCCAGCACGGCTTCCAGGCTGGCCGGGTTGGTGACCATGTAGGGCGAGAGGTACCCGTTGTCGAACTCGAAACCTTCGACGAACTCCACGCTCATCCCGTGCTCGGGCGACTCCTCGACCGTGACGATGCCGTCCTCGCCCACCGTGTGCAGGGCTTGGGCGATCGCCTCGCCAACAGCGTCATCGTCATTTGCGGAAATAGCCGCGACCCTGGCGAAATCAGCTTTGGTCGTCACCGGGTGCGCGACCGTGCGCAGGTGTTCGACCAGGCGGTTGACCGCGAGGTCGATCCCTCGTTTGATCAGCACGGGATTGCCGCCCTCCGCGATCGCGCGCATGCCCTCGCGGATGATGCCCTGGGCGATCACCGTCGCGGTCGTCGTACCGTCACCGACGATGTCATTGGTCTTGATCGCGGCTTCCTTCACCAGCTGCGCACCCATGTTCGCGAACTGGTCTTTGAGATGGATCTCGCGGGCGATCGTGACACCGTCGTTGGTCACCGCCGGGGAGCCAGTGATCTTTTCCAGGATGGCGTTGCGTCCTTTGGGCCCCAGCGTGGACTTCACCGCTTCGGCAAGCTGGTCGACGCCGGAGAGCAACAGCTCGCGGGCTGTCGGCCCGAAGCGTAGTTCCTTGGACATCGGTGCACCTCCATCGGTCGCGGGCAGGTGAGAGCTTCAGGGGACGAGAATGGCGCGGCCACGCACGCGGCCGGCGTCGAGATCGGCGAGGGCGTCGAGCGCGGCATCGAGCGGGTAGCTCTTGGTGTGCAGGGTGACCTTCCCGGACTGCGCGAGCTCCATCAGCTCGACCAGGTCGTTGTAGGTGCCGACCAGGTTGCCGACGATGTTGCGCTCCGTGGAGATGATGTCGATCGTCGGGATGTCGATGTTGCTGCCGTAGCCGATGACAAAGTGGGAACCGTCGCGGCGGGTCATCGCGAACGCGTCCTGCTGAGCCCCCTGCTCGGCGACGAAGTCCAGCACCACCTCGGCGCCCTCACCACCGGTGAGATCCAGCACCGCGTCGACGTGCGTGCCGTCGGCGAGCACGGTGTGGTGCGCGCCCAGTTCGCTGGCCAGCTTCAGCGCGTCACCGTTGCGGTCAACGACGACGATGGTGGTGGCGGTCAGCGCCGCCAGCGACTGAATACCAATGTGCCCGAGCCCGCCTGCGCCATTGACGACGCACACAGTGCCCGGATACAGCAGGGGTACCGCCTTGCGCACGGCGTGGTACGCGGTGATTCCCGCGTCCGCGAGCGCTGCCACGTCCTCCGGGCGGGTCTCCGGTGCGAGCTTGACGCAAGCCCGCGCGGACGTGAGCAGGAACTCCGCCATCCCGCCGTCGGTGTTGATCCCGGGGAAGGTGCTGTTCGAGCAGTGCATGTCGTTGCCGGCGCGGCAGGCCCGGCACAACCCGCAGGTCGGTGTGGGGTGCAGGATCACGGTGTCACCCACCGCCACGTTCGTGACGGCTGATCCGACCTCGTGCACCCAGCCGGCGTTTTCATGGCCGATCGTGTACGGCAGCGTCACGCCGGACTTCGCTGCCCACTGCTCCTCGATGATGTGCAGGTCAGTGCGACACACCCCGGCGCCGCCGATCCGGACGACGACGTCGAACGGTCCTTTGGCCGTCGGCTCCGGGACGTGGTCGATCACGGGCTGTTGGTGGTACTGGTGCAGCCGGACGGCTTTCATGGTCCCTCCTGGACGTGGTGCCTCGCCCGCACCCGGCCGCGGTGCGGGCGAGGCGTATTCGGATTGGCTGTGATGACACGCACGGCGCGGCCAGCCGTAGTCACGTTTGTTCGCCCTGGCCACGCGACCGGTACCGATGGCGCAACATCCCGCAGCAGATCGCCGTGTTGGCTTCGATGTTGATCTGCGTGAGCTGAGCGCGCTGGAGGTGCAATGGCAGATGATCCGCCGACACCGGCTCACCGGTGGACGGATCGATCACCAGCGGAGCTTCCGGCCCGGCAGGCAGACCGAGATCGGCTCGGCGGGCCTTTAGGCGGTCGAGCTCTGACGACTGCGGCGTATGTCCCAGCGTCATCGTCACCAGATCTGCCGGTTCGACGCCGGCGGCCCGCAGCGACCTGCAGACCTGGTCGGTGCCAGCGAGCACGGCCTTGCGGAGGAATTCGCGGCGCAGCTCGTCCAGCTCCGCGACCGCCTGCCCGGCGAACGACTGCGCGAACCCCGCGCGGGCGGCGACGCCCTGGTTGATCTCATCGGCCGCGAAGTGGTCCTCCAGGATCACTTCGACACGGCGCACCCCATCGAGCGCGGCAACCGCGTCGTAGGCGTCCGCCACCATGAGGAAGGCGAAGTTCGGCGCGCAGAAGTATGTCGGAAGCCGCAGACGGACCGTGACCGCCCCGTCGGGCACGACAGTGCAGGACGTGACGAAGCCCAGTGACGTGATGGGTTCGTCCAGTTCCGGGTCGCGTACCTCGGTCAGAGCCGCGAGCACGCACGAGCGGTCAAGAACCATTGTGCCCGTCATGACTGTGCCGCCACCTTAGCGTCGTCGGCGAGCTGGCATTCCGCGGGGACGTCGATACCGTAGAGTTTGGCAGCGTTGAGCCCCAGGATCTTCTTCTTCGTTGCGGTAGTGACTCGCGGGTAGTCGGAGTATTCGTCGCCGGGGTAGTCCCAGTCCACGAAGCCCTCGATCTGCCAGCGAGGCTCCCAAATGCCGTAGTCCGAGCCGAAGGTCATCTTGTCCTCGCCGACCCAGAACAGCAGCTCGCCCATGACCTTGGCGAAGAACCGGGGGCGGGCGTGCATCAGGCCGCCGATGACCACGGATAGTCCGGCGTAGACGTTGGGTTCCTGGGTGGCCATGAAGCAGAAGTCCTCGATGCGCGGCAGGCCGACGTGCTCCACGATGAAGTTCAGCTCCGGGAAGTCGGTGGCGGCATGGTCGACGTCGGCGACGTCAAAGGCATCCTTGTCCAGCGGCCAGATCGTCGGTCCTTTGTGGATGTGGATATTGCGGATGCCCAGCTTCTGGCACTCCTCCAGGTACCGGTAGGCTTCCCGGTCGGTCAGTTTCCAGCCCCGCGATCCGTCGTGCCACTCGGCGGTGTAGAGCTTGGCGCCCTGGCATCCGTACCGTTCGACGTTGCGCCGGAGCTTCTTCAGTCCTTCGTCGCCTTCACGGGGGTCCCACCGGGTGTTCGCGATGAACTTCCCAGGATGCTTCTCCGCGAGCGCGGCATTGCGTTCCGTGGTGTTAAAGCCGTCGGTGTACCACGCCCTGAGGTCCGTCGGTTGGAAGACGGCCACGTCCACGTAGCCGTCTTCGAAGACGTCCTTCATGAGGTCGTCTTCGGAGTATTTCTGGAACTTCTCGAGCGGCCAGTGGGTCTCGGCTGGCCCGAGACCCTGATAGGCATGGAAGCACTCGATCCAGCCTTTGGCGTACTGCTCCGCTCCGGGGACCCAGTTCTCCGGCGCCGCGTTCCAGTAGTGCAAGTGGGTATCAACTACGAAGTACTTCTCGCCATCCTTCGTGTACATAGCTTTTCATCCCTACTTCGTTGTCTCGCGAGGCCGACTGGTGCGCCGAGCCGCAGGCCCGACGCACCAGTCTCGAAGGGCGGTGGTACGCCGGCGGATCAGGCGCGTGCCACGAGGTCGAAGCCGAGTTCGTCGGCTGCGTCTTCGGGGTTGGCGAACAGGATGGTCCGGTCGTCCTGATGGATCATGCGGCCGTAGTGGGTGGACATGCTCTCCTCGAACTCGGCCTGGTCGAACCAGCCTGGTTCCTCACCGGCTGCCTCGTCGATCTCGTCGTAGATCACGTCCACGCGCCGGTGCGCGTCCACACGGATCATCGAGGGAAGTCGTGTGACGGTGACGCTGTCCTTGCGTTCCATGACCTCGGCGATGATCACGCCTACCTGGCTGTTCATCAGCGTGAACCCGCACATGTTGGATGCGGTGGCGTCGGCATGGAAAGGGCTGTTGGAGGTTTGCACGCCGGTCACTGGTTCAACTCCTTCGGTGTTGGCAGACCCAGGTCGGACACGATGCCGCTGAACCGGTTCTTCACTCGGTCCAGTGCGTCTTCGAAGCGAGCCGGCTTGGCGTCCGGCTGCGACCACAGCGGTTGCAACGCCCGTGCCGCGGAGATGCAGCGAGGCACCCAGGTTTGCAGCCACGACCGCATGGTCTCGGCGTTGTGCTGGGCGAACTCCCGGTCATTGACCAGGGCTTCAAACATCGCTCGCGTGTAGCGCAGGTCCCGCTCACCGAAGTCGTATTCCTCGGCACCCACGAGGGTGGGCGTGACGAAGTCGCCGTTAGCAGGAGCGGCCTGTTGCACCAGGTTGCTGCGGAACAACTCGCCGACGAGTGGTTCGAACACGACGTTCGCCGCGAACACTGCCTCGGCCCAGTCCCAGATCGCGGTAAGCTGTTCGGCGACTTGGCGAACTCCCTGCCAGGCCGGGTCGCTGTTCCATGCTTCCGTGTGCGCCGAACCGTCGAATCCGCTGATCTCCTCCGACAGCGACAGGTTGTACAGAGCGTAATCCTGTGCTGCACGGATCTTGTGCATGCTGTTCACCGAAATCGCGGTGTTGTGCATGTTGGTAGGCGCGCGGCGGTTGGCGTTGGCGAACAGGTACAGGCCGAGCCCGTGGTCCACGTGCATCCACGCACCGACGTGCTGGGCCACGAACAGCACCCAGTTGGGGTTCCACTGCTCGAACGCCTTGGACCGGCGCGCGGCCTCGATGTTCTGGTTGAGCTGCCGGACGACGTTCGAGTTGTACCGGTAAAGGGTGAGTTCCCATTCCTCGTTGGGGTCGCGGAACTCGTGCCAGCCGTGTGCTGGCCAGTCGTAGCCCTTGCCTCCTGAACCGGGGTAGCGTTCGGGTTCGGGCCGGTCCGAACCCCACGCCTTGAGCACCGTCCAATCCAACGGGTAGCCGCCACGGCCGTCGGCGAACCCGTACAGCCAACCCTGGGTGAGGTAGTGGCGCGTGTCCGGCTGCACCTCGACGGTCACGTCTTCGTAGTGACTCTGCTTGCGCTTTCTGGGCACGAAGTAGTTGAACTGGCGCGCCTCCGAGTCGGGGAACTGTTTGGCGCCCGCCTCGGCGTCGGTGAACGCCGGTTTGGGCACGCTACGCTCTTGTGCCGTTGTCATGCGGTTCTCCTTGTCACGGGCTCCGCGGCTAGTCCGCGTCGCCGGTAGTGGTGAACTTGTCGTAGAAGATGCGGTCTTCTGCCACGCCGAGAGTGGGCAACAGCTCGACAGCCGCCTCCACCATCGGAGGTGGTCCGCACACGTACGCGTCGGTACCGGTGAGATCGGCTTCGTTGCGCCGCACCACGTCGGTGATCAGGCCGACCTCGCCGTCCCAGCCCTCGTCCTCGTCAGACTCGGACAGGGCAGGGATATAGCGGAAGTCCGGCAACCGTGTCTCGAGTGCTCGCAGTTCCTGCTCGAAGCACAGGTCCCTACGAGTCCGTGCGCCGTAGTAGAACGTCGCCGTCCGTTTGATGCCGCGTTCGGCCATCGAGCGCAGCAACGACAGGATCGGCGCCATCCCCGCACCACCGCCGATGAACACCAGATCTGCGTCCGGGCGGTCCCGGAGGGTGAACACGCCGAACGGCCCGGTGACCTCCAGCTGGTCCCCCACCGACACCTCGGTGTCCAGAAACCGGGAGAACATCCCATCGGGATAGATCTTGATGACGAACTCCAGCACACCAGTGTCCATACCGGACGTGTTCGCCATCGAGAACGATCTCGTGTCTTGCTGGCCGGGAACGGTGAAGTCGACGTACTGGCCGGGGAAGAACCGTAACTCCGCTGGCTCGACCAGCCGCACCACGAGGTGTCGCATGTCGTGCGTGACGTGTTCGTTGGAGACGACCTCAACCCGGGCCTGCTGGATCGGCAGGCCCGAGTGGATCATCTCCTCGTCGTAGTTGAGCAGCTCGATCGTCAGGTCCTCGTAGGCGTGTGCCCGGCACAGCAGCGTGTAACCTTCCTCCTGCTCGTAGTCGGGCAGGGCGAACGTCGAGTACCGGTCGTGATCGATGTCGTCGCCGTCGAGCAGGAAGGACTTGCAGGAGCCGCATTGCCCTTCCTTGCAGCCGTGCATGAGCATGACGCCCTGCTCGGCAGCAGCGCGCAGGATCGTCTGATCCTCGTCGGCTTCGATCTCGACACCGACCGGCTCGAAGCGCACCCGGTGCTTGTCTGCCATGACTTCCTCATCAGGTTGAGCGATTGGGCGTGGCACGGCGTGGGGAAGGGCCCCGGAGGGGCACACCCCTCCCCACGCACGAGCGTGCCGCTGGGCCTTACGAGTCCGCGCGAGCCGGCCGTCCCGCGGGGCCCTGGCGGACGTAGTCCGCGTAGAAGGCCTGACGCTCCTCATCGGACATCTGGTTGAGCGTGACGTTCGGGCTCTGGAAGGGCGGGCACTTGCGCAAGTGGTCCAGCGTCCACATCTTCTTTGGATCCAGGTTGAGATGCGGCTGTGCCACCAACGTCTTGCCGTCGTCGCGGACATAACCCATGTCCTTGACGATGTCGGCGAAGTTCCAGTTGTGGTACAGCGTCTCCCACTCGCGTTGGCCGATCAGCTTGCCCATGTTCGGCGTCTCCCGACCCTGGTAGGTGGGCCGGAAGGCCACCTTGTCCGTCCAGTGGCAACCCTCCGAGCAGTAGGTGCGCCACTGGCCGTCGACCTCGTCCATCACCATGTCCTCACGGATCAGGCACGGCACCATGCACGTCCAGCAGCGGTGCGGGTACACGTAGTCGACGTCCTCGAACGCGATCGGCCGGTGCCCGTTCGGGGTCGCCAGGCGGTTGTAGTTCTCCCACCACTTGCCGTACTTGTCGTACCAGCCCGGGTACTTGTACTCGAACCACTCGAAGTCCTCGTCCGTCATCGGGTCGATGCGCCAGTAGTTGGCGATCCACCCGGTGGCGAAGAACTGGGCGACTTCATGCACGTAGCCCTTGTTCCAGATCCGGTTCCAGGCTTCCTCGACCAGATCGTGCGGGATGACCAGGCCGTACTTCTCCAGCGGAACGAGGTAGCTGCGGTAGTAGTCGTCGTAGATCCACCGGCGCCACATCTCCGCGTAGCTCTCGCGGTCCTTGCGGCGGTCCTTGGTGCCGTACTCGATGAACGTGCCGATCGCGGCGTCCACCACGCAGTGGTTGTTCCACCACGCATACCGCAAGTCGCGTTCCAGCAACTGGTGATTGCTTTCATCCGACAACGCCATCAGCAACGTGGCGTACCCGTTGCTGATGTGCCGCGACTCGTCCGACTGCACCGAGTGGAACACCGTCGGCAGCAGGTAGTCGCCGTTCGCAGCGGCCTCGGCGGGCATGGCCACGAACAGCGTGTTGGTGAACGCCGTCTCGGCCACGATCGTCAGGTAGATGCTGGCCGCGGTGATCGCGTCACCGGTGATGAACCCCTCGGCGAACTGCCGACCGATCGTGCCGGCGTAGTCGTTGTGGAAATTGCGCAGGCTGCTGTTGAAACCGGCCGGATCGATGTAGTTGTTCATGTACAGGCGCTTGAGATTCTGCTGGATCGTCGAGTGCCTGACCTCATCGATCATCTGGATGGCCTGCCCGTTGTGCAGCTCCGGGTTCGGTACCGTGCGGAACAGCAGCGGCATCGCCCGCGCCGCGGAAATCTCCGGCAGCGGGATGATGCTCAAGAACAGCTTCTGCCACTCCAGCCAGCGCTCCTGCACCTGACGGAACATGTTCCCGCGAATGGCGCCATCCTGCGCGCCGTACACACGGTGATCCTTCTCCTCCTCCATCGGGAAGTAGGAGCGCAGAACCTGCTTGAGCGGGTCCTTCTTCTTGGCTTTCCGAAACGTGTAGTCGGTTCCGTAGTGCGACACCGGCTCGTGGTAGACCGGCTCCCAGGACAACTCCTGGATCTTCTGGTGTGCTTTGGCCACACTCTGGCGACTCATCATCACTCCTTACTTGCCGCTTCCGGCGGCGGACACCGCTTGGGCTGAGCTGGTACACGGCACCCGTTCCCGCTATGGCCGCGCACCAGATCAACGGCAATCACATGTCCTGTGACGACGATTACAACGGAATGAACCCCCCGCGACGGTCTCAATATGAGACGAACTCGCCTCTGCCATGGGCGTTGAGCCGCGCGGACGCACAGTAGCTCGTCGTGGTTGTTCCTAGCGCGCAGGAACAAGAATTCCGACGGTCAGCTCCGGACTCGTGCGGCGCGATCGAGGACCGTCTTGCGCTGGCATGACCGAATGTTTCGGGTTCCGAGGTGCGAGATGAGACGAGAACTCCGCTACGACGCCGAAGGACCTCAATCCGCCTGTTCCATCGCGCCACGCAGTTCAGCCAGTTGGCGGTGCACGTCCTCAGCGATACGAGCATCACCTTCGATCGTCGGCGTGACCCCCAGCGCGCGGAGCAGCTCCCCAGCGGAGGCACCGGGATCCCCGCCCTGCCCGAGGGTCGGCCGCAGCCCCTGATCGACCAAGTATTGGAAGACGACGTTGACGATCGTCCACGGGCTGTACGTCTGGTCCGTCGGCAGTTGCTGGGGCATGAGGAGCCTCCTCCGCATCGCCTGCACCGTCACGCATGACGGCGCTCGATCATGGCGCTTCCCATGACGCGCCGACCGGCGCTCGCGTACTGTCTCAATCTGAGACAGATGTGAGGAAGGTCATAACTCACTATGCACGTGTCCCGACGTGGGGCTGCCACACGAACGGTGTTATCGCCTGCCAAGTAGCCCAGGAGATCGGCATGCATACCAGACACCCTGCACAGCAATCGGAGGCGCCGGTTATTCCCGATGACGAACACCTCGCCGAGAACAGGATTCGGTTCCTCACCGCTGACTCGATCAACTCCGGCGTCGTGCGCGACGTCATTTTGGCGTCGTGGCAACGCTCCCGGCAATGCGCGGTCCCAGCCGACCGCGTCGAAGTGCCGTACTTCCACAACCTGAACCTCGACACGCCCTTGATCCACAGTACCGAGCCGGTGCTGCGTCGGCTCGGCGAACAACTGGACGGCCAACCGATCAGTCTCATCCTCACCGATCCCACCGGGGCGGTCCTGTCGCAACGCACAGGTGACCCTGACCTGCAGCGACACCTGGAACGAGTGCATCTCGCCCCTGGTTTCAGCTATGGCGAGCAGTTCGTCGGCACCAACGGCATCGGCACCGCGCTGGAAGGTGGCGGGCCCATGCACGTGTTCGGCCACGAACACTACGCCGAAAACCTGGAGAATCTGGCCTGTGCCGGGATTCCGATTCACCACCCTGTCTCGGGCAAGACCATCGGGGTCATCGACCTCACCTGCTGGAGCAAAGACGCCGGAAAGCTGCTGGTCGCGCTCGCCCGAAGCGCGGCGGAGCAGATCCAACAGGCTCTGTTGACCACCAGCAGCATCCGGGATCTGGAACTCTTCCAGGCGTACCTGCAGGCCTGCCAGCACACCTCGGACGTGGTCATCGCCCTGAACAACAACGTCGCGATGATGAACGAGCAGGCGCGCCACACGCTCGACCCCGACGACCAGGCAGCGCTGCTGACCAGCGCCTCCCAGGTGCTGTCCGAAGGCCAGCGCACCACGACGGCCGAGCTGCCCAGTGGGGCCCAAGTGCGCATCCGCTGTCGGCGGATCAGCGGCGATAACGAAGCACCCTCGGGCGGCGTGCTGCACGTCAAGTTCGTCACCGGCGCCGAGGACACCAAGATCAGCAACTGCTCTCCGACATCGTCAGTCGTCCCGCACGGCCTGGTCGGATCCACCCCCGTGTGGCTGCGGAGCTGCCACGAGGTCGACGACTGCTGCGCGCACAACGAGTGGATGGCGCTGACCGGTGAACCGGGCGTCGGCAAGACCGCTCTCGTGAGCAGGATGTACCAGTGGCGCAACCCGCGCCGCCGACTGCGCGTACTCGACGCCGCCACCGCCGGGTCGAGCTGGCTGGACACAGTGCGGCACGAGCTGTTCGATCAAAGGGTCAACGCTCTGCTGATCCGGCGCGCCGACCGGCTCGACCGCACCACTGCCAACGCGTTGGCCGCCATGCTCAGCGACGTCCGCGATCGCAACCGGCACACGGCACCCTGGATCGCCGTCACCCTCAACCAGAAGGCCGACCCGCATCCCGACCTGGTCGAACTGCTGGCCCGTCTTTCCCGAACCGTGCACGTCCCACCCTTGCGCTACCGCTTAGACGATCTGCGTGAACTCGTACCGTTCTTCCTACGCAAGCTCGCTCCGGGCGGCAATCTGACCTGTTCCCATGCCGCGATGCAGCTCCTGCTGCGTTCGACCTGGCCGGGCAACATCACTCAACTGCACGACGTTCTCAAACAGATCGTCCACCGCTGCCGGCGCAGCGGGACGATCCAACCGAACGATCTTCCCGCCAACTACCACACCGTCACCCGGCGCCCGCTGACCCAACTCGAGTCGATGGAACGCGACGCGATCGTGCACAACCTCAACAACACCAACGGAAACAAGATCGAAGCCGCCAAACGCCTGGGCATTTCCCGCGCGACCCTCTACCGCAAGATCCGCGACTACGGAATTGTCACGTGACGCCATCCTGCGCCTTCACGCCGGGTGCGACGCCGATCGAACGGGCCGCTCATTCCGCCCAGTGAGAGCCGCGACCAACCTCAAGGAGC
>JBPYFK010000046.1:0-2996 GCA_051984675.1 Pseudonocardiaceae bacterium | reverse complement strand
CGGCGGTGGTGAAGACCTCCGAGCGCTTGGTCGGGATGGTCGTGTTCCGCTCGATGAGCTTGGTCATGATGCCGCCCTTGGTCTCGATGCCCAGGGACAGCGGGGTGACGTCGAGCAGCAGGACGTCCTTGACGTCACCGCGCAGCACACCGGCCTGCAGGGCCGCACCCACGGCGACGACCTCGTCCGGGTTCACGCCCTTGTTCGGCTCCTTGCCGCCGGTGAGCTCCTTGACCAGCTCGGTGACGGCGGGCATCCGGGTGGAACCGCCGACGAGCACCACGTGGTCGATGTCGTTGACCTTGATGCCGGCGTCCCGGATCACGTTGTGGAACGGCTGCTTGGTGCGCTCCAGCAGGTCCGAGGTGATCCGCTGGAACTCCGCGCGGGTCAGCGTCTCGTCCAGGAACAGCGGGTTCTTGTCCGCGTCCACGGTGATGTAGGGCAGGTTGATGTTGGCCTGCGACGAGCTGGACAGCTCGATCTTGGCCTTCTCAGCGGCTTCCTTGATCCGCTGCATCGCCATCCGGTCCTTGGTGAGGTCGATGCCGTTGCTGGACTTGAACTTGTCCACCAGCCAGTCGACGACGGCCTCGTCCCAGTCGTCACCGCCGAGGTGGTTGTCACCGCTGGTGGCCCGCACCTCGACGACACCTTCACCGATCTCCAGCAGCGAGACGTCGAAGGTGCCACCACCGAGGTCGAAGACCAGGATGGTCTGTTCCTTCTCGCCCTTGTCCAGGCCGTACGCGAGCGCTGCCGACGTCGGCTCGTTGATGATGCGCAGCACGTTCAGACCGGCGATCTGGCCGGCTTCCTTGGTGGCCTGACGCTGGGCGTCCTCGAAGTACGCCGGAACCGTGATCACCGCGTCGGTGACGTCCTCGCCCAGGTATGCCTCGGCGTCCCGCTTGAGCTTCATCAGCACGCGGGCGCTGATTTCCTGCGGGGTGTACTCCTTGCCGTCGACCTCGTTGGTCTTCCAGTCGGTCCCCATGTGCCGTTTGACCGACCGGATCGTGCGATCAACGTTCGTGACAGCCTGGTTCTTCGCGGGTTGCCCGGTGAGGACTTCGCCGTTCTTCGCGAAGGCCACGATGGACGGGGTGGTCCGCGAGCCCTCGGAGTTGGCGATCACTGTCGATTCACCGCCCTCCAGGACGGCAACGACGGAGTTGGTCGTCCCCAGGTCGATACCGACCGCTCGCGCCATGGATCGTTCCTCCAGCTTCTTACCTGTTCGCCCAACGACCCGAGTCACACACGACCCGAAGTCTTGAGCCTGACTGACTCAAGTCTTGCCAATTCAAGTTGTACCCAGCCAACGGCCTCCCGTCAAACCAGGTTGAGCTTGGCTCACTCAAGATTTCTGCCACGACAACGTCTGGCCTGCGAAGATTGTTCCCCGGCACAGGAAAGCACCACTCGAAGGCGGGCCCGCCTGGGTGGTCAGGATCAAGTGGCCGGGCGTCAAGCTCCGAGCTGCTCGCGCAACGCGCCGACCTTCTGCAGGTACCGCACCGGCTGGGCGACGTAGGACAGCACGGGCTCGAAGTGCTCGGCGGTCAGTGGCCCGTCGGCGATCAAAGCCTGCATGAGCAGGCCGTCGATCGCCGCGAAGTACGCGTGCAGGACGCCGGAATCCGACGCCGCTTCGCCGACACACCCGGCGGCCACCTGAATCCAGCGGCGCGCGGCCGGGCGCAGCGCCGGCCGGCGGGCCGCGAGCAGGTAAAGCTCGTACTCGGCGATCGTGCGCCCTCGGTGCTCATTGACCATCTCGGCAAGCAGCCGAGCGGTCGCTTCCGCCCAGCGCCCGTCGTCGTCCCCGACGGAGTCCGCCAGCCGGCGCAGCTCCTCGATCAGCGCGTCAGCGCTGTCCAGCAGGGTCGCGACAAGCAGTTCGTCGATGGTGGCGAAGTAGTAGGCGATCGACGCCGGAGGCACGTCAGCCTCCCGTGCGACATTGCGGTGTGTCACCGCACCCACTCCGTCGCGTTCGATCACTCGCAGCGTCGCGTCCACGATCGTCCGTCGCCGACGCTCGCCCTTCACCCGTCGCCCGTCGGTGATCTCCGCGCCCGAACCGCTGGAACTCCTTGGTGGACTGGTCCCCGCTCGATTGGTTCCCGACTCGTCGGTCAATGCGCACCTCCCAATTCGAGTGCCACGACCCCGCCAATGATTAGCGCGAGCCCACCAACCTGCACGGGTGTGATCCGCTCGCCAAGGAACACCGCCCCGATGACGGCGACGAGCGCGACACCGGCTCCCGCCCAGATCGCATACGCCACGCCGACCGGCATGCCCATCTTCAGCACGCTGGCGAGCGCGAGGAATGCCCCGACGTAGCCGACGATCACCAAGGCTGCGGGCAATGACCTGGTGAAACCGTCGGAGAGCTTCAATGACACGGTCCCGATGACCTCGGACAGGATCGCCACGGCCAGCACCAAGTAGCCCACTGCAGCCCTCCGCAGACTCGCCGCCAAAAAATATGAACGTTTGTACCGATTCTTGCCAGGCTACTCGTGCCGCCGCGGAGAACAAGCCATCCGCGGCCGGCTGGCAGTCCGCCGGAGTGATAGCAAACACGTCCGGTCGGACACATTGCCTTCAGCGCCCCCGCCGCACACACTTCTTCGCAGGTCAGGACTATTGCGCGAAAGATCGATCAAGCGATGACAGCTGCCTGACACACCGGGGCCGTCCACGCCGAGCTACTGGCTTTTCGGGCCGTCAGCTCGCAAAATCCGGCTGTTCCCACCACGAGCACCGCCCCCTGGTTACTGAGCAGTAACATGGCGTACGCTCACTAAACGGACACATCTCCCGAACAGGAGGCCGCGAGCAATGGGCGCCTTGCAGCTCGTTTTGGGGCTGATCTGCCTCGCTGTCACGGCGGTCGCCGTGGTGATGGCGGCACGGACCGTCACGCACATGGTGCGCACGATCCGCCTCGGGCAGCCCGACCACTCCCGCACAGGAGGCTTCGG